>NZ_JBUZST010000001.1:0-1058512 GCF_055407965.1 Pseudomonas sp. B611
CTTGACCATATAACACCCAAGCAATTTGCATGCTTCGAGCTGAAAAGCGAAAGAGCACCAGATTGCGGTGTGTGAAGACGATAGAACCGAAAGTTCGATCTCACAAAACACCGAAAGCTGTCACATACCCAATTTGCTGAAGCGAGACCAACTGGTCACGACTCAGTACCCGAATTTCTTGACGACCATAGAGCATTGGAACCACCTGATCCCATCCCGAACTCAGCAGTGAAACGATGCATCGCCGATGGTAGTGTGGGGTTTCCCCATGTGAGAGTAGGTCATCGTCAAGATTAAATTCCGAAACCCCATTTGCGAAAGCAGATGGGGTTTTGTTTTGGGCGCGAGAAAAGCAAAACAAGCACCGACAAATTTGCACAGTTATTTCTGAACCAGACCACTAGAATAGGCACCTAACCTTTTTAGAGTCCGAGCCCTATTTATGCCCGATCCGGTTGATACCCCCGAGGTATCGGATTTACCACTGGACGACCTGGTGGCATGCCATGAGTGCGACTTGCTGATGCGCAAACCAGCGCTCGCCCTTGGCGAAAAAGCCCAATGCCCACGTTGCGGTTACGAGCTGTACGCTCACCGCCACAATGTCGTTGAGCGCAGCCTCGCCTTGGTTATCGCTGCGTTACTGCTGTATATCCCCGCGAACTTTTTGCCCATCATGCAGCTCAATCTACTTGGGCAGTCCTCGGAGGACACCGTGTGGAGTGGCGTCGTCGCCCTGTTCAATACGGGTATGCAGGGCGTTGCGGTGGTGGTGTTCCTGTGCAGCATGGGCATTCCCCTGCTCAAGCTGCTCTGCCAATTGGCGGTCCTGCTCAGCATTCGCTGGAACATCGGGCGCAGCTACGGGCTGCTGCTCTACCGTATCTACCACCACATGAAAGACTGGGGCATGTTGGAGGTCTACCTGATGGGCGTCCTGGTGGCGATCGTAAAACTCGCCGACATGGCCTCTATCACCATCGGCCTGGGCCTGGTCTGTTTTGTCAGCCTATTAATGGTTCAGGTCCTGCTTGAGGTGGTGATGTCGCCGCACCAGATCTGGCAAGCACTGTCAGGAGAGGATGAACATGCGGGCGATTGATGCTGGCATTCTGATTTGTACCGAATGCCATGAGTTGAACAAGCAAGAGCCGGATACCGACGAGCAAACCTGCACCCGTTGCGGCGCGCTGGTCCATGCCCGACGTCCCAACAGCCTCACCCGGACCTGGGCATTGCTGATCACGGCAGCCATTCTGTATATCCCGGCCAACCTTTTGCCCATCATGACGATCAACTCCCTCGGGCAGGGTGCCCCCAGCACTATCATGGCCGGCGTGATTGAATTGGTGCAGCACGGCATGTTCCCCATCGCCGCCGTGGTGTTTATTGCCAGTATTCTGGTGCCAACCTTCAAGCTTGTTGGCATTGGTCTGCTACTGTTCTCCGTGCAGCGCCATCAGCCGTTGTCCGCACAACAGCGTATCGTCATGTACCGCTTTATCGAATTCATTGGCCGCTGGTCCATGTTGGATATTTTCGTGATCGCCATCCTGGTGGCGGTTGTAAACTTCGGGCGACTTGCCAGTGTCGAGGCCAATCTCGGCGCTGCGGCGTTCGCCAGTGTGGTGATCTTGACGATGCTTGCCGCAGTAACTTTTGATCCCCGACTGATTTGGGATAACACGGAGTCGGACGACGACCATGAGTGATTTGCCAAAAGCTAAAACCCGCCCGGCCTCTAACTGGTCGGCCATCTGGGTGTTACCCCTGATTGCCCTGATCATCGGCGGCTGGTTGGGATGGCGCGCCTATACCCAGCAGGGTATCGATATCCAAGTGCGCTTCGAAAGCGGCGAAGGTATCCAGGTCAACAAGACCGAAGTGGTCTACAAAGGCATGACGGTGGGCAAGGTCAAGGCCTTGGCCCTGGACGACGAAGGCAGTAATCGCGGGGTGATCGCCACCATCGAGATGAACAAGGACGTCGACCAGTACCTCAAGACCAACACGCGCTTCTGGCTGGTCAAGCCCAGCGTCAGCCTGGCCGGCATCACCGGCCTGGAAACCCTGGTCTCGGGTAACTACATCGCCGCCAGCCCCGGTGATGGCGAACCCACGCGCAAGTTCAAGGCGCTCTCCGAAGAGCCGCCCTTGTCCGACGCCAAGCCCGGCCTGCACCTGACCGTCAAGGCTGACCGCCTCGGCTCGCTCAACCGCGGCAGCCCGGTGTTCTACAAGCAGATCCAGGTCGGCCAGGTCAAAAGCTACCTGCTCTCCGAAGACCAGAGTACCGTTGAGATCAAGGTCTACATCGAACCGACCTACGCCAACCTGGTGCGCAAACACACACGTTTCTGGAACGCCAGCGGCATCAGCATCGACGCGAACCTCTCCGGCGTGAAGGTGCGCAGCGAATCCCTCTCCAGCATTGTCGCCGGCGGCATCGCCTTCGCCACGCCAGAGAACCGCAAAGACAGCCCACCGACGGACCCAAGCCTGCCCTTCCGCCTGTACGAAGATTTCGACGCGGCCGCAGCCGGCATCAAGGTCAAGGTCAAGCTCACCGACTTCGAAGGCCTACAGGCTGGCCGCACGCCGGTGATGTACAAAGGCATCCAGGTCGGCAGCCTGAAAACCCTGAAGATCGACCCCTCCCTGTCCAGCGCCAACGCCGAGCTGACCCTCGACCCGCTGGCCGAAGACTACCTGGTGCAGGACACCCAGTTCTGGGTGGTCAAGCCATCGATCTCCCTCGCCGGTATCACCGGGCTTGAGGCCTTGGTCAAAGGCAACTACATCGCTATCCGTCCCGGCGACAAAGGCAGCGCCCCCCAGCGCGAATTCGTCGCCCGCGCCAAGGCACCACCGCTGGACCTGCGCTCACCGGGCCTGCACATGGTGTTGTTCACCGACAATCTCGGCTCGCTGGATGTCGGCAGCCCGATTCTCTACAAACAGGTCAAGGTCGGTTCGGTGCAGAGCTACCAGTTCTCGCGCAAGAACAAGCAACTGGTGATCGGCGTCCACATCGAGAAGGAATACGAGAACCTGGTCAACGGCTCCACGCGTTTCTGGAATGCCAGCGGCGTCACCCTGACCGGCGGCCTCACCGGCGGCATCCAGGTCAAGAGTGAATCCCTGGCCAGCCTGATGGCCGGCGGTATCGCCTTCGAAACCCCTGAGCCGAACGTGCCGTTGAAAAAACGCATCCCGCGCTTCCGCCTGTTCACCGACCGCGAGGCGGCCAACCAGCACGGCACCTTGGTGACCATCAAGGTCGATCGCGCCGACGGCATGCGCCCGGGCACACCGGTACGCTTCAAAGGCCTGGATGTGGGCAAGATCGAAAGCGTCGATCTCAGCGCAGACATGCAGTCGGTGTTGCTCAGCGCGCGCATTACCCAAGTGGCGGACCGCATTGCTCGCGTGGGCAGCCAGTTCTGGGTGGTCAAGCCTGAGCTGGGCCTGATGAAAACCTCGAACCTGGAAACCCTGGTCACCGGCCAGTACATCGAAGTGCAGCCCGCGGTGAAAAACGCCGGCCCGCAAAAGAGCTTCGTAGCGCTGGATGAACCGCCGAAAGCCGTTCACCAGGAGGAAGGCCTGAGCCTCACCCTCAGCGCCGCACGCCGTGGCTCGTTGAAGGAAGGCGTACCCGTGACTTACCGCGAAGTCACCGTGGGCAAAGTCACCGGTTACGAGCTGGGCCAGACCGCTGACCGCGTGCTGATTCACATTCTGATCGAACCTAAATACGCTCCGCTGGTACGCAGCGGCAGCCGCTTCTGGAACACCAGTGGCTTTGGTCTCGACTTCGGCCTGTTCAAAGGGGCGACGGTGCGTACTGAGTCCTTGGAGACGCTGGTCGCGGGTGGCATTGCCTTCGCTACGCCAGATGGCGATCGTATGGGCAATGCCGCACTTGCGAAGCAAACCTTCCCGCTGTTCGACAAGTTTGAGGATGAGTGGCTGACCTGGGCGCCTAAGATTCCGCTCGGCAAGTAGACCGAGGCGCGCCTTTCGCGAGCAAGCCCGCTCCCACATTCGATTGCATTCCAAAGGATGTACTCGGTCAAATGTGGGAGCGGGCTTGCCCGCGATGAGGCCCGAACAGGCAACAAAAAAGGCCCCTGGATTCACACCCAGGGGCCTTTTTCATTTCAGTCCAACCAATCAGACCTCATCCAACTCCGGCTCATCCGCCTGCACATTCACCGTCGCCTTCACCACATCGTGACGACGGATGTACTTCCAATCCGCCTCATCGATATAGATCCCATTCGGCCCGCTGCCACCTTCCAGGTCAATCGCCACCTGGGCGGAAACCTGCGGCTTCACGCTGGCCAGAATCGGCACAAAGCCCAGTTGCAAGCTGGTTTCCAGCAACGCCGCCTGGTTCTTCTCGTCGATGTCCGCTGCCTCATCGAGGTAGTACGGCAAACGCACACGTCCGGCCTGATCGCGGTCCATCAAGTGCAGCAACAAGTACATGTTGGTCAGCGCCTTGATGGTCATGGTGGTGCCGTTGGACGCGGCGCCGTCGATGTCGGTGTGAATCACCGGCTGGCCATGCACCTTGGTGATCTCGAACGCCAATTCGAACAAATCCTTGAGGCCCAACTGGTTATGGTTGGCAGCCACCAGGCGGGCCAGGTACTCCTTGGCCTCTTCGTTCTTGTTGTCCTGCTCGGCGCTCTGGCTCAGGTCGAACACCGACAGGGTTTCGCCTTCTTCATACTGACCGGCGCTGTGGATGATCTGGTCGATATGCTTGAGGGCTTCCTTGTTCGGCGCCAGCACGATGCGGAAGCTTTGCAGGTTGGAGACCTGGCGCTTGTTGATCTCGCGGTTGAACAGCGCCAGTTGATGCTCAAGGCTGTCGTAGTCGCTGCGGATATTGCGCAAGGTCCGCGCGATATCGGTGACCGCCGCGCGGCGTGCCTTGCCCAGGGTCAGCGCTTCATCGGTGCGGTGCGCATACGCGTTGATCAGCAGTTGCAGGCGACGCTCAACGTCATCCTCGCTGTCGAACTTGGCCACGCCCTTGAGGCGCACCTGGGCATACAGCGCCTCGATCTGCCCATCAGCGCGCAGCAAGCCTTGCCAGCTGTCCTGATAGTCATTGAGCAGCGGCAACAGGTTGTCCATGGAGTCGTCGACCGGGTCCATGAACGGCGTGCCGAACGGCAAGTCTGCCGGCAGCAACTGGCGACGGCGCAACGCGTCATCCAGCGTGCGTTGCTTGGCTTCCATATCGCCGATCTGGCGGCCCACCAGTTGCAGCTTGGCCGACAGCTGCTGGACGCGCTCGGTAAATGCATCGCTGGAACGCTTCAATTCGTCCTGCGCTGCTTCCATCTGCGCGAGGTTTTCCAGCTTCTCGCCTTCTTCGGCGCTGAGGGTTTGCGCCCGGCGGAAATCTTCCAGGGCCTTTTGCGCGTCCAGTACCTGCTGGTACAGCGCTTCGGTCTGGGTCTTGCTCGCCGCACGGTCAGACGCTACAGCCTGCTGGGTCTTGAGTTGCTTGAGTTCTTTTTCCAGACGCTCTTTCTGGTCGCGCAACGCGGCACGATCCGCCAGGGCCTGCAAGGCTGGCGGTTCGATGTGGGAGATGTCGATGGACAGCCCCGGCACTTCAAAACGCTCGCCCTTGAAGCCATCGAGGATCTGCTCCAGGGATTTGACCCACTGGCCGTCCTCATCCAGCGTGATGCCATGCTCGCCCAACGGCAGACTAAACAGCGAACTGTTGAACAGGCGCATCAGACGCTCGACATCCTGCTGCGAGAATTCTTCGCGCAGTTTGGCGTAGCTGTTGTTGTCCGCGTGGTCGAGCTGCTGCTTGACCGACTTCAAGCGTTTTTCCAGCTCGCGCAAGCGCTCGTCCAAATCCTCGGCACTGAACTGCCGCGACTGCGCCAAGGCGCCGGCGAGTTCATCGTGAGCGTCCTTGGCCGCTAGCAATTGCTGCTCCAGCACCTTCACATCATCGACCAGCGCAAAGCGATGCTTGAGCACCGACAGCTCGCCCAGCCAACGCTGGATGCCACTGATTTCCCGCTCCAGGCGCATCAGCTCCTGGGTGCCGCCGCGCTGGTCGTTCTGCAGCGCGTCCTGCTCGTTGCGGTAATGCTCGGCCTGGATGGTCAGTTCTTCCTTGCGCGCACTGGCGTAGTCCGACCAGGTGCCCAGCAACGAATCCAACAGCGGCGACAGGCGATGCAGCTTGCCGCGCAATACGTCGCGCAAACGCACGCCATTGGCCAGCGCTTCAACCAGCGGGCCGGCGGCGACCAGGGAGTTGTAGTCCTGCTCCATGCGTCGCACGTCGCGGAAGGCTTCTTCGCACGCCGCGATGTAATCCACGCTGCCGGAGCGCAGGCTGTGTTCGAACGCATCGAGGAACAGCTGCTTGAGCTTGGCCGCGGTGATTTCGCGCATGTGCAGCAGGTTGATAAACAGTGCGCGGAAGGTCTTCAGGCTCTGCTCGCTGGTAGAGCGCAGCGGGATCAGCGTCAGGTCCAGCGGGATCGACGTGTGGCCGCCCACCAGCAAACGGCGCAGTTCATCGGGCTTGAGTTCGTAGGCTTTCAGGCCTTCGCGCTCAAGGTTGGTGAACAGCTCTTTCTGCCGTAGGCAGGTGTCGTTCTTCTGGTAGTGCGCCAGGTCCAGCTTGCCGGCATAGGCAAAGAACTGGTGGCCGAAACCACCGCCCGGGCCGCGCCCGACCACGCCGATCACGTGCGGGCCGTGGGGCAGGGACACTTCCACGAGGATGTAGCTGGTGTCGCTGGCAAAGTAGAAGCGTCGGGATTGTTCCAGGGTGTACTTGCCGAAGCTCATGTCCGACATGCGCGCCAGGATCGGGAACTGCAAGGCGTTGATCGACGCGGATTTACCCAGGTTGTTTGCGCCATACACCGACAGCGGTTCTTCCAGCGGGAACAAACCCAGGCTGTAACCTGCGGTATTCAATAGGGCGAAGCGGCGGATGCCGTAGCGTTCCTTACTCATGCGTCGGTCTCCTGTTCTTCGGCAATGGCGCGGGCCAGGGCGTCTTCTTCGCTTTCTTCGGCGAAGTCGCTAAGGTCCAGCGGGTCATCGGTTTTCAGCAGTTTTTCATCGCTGTCTTCATCGATGATCACCGGCGCCGGCAGTGGCAACACGCTGTGCACGCTGGCCGCGAGGTCGCGGTCCTGCTGCACCGACAGGCATACATCAAGGAAGCGATGCATCGGCGGCAGGAAGCGATAGATACCGTTGTCTTCGCTGGCAAAACCCAGTTGGGTCATGCGGCGCATGATTTTTTCTTCGAGTTCTTCCTGGGTCTGCACTTCGGCCTGGATAAACAGGTCGCGGTACTTCTCCAGCAGCGACGGCAACTCGTCGCGGCCGAGGCTGCCACCGTCGAGCACCGCGATCGGGTCGCGGCCTTGATCCGCCAAGTGCTCAACAATGATGAACGTGAACAGTGCCAGGCGCTGCGCGGTCTTGTTCACCTGCGCGGCGGCCACGGCGGTGTCCGGCACGAAGTAGTAGAAACCGCGTGTGTCGCACACCAGTTCAAAGCCCAGGGCCTTGAACAGCGTGCGGTACTGGTCCTGGAAGTTCGACAATTGCGCGTACAGCTCCGGGTCGCGGCGGCTGACGTGGTAACCCTTGAACAGCTCGCGAAAGATCGGCGCCAGCTGGGACAGTTCGGATAGATCAAGATGCATGAGGTGTACTCGCAGATTGCTCGGCCGCATCAGCAGTGGCCGGGAGCAGGGCGAAGGAGCGCAGGCTGACCTGGTGCTCGGTGGTGTGGTAGTCGCGGCGTTCCAGGCGTTCGCGCTTGAAGCGTTTTTCGCGGGACAGCCGTGAGAACCAGTACAGCAATTCGTCGGTGGCGCCGTCCGGTTCCTGCTCCAGCAGCCAGGTCATCAGGTCTGGCATCGGCAGCGCGTCTTCGCAGCGTTCGAGCATTTCCTTGACCGTACGCGGTGCGCGCTGGGCTTCGCCTTTGTGGGATTTGTGCGCCTTGGGGAATTTTGCCGGTTTCGGCTCGAAATTCGCCAGGGCATACACATAGGCTTCTACTTGGCTGGCACTGCCGAGGAAGGTGCTTTGCGGACGGGTAAACATCGGCATCGCGGCCTGTGGTACCGCGTCCAGGCCTTTGCGGCGGATCGCCGACAGGGCCAGTGCCGCGCCACGGGTCACGGCGTTGTGCCGGCGCGCTTCTTCGCGCAGCGGCAACAGCAGCTCCCGCGCATGGCGCAAGGTTAGCTGGGCGCTGGTCTGCATTTCGAGGATGCGCGCGTGGGTGCGCAGCAGCATGTCGTCGTCCACCAGGTGGCCGAGGCGCTGTTGCTCGGTGAGCAGGCGCAGCAGCACGTTTTCCACCTTGCGCACGCCTTGCTCGAAGGCGCCGTCGGCGTTCACCAGCTGGATCATCGGTTCGACATATTCGTCCCAGGTCGCCAGGACCTCGGCATACCGCTGGCGCAACGGAATCTGCCGGTCGCTGGTCTTGGCGCGGTCGGCCACGGCAGCGAGGGCTTGTTCGTCGTTGGCGAGTTTTTTCAGCACGTCCCGCACGCGCATGTCCAGCAAGCGCAGTTGGCGGGCCAGGTCGTGGCCATCACGGATGTCGAAAGCGTCCTGGATATAACCTGCCAGGCGCTCAAGGTGGCGCAGGTAGGCTTCGATTTCCAGGCACAGGCCAAGCCGGTGCTCCTTGCGAAGATAAGCCAGGAAGTCATGGATCTGTGCATTGAGCTCGAAACGGTTCGGGCTCTTGGCGACAGGCACCAGGATGTCCAGGCGAATCCACACGTCCAACAGGCTGGTGATGTCCTGTGGCGTGCTGTCCAGTTGTTGGGCGGCCAGTTGCGCGCGCAGCTCGGCAAGGCTCAGGGTGCCTTGGTCGAAGTGTTCGCACAGTGGCTCAAGTAATGCCCAGTGTTCGGCGAGGGCGCGTAGTACGCGCTTGGGTTCGATCATGGGAATGGCCGGCTGGTTGGCGATGAAAAGTCGCGATTGTACTGCATCAGGCACGGGATTTATCCACAGCCGGTCAGTACGCAGTGGGCGATTGTTGCCGAACAACGGTAGAATCCCCGCTCTTTACTTATCCACAAGTGGCCGAGCTGTGCTTATCGAGTCCCGACGTCGCGCTTACTTGACCGCCATGCAGGTGGTCAACTGGCTGCCCCGCACCGAACTGCCGTTTGCCGCTCCCTCGCGGCCCGAGCTGTTGCAGGCGCTTGAGCCCTATGAGGCGTTCGAGTCGTCGGGCGAGGAAGCGGCCGCGCCGGTGGCCGTGATCAAGCCTGACGCACCGGTACGCCCCGTTGTAGAACGGGCCAAGGTCGAAGTGCCGCGCCCGTCGCCGGTGACCAAGACCGCCAAGGTGGCCGAAGAGGCTGCCCCGGTGGCCAAGGCGCCGGTGGTGCCGCCACCGCGTTTCGCCCTGCAATTGCTGCGGGCCGGGCGCTGCCTGCTGCTGGTGGAGTTGCCCACCGGCGAACGTTTCCAGACCCGCGACCCGGCCTACATGCTGCTCAAGGACATGCTGCGCGCCGCCGGCCTGCCCGACAGCCCACAGATCGTCGGCGACCCCGTACGCTGGCCGTTGCTGGTGCGCGGCAACATGGACCAGGGCCCGGACGCTGCGCGGGATTTTGTGCAAGGTTTTGTGTCTGCGCGTTTGGAAGACGAACCCTGCGTGTGCCTGTGGCTGATCGGCCTGCCCGCCGTGCGTTTTGCCGGCGAAGCCAATGCCGAAGCCTGGTACCGCGAGCTGCAGGTCGAAGGCCTGGGCTCGGTATGGGCCCTGCCGGGCCTGGAATTATTAATGGAAGAGCCACAGCGTAAGGCTGATGTCTGGCAAGCCATGCGCCGGCTGATGGCGCGCTGGAAAACAACCGATGAGTGAGGCTTTAACCTTCCGCCCGATGACCGAGGCCGACCTCGACGCCGTGCTGAAAATCGAATACGCGGCGTTCAGCCACCCTTGGACCCGTGGGATTTTTCTCGACGGGCTGGGTAAATACCAGATCTGGTTGATGTTCGAAGGCGAGCAGCAGGTGGGGCATGGTGTGGTGCAGATCATCCTCGATGAGGCGCATTTGCTGAACATTACCGTCAAACCGGAAAACCAGGGCCGCGGGCTGGGGTTGGCGTTGTTGGAACATCTGATGTCCCGGGCGTATGCGGCCAGTGCGCGGGAGTGCTTTTTGGAAGTGCGCGACAGCAACACGGGCGCGTTTCGCCTGTATGAGCGCTACGGTTTCAACGAGATTGGCCGTCGCCGTGACTACTACCCCGCCGTGGGTGGCCGTGAAGACGCAGTCGTCATGGCTTGCACCCTGGTCGACTAAACCCACAATCCCTGTAAACACCGACCCCCTGTGGGAGCTGGCTTGCCTGCGATGGCATCGACTCGGTGTGCCCGATGTACCGAGTTGCCTGCATCGCAGGCAAGCCAGCTCCCACAGGGGGCCAGTTTTACCGGGGGGTGGTTGGTGTATCAGCGATTGCCGTCGACAGGTTTGCGATCTTCCTGTTCGGCCTCATCCAACCGATTCCCCGCGCCAACCTCATCCTCGTCGACAATGCTCAAGTCATAATCCGCCAGGTTGTGCTCATCGTCCTCAACAGGCTCCGGCGGGCGTCGTGATTCAGTCATGGCCTATCCTCATACTGTTGGGCTTACAGTGTGTGGACAGGCACAACGCCCCAAAGATTCAAGCTTATTTGCGCCAGGCGTGACCCGGACCGGCGGTTGTCAGTCACAAAACTGCGCATCATTCCTGAGGCTTTCCCTGATGAACGAACTACAAGACCTGCTTGATAACAACGAACGCTGGGCGGATGCGATCAAACAGGAAGATCCCGAATTCTTCGCCAAGCTGGCCCGCCAGCAAACCCCGGAATACCTGTGGATCGGTTGTTCCGACGCCCGCGTTCCGGCGAACGAGATTGTCGGCATGCTGCCGGGTGATCTGTTCGTACACCGCAACGTGGCCAACGTGGTGCTGCACACCGACCTGAATTGCCTGTCGGTGATCCAGTACGCGGTGGACGTGCTCAAGGTCAAACACATCCTCGTCACCGGCCACTATGGCTGTGGCGGCGTACGCGCCTCGATGCAGGACCGCCAGTTCGGCCTGATCGACGGCTGGCTGCGTACCATCCGTGACCTCTATTACGAAAACCGTGACGTGCTGGCGCAGTTGCCGACCGAAGAAGAGCGCGTGGACCGTATGTGCGAGTTGAACGTGATTCAACAGGTGGCGAACGTCGGTCACACCAGCATTGTGCAAAACGCCTGGCACCGTGGGCAGAGCCTGTCGATCCATGGCTGCATCTACGGCATCAAGGATGGCCGCTGGAAGAGCTTGAACACCACCATCAGTGGCTTCGAGCAATTGCCGCCGCAATACCGCCTGCGCCCGCTGGGTGAAGCTTAAGGCTGTTTGCGGTCGCGCAATTTGGCCATGAACGCCTGGCCAGCGGCGTTCAACGGCTCCTGGCTGCCGGTGATCCAGCGCCGGCAGCGCGATTCGTTGCATGTGCAGGCGAACTGTTCGCACAGCACCTCCTCGGTGCAGGCGCAATCTATCGTCAGCAGCTCGCCGGGCACGATGGGGCGCAGGGTCCAAAGCTCCAGGTAGGTTGAATCGAAAAACACGTTTGGGTTGCACGAATGCAGCATCAGGCCGCAGAACCAGCAGTCGTACAGATGAATGCGTGAAGACAGCTGCAAGGTATGTCGGCGCCGTTCGCCCACGGCCCAGCCGGAGACTCTGGCAAGACGCACGCGGCTGTCGAAGTGAACGCGTGCCTTGATGCCGTGTTGATCGACCTGGAACTGCCGGTTCGAGGGGTAGCCCTCTTCAACGGACAGCGACTTGAACGGGTAGAGGCAGGCAGGCGTGACGGTTTTAGCCTTTTCCATGGCTTGAGTTTTCATAACTCTCCTTGGTTTTGGCTGCATCGACCTGCGGGTGGTGGCTGACTACCAGTCTTGCAGCGGATGGGCGCGGCTCAAGACTCACTGAAGTTGAATCCGATTTCTACTGTCAATTCTGACAGTAGAAATCGTTTTTTTGTGCGGACTACAGCGCTGGAGCCGGGATCTTGAGCTGCTTGAGTTGAGCCTTGATCGCCGGCGTGGCGCACAGGGCGTTGGCTTTTTCTGGCGAGAATTCGCGCACCGAGGAGTAGAACAATTCACATGTCTGCTCCTTGCGCGTGACCTGCCAGGTGTTCATGCAGGCCTTGAGCAGCACATTCGGGTCGCTCGCCGGCTTCTGTCCCATCCCGGCCTGCCAGCAGGCGGCGCTCAAATCCTGGCCCATGACCTTCAAGCCAACCTCGTCGGCCTTCTGTTCATTGCCGTCATAGGTCGCCGGGTCGGCCGCATACCAGATGTAACTCGGGTGGTTGGCGCCCAGTACTGAAACGCTTTTGTCGGTCACCGGGCTGATTTGCGCCAGGCCCAGTACGCCCACGGTTTGCCCGTATTGCTGTTTCACCCAATTGCGCACTGGCGCGCCGAACGCCACCATCGGCAACGAGCCTTTGGAGTGAAGGCTCAGCTCCGCGACCATGCGCGTCTGGTAGTCGGTGAAGTAGCTGTAGACATTTTGCAGGTCTGCGCCCGCACTGGCCGGCGCAGCGATGGGCGCGATATCGATGATGGTCTGGTAGGCCGGGGTTTCGGTGGCCGGGATGCCGTTGTCGGTGAGCAGCGTGGCCCAGCGGTCGGTGGTTTTCGATTCCAGGTAGTCCTGGGCCTGGGTCAGTGAATAGTCCGGCGGGAAGTGCAGCAGCTCGATGCTCTTGCGGTTTTCCAGGGCCATCCCCAGCGGCAGGAACAAGTACCAGTTGTAGGCCCACTTGCCGTCACTGTTGAGCCGGCTGGCGCCTTGGTAAGCCAGGTCGGCGGTGGCGAGCAAGGCCGTCAGGGGCTGCCCATAACTGTCGGGCACGCCGCTGAAGGTCGCGGCAACCTGGCCGTCGTGGGTCTTCACGCTGACTTTGGCGCGGCTGTAGCCATCCCGTTGCAGGCTCTGGGTCAGATAATGCTCGGCCGTCTGCTCCAGCGACCAGGGCCGAAAGCAGATCACGTTGCAGTTATTGGGGAAGGCGAACAACTGGGTGACACGTTGCGTGCTGCCCAGTGGTACTTCGACGTCAGCCTGCACGACCGCACTGGCCATCAGTGCGGCCAGGGTGAAGGACAACCTGGTCGGTTTATACATAGTTGATTCCTAGTCAGCGAAAACCCACCTCCACACAGTAGCGGCTGACCAGGCATCACGCGTGCGAAATCGCCGGGCGTGTCGCTATTGGATAAGAAAACCTACACCTCGAACTGCAAGGCATTGCTCAGGTCACCCATGGGCTTCTGGCCACGGGCGATCATCGCGTCATCGCGCTGCTTGAGGCCGTCGAGGGTTTCCAGTTGGAACACGCGGGTGATCAAACGCAGGATCGACGCCGTGTCGTACACCGTATGGTCCACCGTGCCCTTGCGTGCAAACGGCGACACCACCAGCGCCGGAATCCGCGTGCCAGGGCCCCAGCGGTCGCCCTTGGGCGGTGCAACGTGGTCCCACCAGCCGCCGTTTTCATCCACGGTGACCACCACCACCATGTTTTTCCACTGCGGGCTTTCTTGCAGCACCTTCAAGGCGCGGGCGATATGGCGGTCACCCGAGGCCACGTCGGCGTAACCGGCGTGCATGTTCAGGTTGCCCTGAGGTTTGTAGAAGGTCACCGCAGGCAACTTGCCGGCCTGGGCATCGGCAAAAAACCTGTTGGTGCTCGACTCATCACCCAAGCCGCCATCGCGCAGGCGCTTGTCCCGTTCGGCACGGTTCTCCGGCCCCTGCTTTTTGAAATAGTTGAACGGCTGATGGTGATACTGGAAGTTCGGAATCTTCGGGATACCGCCCGAGTCCTTGAACTGGTCCAGCGTCGCTTGCCAGGCGCCGGCGTACCAGGCCCAGTCCACATTCTTTTTCGATAGTTTGTCGCCGATATGCTCGTGGGTTTGCGGTACCAGCACGTTGGGCAGGTCGGGCTTGGAGTAATCCGGGTTTTCCGGGTCACGGATCCAGGTCGGCCAATAGGGCGGGGCCAGGGTGTTCACACCGTAACCGTCCGGGGTCAGCGCGCTGGGGCCGAACTGCGGCGCGCCGGTCATGGCGCTGGCCGGGGATTTGTCCAAGGGTTTCAGGCGCGTGTCGGTCGGGTCATCGCTTTGCAGCGTGGCAATCTGCGCCTTGGCCACGGACTGCGTGGCGTTCGGATAAAACGGCGCGGTGGCGCTGATCAGGTACTGGTGGTTGAGGAACGAGCCACCAAAGGCGCCCTGGAAAAAGTTATCGCAGAGCACAAACTCCTTGGCCACATCCCATAGGCGCAGGGAATAACGACTCTGGGCGTAATAACCCATCACCAGCCCACCGGAATCGCCCCACGCGACAAAGCTATCGTTCTTGCCGCCGTTGATCTGCATCTGGTTCTGATAGAACACGTGCCACAAGTCGCGGGTGACCAGGCTCAAGGGCAGGTCTTCGGCGTTCGGGCCCTTGAGGGCGAACGGTGCGTTGGGCAGGTTTTGCTGGTATTGCACTTCGCTGGGGTACGTCACCCCGTCCACGCTTTGCGGCCCGACTTGCAACACACCGCCCCAGGCCGGGGGCAGGGTGGTCAGCAGGCTGCCGTCGCGGTCGCGTTGCTGAGCGTCGGCTGCGCTGAGTGCCGACAGCGGTTTCTCCACGCCGGGGAAGTCCGCAAACAGGTTGTTGAAACTGCGGTTCTCGGCATAGATCACCACCACGGTTTTCACCTGGTCGCGCAGGGCCTTGTCCAGCTCCTGGGCGGTGAGTGGGCGAGTCACCGGTTTGCCTGGTGCTTCGTTGGCGTTACCGCAGGCACTCAAGGTCGCCCCGACCCCCAGCACCGCCGCGCCTCCCAGGAAACGCCGGCGACTGCTGTCTACCGGCGCTTGATCTGCGGAATCAGAGGAGGGGCGGTCTTCGTGCTCATCGGTCATTGCGGGAGTCCCTGGCGAGATGTTGCAAGATATTTCGCAGGACGGTAGCAATGCAATGTGACGGAACGAAGACAGTGGTTTGGGTCAGGGGATTACAACATACGCAGTACCAGTTGGCTGCCTGCGCGCAAGTACTCCACCTGAGCCGTCATCGCGTCCTTGAGGATCGCCTCGCCGGTGTCGGTGAGCTTGGCCTTCTTTGCGTCGATGACGCAGGTCTGCAAGAGTTGCATCGCCACGTCCATTGCTTTTTGGAAGGCTGTCACGTTGTTATGCAGACCAAACTCTTTGATAACGGTCGCCATGCGGCGATCGGCGTCGTCTCGCAAGGTCCTGTACTCGGTAACCGAAACGTTGTCGTCCTTGTAAATATCGGTGATCAGATCTTCCAGTGATTTGGATAGGGGCGTCATCGGGTTTCCTCAGTGTGTTGTGGGGAGCAATCCGAGTCAGGTTAATCAAAGGCACTGGTGGCCGGAGTCAGGAGTTGCCCTTGTCTGGAGTAGGACAACCCCACGCGTCTAATCAGACGATGCTTTCAAGGCATCACCGGCGGCAAATACTTCAACGTCGTCCCCAACGCCCACAGCAAAAACAACACCAACGGCGTATGCACCAGCAACTGCACAAACGAAAATCCGATCAAATCCCGGGCCTTCAACCCCAGCACACCCAATAGCGGCAGCATATAGAACGGGTTGATCAGGTTCGGCAGCGCTTCGGCCGCGTTGTAGATCTGCACCGCCCAGCCCCGGTGATATTGCAGGTCATTGGCCACCTGCATCACGTACGGCGCTTCGATGATCCACTTGCCACCACCCGACGGAATAAAGAAGCCCAGCACCGCCGAATAAACGCCCATCAGCAGCGCATAGGTGTCATGGGAGGCGATCGACGTAAAGAACGTCGAGATGTGGTGCGCCAGGGTCTGGCCGTCGCCACCCTTGACCACGGTCATCAGCGCCGCAATCGAGCCGTACAGTGGAAACTGGATCAGCACACCGGTGGTGGTCGGCACCGCCCGCGCCACCGCATCGAGGAAGCTGCGTGGGCGCCAGTGCAGCAGTGCGCCGACCATGATGAACAGGAAGTTATAGGTGTTCAGCCCCGAGATCGCGCTGATCGCCGGCTTGGTCGAGAACTCATGGAACAGCCAACCCGCCGCCAGCAGCGCCAGCAGGATGGTCAGCAACGGGCTGTGTTCCAGCCATTCGCCGGGGCGCGTTGGCGCTTGCAGCTTGGGCAGGTTGAATGCCGGGTCGACGCCGCAGGCCTTGGCATCACGGGCGCTGTTCGGGCCGGGCGCGGTGGCGTAGGCGATGATCAGCGACACCACGATCAGCGCCAGCAACAGCACGCCGGATTGCCACAGGAAGATCGTGTCGGTGAATGGGATCACCCCGGTGATCGACAGGATCGACGGCGGCAAACTCGCCGGGTTGGCTTGCAACTGCGCGGCCGATGACGACAGCCCCAGCGCCCACACGGCCCCCAGGCCCAAGTAAGCCGCGGCGCCGGCCGCGCGGTAATCCATGCGCAAGTCCGTACGCCGGGCCAACGCGCGCACCAGCAAGCCGCCGAACACCAGGGACAAGCCCCAGTTGAGCAGGGACGCAACCATGGAGATCAACGCCACCCAGGCCACGGCCGAGCGGCCGTTCTTCGGGATGCGCGCCAGCCGGTCAATCAGCTTCACCGCCGGCGGCGAACTGGCCACCACATACCCACCGATCACCACAAAGGCCATCTGCATGGTGAACGGGATCAGGCTCCAGAACCCATCGCCAAAGGCCTTGGCGGCTTCGGTCGGCGCGGCGCCCATGCCCAGGGTCGCCACCGCGACAATGATCACGGCGAGGGCGGCAAACACCCACGAATCCGGGAACCAGCGTTCGGCGAAGTTGGAGCAGCGCAGGGCAAAGCGGGCATAGCGGCTTTCTTCGATAGCATCGGCCACGAGTCATTCCTCTTGTATTTATTATGGGGCAGGCAATTTTCCGGCATGTTCCGCTACGGCCATTGATATGGGAATGCAGTTATCTTCATCGATCCATGAGGAAAACAAATATATCTGCGGCGATTGCCATCATCCGGCCCAGCTCATAACCTGCACGCCATTTTGTTTGTCTGCCGAGCCTTCACATGACTGCCACCCTTGCCCCCCAGGCGCAGCGCTTTTCCCGCTCCGACTACAAAACCCTGGGCCTGGCCGCCTTGGGCGGGGCCTTGGAAATCTACGATTTCATCATCTTCGTGTTTTTTGCGCTGACCTTGAGCCAATTGTTTTTCCCCCCGGAAATGCCCGAGTGGCTGCGCCTGCTGCAAAGCTTCGGCATCTTCGTCACCGGCTACCTGGCGCGCCCATTGGGCGGCATCCTGATGGCGCACTTCGCCGACCACCTGGGACGCAAACGCGTATTCAGCCTGAGCATCCTGATGATGGCGCTGCCATGCCTGCTGATCGGCATCATGCCGACCTACGCGCAAATCGGTTATTTCGCACCGCTGATCCTGCTGTTTCTACGCGTGCTGCAAGGAGCCGCCGTCGGCGGCGAAGTGCCCAGTGCCTGGACCTTCGTTGCCGAACACGCACCGGTTCATCACCGTGGTTACGCGTTGGGTTTCCTACAAGCCGGCCTGACCTTCGGCTACCTGCTGGGCGCACTCACCGCCACGCTGCTGGCGCAAATCTTCACGGCCGCCGAGATCCTCGACTACGCCTGGCGTTTCCCCTTCCTACTCGGCGGCGTGTTCGGTGTGATCGGCGTATGGCTGCGCCGCTGGCTCAGCGAAACCCCAGTGTTCCTCGAAATGCAGGCCCGCCGCCAAGCCGCCGCCGAACTGCCGCTGCGCACCGTGCTGCGCGACCACCGCGCCGTGCTGCTGCCGGCGATGATCCTCACCTGCGTGCTCACCTCCGCCGTGGTCGTCCTCGTGGTCATCACCCCGACCATGATGCAAAAAACCTTCGGCATGAGCCCCAGCCACACCTTCGCCTTGAGCGCCCTGGGCATCGTCTTCCTCAATATCGGCTGCGTCCTTGCCGGCCTGCTGGTGGACCGCATCGGCGCCTGGCGCGCGGTGCGGGTCTACAGCCTGTTGCTGCCGGTGGGGATTGCGCTGCTCTACGCCAGCCTGATCAACGGCGGCCTCTGGCTGGGCGCGGCGTACGCCGTGGCGGGCTTGAGCTGTGGCGTGGTGGGCGCGGTGCCGTCGGTGATGGTCGGTCTGTTCCCGGCGCCGGTGCGGGTGTCGGGGATTTCCTTTACCTACAACATTGCCTACGCGCTGTGGGCGAGCACCACGCCACTGTTGTTGATTGCGTTGATGCCGACGAGCCCGTGGATTTGCGTGGGGTATTGCGTGGTGATGGGGGCGGTGGGGGTGGGGTGTGTGGCGTTGTTTGGCAAGCGCCACCCGTTGGATGCGGTTACAAAAGACGCCTAGGGCCATCAATTGACGGGTATTTGCGGCCACTCCTATAGTCAGGCCCACCTCTGACTGGCACGTATCCCTTATGACTCAGCCTGCCTTCATCAACCCTGCAATCCTGTCCTGGTCTCGCCAGCGGGCGGGGTTGTCTGAAGCGGAGGTTGCCAAAGGCCTCACCGTCAAAACGGAGCGGATCAAAGCGTGGGAAGGTGGTCAAAGCCTTCCGACGTTTACTCAGGCACAAAAATGGGCCGTGATTGCACACATCCCATTTGGTTTTCTCTTCCTCAAGGCCCTACCGCAAGAGCATCTTCCGATTCCCGACCTGCGCACAGTGGGCGGTGTTTTTTCCGGCACACCTAGCTTGAACTTGCTGGATACCGTCAGGGACGTGCTCCGCAAGCAAGACTGGTACTTGGAATACTTGCAGGATCACGAGCGTTCCCCGCTGTCCTTCGTAGGAAGTTTCAATAGCCGCTCCCCCGTCGAAGATGTAGTTGCAGATATTCGTCGTGTACTCGGCGTAACGGATGCTTTTGCTCGTATGGGTTATGAGGAGTACGTGAGGGCGTTGGTGAGCGGCGCGGAGGATGCCGGTATTCTCGTGATGCGCAGCGGCGTAGCGTTGGGAAATACTCATCGCAAGCTTGATGTGAGCGAGTTTCGAGGCTTTGCCATCAGCAACGCCATGGCCCCCGTGGTTTTCATAAACAGCGCGGACGCTCCTGCGGCCCGGCTTTTTACATTGATGCACGAACTGGCGCATATCTGGATTGGTAGCACGGGTGTATCCGATGGCAGCAGGCAAAGTGCCCGGCAGGAAGAAGCTTTTTGCAATGCGGTGGCGGGAGAATTCCTGGCGCCGGAACTCGTCTTTCGCGCGAGCTGGGTTTCGGATGTGTACTGGGAAGAAAACCTGGTGCCCCTGGCCGCTCTCTTTCACGTCAGTGCGTTAGTGATTGCTCGTCGTGCCCGTGATCTTGGCTATATCAGCAGTGATCAATACGGCTCCTATTACCGTCGGATCCTGCAGGCGTATCGAGATAAAGGCGGTGGCGGAGGGGACTACTACCGCACGGCGGCAGTGAGAAATAGCACCCGGTTGAGCAAGGCCGTTCTGGCAGAAGCGCAAAGCGGCCGGATTTTGCTACGAGACGCCGGAAAGCTGCTGGGTGTACAACCTGCCAAATTGAAGGCCTACGGGATGAAGCTATCGGCATGAAGCATCTACTGGATTCGAATACGCTGATCGAGGCCAAGAACCGGTATTACGGGATGACAATTTGCCCTGGCTACTGGGCATGGATTCTTCAACAGCATCAGGCGCTGGAGATTGCCAGTATCGTACAGGTCAGAGATGAGCTGGCCAGGGGCAATGACGATCTGACCGAGTGGGTTAAAGGCAACACGCAGCTCTTCGAAGATGCGAGCGATGAGCCTACCCAGGCTGCATTTGGGCATATCGTCGAAAAGATTGCAGAGCAGGCGTCAGTGATGAAGGCGGGAGCCTTTGAGGAGTTTCTTGAGGGCGCAGATCCCTGGTTGATCGCCAAGGCGATGACAACGGGCGCTGTTGTTGTCAGCCATGAAGTCTATAACCTCGACATCAAACGCAAATTCACGATCCCTAACGTGTGCTCGCTGTTTGGCGTGCCCTACATGAACACGTTTGAGCTGCTCGGCAAGCTCGATGCTCGCTTCGTCTTGCACGCGTGACGACATGAGGGGAAGCGAACTCCCCCTCAATACGACGTTGTCAGGTCAAGAAGTGCCAGAGCAACAATGTACCGATCAGCCCGACCACTGAAACAATCGTCTGCAACACCGACCACACCCAAATCGTCTGCTTCAACTGCAACCCAAAATACTCCCGCACCATCCAGAACCCCGCATCGTTCACATGGCAAAAGAACACCGAGCCCGCGCCAATCGCCAGCGCTACCAGTGAGCTTTGTGTCGCCGCCAACCCCGCCATCATCGGCGCGAGGATGCCCGCCGTTGTGGTGGTGGCAACCGTCGCCGAGCCGGTGGCCTGGCGCAAGGCCACGGCGATCAACCAGGCCAGCAGCAGGTACGGCATGTGCGCGCCTTCGGCGACCTTGCTGATGGTCTGGCTTACGCCGGCGTCCAACAGGGTTTGCTTGAGGCCGCCGCCGGCGCCGATGGTCAGCAGCAGTACGGCGATGGGGGCGAGGGCTTTGCGCAGGGTGTTGCCGACGTCCGCACGCGGCATGCCGGCGGCCCAGCCCAGGCAGATGACGGCGGCGATCACGGCCAGGCCGAGGGCGATCAGCGGTTCGCCGAGGAACTTCAACGTCAGCGCCACTGGATTTTCCGGTGCCATGGCGACTTTGGCCAAGGTGCTGCCGAGCATCAGAATCACCGGCAACAGAATGATCAGCAATGACACCCCAAAGCTCGGCTGGCGTGGTGCCTTGGGCGGAGCGCTGAACAGTGCGCCAATGTCGGCCGGTTCATCGACGTGCAGGCGTTTGGACAGCCAGTTGCCATAGATCGGCCCGGCCAGAATGACCGCCGGCACCGCCAGGCAAAAGCCCAGCAACATGGTCAGGCCCAAGTCGGCGTGCAGCGCACCCACCGCAATCAGCGGCCCCGGATGCGGCGGCATCAGGGCGTGCAGGGTGGTCATGCCCGCCAGTGCCGGAATGGCGATTTTCAACAGCGGCTGGTTCGAACGTTTGGCCATCACAAAGATGATCGGCACCATCATCACCAGGCCCACTTCGAAGAACAGCGGCAAGCCGATCACCATGGCCACCAGCGCCATCACCCACGGCAACGACTTGCCCTTGCCCAGCCCGAGCAGGGTGGTGGCGATACGGTCGGCCGCGCCGGATTCGGCCATCAGTGCGCCGAGCATCGAGCCCAGGGCAATGATGATCCCGGCTTCACCGAGGATCGCCCCGGCGCCCTTGCTGAACGCCTTGGCCACTTCTTCCGGCGGCAGCCCGGCGCCGACGCCGGCAATAAAAGTGCCGATCAGGATCGACAGAAACGGCGGCAACTTGGTCGCGCTGATCAGCACGATGATGCTGGCGATGGCCAGCAGTACGCAGAGCATGAGGCGGGTGTCGTGAACCATCCACGCGGCAGTCGATAACTCCAAGACGGGACTCCTTATCGAACAGGTTGGGAAAATTGTTTCTTTTTGTTTCCTGCTCGAAAAGCATACCTGATACCGCGCTGGCCCAGTGCTGATGTGCCGTTTTGGTGCGATCAGCGGCGCTCGCCCTCAGCGCCCGGCCCAGAGCCATTGCTGTCGGATTTGTAATCTTTCCTCCACGGCCCTGATAAGTCGCGAACGCTACATTCCACCCGCTTGTACTTCATGGGCGTGGAACTCTTGATATGCCAATTTCCGTTAGAAACCTTCTGGGGGCGGCGCTGTTGTGGGTAGCCAGCAGCGCTGCCCAGGCACAACCCCTTACGCTTGATTCAGCGCTGCAGACGGCCTTCGCCAATAACCCCGACCTGGCCGCTGCGCAGTGGGAAATCGACATCGCCCAGGGCGGTCGCCAGCAAGCCGGGCTGATCCCCAACCCGGTGCTGTCCGTGGATGCCGAAGACACCCGCCGCGACACGCGCACCACCAGCATCAAACTGAGCCAGACCCTGGAGCTGGGCGGCAAACGCGGCGCGCGCATTGATGTGGCCAGTCGCGCCCAGGATGCCGCCGCGCTGGCTCTGGAGCAGCGCCGCAACACCCTGCGCGCGGATGTGATCGACAGCTACTACGGCGCTTTGCGCGCGCAGGAACGCCTCGACCTGGCCCAACGCTCTCTGACTTTGGCCGAACGCGGACTGGTGGTTGCCAACGGTCGCGTGACGGCAGGCAAAACCTCTCCCGTGGAAGCCACCCGCGCCCAGGTGCAATTGTCGGAAATCCGCCTGGAATTCAACCGCGCACAAATGGGGCTCAGTGATGCCTATCGCCGCTTGGCCGCCAGCACCGGCAGCGCCACCGTCGAGTTTCAGACCGTCGCGACGCAAAGCCTGCCTGTGCCTCCCGCCACCCAGTTGCTGGCGCGCCTCGAACAAACCGCCGAATTGCGCCTGGCGGAACTGCAAATTCTGCAAGGCGAAGCCAGCGTCGGCCTGGAAAAAGCCCAACGCATTCCCGACCTCGACGTGTCCATCGGCAGCCAATACGACGCCGGTGCGCGTGAGCGGGTGAACCTGGTGGGCGTGTCGATGCCGCTCCCGCTGTTCAACCGCAACCAGGGCAACGTGCTTGCCGCCAGCCGCCGCGCCGATCAGGCCCGCGACCTGCGCAACGCCACCGAACTGCGCCTGCGCACCGAAACCCGCCAGGCCCTGGACCTGTGGCAAACGGCGAACACCGAGGTGCGCGCCTTCAACCAACAGATCCTGCCGGCCGCCCAAAGTGCGGTGGACAGCGCCACCCGTGGTTTCGAGATGGGCAAGTTCAACTTCCTCGACGTGCTCGACGCCCAGCGCACCCTGATCGCCGCTCGCACCCAATACCTCGTTGCCACCGCCCAAGCCACCGACGCCTGGGTGCGTATCGAACGGATTTACGGCGACCTCGCCCGGTTTTGATTTTCCCTGGAGTCCTTTATGCACAACACATATGGCGTGGCGCTCGCCGTCGCCTTGAGCCTGATGCTGTCGGGTTTTGCCAGCGCCGATGAAGAAGAAGGCGAACTTGAACTCAGCGAGCAGCAGATCCAGGCCGCTGGAATTCAATTGGCCCCGGCGCAACCGCGTTCCCTCAGCACGCTGCTGACGTTGCCGGCCGAGGTGCGTTTCGACGAAGACCGCACCTCGCACATCGTCCCGCGTGCAGCGGGTGTGGTGGAGGCGGTGCAGGTCAACCTCGGCCAGGCGGTGAAAAAAGGTGAGCTGCTGGCGGTGATCGCCAGCCAGCAGATCTCCGACCAGCGCAGCGAGCTTGCCGCCAGCGAGCGCCGGGTCGAGCTGGCCCGCACCACCTTCCAGCGCGAGCGCCAATTGTGGCAGGACAAAATCTCCGCCGAGCAGGATTACCTGCTGGCGCGGCAAACCCTGCAAGAAGCCGAAATCGCCCTGAACAATGCCCGGCAAAAGATGAAAGCCTTGAGCGGCAGTGCCGTGCTGGTCGGTGGAAATCGCTACGAACTGCGTGCGCCGTTTGCCGGAGTGGTGGTGGAAAAGCACCTCGGCGTCGGCGAAGTGGTCAGCGAAACCAGCAACGCCTTTACCCTCTCGGACCTGTCCCAGGTGTGGGTGACCTTTGGCGTGTTTCCCAAGGACTTGAACAAGGTGCGCGTCGGCAAACCGGTGAAAGTCAGCTCCACCGAAATGGGTACCGAAGTCAGTGGCACCGTGGCTTACGTCGGCAACCTGCTCGGCGAACAGACGCGCACCGCCACCGTTCGCGTCAGCGTGCCCAACCCTGATGATGCCTGGCGCCCTGGCTTGTTTGTCAGTGTGCAACTGGCCACCGAGACCTTCCAAGCCAAAGTCACCGTGCCCCAGGCCGCGATCCAGACCGTCGAGGACAAACCCTCGGTGTTCGAACGCACCGAGCACGGCTTTGTCACCCGCCACTTGGAACTGGGCGTGAGCGAAGACGGCTACGTCGAAGTGCGAAAAGGCCTGGACGCCGGCGCGCAAGTGGCGACGGCTGGCAGCTTCATCCTCAAGTCCGAACTGGGCAAAGGCTCGGCCGAGCACGCCCATTGATCCTGCGAGTGATTCCCCATGTTTGAGCGCCTTATCCAATTCGCCATCGAGCAGCGCATCATCGTGCTGCTGGCAGTGCTGTTGATGGCCGGTGTCGGCCTCGCCAGCTATCAGAAACTGCCGATCGACGCGGTGCCCGACATCACCAATGTGCAGGTGCAGATCAACTCGGCGGCGGCGGGTTTTTCGCCGCTGGAAACCGAGCAACGCGTGACCTTTCCCATCGAAACCGCCATGGCCGGTTTGCCGGGCTTGCAGCAGACCCGTTCGTTGTCGCGCTCGGGGTTGTCCCAAGTGACGGTGATCTTCAAGGACGGCACCGACCTGTTCTTCGCCCGCCAACTGGTCAACGAGCGCCTGCAAGTGGCGCGGGAACAATTGCCCACCGGCATTGAAACGGCGATGGGGCCGATTTCTACCGGGCTTGGGGAAATATTCCTATGGACCGTCGAGGCCGAGGACGGCGCACTCAAGGACGACGGCACCCCCTACACGCCGACTGACCTGCGGGTGATCCAGGACTGGATCATCAAGCCGCAACTGCGCAACGTCCCCGGCGTGGCCGAGATCAATACCATCGGCGGCTTCGCCAAGGAATACCAGATCGCCCCGGACCCCAAGCGGTTGGCGGCCTACAACCTGACGTTGAACGACCTGGTCATTGCGCTGGAGCGCAACAACGCCAATGTCGGCGCCGGTTACATCGAACGCAGCGGCGAACAATTGTTGATCCGCGCACCGGGGCAGGTGGCGTCCATCGACGACATCGCCAATATCGTCATCACCACGGCGGATGGCACACCGATCCGCGTGCGCAACGTCGCTCAAGTCGACATCGGTCGTGAGATGCGTACCGGCGCGGCCACCGAAAACGGCCGTGAGGTGGTGTTGGGCACGGTGTTCATGTTGATCGGTGAAAACAGCCGCAGCGTGTCCCAGGCGGTGGCGAAAAAGCTTGAAGAGATCAACCGTTCGCTGCCCTCAGGCGTGGTCGCGATTACAGTTTATGACCGCACCAACCTCGTCGAAAAAGCCATCGCCACCGTGAAGAAAAACCTCTTCGAGGGTGCGCTGCTGGTGGTGGCGGTGCTGTTCCTGTTCCTCGGCAATATCCGCGCGGCGTTGATCACCGCGATGGTGATTCCCCTGGCGATGTTGTTCACCTTTACCGGCATGTTTACCAACAAAGTCAGCGCCAACCTGATGAGCCTCGGCGCATTGGACTTCGGCATTATCGTCGATGGCGCGGTGGTGATTGTCGAGAACGCCATCCGCCGCCTGGCCCATGCACAGCAACGCCACGGGCGCCTGCTGACCCGCAGCGAGCGCCTGCACGAAGTGTTTGCCGCCGCCAAGGAAGCGCGGCGTGCGCTGATCTTCGGACAACTGATCATCATGGTGGTGTACCTGCCGATCTTCGCCCTCACCGGCGTGGCCGGGAAGATGTTCCATCCCATGGCCTTTACGGTGGTGATCGCCTTGTTGGGCGCGATGATTCTGTCGGTCACCTTTGTGCCGGCGGCGATTGCGCTGTTTGTCACCGGCAAGGTCAAGGAGGAAGAAAACCTGGTGATGCGCACCGCGCGCCGCATCTATTCGCCGGTGCTGGATGGAGTCATGGCGCGCCGGCCGCTGGTGTTCGGCCTGGCGCTGCTGGCCGTCATCACCTCGGGCGTGGTTGCCAGCCGCATGGGCAGCGAATTTATCCCCAGCCTCAGCGAAGGTGATTTCGCCCAACAGGCCCTGCGGGTGCCCGGCACCAGCCTGACCCAATCGGTGCAGATGCAGCAGCAGTTGGAAACCACCTTGATGGCCCAGGTCCCGGAAATCCTGCGGGTGTTTGCCCGTACCGGCACCGCGGAGATTGCTTCCGACCCGATGCCGCCGAATATTTCCGACAGCTATGTGATGCTTAAACCGAAGGATCAATGGCCGGATCCGAACAAGTCCCGGGAAAGCCTGATTGCCGATATCCAGCGGGCCAGTGCGATTGTGCCGGGTAGTGCGTACGAACTGTCGCAACCGATCCAGCTGCGCTTCAACGAGCTGATTTCCGGGGTGCGCAGTGATGTGGCGGTGAAGGTGTTCGGGGATGACATGGCGGTGCTCAACAAGACCGCTGAAGAAATCGCCGAAACCCTCAAGGCCCTCGATGGCGCCTCGGAAGTGAAAGTGGAACAGACCTCCGGCCTGCCGGTGCTGACCATCAATATCGACCGCGACAAGGCCGCGCGTTTTGGCCTGAATGTGGGCGATGTGCAAGACACCATCGCCGTCGCCGTCGGTGGGCGCCAGGCCGGTACGTTGTACGAAGGTGACCGACGTTTTGACATGGTTGTGCGTTTGTCCGACGCACTGCGCACCGATATCGACGGGTTGTCACGGCTATTGATCCCGGTGCCCAGCAACGCAGCGGGGCAGTTGGGTTTTATCGCGTTGTCCCAGGTGGCCAGCCTGGACCTGGTGCTGGGCCCCAACCAGATCAGTCGTGAGAACGGCAAGCGTTTGGTGATCGTCAGTGCCAACGTACGCGGGCGGGATATTGGTTCGTTTGTGGACGAAGCCGAGACGGCAATCATCGAGAAGGTGAAGGTGCCTGCTGGCTATTGGACCACCTGGGGCGGCCAGTTCGAACAGCTTAAGGAAGCCTCCGAGCGCCTGCGCATTGTGGTGCCGGTGGCGCTGCTGTTGGTGTTCGGGCTGTTGTTCATGATGTTCAACAACCTCAAGGATGGGCTGCTGGTGTTTACCGGGATTCCGTTCGCGTTGACCGGTGGGATCATGGCGCTGTGGCTGCGGGATATTCCGCTGTCGATCTCGGCGGGTGTGGGATTTATCGCACTGTCCGGCGTGGCGGTACTCAACGGGCTGGTGATGATTGCGTTCATCCGCAACCTGCGCGAAGAAGGGCGCTCGTTATCGGTGGCGATCAACGAAGGCGCGCTGACCCGCTTGCGCCCGGTGTTGATGACCGCGCTGGTGGCATCCCTCGGATTTATCCCCATGGCGCTCGCCACCGGCACCGGCGCCGAGGTCCAGCGGCCACTGGCAACGGTGGTGATCGGCGGGATTATTTCGTCGACGTTGCTGACCTTGCTGGTGCTGCCGGCGCTGTATCAGTGGGCGCATCGCAAGGAGGAGGCTGAGTGAACACCGCGCAGCCTCTTTGGAATGCGATCAAATGTGGGAGCTGGCTTGTCGGGTCGCCGCATCGCTGCGAAGACGGCGGCACAGGCGACACCTCTATTGCCTGACCCACCGCCATCGCAGCCTCGCTAAAGCTCGACAGCTCCCACAGGGGATCGGGTTTGCAGGCTGTGTCAGGCGTACACCGTTAAAAATGTGGGAGCTGGCTTGTCGGGTCGCCGCATCGCTGCGAATACGGCGGCACAGACAACATCCCTGTTGCCTGACCCACCGCCATCGCAGCCTCGCTAAAGCTCGACAGCTCCCACAGGGGATCGGGTTTGCAGGCTGTATCAGGTGTACACCGTTAAAAATGTGGGAGCTGGCTTGCCTGCGAAAGCGGCGGTACAGACAACATCTCTGCTAGCAGACCCGCCGCCTTCGCAGCCTCGCTAAAGGTCGACAACTCCCACAGGAAACTTAACCAATCGCCACCAGGGGAAACACCAACCGAAACGAGGTAATGCCTCCTGGCGGGCTGCGCACTTCGGCCTGTCCCTGGTGCAGGGTCATGATCGACTTCACGATGGCCAGGCCCAGGCCGGTGCCGCCTTCGGTGCGGGCGCGGCTGTTGTCGGCGCGGTAGAAGCGTTCGAACAGATGCGGCAGGTGTCGGGCGTCAATGCCCGCGCCGGGGTTGCTGACGGAGATCGACACCTGCTGCGCATACGTCTCCACCAGCAGCGAAATATGCCCGCCTTGTGGGCTGTGGCGGATCGCGTTGGACAGCAGGTTGGAAAGGGCGCGCTGGATCATCAGGCGATCACCATGGACCTGTGCATGGCCGATCAACGTCATGTTCAGTTGCTTGTCTTCGGCACTCAAGGCAAACAATTCCATCACCCGATTGGCCTCATCAGTCAACGACACCTCTGCAAACGACGCGCGCGCTGCCGGGTGGCTGACCTGGGCCAAAAACAGCATGTCGGAAACGATGCGTGACAAGCGCTCCAGCTCTTCGGTGCTGGATTCCAGCACGGCCTTGTATTCCTCCGACGGCCGCTGGCGCGACAGCGTGACCTGGGCCTTGCCCATCAGGTTGGTCAGCGGCGCGCGCATTTCGTGGGCCAAGTCGTCGGAAAACTGCGACAACTGCTGCACCCCCGCGTCCAGCCGGTTGAGCATCACATTGAAGCCTTGGGCCAATTCCCGCAGTTCCTGGGGCAGGTTGTCCAGGGCCAAGCGATGGGTCAGGTCCTGGGTGGTGACTTGGGCGGCGACGTGGCTGAACTGTTGCAACGGTGCCAACCCACGCTGCACCAGCCACCAGGCGCCCATGCCGATCAATAGCAGCAGCAACGGCAACGCCACCACCGTGGCGCGCAGGTAGGCGCTGAGCAGGGCCTGGTCGTCCATGCGGTCCAGGGACAGCAGCACGCGCACGCGTTCGCCACTGGCCAGGCGCATCAGGCTGGACGCGCTGAGCACCTGGTTGCCGTCGCGGTCCTCCCAGTTGAGGTAGCCGAGGGTTTCCCGGTGCGGATAGTCGGTGAGCAACGGCACCTGGGCCTTGGCGCCGACGCTGAGCAGCACACGCTCGTCGGGCGCGGTGCCGACGATGGTCAGGTAGAAGTTGTCGTGGCCGATCACCAGGTCCAACAGCGAGTGCGGGCGCGCGCGGATGTCGCGAGCGTCCAGGCCCTGGGCGAGGCTGTGCTGAATCTGCTCCATCTTGCTTTCCAGGCCCTTGCGCGCGAGTTTTTCCAGCTCATGGGTCAGGGCCAGGTAAGCCAGGCTGGCCAGCAGCAGCACCAGGCCGGCGCCCATCAGGCTGACCGTCAGGCCGAGGCGCATCGACAGGCTGCCGGTCTTCATGGCCGCGCTTCCAGCACGTAGCCGACGCCGCGAATGGTATGGATCAACTTGACCTCGCTCTGGTCATCCACCTTGGCCCGCAGGCGGCTGATGGAGACTTCCACCACGTTGGTGTCGCAGTCGAAATTCATGTCCCACACCAGGGAAATGATCTGCGTGCGGGTCATCACTTCGCCGGTCTGGCGCATTAGCACTTGGAGCAGGGCAAACTCCTTGGTGGTCAGGTCGATACGGCGGGTGCCGCGATAGGCCCGATGGCGGCGCGGGTCGAGTTCCAGGTCTGACACGCAGAACACTTCCGGCTGTGGGATATGTTCACTGCGCCGCAATAACGTACGTACCCGCGCGAGCAATTCGGGAAACTCGAAGGGCTTGACCAGGTAATCATCGGCGCCCATGTCCAGGCCCTTGATCTTGTCGTCCAGGCGCCCACGGGCGGTGAGCATCATCACCCGCTGGCTGCCGTTGCGGCGCAGTTGTTCGAGCACTTCCCAGCCGTCCTTGCCCGGCAGGTTGACGTCGAGAATCACCAATTCATAGGCGTGTTGCGCGGCCAGGTGCAAGCCGTCGATACCGTTGGCGGCGCAATCGACCACGTAGCCACTTTCAGTCAGGCCTTGCTGCAAATAGGCGGCGGTTTTTTGCTCGTCCTCAACCACAAGGATACGCATGGGGATTTACCTTTTTCGACAAGAGAAGGGAGTCCATTTCCTTATGGAGGGTGTTGCTGGGGGAGTAGGAAAATTCTGAAGCGTGAAGTGACTTCAGGGTCAACTGCGACGTTCTGTCGCAACTAAGCGAGCACGCAAAAAAAACGCCCCAATGGGGCGTTAAAAAATCCATCTCTTTCCAAAGGAGCTACACAAAAGCTTCAGAGATGAATGTGCTCGGTGTTGCAAGTTGAAGCCAGTCTATAAAGTTCAACTTAACGAGAAGGTGAGGCCAATATTACAGTTTTGATAACTGGCTAGTTGTGAACAGATGTTAGTCAAGCGCGAACGAATGTAATGACTCAGAGAATCGCCAGTGGGTATTCGGCGATCAGGCGCACTTCTTCCAGGTCCGACTCGAATGCACTGGAACGCACCGTGGCTTGGCGCAAGCGCAGCGACAGGTCTTTCAAGTTGCCGCTTTGCACCACGTACTTGGCCTCGATGTCGCGCTCCCAGCGGCGTTGATCGGTGAGCGGGTCGCCTGCTGCATCGCGGCGCATGTACACCGCGTTGGCGTTGCTGTAGTCGGCGCCGCTGCCTTTGCCGTAGCGGGTCATGAACGACAGGCCGGGAATGCCGAATGGCTGCATGTCCAGGTCGTAGCGCACCATCCACGAACGCTCCTTGGGGGAGTTGAAGTCGCTGTACTGGATCGAGTTGTTGAGGAAAATCGAGTCCGACTGGCGCAGATAATCGAAGTCGTCGTCCCCGTTGTTGCGCTGGTGCGATACGGCCAGGCTGTGGGCGCCGATCTTCACCCCGAGCCTGGCGCTCCAGATGTTGTTGTCGAACTCGCCCAGGCGTTTCTTGCCCTCATCCACCGCCTTGTAATAGTTGAAGTCGCCGAACAGCGAAACCTCATCGTTCAGCGGGTAGCTGGCGGCACTGCCGAAGTAGTATTGGTCCCACGCGTCCTTCAAGCGGCTGCTGTACAGGCTTACGCTCAGGTGTTTATTGAGTTGGTAATCACCGCCGAAATAGCCGATCCACGGCGAGTCGACCTTGCCCGCATAGAACGTCGCAAAGCCTTTGTCCATGCCGCTCTCGGTGGGCTGGCTCATGCCGCTCAAGCGTCCGCCTTGCAGGCTCAGGCCCTCCAGGCTGGTGTTTTGCGCGGTGACGCCACGAAAGCTTTCCGGCAACAGTCGCGAGTCGCCGTACGCCACCACCGGTGTGAGCGGGAACACGTCGCCGGCCTTGATCACGGTGTCCAGCACGCGCAATTTTGCGGCGCCGCCGAATTTGCTGTAGCTGGATTCTGGATGGTTGGCGCTGTCCACCGGCAGCACGCCGAACGAGCCCTTGCCGCCGCTGCGGCCGGTGCCCGAGTCGAGCTTGAGGCCGTACATGGCAAACGCGTCCAGGCCAAAACCGAGCGTGCCCTGGGTAAAGCCGGATTCGAATTTGCCAATGAACCCCTGCGCCCAGGCTTCGGAGTAGCCGTTGCCGGTTGGGCTGGACTGGCCCTTGCGGTCATCGCGGTTGAAGTAGAAATTGCGCGCCAGCACGTTCACGCTGCTGCCTTCGATAAAACCTTCGGGCTGGTCTTCCACGGCCACGGCGGCCAGGGGTAGCGCGGCAATCAATGAAAAGGGAAGGGTGTAGTAAGCACTGTGCATGTTGCGCTCCTCGGTATTGGCAGTGATCAGCTTCTTATATGAGGTGGGCGTTCTTATTGATGTGGCCCGGGCTGATAGTTGCAAATGCCAGATAACAGCGAAGTGGCATGCACATTACAATTTTGGAATCTCACGTTTACCTAACAAATAAGTAATGTTCTGGTGAACATCGCGTCAGGGTCTGCTCGTTACTCTGGGTACTCAACTTTGAAGCGAGGAACTTGTGATGAACATTTATAAACTTGGCCTGGGCGTATTGGCGGCAGTCTTGTCGTTCGGTGCTTTGGCCGAAGGCGGCGGCGACCGTACCTTTGCCTTGATGATGGAGCGCAATGAAAAGGTCATGGCCGATTATGCCGCCCGCAACGGCAAGCCCGCGCCCGAGGTGCAGGCGTATCGCTATGGCATGCCGCTGGATATCACCAAGGTGGTCAGCGTGACGCCACCGATTCGCAGCTGCAATGCCGTGCCTTCGCGCATGACCTATGAAGACTCCACCGGCAAGCTCAATACCATTGAGTATCAAGTGATGGGGCTGTGCCGAAACAATGGCGGCTGATGGATCCAAAAATATAGTTGGGCCTTGGCCTAAAGGACTCTTCAGAAAATTTCGCCAGCGCCGATGCAGGTCAGATCTTTCTCTCCATTTGACCATCGGTGCCCCATGTTCAACACCCGCTTGAAGCAGGAGCTGTCCGCTCTTCGCGAAGAACTGTCCAGCTTGCAGCAGGTCAAGGAGAGCCTGGAAAGCGAGATGTTGTGCCTGACGCTGGACCCCCAGGGCCATATCGACTGGGCCAACGGCAACTTCCTCAAGGAAATGGCCTACCAGAGCGGCCAGCTTGAAGGCCGCGCCATTGGCGATCTGGCGCCGGCGCATGTGAAGCATGATGAATTCCAACAGCGCTTCAACAATGCGCTGACGCGGGGTGAGCACTTCGCCGGCACCGTACGCCTGCTGCGTGGCAATGGCGAGGAAGCGTGGCTGCGCTCGATCGTGCAGCCGGTGCGCAGCTCCGATGGGCGGATCAAGCATTTCTCCATCTTCTCCAGCGACCTGACCCGCACCATCGAGGCGTCGCGCGAGCATGAAAACCTGATTACCGCGCTGGTGCGCTCCACCGCAGTGATCGAGTTCGACCTAAGTGGGCACGTGCTCACCGCGAACGATCGCTTCCTTGGCGGCATGGGTTACAGCCTGGCGCAGATCAAGGGCAAGCATCACCGCATGTTCTGCGAGCCGGAGGAGTACAACAGCGCCGAGTACCAGAACTTCTGGAAACGCCTGAACAACGGCGAGTTTGTCGCGGCGCGTTTCAAGCGCGTCGACAGCCATGGCCGTACGGTGTGGCTGGAAGCGACCTACAACCCGGTGCTGGACGCCACTGACCGCCTGTACAAAGTGGTCAAGTTCGCCACGGTGATCACCGATCAGGTCAATCAGGAACAAGCGGTTTCCGACGCCGCCAACATCGCCTATAGCACCTCGCTGCAAACCGACAACAGCGCCCAGCGCGGCACCACGGTGGTGACCCAGGCGGTGGACGTGATGCGCGACCTGGCCCAGCACATGCAGCAGGCCGGCGAAGGCATCGAGGCGTTGAATGCCCAATCCCAGGTGATTGGCAGCATCGTCAAGACCATCAGCGGCATTGCCGAGCAAACCAACTTGCTGGCGCTCAACGCGGCCATCGAAGCGGCACGTGCCGGCGAGCAAGGCCGTGGTTTTGCGGTGGTGGCCGATGAAGTGCGCCAATTGGCCTCGCGCACCAGCAAGGCCACCGAGGAAATTGTCGGCGTGGTGCGTCAGAACCAGGACATGGCCCGTGAGGCGGTGGCGCTGATGACCGATGGTCGCCTGCAAGCCGAGCAAGGCCTGGCCCTGGCGGCGGAAGCGGGCTCGGTGATCGTCGAGATCCAGGACGGCGCGCAGAAGGTGGTCAGCGCTGTAGGACAGTTCGCCAACCAACTGTCGAGCTGAGCGTAGGGCTCAGGTATCGTAGGCGCTTTCCTGCTTGAAGAGCCGACCGTCCATGAGCCCTACCCACCGTCGCCCCGTTCCATTGTCCAAGGCCTACCGCTTGCTCAATCACGGGCCGACCGTGCTGGTCAGCGCGGCGCATAACGGCCAGCGCAATATCATGGCGGCTGCCTGGGCGATGCCGCTGGACTTCGAACCGCCGAAGGTCGCCGTGGTGTTGGATAAAGCCACCTGGACCCGCCAGTTGCTGGAAGGCAGTGGCACCTTCGTGCTGCAAGTGCCTTGCGTCGCCCAGGCCGATCTCGTACAGACCGTCGGCAACACCAGCGGCAGCGAGACAGACAAATTCGCCACGTATGGCCTACAGGTGTTCAACGGCGAACACACCGACGCGCCGTTGCTGGAAGGCTGTGTGGCCTGGCTGGAATGCCGCCTGCTGCCCGAACCGCACAATCAACAGACCTACGATTTGTTCCTTGGCGAAGTGGTCGCGGCGTATGCCGACGAGCGTGTGTTCAGCGAAGGCCACTGGCATTTCGAAGGGCATGATGCACTGCGCACCTTGCATCACATCGCGGGCGGAAACTTCCTGACCATTGGCGAGCCGATCACCGGGCGCCAGCTCTAAGCCCTACCAGCGCGCGTTTGCCAACGCCTCGGCAAACGCCACCAGCTTCGGCGAATACTGGCGGGACGGCGGGTACACCAACGAGATCGCCCGACTGCGCCCGGCGAAGTCCTCCAGCACCGGTACCAGACGCCCGGCAGCCAGGTCGTCGCGCACGGCAAAATCCATCACCTGGGCAATGCCAAAACCGCCCACCGCGCCATCCACCAGCGCGTCGCCGATATCAAAGATCAGTCGCCCTTCGACGCTCACGTCCTGCACCTTGCCATTGAGCATGAACTGCCAGTCCACCATGCGTCCGCTGCGCAGGTTGCGCACGGTGAGGCAGTGGTGGTCCTTGAGCTCATCGACGCTTTGCGGTGTGCCGAAACGGGCGAGGTAGGCGGGGGCGGCGACGGTGACCCAGCGCAACGGCGCCAGGGCGCGGGCGATCAGGCGTTGGTCCTGGATCTCGCCGGTACGCAGCAAGGCATCGAAACCTTCATCGACGATGTCCACCAGGCGGTCGGTCATCACGGCTTCGATGCGCAGTTCGGGATAACGCAGGGTCAGCTCGCCGATCACCGGCATCACCACCTTGCGCCCGAACAGCGACGGCGTGCTGATCTTCAACAGGCCCGACGGGCTGCCACGGCGGTCGAGCATCAGCTTCTCGGCCTCGGCCAATTCCGCCAGCAACGGCGCGCTGCGCTCGTACAACAACTGCCCGTCGGGCGTGAGGCTGACGCTGCGGGTGTTGCGTTGAAGCAGGCGCACGCCCAGCTCGTTCTCCAGGCGTGAGATGGCCCGTGAGAGCCCGGATTGAGTCAGCCCCAGGTCGCCGGCGGCGCGGGTGAAACTGCGGGTTTCGGCCACGCGGACCAGCAGGCGAACAGCGTTCAGATCCATGATTAAAGTCATTACTGAAAGAGTGATAGCGCTATTTATCATCTATTGCGCATAAAACACACTGGCGACACTTCATTTCTGGACAGGACGCTGTGATGTCTTCCTCTCGACCCTCTGGCTGGATGCTGATGCTGTTGGCCACCGCCCAACTGATCATCGCCCTCGATGCCACCATCGTGTTTGTGGCATTGCCGCAGATTGGCACGCACCTGGACTTTTCCGCCCAGCAATTGCAGTGGGTGGTCAGCGCCTACAGCGTGGCGTTCGGCGGCTTCCTGTTGCTGGGCGGGCGGGCCACGGATTTGCTCGGCAAGCGCCGCTTGTACCGGACCGGGCAGGCGCTGTATGCGTTGGCGTCCCTGGCCGCCGTACTGGGTGGCAGCGCGGTGTTGTTGGTGCTGGCGCGGGCGGTGCAGGGCGTGGGTGGGGCGTTGTTGTTTCCGGCGACCTTGGCGTTGATCAACACCCACTACGCCGAAGGGCCTGAGCGTAACCGTGCGTTTGCGGTGTGGAGTGCGGCGTCGGCGGCGGGCCTGGCGCTCGGCGCCTTGCTGGGCGGCGTGTTGACCCAGGTGTGGGGCTGGGAGGCGGTGTTCCTGGTGAACGTGCCGTTGGCCGGTGGCTGCGCCTGGGCGGCGCGTTACTGGATTCCTGCCGACGGCGAGCGGGCCGTCGGGCGCAACTTTGATATCAGTGGCGCGCTGACCGTGACCGTTGGCGGCACCTTGCTGGTGTTTGCTCTGGTGCAAGGCCCGGAATGGGGCTGGACGGCGCCGTCTACCCTCGGCTGCATCACCCTGGCGGTGGCGCTGCTGGGGCTGTTCGCCTGGATCGAACACCGCGGCCGTGACCCGCTGATGCCGCTGCGGCTGTTGGCCTACCGCGAACTGCGCATGGCCATGGTGCTGACGGCGGTGTTCATGAGCAGCTTTGGCGTGCAGTACTACTTTCTGGCGCTGTATTACCAGCAGGTCTACGGCTACAGCGTGTTGCAGGCGGGCCTGGCGTTTTTGCCGGCGACCCTGGTGTGTACGTTCGGCATCTGGCTGGCGGAGCGTTCGCTGGCCAGGATCGGACTGCGCAATACCTTGGTCAGCGGGCAATTGGCGGGGGCCGTGGGCATTGCGCTGGTGTGCTGGGCATTACCGACGGGCGTGGGATTCTGGTCGCTGCTGCCGGGGATTTTTATCTTGAGCATTGGCCAGGGCATGACGTGGACGGCGATGTGGGTGGCGGCCGGCTTGGGTATTCGACCGGGCGAGCAGGGCGTGGCGGCGGGAATGGCGTCCACCAGCCAACAGATCGGTGGGGCGCTGGGGTTGGCGGTGTTGGTGTCGGTGGCCAATGCCGGTGGGATTGAGCTGGCGTTGTGGTGGAGTGCGGGGATTGCGCTGGTGGGGGCGGTGGTGGCGGTTGGGTTCAAAGAACGCGGTGCTGAGTCGAACTCAATTCCAGAGACAACCTAAATCCAATGTGGGAGCGGGCTTGCTCGCGAAGGCGGTGGTTCAGATAAATCAATGGTGACTGACACTCCGCTTTCGCGAGCAAGCCCGCTCCCACATTTTTGATCGCATTTGCAAATTGAAGCTTCAGCGCCCCAGCATCTTCACCCAACGCGACGGCGGCATGCCATAGGTGCTGCGAAACTGCCGGGTCATGTGGCTCTGGTCAGTAAACCCGGCCGTCATCGCCGCATTCACCAGCGATTGGCCCTGGGCCAGCAGGCTGCGCACCAGGTCCAGCCGACGCATGGTGAGGTATCGGTAGGGGCTGGTGCCGAACAACAAGCGGAAATCCCGCGACAACGCCCAGCGGTCGCGGCCGGCGTGGTCGGCCATTTCGTCCAGGGTGATGCTGCGGCCCAGGGCGCTGTGGATAAATTCCCGCGCGCGTTCGGCGGCGATGTAGTCGAAGCTCTTGCGGCTGGTGATCACCCCGGACGCATCACTCAGGGCTTGCGCCACGTCATACATCGCGTCCTGTTCCTGCAGCGGGTCGATCGGGCAGTCCAGGCTTTGCAGCAGCACTTCGCTGGCGCGGAACAGGCGCGGGTCGGTGGTATGGCCGCAGGGAATGAACGGCAATGGCTTGCCGCCGAGGATCTGTTGGATCAGCGCCGGCTCCACATAGATCATGCGGTAGCGGAAGCCTTCCTCGCTGCTGGCGCGGCCGTCGTGGGTTTCGTCGGGGTGTATCACCATGGTCGTGCCGGGCAGGCTGTGGGTCATGCAGCCGCGATAATGAAAACTCTGCACGCCGAACAACGTACGGCCGATGGCGTAGGTGTCATGGCGATGCGGGTCGAACGCGAAGCCGGCAAAGTACGCCTCGATGCGGTCCATGCCGCTGGCATGCGGGGCGCGGTGCATCCAGTCGAGGGGGGAGATGGGATTGCCCATGGTGGCTTGTCACACAGTGAGGTGGAAACACGTTAACCGAGTCTGCGCTCCCAGTCTGCCGGGGTCTTGTACGATTGTGCAAGACAGGGGCGAGGCCTATGATCGCCGTTCGTGCCTTGCGCTGATGGAGTCGCCCCTATGGATTTTCTCAACCCCGCCTATGTGGCGCCCCTGGTCTCGCTGGCGCTGCTGTGGACCGTGGCAGTGGTGACGCCAGGGCCGAATTTTTTCAATACCGCGCAGTTGGCCGCCAGTTGCTCGCGCCGCCATGGCGTGGTGGCATCGGCGGGCGTGGCCACCGGTACGATCCTGTGGGGGCTGGCGGGTGGCCTGGGCATCAAATCGCTGTTTACCGCCGCACCGATGCTGTACCTGGCGTTCAAGATTATCGGTGGCTGCTACCTCATCTACCTTGGCTTGAAACTGTTCAAGCGCTCGGCGCCGGCCATGGGCCAGAACCTGCTGCCGGACGAGCCTCGACGCTCGCTGTTCTCCGCATGGCGCCTGGGGTTGCTGGGCAATCTGTCCAACCCCAAGGCTGCGTTGTTTGTCGCCACCATCTTTGCGTCCACCATGCCGCCTTCGCCGTCGCCGATGCTGTTGACCCTGGCGGTGCTGACCATGGCCACCTTGTCCTTCAGCTGGTATTCCAGCGTGGCCCTGGTGTTCTCCAGCGAGCGCATGGCCAACCTCTACAGCCGTTCGCGCAAGTGGCTCGACCGTTTTGCCGGCGGTTGCTATGTGCTGTTCGGTGCACATCTGGTAGCGAATCGCTGACGGCCCGTGGTAAGAAGCCTTACTTTCAACGGTGAGGCAGGGTCATGAGCAAGGTGCGCGTAGGCATTATTTTTGGTGGCCGTTCGGCTGAACACGAAGTCTCGCTGCAATCGGCGCGCAATATCGTCGATGCCCTCGACCGCACGCGCTTCGAGCCGGTGCTGATCGGCATCGACAAGGCCGGCCACTGGCACCTCAATGACACCTCGAACTTCCTGATCAACCAGGAAAACCCGGCCTTGATCGCCCTCAACCAATCCAACCGTGAACTGGCGGTGGTGCCGGGCAAGGCCAGCCAGCAACTGGTGGAAACCTCCGGCGGCGGCCTGCTGGCCCATGTCGATGTGATCATTCCCATCGTCCACGGCTCCCTGGGCGAAGACGGTTGCCTGCAAGGCCTGCTGCGCATGGCCGATCTGCCGTTTGTCGGCTCCGACGTGCTCGGCTCAGCGGTGTGCATGGACAAGGACATCAGCAAGCGCTTGCTGCGCGACGCGGGGATTGCGGTCACGCCGTTCATTACCCTGACCCGTCGTAATGCGCCACAAACAAGCTTTGACGATGCCGTGAACAAGCTCGGCCTGCCGCTGTTCGTCAAACCGGCCAACCAGGGGTCGTCGGTGGGCGTGAGCAAAGTCGGCAGCGAAGCCGAGTACCACGCGGCAGTCGAACTGGCCCTGGGTTTCGATGAAAAAGTGCTGGTGGAATCCGCCGTCAGCGGCCGTGAAATCGAATGCGCCGTGTTGGGCAACGACAACCCCATCGCCAGCGGTTGTGGCGAGATTGTGGTGAGCAGCGGTTTCTATTCCTACGACAGCAAATACATCGACGACCAGGCCGCTCAGGTGGTGGTACCCGCGGATATCAGCGTCGAAGCCAGCGAACGTATCCGCCGCTTGGCCATCGAGGCGTTTGAGGTGTTGGGTTGCGCAGGGCTGGCACGGGTCGATGTGTTTTTGACCGACGACGGCGAAGTGCTGATCAATGAAATCAACTCACTGCCCGGCTTCACCCGCATCAGCATGTACCCCAAGTTGTGGCAGGCGGCGGGGATGAGCTACAGCGAACTGGTGAGCCGGTTGATCGAGCTGGCGTTGGAGCGGCATGCGGGGCGCAAGGGGTTGAAGATCAGTCGGTGATTTTGATGGCGCTTGGCTCTGTGGCGAGGGAGCTTGCTCCCTCGCGACAGGTAAAGCGTTCGCTAGACGGTTGTACGAGCAATCCATGAATACAACAACGTCCTCACCTCCTCCGGGCACTGCGGGTCATTGATCGTACAAAAACCATGATCGACGCCAACGAGGGCGCCGAGGTTGTCTGCCTGTTGCACGGCTGTGTCTCCGTTGCTAAAAGTTTCAGTCGCCGAGGGCTTCGCCTTCACGCCGAGGGTCCGCGCCGCCGCTCAGGGACACTTTGCCCTGGGCATCGCGGGTGCGCACGATGGCCTGCACGCCACTGGTCATATCGATTTCGCTGAGGGCATGGCCCTTGTCTTTCAGTGCCTGTTCCAACCCTGGGCTGAACAAGCCCGCTTCCAGTTCGGTAGCGCCATTGCGGCTGCCAAAGTTGGGCAGGCTGATGGCCGCTTGCGGGTCGAGTTGCCAGTCGAGCATTGCCACCAACGACTTGCTCACGTACTCGATGATCTGCGAGCCGCCCGGCGAGCCGACGGTGGCCAGCAACTCGCCGCTGTGGCGGTCGAACACCAGCGTCGGTGCCATGGCCGAGCGCGGGCGTTTGCCGGGCTCGACGCGGTTGGCCACCGGTTGGCCGTGTTCCTCGGGAATGAACGAGAAGTCGGTCATCTGGTTGTTGAGCAAAAAGCCCTGGACCATTACATGGGCGCCGAACGCCGCTTCGACCGTGGTGGTCATCGACACAGCGCCGCCCTGGTCGTCCACCGCGACCACTTGCGAGGTGGAGATGCGCAACGGCGAGCGGTCCGGCGCGTAGGCCACCTGGATGCCCATTGGTGTGCCGGGCCTGGCAACGCCCATGCTGCGTTCGCCGATCAAGGCGGCGCGCTTGGCCAGGTAGTCCGGTGCGACGAGACCGGCGAGCGGCACGGGGACGAAGTCGGCATCGGCCACGTACAGCGCGCGGTCGGCGAAGGCCAGGCGGCCGGATTCGGCGAGCAGGTGCACGGCCTCGGGCGTCGGTTCCAGGCCGGCAGGCGAGGTGCTCTTCAATGGTTTCATGGGCGCGATGGCCAGTTGCGGGTTGCGCGCTTCCAGGGCCTGCAAGGTGCCGAGGATCTGCGCGATGGCGATCCCGCCCGACGACGGTGGCGGCATGCCGCACACTTTCCATTGCTTGTAGTCGGTGCACAACGGCGCACGCTCTTTGGCGCTGTAGCCTTGGAGGTCCGCCTGGGACAGGCTCCCCGCGTTGCCGTGGCCCTGTACCTTGCGCGCGATTTCAGCGGCAATCGGCCCGTGGTACAGCGCGTTTGGCCCTTCCTTGGCGATGCGTTGGAACACGGCGGCCAGCGCCGGGTTTTTCAGTAGCGTACCGGTGGCCTTAGGCGTGCCATCGGCATTCAAAAAATACGCCGCCATGTCCGGCGACTGCGGGATGTAGCGGTCAGCGGCAATCAGCGCGTGCAGGCGCGGGGAAATCGCAAAGCCCTGCTGCGACAGGCGAATCGCCGGCTCGAACAACGTGGCCCATGGCAGGCGCCCAGTCTTGGCGTGGGCCATTTCCAGGGCACGCAACACCCCTGGCGTGCCGACGGAGCGCCCGCCGATCTGCGCCTCGGCAAACCCCATCGGCGTGCCGTCGGCCCTCAGGAACAAACGCTCGGTCGCCCCGGCCGGTGCGGTTTCGCGGCCGTCATAGGCGTGCACGTTCTGGCCGTCCCACAGCATGATGAACGCTCCGCCGCCGATGCCCGACGACTGTGGTTCCACCAGGGTCAACACGGCCTGCATCGCAATCGCCGCGTCAATCGCCGAACCGCCTTGGCGTAGCATCTCGCGCCCGGCTGCGGCGGCCAACGGGTTGGCAGCGGCGGCCATGTGGCGTTCGGCATGCCGCGGCTTGAGGTCGCTGCGATAGCCCGAGCCCAACTCCGGTGCCGGTGGTTGTTCGGTGACTGGGCTATGGCAGGCGGCCAGGGTGAGGGCCGCAGCCAAGACCGACAACTGCCGGCGATAAATCGAAAACACGCGCTGAACTCCGTTCATTTTGAGAATGATCTGTTGTCCTTGGAACTTTGTGTTTTACAGGTAAATCGTGCCTTGCAGGTAGAGTACGGCGTTGCCGGAGATGATCACGCGCTCGCCCTGAAGCTCGCAGCGCAACTGGCCACGGCGCTTGCCGCCTTGTTCGGCGCTCAATTGCTGCTTGCCCAGGCGCTCGGCCCAGAACGGTGCCAGCGAGGTGTGGGCCGAACCGGTGACCGGGTCTTCATTGACGCCCACGTTCGGCCCGAACCAGCGCGAGACAAAATCGAACCGCGCGCTTTTGGCGGTCACGGCGATACCGCGTTTGGGCAGGCCCTTGAGGCGGGCGAAGTCCGGGGCCAGCGCGGCGATCTGGGCTTCGTCGTCCACCAGCACGATGTAGTCATCGGTGCCGAAGACTTCGGCGTGCTCGATGCCCAGCGCGCTTAACATCCCCGCTGGTGGCTCGCAACGCTCGGGGTGCTTGGCCGGGAAATCCATCGCCAGTTCGTCGCCGTCGCGCGTCACACGCAACTCACCGCTGCGGGTGGCAAAACGCAGGACTTCGGGGGCGTCTGCGAACGTGTTGATCAACACCCAGGCGGCTGCCAGCGTGGCATGGCCGCACAGGTCCACTTCGACTTCCGGGGTAAACCAGCGCAGTTCGTAGATATCGCCACGCGGCACAAAAAAAGCGGTTTCCGAGAGGTTGTTCTCGGCGGCGATGTTGTGCAGTTGTTCGGTGGGCAGCCATTCGGTCAGCGGGCAGACGGCCGCCGGGTTGCCACCGAAGGTGTGTTGGCTGAAAGCGTCGACTTGGTAGATGTCCAGTTTCATCGGGGGCACTCCGCGTGGGGGAGGCAGGACACTAACAGTGGGTCAGGGGAGCGTCAAAATACAGATCGCGGGTTTTTTCGAGCGCATCTGCTGGTTTTGGTCGCAAGCGCAGTCCTTCGCCGAGTGGGCTGGAGGCGTTATTGGCCTGGGACTTTTCGGCGGGCATAAAAAAACGGCCTACCTTTCGGTAAGCCGTTTTTAGTACTTGGTGGCTACACAGGGACTTGAACCCCGGACCCCAGCATTATGAATGCTATGCTCTAACCAACTGAGCTATGTAGCCAAGTGGCGCGCATTATTCGCGGAGAACGGGAATGCGTCAAGCGTTTATTTTAAATTTTTATCTACGCTTTCAACTGTTTAAGCGAAATAGGGCGAAACCGCGACGAGCGGTACGGTGCGCGTGGGGGTTTCGAGGCGGGGCGAATTAGTCGAGAGCGGTTGCGGCGTGATCCGGTTGGGCAGATATCCCTGTCGCCCAACGCGTGGTCCGGCTTACGGGTGCCGTGAGTTCTGGGTGACACGCTTGAGTTGTTCGCGCGCGCGCGACAGGCGTGAGCGAACGGTGCCGATCGGAATGTCCAGCACGTCGGCGGTGTCCTGGTAGCTGCCGTCGGTTTCCAGCGATGCATACAGCGTTTTACGCATTTCCTGCGGTAGCAGGTCGATGGCGCTCAGGGTTTTCTCCAGGCGGCGGTTGATCTCGAATTCCCAGTCCAGGTTGCGGTTGTCTTCCTGGCCATGCCACAGCGCTTCATCGAACTCGCAATGGACCGGCTTGGCATACATGCGCCGGAAGTGGTTGCGGATCAGGTTCTGCGCGATGCCGCACATCCAGGTGCTGAGGGTTGCCTGGCCGCTGAAGCGCTCCCTGTTGCGCCAGGCTTCCAGGTAAGTCAGTTGCAGAAGGTCATCTGCATCCTCGGGGTTGAGCACGCGTTTATGAATGAAGCGGCGCAGCTTTTTTTGCTGTTCGTCCGTCAGCTGAAGCATGAATTGAGGCGAGCTGCCAACAAGGTGAACCAAAGCTTCGATAGGGATACTCATGATTTTTTCCTCAGGGTAGACGCAGTCGAAATGATTTCGACGGGAACCCCTTTTGCACCGGCTATGCCAACGGAAAAAATCCTTTAACGTATTGATTTACATAAATATATATCTTGAATTAAAGCGTTTTTGTGCGGTTTTTTGCAAACTGCTCCCAGGGTTTGTGCCGTTTTTTTCGCAGGTTGCAATGGGGCGGGTTTTGATGGAACCGGATGGGTTGTTCTTGCCACACAGGGACACACTCTTTCTGTTCTGGCCCGCCGATGAAAGTCGAATCCTCCCACGATGTGCAAACACTCCAGCGCCTGGATCAACCCAGTGTTGGCCAGCCGGTCGCGCCGTCATCCATGAGAGCGACGGACGAGCTTGTCCAACTCTTCAGCCAGGAGGTGAGCCTCAACAATCGGCTGCTGCAACAGCGCTCCCTTGGGGTGCGTGTGCCTCCTACCGAGCGGCTTGCGCAGCTTTATGACCAGTTGGGCCACCCGGCTCAGGCGACGTTGGCGTCCATTGCCCGACGGGTGCGGCTCCAGCTATTGCAGCAACCCAGCGTCGACACCTTGCTTGACCTGACCGGTAACGACCCGGCACGCACGTTCGTAGTGCTCAAGCAGGTGGCGGCCCAGGCGCAAGCCGAAGCGCGCAAGACTGAAGCCGCGCTGGCCCGGGATGCCATTGCCAAATTGGAGGTTCGCTTCAAGCGGGAAATCCAGGCCGGCCTGAATATCGCGATTGCGTTGCAGGCCAGCGGCGGTGACCCGCAAGAACGCCAAGCGTTACGTGCGCTGTACTACGCCAGTGTGGTCAGGCGTCAATCTCTGGCGACCATGATGCAGGCCCTGTTGGGCGTGTACGGTGGCGAGCGCTTTGCGGCCGGACTCAAAGTGATGCGCGGTGCCTTGGCGGATGATATCGCGGCCCATGTGTCGTCCGTTCCCACCGCCATGCTGCGCACACTGCTGATGGGCCTGCAGAGTTGCGGGCAGTTGACCGGGGTGTTGAGTGGTTGCCAGACGTTGATCCAGCGCCTGAGCATCGAGCATGACGCCGTGGAGCTGTTGCAGCGCTTGCTGGGTTACGCCGGCTCTGGTGTCGCGGCGGGGGAAATCCTGCGGCTGGGGGATGATCTTGGGGGGGGGCCGTCCCTCCAGCAGCTGGTGTCGCTCAACGCCCTTTACCCCGTCGTCCAACAGTTGCCCCTGGCGCTTTGGCCAGACAGCCGCGTACGCCAGGAGACCTTGATCTGCTTTGTCGCGGTGATGGATGAACTGGCCAGGATTGAACGCGGGCCCTCACGTTTCGTGGATGGGGGGGCGTAGACGTGAGCGTACTGAAGACCATCAATGCCGTGCTGCTCAAGGTGGCACAACGTGCCGAAGTACTGGGCGCCGTGGTGGTCATGGCCATCGTGTTCATCTTTATCGTGCCGCTGCCCACCTGGCTGGTGGACATCCTGATCGCACTCAATATCTGTATTTCGTGCCTGTTGATTGTGCTGGCGCTCTACCTGCCGGGACCGTTGGCGTTTTCGTCGTTCCCGTCGATCCTGCTGCTGACCACCATGTTCCGACTGGCGCTGTCGATTGCCACGACGCGCCTTATCCTGCTGGAGCAGGACGCGGGTGACATCGTCGAGGCCTTCGGCAACTTTGTGGTGGGCGGTAATCTTGCGGTGGGGATGGTGATCTTCCTGATCCTGACCCTGGTCAACTTCCTGGTGATTACCAAGGGCTCGGAACGGGTCGCTGAAGTGGCGGCACGTTTCAGCCTGGATGCAATGCCGGGCAAGCAGATGTCCATTGACAGCGACCTGCGTGCCGGCCTGATTGACGGTGTGCAAGCCCGGGACAAGCGCGAGCAGTTGTCCCGCGAGAGCCAATTGTTCGGCGCCATGGACGGCGCCATGAAGTTCGTCAAGGGCGATGCCATTGCCGGCTTGATCATCGTCGTGGTCAACCTGCTGGGGGGCTTCTCCACGGGGATGTTCCAGCACGGGTTGAGTGCTGCCGACTCGATGGCGCTGTATTCGGTGCTGACCATCGGCGACGGCTTGATCGCCCAGATTCCGGCGCTGCTGATTTCCCTGACGGCCGGCATGATCATCACCCGTGTGGCCCCGGACGGTAGCAAGGGTGTCAGCAACATGGGCGCGGAAATTGCCCGGCAAATGACCAGCGAACCCAAGAGTTGGGTGATCGCGTCGGTGGGCATGCTTGCGTTTGCGATAGTGCCCGGTATGCCTACCGGGGTATTTATCCTGATCTCGCTGATCACCGGCAGCCTCGGCTATTACCTCGTGCGTAAGCGTCAACGACTGGCCCAGCCTGCCACCGAGGCTGTCGAAGCCGTTCGCCCGGAAGAAAACGGCAGGGAAGACTTGCGTGGGTTCGACCCGTCGCGGCCCTACCTGTTGCAATTCTCCCCGGTACTGCGCGGCACTCCGCAGGTGACCGACCTGATTCACGGCATACGCCAGGCCCGGAACGCGCTGGTTGCCAATATTGGCCTGACATTGCCGCCGTTTGAAGTGGAGCTTGATGATTCGCTGGCCGACGACGAAATGCGTTTCTGCGTGCATGAAGTGCCGATGGTCAGGGCGTCGGTGGTCAGCCATCTGGCTGTTGAGCGCTCGGCGCTGACGGTCGAGCCTGAGCACGCATTGCCAGGGCTGGCGGAGCGCGATGAGCAGGAGTGGGTTTGGCTGGCCCCCGACGATCCGCTGCTGGCGGACGAGCAGTTGGAGCGTTTCAGTGCCACGGAGTTGATCATCGAGCGTATGAAGAAGGCGATGATGTTCAGCGGCCCGCAGTTTCTGGGGATCCAGGAAAGCAAGTCGATCCTCAGTTGGCTGGAGCACAACCAGCCGGAGTTGGTGCAGGAACTCCAGCGCATTATGCCGCTCTCGCGTTTTTCAGCCGTGTTGCAGCGCCTGGCCAGCGAAGGCGTGCCGTTACGGGCGGTACGGCTGATCGTCGAGTCGTTGATCGAGTACGGTCAGCATGAACGTGAGCCGGATGCGCTGGCCGACTATGCGCGCATCGCCCTCAAGGCCCAGATCTTTCACCAGTACAGCGAGGCCGATGGCCTGCATGCCTGGCTGCTGTCGCCGCAGACCGAAAATATCCTGCGCGATGCGTTGCGCCAGACCCAGACCGGTGTGTTCTTCGCCCTCGATAACGACAACAGTGCGTCGCTGATCAGCCTGCTCAACCAGGCCTTTAAGGTCCGCGCCAAAAGCAAAAGCGTGATGCTGGTGGCGCAAGACTTGCGCAGCCCCTTGCGTACCTTGCTGCTGGAGGAGTTCAACCATGTCCCGGTGCTGTCTTTTGCGGAGTTGGGGAGTGCCTCCAAGGTGAAAGTGCTGGGTCGCTTTGACGTTGGCCAGGATGAGCTGATGCGCGGGGCGGTGGCATGAGGACTTCATCCTGTTCAGTACCGCGGAGGGTCGGTTGATGTATGAGCTGCGTGTGCTTGATGGGTTGCATCAGGGCGCTGCGTTGCCGCTGTTTGGCGAGCAGTGGAGCATCGGCGCCCATGAGGGGGCCGACCTGTTGTTGAAGGATCCCGGAGTTGCCGAGCAGCACGCCCGGTTGCGGTTGAATGACTCTATTTGGTCGGTGCAGGCCGAGGCGGGGTTGTTGCAGGACGCCGACGGACAGGTGCTGGCACAGATTGTGAACCTGACCCTGAATGTGCCGTTTTCGATAGGCGCCATTCGGCTGTGCGTCACCTTGGCTGATCAGCCCTGGCCTCAGGCGGCACCTGCAGTGGGCACTGTGCCGCCACCGATGGCCGCGGAGGTTCCACCGGCATTGCAGCTGTCGTCTATTGCGCCGACGCAGCAAAAACGCCTGCTCAGTCTGGTGTTGGTAGCGGCCGTGATCATTGTGGCGGTGGGCATCGCCGCTACCGACGACCGTGAAGCCCAGGAGACCTCGGCACCTGCGGTGTTCCAGAAAAAAGAATTGGCGTCGCCGTTTGAAGTGCGCCAGCAGTTACTGAAGATGCTCAGCGAACGCGAGTTGGGCCAGCGAGTCAGCCTGCAGGTGATCAATGGCCAGGTCACCCTCAGTGGGGAGGTGCCCCAGGACGATGTGGAGTTGGTCGCGCGCATGCTCGGCCGATTTGGCGAACTGTTTGAAAGCGCCGTGCCGGTGATCAGTCGTGTACGCGTCAGTGATGGAGCATTGCCGTTCAAGATTGTGCAGATCATTGGCGGGCCGAATGGTCATGTGGTTCTGGAAGACGGTGGCCGGTTGTTTGTGGGCGACGAGTTGGACGGCCTGCGCCTGGTGCTGATCGATAACAGCAAGGTGGTCTTCAATGGCCAGCAGCGGTACGAGGTGCACTGGTGAGTGCTGATCTGCAACGGCGTCTCGACGCCTGGCACCAGCGCCAGTCACAGGTGCTGGTGAGCTTCGCGCCGGTGACGATGCGCGGCCGCATCCAGCGTGTCAACGGCATGTTGCTGCAATGCCGGCTACCCCTGGCGCGTATTGGTGACCTGTGCCAGGTGGAGAAAAATCCGGGCGACTTCATGCTCGCCGAGATCATCGGCTTCGATCAGCAAGATGCCGTACTCAGTGCCCTGGGCAACCTCGAAGGCGTGCGGGTGGGAGCCAGCGTGGAGCGCCTTGGCGTGCCGCATCGGGTGCAAGTCAGTGATGCGTTGCTGGGCCAGGTGCTGGACGGTTTTGGACGGCCAATCACCGGTGAGGGCGCTAGCGCGTTTGTCGAGGCCGACACGCAGGATGCCAGTGCGGTGCTATGTGAGGCACCGCTGCCCACCGAGCGGCCGAGGATCAATCGTGCGCTGGCCACTGGGGTGCGTTCGATCGACGGCTTGCTGACATTGGGTGAAGGCCAGCGTGTGGGCCTGTTCGCGGGGGCCGGTTGCGGCAAGACCACCTTGCTCGCCGAGATCGCCCGTAACGTGGAGTGCGATGTGATTGTGTTCGGCCTGATCGGCGAGCGGGGCCGAGAGCTGCGCGAGTTTCTTGATCATGAGCTGGACGAACAGCTGCGTGCCAAGGCCGTACTGGTGTGCGCCACCTCTGATCGTTCCAGCATGGAGCGAGCCCGCGCCGCGTTTACCGCCACGGCCCTGGCCGAAGGTTTCCGGCGCAAGGGGAAGCGGGTGTTGCTGCTGATCGATTCCCTGACGCGTTTTGCCAGGGCCCAGCGTGAAATCGGCTTGGCCGCCGGCGAACCCCTGGGGCGTGGCGGCCTGCCGCCGTCGGTGTACAGCCTGTTGCCGCGGCTGGTGGAGCGTGCCGGGCTGACGCGCGAGGGTGTAATCACCGCGATCTACACGGTGCTGATCGAGCAGGACTCCATGAGCGATCCGGTGGCCGATGAGGTGCGCTCGTTGCTCGACGGTCATATCGTGCTGTCGCGCAAGCTGGCCGAGCGTGGTCACTATCCCGCCGTGGACGTGTTGGCCAGCCTGTCGCGGATCTTGAGCAACGTCGCCGAGCCTGACGACATCCGCGCCGGTACGGCATTGCGTCGCCTGCTGTCGGCGTACCAGCAAATTGAACTGATGCTCAAGCTCGGCGAGTACATGCCGGGCAGCGATGCCCTGACCGACCTGGCCGTGGACAGTCGTGAGGCGGTCGATGGTTTCTTGCGTCAGGACTTGCGTGAGCCCACGCCGATGGCGATGACGCTGGCGCAACTGCGGGAGCTGACACGCCATGTCCCATTCTGATACCGCGCTGAGTGAAATCGAAACCCTGCGGCGGTTGCGCCGGCATCGGGCCGACCGTGCCGAGCGCGCCCTGCGTGAGGCCAAGCGCGCCGAGCAAACCCTGCTCGCGAATATCCGCCAGGCCGCCGATGCGCTTGAGCAAACTCGCCAGGAAGAGGCGCGCCAGAGTGCGCAGTTGCTCAGCGAGCATCAGGGCCAGGTGCTGAGCCTCAAGGCCCTGAAATCCTGGGGCGTGAAGGAGCGCTCGCTGAGCGCCAGCACCCAGCGTGAAGAAGGCCAGCTAGAGGCATTGCGGGGCCAGCAGGATGAGAAGAAAACCCAGGTTGGCACTGCGCAGAAACATGTCACCGAGTGCTTGCGCCAGGTGGAAAAACTAAAGGAGTTGGCCCTATTGCTGGTAGAGGAGCAGACATGACCAAGATTTCAACCAAACCCACTGAACGCCCACGCGCGCCACGCGCACCACGGGCTGAACGTGAGCCGGAAGCGGCGAGTGTGGTGCTGTGGGAGCAGGGGCGACTCTTTGCCCAACTGCTTGCCAATGAGGAGGGTGGGGGAGGCTACGGTGCTTCCCTGGGCAGTCTGAAGGCGGCGTCCGCGGCCACTCTGCTGCAGGCACTCACCGAGCAACTGGTGCCCCGTGTGCTGGGCGCTGCGCAATGGCCGCTCCAGGCGACGTTGTACCTGCCGCGCCTGGGCCGGATCAACGCCAGTGTGCGCCGTGAGCAGGGCGCTTGGAATATTGAGCTGGACGCCGAACTCGACGGCACCGCGCGCTGGCTCAGTGGCGTGCGGCAAGAGTGCCAGGAGCGGTTGACGGGCGCGCTGGGGCTGGCGGTCAGCCTGCATGTGTCCAACTCTGGTTCGGCATGATGATGCCGTCTTTGACGTTGCCTTTGATCAAGGGCGATACGGTTGCCGCGCGCCGTCGCCTGGGGCGTGGTCTATGCCTGCCGTTTCAGGTTGCAGCCAATCGCGGAGAGCTGCGCCTCGACCCCGGACAATTTGCCGGCCAAGGCGAGGCCACGTGTTTCGAGACGGCACGGGGCGTACTGGCGTTCACTGAGGCAGGCCCACTGCTGAGTTTGCTGGGCGAGTGCCCAGTGACATTGGCCAAGGCGGGAAATGATCCTGATTCGTGGTTCTGGGCACTGTTCCAGCACCACCTGAGCCCCCAGGTGCGAGCGTTGTTGGGTCATGTGCGCTTGCTGAAAACCGAACGTCCCGCCGGATTCGGCTGCCGGCTCAGCGTCACCCTGGGCGCTTCCCGAGTCACAGGTTACGTGTGGCTGACGCCCAACAGCTTCCTGGCCTTATGCGAAGCCGCAGCGTGGCGTGCCGTCGCCGCGCCGCTGCCGGTGACCTTTCCGCTCGCGCTGCCCGTGACCCTGGGCAGTGTGCAGCTGCCGATGAGGCAGGTACGCGGCCTGCGCGCAGGCGATGTGCTGGTGCTTGAACAGCCGTTTTTTCGCGCCGACGGCACCGGCCACGTGTCGGCGGGCAGGCAGCGATTGCTGGGGCGCATTGGCGATGAAACCGGGCCGTTGTGCCTGACCGTTACTTCTCTAGAGGACACCTCCGTGGACGAGGATTTTGCAGTTCCCCACTACCCCGATCAGGAAGACGATACCCCCGTGGTGGATGTATTCGGCAGCGAGCCGTTTGACGAATTGAGCATGTTGCTCAATGTCCGGTGTGGGACCTTGAACCTCACCCTGGGCGAGCTGCGCAATCTCGCTCCCGGTTCGGTACTGGGTATCGGCGGCTATGCACCGGGTATGGCAGGGCTCTACTACGGTGACCGGCTCATTGGCCAGGGGCAACTGGTCGAGGTCGATGGGCGCCTGGGCTTGCAGGTCTCCCGTGTGAATTTCAGTCGATGAACATCCAGGGGCTTGACCCGATTGTTCTGGCGGTCTTTCTCGGCGCGCTCTCGTTGTTGCCCATGCTGCTGATTGTGTGCACCGCGTTCCTGAAGATCGTCATTGTGCTGATGATCACCCGCAACGCCATCGGTGTGCAGCAGGTGCCACCGAGCATGGCCATCAACGGCGTCGCCCTGGCGGCCACGCTATTTATCATGGCCCCGGTGGGTTACGAGATCGCCGAGGGTTTGAAAACCGCGCCCCTGGACACAAGCAATGTGCACGCCCTTCTCCAGACAGGCTCGGAGGCGATCAAGCCGTTGCGTGCATTCATGCTGCGCAATGTGGACGCGGATGTGCTCACGCATTTGCTGGAAAACACTGCCCGGCTATGGCCTGCGCAAATGGCCCAGGAGGTTCAGCGCGATGACCTGATCCTGCTGGTTCCGGCCTTTGTGCTGTCGCAATTGCAGGCCGGTTTCGAGATCGGTTTCCTGATCTACATCCCCTTTATCGTGATCGACCTGATCGTCTCCAACCTGCTGTTGGCGCTGGGCATGCAAATGGTCTCGCCGATGACTATTTCCCTGCCGCTCAAACTGCTCTTGTTCGTGCTGGTATCCGGTTGGTCGCGGCTGCTCGACAGCCTGTTTCTTTCCTATCTTTGAGTGGCCTATGGAACCGATTGTGCTGTTCAAGCAGGGCATGCTGCTGGTGGTGGTGTTGTCCGCACCGCCACTGATTGTGGCGGTCGTGGTGGGCGTGTTGACCTCCCTGGTGCAGGCGCTGATGCAGGTGCAGGACCAGACGCTGCCCTTTGGCATCAAGCTGGTGGCGGTAGGTATCACGCTGATCCTGACCGGGCGCTGGATCGGTGTGGAGTTGATCCAATTGATCAACCTCATGTTCGACATGATCGCCCGTTCGGCCCTGAACTGAGGCTACGCCTGTGCTGTTGTACCTTGATTACCTGTCCAGCCTGGTTATCGCCATGGCGCGGATATACCCCTGTGCCATGTTGGTGGCGGCGTTCTGTTTTCAGCATGTGCGTGGCATGCCCCGGCACACCATCGTGATGGTCCTGGCGCTGTTGCCCGCACCGGGTATTCACGTCGCGCTGGAGGGTCAGGACTACTCGGCGCTGATGCTCGGCGCGCTGGTGCTCAAGGAAGTCGCCTTGGGTTTGTTGCTAGGGGTGCTGCTGTCGATGCCGTTCTGGATGTTCGAGTCGGTGGGGGCGCTGCTGGATAACCAGCGCGGCGCCTTGGCCGGTGGCCAGCTCAACCCTTCATTGGGGCCGGATGCGACGCCGATCGGGCACCTGTTCAAGCAGCTGGCGGTTTTCTTGCTGATGATCAGCCTGGGGTTGGGGGCGATGACACAGGTGATCTGGGACAGTTACCTGATCTGGCCGGCGACGGTGTGGTTTCCGTTGCCGGCGGCCAATGGGTTCAGCCTGTTCACCGGCCTGCTGGCCGACACGTTCACCCACATGATGCTGTATGCCGCGCCCTTTATCGCCGTACTGCTGTTGCTGGAGTTCGGCATTGCGTTGCTGGGGGTCTACAGCCAGCAGTTGCAGGTGAGCACGCTGGCGCCGCCCCTCAAGAGCCTGGCCGGGATTGGCATTTTGCTGCTGTATTTTGCGTTGTTGCAGGACCTGATCGTCGGGCGCATGAGCCTGCTGGGTGACCTCAAACATACACTGGGCCTGATGTTCTCGGGGCCGTCAACATGAGTGACTCGGGGGAGAAAAAACACCCGGCCAGTGCCAAGAAGCTGCGCGACCAACGCAAGAAAGGCCAGGTCGCGCAAAGCCAGGATGTCGGCAAGTTGTTGGCGTTGACGGCCATGAGCGAGATTGCTTTGTTCACCGCCGAGACCAGCATGCAGCGTTTTCAGCAATTGCTGATGCTGCCCATGTCACGCATGACTCAGCCCTTTGCACACTCGCTGGAGGAAGTGCTGGTTGAAAGCCTGGTGATGTTCTTCTCGTTTTCCTTGCTGATGGCTGCCGTCGCAATTGCATCGAAGCTGATCAGCAGTTGGATGCAGTTCGGCTTGTTGTTTGCCCCGGAAGCGCTGAAGCTAGATTTCAGTCGCCTCAACCCCATCAGTCAGCTCAAGCAGATGTTCTCCGCCCAGCAAATCTTGAATTTGTTGATGAGCATCGCCAAGGCGGCGTTGCTATGCCTGATCTTGTACGTGGTGATCTGGCCGTCACTGGATGCGCTGATCAACCTGGCCAACAGCGATCTGCCTACCTACATCCTCGCGTTGATCAGCCTGTTTCGCCACTTGCTGCATACCTGCCTTGGGTTGTTGCTGGTGCTGGCACTCATCGATGTGACGATGGTGCGGTACTTTTTTGCCAAGCGCTTGCGCATGACGCAGGTCGAAGTCGTCAAAGAGTATAAGGACATGGAAGGCGACCCCCATGTGAAGGGCCAACGCCGTGCGCTGGCCCAGCAGTTGGCCCAGGAGGAACCCAAGGTCAAGCTGCCCAAGCTGGAAGAGTCCGACATGCTGGTGGTCAACCCTACGCACTTTGCCGTCGCCTTGTATTATCGTCCTGGCAAGACACCGCTGCCGCTACTGGTCGAAAAAGGGACGGACGCCGACGCCCGTCGGTTGATCGCCAGGGCCAAGGCGGCGGATATCCCGGTGATCCAGTGTGTATGGCTGGCGCGCACGATCTACACGAAAAAGCTGGGAGAGAATATTCCCCGTGAAACCCTGCAGGCCGTGGCGGTGATCTACCGGACCTTGCGTGAGCTCGATGACGAAGCCAAGCGCGAGACCTTGCAACTGCCGGAGATTGAGTTGCGTTGATCAGCGCGTCGAACGTCTGTTCAGGGTATCGATATTGGCCAGTAAGAGCATCCGGCTGAGGGCTTTTTCGACGGTGTCACGCTGGGCGGGTAACGCCTGCCAGATCACCAGGCTACCTTGGGCGTCGAGGTAGGCAAAGCAACCCTCGAATGCCGCTGCTTGCTCAAACCGACGTTCCAGCACCTGCTGCAATTGCCCGGCCTGCAATGCTTCGCGGGCAACCTCCAAGGCCAGCCCCGGACGGTTGCCGGCGTGCAGTGTGCACACCTTGATGCCGGGGGCGAGTTGCAGGTGAGCGGCACTGCCGCTCACCAGGTTGTCCAGGAATACCTGGCGATGCCGGTCATCGTCGGGCAACCCGTATGCACTCATCGTTCCAGCGACACCGTCTGATAGTCCGCGCGCTCTCCGGCCGGGCCGGGTTCGACACGCATGTGGGATGGCCACCAGACCACCAGGTTTTTGCTGGTCGATTGCGGGCGCGAGCAGGAGTCGCCCTTGCAGGTGGGGGTGCAGCCGGTGGCGAGCAGTGCCAGGCAGATCAGGGTGACGCCCATTAATGGATATTTCATGGCGTGGCCTTTTTAGTCGATTGGATCAGGGAGGGGCGGGGCACACCGAGGTGTTCATCCTTCACCACGGGGCGCATGGCGATAAACACCTCGGCCTCTTCGCCCGGTTTGAGCCAGGCTTGCGGCCAGACGCTGACGGCCAGGGTCTGCGAGTTACTGCATTCTTTTTCATCAATACGCACATTGCGGTTGAACTGGTTGCGCAGCACCACGACCGCCACGTTGTATTCAGGGCCGGCATACCATTGGCTGCGGTCGGTGTTCAGCGCCAGAAAATCGCGGGTGCTGCAGAGGGTGGCCAGCCCCAGGGGCATCGGTGCCAGCTTGAAGGCCTTGGGCACTTCGCCGCTGACCAGGTGGGCGAGGGTGCTGATGATGTCACTGCGTTTGATCACCGGCTGGTGGGGGGCGTAGCGCCTGGCCAGGGGGGTGAGGGCGGCTTGCAGCTCGGCCTGATCGGCCTGCGGCAGGTAGCGTGACGGGTCGGACTGGTCGCCGATGACGCGCGGGGTGAGGATGAACAGGCGTTCACGCCGGTTGTTCTGCCGTTCAGTCGAGGAAAACAGTGCCTTGCCCAGCAGTGGAATATCCCCCAGCAACGGTACCTTGTTCTGCCTGTCAGTGCTTTCGGTGACGTGGAAACCACCCACCACCAGCGAACGTTTTTCGGCCATCACGGCTTGCGTGCTGACTTTGCCCCGACGCACGTCCAGTTGGCCAGGAACGGGATTTGACTCGTCGAAATTGCCGTCTTCGATATCCACCACCAAGTGGATCTGGTGGCCACCGCGACTGGTGATTACCCGCGGTACTACCTGGAAGCTGGTGCCCACGGTGACCGGCAGAATGGTTGCGTTCTCCCGGCCCGGCGTCAGGTACTGGGTGCGGTTGAAGTCGATGACCGCCGGTTGGTTTTCCAGGGTCAGCACCGAAGGATTGGAGACCATGGTTGCCAGTCCCTTGGCTTCCAGTGCGCGTATATCCGCGTAGAAGCGGTCGCGATTATCGATCGACAACTGCGAGGCCGTGCCCGGTGCCAGGTTGGTGCCGACCCCACGAAAACGGCTGTTTTGAAACCCCCAGTTCACGCCGAATTCGCGCAACTGTGTGCGCTCGATGTCGAGGATGATTGCATCGATCTCCACCAGCTTGCGTGCGACGTCGAGTTGCGTGATCAACTCGCGGTACATGGCCTGGCGCTCCGGCAAATCGTAGATCAGCACCGTGTTGTTGCGCACGTCGGCTTCGACGCGAATCCGGCTGGCGGGCGCTGGTGCACGCGGGGTGAGCGTGGCACCGGTCTGCGGTTGCCGACTGTTGTTGTCCGCACCGAGCATCTGTCCCAGCAGTGGATTGCTCAGCCGGGGAATGCTTGGCGTGAGGGGAGAGGGCGGCGATGGGGAGCGCTGGCCAAGTCCCGAGAGGGTCGAGGTGGTGCGCGGTTCCAGCAAGCCGCGCAAAATGCTCGCGACACCAGGAACGTCAAGCTTCTCACCGCGATAATCCACTTGGCGATCCGCAGCGTTGGCGAACTTCAGCGGATAGCTCAGCACACTCTGTTTTTCATCCGACGAGCGACGCTGGCTGCTGAAGTGCTTGATCTGTTCGATATAACGCCGGGGGCCGGAGACCAGGACGACGCCATCTTCCGGCAGCTCGCCCCAGCCGAAGCGGCTGTCGAGCAGGCCAATGTCGGTCAATGCCTTTTTGAGGTCGGAGATGGTCTCGGAGGAGACTTCCAGGCGCGCAGATTCCTGCTGGTCCAGGGTGCTGATATACAGCGTGTTGTTGTACAGATACCACTGGAAACGGTGTTCGACGCCTAACCGGTCGAGCAATGACTGCGGGGTGTTGGCGCGAATCTTTCCATTGACGTTGCCCTCCAGCAGCCCCTCGACCTGCAGTTGCGTGCCAAAGGTCTGGGCGAAGTCTTCGAGCACTTCGCGCAGCGGTTTGTGCTGGGCCTCATAGGCGTAGGCGGTATTTTTCCATTCGGCAGGGATGGCGGCGAAGGCACTTGCCACGGGAGCCAGCAACCAAGGCAGTGCGATCAGGTAGCGCCATCCCGCGCGTTTTGATGATGCGCCGGGCGAATCAAAGCGCAAGCGGGTGTGCTTGTGGGGCTTGTTGAACATACGGTGTTCTCTTATAGGTAAGGTTGCGAGCGTAGCGGGATGGGTTTTCGATCCAGCGCCGGCCGAACAAGGCGCGCGGCGGTGGAGCGCCAGGTATCGCGCTGGTTGAGCAGGGTCTGCAGGCAGCCGCAAAGGCCTGCCTCGTCCCATGCCCCCTGCAGGTTTTGAATCAGCCAGAGCGCACCGGTGTCAGGTTTCTGAGCCAGTGCGCCCTGGAAGTGATTCAGGCTGGCGGCGCCCAGGCGCATCCAGCTGTATAAGGCGGCGTTGTCGGTGACTGTTGAAGTCAGCTGAGCCCCCAGCAGCAAGGTCCCGGCCTGGCGCTTCAAGATGATTTCGTCGTCGCCCTCAAACACGTTGAGTTGCTCTTCACGGCTGTTCAACCAGTCACTGACGAGCGCTCTCATGGCTATTGGAAACTCTCAAAGGCACTTTTTAGCAGCAGGTGATTGACCCGGTTGTGTTCCAGGTAGGCCATCTGCGTCGTGGTTTTTTTCATGGCAAGTTCGAAGAACTCCGCGTCTGAACCATGGGCTGAAACCTCTGCAATATTCGAGGTGTAAGACTTGCTGGCGACTTCGCTGTTTCTTAACAGTTGACGGGATAGATCGTTAAAAAAGTCCATGGTGTGTCCTTCATGCCTGTGGGTTTGAATACGTGGATCGACTTTTTTGCAGGGCGATATGACCGCTGTCGTGCGTATGCGGTCAGGTAGTTATCCAGTACGCTTTGCTGTTATTGAAGAAGGTTTCGAGCAGTGAACTCCAACTGATACGAAAGTCGCCTTCGTCGGTTTTCAGAACGAGTGTCTGAGGCAAGACTGCCTCGTCGGTGTGAAGCTTCCAGTACGTGGCGTTGCGCTGGGAAAGGCACTGTTTGATCTCCTCAAGGTCTTGTGGGTGGCACAACAGCGTTGCGTTGACTTCCTGGACTTGGCTGGCCAGCAATTGCTTCAGAAGGGCAGCCAGCCTCTGGGGAGGTGCGATGTCGTCAAGCAGGCAACGAATAACCTGGTTGGTGATGTCGGTGGCGTAATGCTCCAGGTGATCACACATCGCTTGGCGGTCGAGTTCCCACTGCTTGAGTTGGGCATCGGCGCGCTGCCAGATTTGCAGTGAGGCTTCTTGCTGCAACACTTCGCATTTTTTTGCGGCCTGGCGCAGCAGCTCGTCGGCCTGGGTATTGGCGCGGCGTAGAAGTTGGTTGGCCTGCTCCCAGTCCTTTAGTTCTTCCCGGGGGATCAGGTTGCGTGGCAAACCAGCAGCGCCGTCAAGCAGCTCAAGGGTGTGTCGGCAAAACATCAGTGATCTCCTTACCCATCCGAGCCAGGGGGCATGGTGTCGCTTGCCGTTGTCGTAACCCGCCAGACAACGGCCTGCCATAGCGTGTTCAACGGACTGCTGGCGCTCTTGATAGGCGGTTTTTTTTCCGACTCGCGTACGCGCTCGCGGGGGAAGCGCAATCGAAGGCGCTGCCAGATCGAGGGTTCGACCCAGCTATGGAGCAGTTGCAATGGATCAGCATCGGGCAGCAGCAGCGCTGGAGGCAGGGCCTTGGAGAGCCGCGTGCACCACAGTCGATGACTTTCGCTCAAGGTCGACGAGGCTTGCGGGCTGAAGGTGTCGTGAATCAGCGTCAGCGCCAGGTCGAGTTGCTCCATAGAGGCAAGGGCCAGGCGAAGAACGGTGGCATGAGGTGCCGGAGGCAGGCAGGTGGCAACACCCGGGGGCGGGCACGGGAGCAGTCCGCCACTGCGCGCGAATGCATCCATCGCAGAGAACGCGTCATCTCTCCAGTCTTCGTGGGCGTACTTGAGGGGGAATGCCCACCATTGGGCCCAGGCCAGATGTTCATTTATCGGCTGATCGATGCTAGGCGTCATGGGCAGCACCGACTTGTGCGCCTACTTCAGGCGTCCCTCGTTGCGCGCGCTGGCGCCGAGCATGCAGCAACAATGCGCCGCCCGTGAGAGCTAGCAGGCCGAGCAGAAACAGGGTGACACTGGTCCGCCAGAATCCGAGATCCTCGCCGGGTACCAGGAACGGCCCGAAATAGGTCAGGCGCTGCTGCTCCTGATACGTTGTGGCCGGCACGAATATCGTGCTGAGCTTTTGCGGGTTGTCCACTGCCGTGGTCATCCCCGGGATGCTGCTTGCGACCATTCTGCGCACGCGAGCGCGGATGTTGTCGGGGTCCAGGCGTGGATCGTGTTTGATGAACACAGATGCGGATGCTGGCTGGACCGGCTCACCCGGTGCGATACGCTCCGGCAGCACCACGTGAACACGGGCAACGATCACGCCGTCAATATTGGATAAGGTGGACTCAAGCTCCTGGGACAAGGCATAGATGTAGCGTGCCCGTTCCTCCAGCGGCGTGGAAATGACCCCCTCCTTGCGAAACGTATCGCCCAAGGTGGTGCGGGCAACCCTGGGCAGACCGACGGCCTCCAGCGTGCGTACGGCGCGCCCGATGTCGGTGGCATTGACCGCTACGATGACACCATCTTTAGCCGGGATTTTCTGCGCGCGGATATGTTTATCCGCCAACTCTGCGATGACCTCATTGGCCTCTTGCTCGGACAGTTGGCGATGCAGTTCGACACGGTCGCTGCAACCGCCCATCAAAAGTGCAACCGTCAGGAGCAATGCGACAGGAAGGAATGTATTCATGGCCGCTATTGCAGGTTGCTGATTTTGTCGATGCATTGGGTGGCCTTGCCCAAGCTTTTTACGAGCAGCTGCGAGGTCAGTACGACGTTGGACAATTCACGCGGGTATTGCGTGAACTCATCCTGGGCGTCGCCTTTTTTGGCGGAACTCAGTGATTTTGCAAGGCGAGCTTCCATTGTTTTGACATGGTTCCCTACCTCTGCCAGCAACGTAGGCTTGCGATCGTTTTCGGCGCGGGTGACAGGCGGTGCCGGACGTTCGAGTAGTGAGGCGAAAAAACCAACATCGGATGTAAATGCTGAATGCCCCCGCGTATCAACGGCACGCTCAAGGCTGTTGTTTTGCGCTGAAAAGCCTGGTTTTTCTATCTGCATATAGAGCCTGCAATGTAGATGTTCGACGCAGCGTTCAAATGAAGGCTGATACCTAAAGTTGCTGTTCCAGCGAACATGAAAATCTCCCCGATACATGAATCGGGGAGATGATCGTGTTATCGAACCTCTTTGGCTGCGGCATATTTGTTGGTGATTTGCTTGGCTTTCAGACTCAGTTCAAAGCCTTCTCGGGCAATGGCTTCTGCTTTTCCCAGCAGTTCTTCGTTGCTGTTCCCACCACCGGGTTTTGTTCCCGAAGAGGCTTGGGAGGCTGCGTTATTTATACCGTTGCTCGCCGATATGCCGGAAATATTCATGTGAAGCTCCAATTTCAATATTTGAAGGTTTGATGTACGCATCATTAGCCTGGCCAGAGCCATGCTTTTACATGGTTTATTTCGATGCTAGCCTGGCCATATTTATGTGGTATTTGGAAATAAGGCGTTCCAAGTATTTCAGTGTCAGATGTTTCTAAATGTTCTTGGTGTCGGCTTGGATCAGTGATATATCAAGTTGTTTCATTCTGTAGTAGAGCGTGCGTTTGGCCACGCCTAGCTCTGCTGCGGTGCTATCGACACTGTGCTCGTGGCGGAACAACGCTTCTTCAATCAAGGATTTTTCAAGTTGTTGCAGGCGTGTTTTCAGGCTCATCACGGTTTCTTGCCGGTTGCTGCCGGGAGGCGATAGCAGAGGTAAGCCCAGCACGAACCGTTTAGCCGTCGAGCGCAGTTCGCGGACGTTGCCCAGCCAAGGCTGGCTCAGCAATTGTTGGAGCAGCCCGCTGGGCGGCGGCGGGGCCGAACAGCCGAAATGGGCGGCTTCTTGCTGGACCATTTCCAGGAACAGCGGGATGATGCGCTCGCGTCTATCCCGTAGGGCTGGAAGTTGGATGTGGACGACATTCAGGCGAAAGTACAAGTCGCGCCTGAACGTGCCTTGCTCGACCATCGCGTGCAACGAGTGTTGGGCCGATGCAATGACGCGCATATCGACGGGGATGAAGCGGGTCGATCCCAGGCGCTCCACGCCGCGCGACTCCAGCACCCGCAATAGCTTGGCTTGCAGGGTCAGCGGCATGCTGTCGATTTCATCCAGGTATAGAGTGCCCAGGTGAGCCGCCTCCACGAACCCGGCCCGTGATTGCATGGCCCCGGTATAGGCACCGCTGTTGACGCCGAACAATTGGCTTTCCGCAAGGCTTTCCGGGATGGCCGCGCAGTTCACTGCAATGAAACTGCCTCGCCGCCCTGAGAGAAGGTGCACCCGTTGTGCCAGGGTGTCCTTGCCTGTGCCGGTTTCCCCCAGTAGCAGGATGTCAATGTTGAGGGTCGCAGTAGCATTGATCGTTTCTTCAATATCCGACCCTTCAATAAAGAGAGGGTCCACTTCCTTGTCTATTTGAAACGAGGCCGACATAGTGAGGGTGCTCCACTGTCGCGATCACTTCATTGTTGGTCTGATGCGCTGTCGATATCAATCAGGACAATTAAACTTAACAAGTTTGTCTTTGGACAGGTAAGGGTCAAATGGCCAAGATGCTGTACGAAAAGTAAGAGGTGTTTGCTATTTGAGTTGGGTGCTTATTGCTAGGTACGAAGTTGCGCGGGGTGTCAGTAAGATAAATCTTAAATTCAAGTTTAAAGTGCGACGATATATTCTTGTCTGCGCGTTCAGCGCCCACAAAAAAGCCGATGCATGGCATCGGCTTTTTGTTTGCGGCAAGGCCGCAGGGAAAACTTATACGTTGAAACGGAAGTGCATCACATCGCCATCTTTAACGATGTAGTCCTTGCCTTCCAGGCGCCATTTACCGGCTTCCTTGGCACCGGCTTCACCCTTGAACTGGATGAAGTCGTTGTAGGCGATCACTTCGGCACGGATAAAGCCTTTTTCGAAGTCGGTGTGGATCACGCCGGCGGCCTGTGGCGCGGTGGCGCCGACCTTGACGGTCCATGCACGGACTTCTTCGACACCGGCGGTGAAGTAAGTCTGCAGGTTGAGCATTTCGTAACCGGCGCGGATTACGCGGTTCAGGCCAGGTTCTTCCAGACCCAGGGCTTCAAGGAACATGTCCTTCTCTTCGCCGTCATCGAGCTCGGCGATTTCTGCTTCGATCTTGTTGCACACCGGCACCACGATCGCGCCTTCTTCGTCGGCGATGGCCTTGACCACGTCCAGCAGCGGGTTGTTCTCGAAGCCGTCTTCGGCAACGTTGGCGATGTACATCACTGGCTTGGTAGTCAGCAGGTGGAAGCCCTTGATCACGGCCTTCTCATCAGCGCCCATGTTCTTCATCAGGCTGCGTGCAGGCTTGCCTTCGGTGAAGTGCGCGATCAGTTGTTCCAGCAGGCCTTTCTGGACCACTGCGTCCTTGTCGCCGCCCTTGGCGTTGCGCGCGACCTTCTGCAGTTGCTTCTCGCAGCTGTCGAGGTCGGCGAAGATCAGTTCCAGGTCGATGATCTCGATGTCGCGTTTCGGGTCGACGCTGTTGGAGACGTGAATCACGTTCTCGTCTTCAAAGCAGCGGACCACGTGGGCGATGGCATCGGTTTCGCGGATGTTGGCCAGGAACTTGTTGCCCAGGCCTTCACCTTTCGACGCGCCGGCAACCAGGCCGGCGATGTCGACGAATTCCATGGTGGTCGGCAGGATGCGCTTGGGATTGACGATGGCCGCCAGTGCATCCAGGCGAGCGTCCGGCATCGGCACGATACCGCTGTTGGGCTCGATGGTGCAGAAGGGGAAGTTCTCCGCCGCAATACCGGACTTGGTCAGGGCGTTGAACAGGGTGGATTTGCCGACGTTGGGCAGGCCGACGATGCCGCAATTGAATCCCATGGTGTTTCCCCTCGGTAAGAGTCAGGCCTTCTGGCTGTGCAGGTTTTTCATCGCGCGGTTCCATTCACCGGCGAAGATATCCGGCAGCACGCCGAGGGCAAAGTCGATGCTGGCATCGAGTTTTTCCTGTTCGGCGCGTGGCGCACGACCCAGGACGAAATTTGAAACCATACTGGCGACGCCTGGGTGGCCAATGCCAAGCCGCAGACGGTAGAAATTATTCTGATTACCCAACTGCGCGATGATGTCGCGCAGGCCATTGTGCCCGCCATGCCCGCCGCCGAGCTTGAGCTTGGCAACGCCGGGTGGCAGGTCCAGTTCGTCATGGGCCACCAGGATTTCTTCGGGTTTGATCCGGAAGAAATTCGCAAGCGCCGCGACAGCCTGGCCGCTGCGGTTCATGTAGGTGGTGGGAATCAACAGACGAACATCCTGACCCTGGTGCGAGAAGCGCCCGGTCAGGCCAAAATACTTGCGATCGGCCACAAGGTTCACACCTTGCGCGTGGGCGATACGCTCAACAAAAAGGGCCCCCGCGTTATGCCGGGTCTGTTCGTATTCGGCGCCTGGATTTCCCAGGCCAACGATCAGTTTAATGGCAGTCACGACAGGGGCCCTTCCTTTGGAGTTGTGGATAACATCGCCGCAACCGTTGTGCGGCGAAAGTGGACGACAGAAGCTATTTACTCAAGAGTAAAACGCCGCGTTATCGCCCGCTTTCTCGCTACGTTCCGGTCCGCGATGTTTCCTCAAGCTCCGACGTTACAGAGTGAATTACTCTGCAGCGTCTGCTTCTGGTGCAACGCGTGGAGCGTGTACGTTTGCAACAGCTTTGTCATCACCGTGAGCCAGTGCAACAAACTCAACGCCTTTAGGGGCTTTGAGGTCGGACAGGTGGATGATGGTGCCGACTTCAGCGTTAGTCAGATCGACTTCGATGAACTCAGGCAGGTCTTTCGGCAGGCAAGTTACTTCGATCTCAGCAACAACGTGCGAGATTTCGCCGCCTTTCTTGATCGGAGCAGCTTCACCAACGAAGTGAACTGGAACGATCGCGGTCAGTTTCTGACCAGCAACAACGCGTACAAAGTCAGCGTGCAGCACGTGGCCTTTGGCCGGGTGACGTTGCAGAGCTTTGATGATTACGTTTTGCTTGGTGCCGCCAACGTTCAGTTCGATAACGTGGCTGTAGGCAGCTTCGTTTTCGAGCAGTTTGGCGATTTCTTTGGCCAGCATGCTGATGGATTCAGGGGCTTTTTCGCCACCGTAAACTACAGCTGGAACCAGGCTTGCGAGACGACGCAGGCGGCGGCTCGCACCTTTCCCCAGGTCGGAACGCGCTTCAGCATTCAGAGTAAAATCGTTCATGTTGTATCTCCAAAATAACCACATTCGCCCCAGCGTTTGCGACCAGCGCTAAAGGCGATATGGGCAAAAAAGCCCCGCCCCAACAGAATGCTGGGGCGGGGCGCTTTTCGTCAGTGAAATGATCCGAAGGTTTGACCCTTAACGGAACATCGCGCTGATCGATTCTTCATTGCTGATGCGGCGAACCGCCTCGGCAACTACCGGTGCGATATCCAGTTGACGGATACGCGAACAGGCTTGAGCTGCTGCGGACAACGGGATGGTGTTAGTCACCACCAGTTCGTCCAGCATGGAGTTCTCGATGTTCTCGATCGCTCGGCCCGACAGCACAGGGTGTGTGCAGTAGGCGAAGACTTTTGCGGCACCGTGCTCTTTCAAGGCTTTCGCCGCGTGGCACAGGGTGCCGGCGGTGTCGACCATGTCATCAACCAGAATACAGGTACGCCCTTCGACATCACCGATGATATGCATCACTTCAGAGTGATTGGCTTTTTCACGGCGTTTGTCGATGATCCCGAGGTCCACGCCCAAGGATTTGGCAACAGCCCGTGCACGCACGACGCCACCAATGTCCGGGGACACGATCATCAGGTTTTCAAAGCGCTGGTCTTCGATGTCATCCACCAATACTGGCGAACCGTAGATGTTATCTACCGGAATATCGAAGAACCCCTGGATTTGGTCAGCGTGCAGGTCAACCGTGAGAACACGGTCGATACCTACCACGGTCAGCATGTCAGCAACGACTTTCGCGCTGATAGCTACACGTGCGGAACGCGGACGGCGATCCTGACGGGCATAACCAAAGTAAGGGATTACAGCTGTGATTCGAGTCGCTGAGGAGCGGCGGAAGGCATCAGCCATCACGACGAGTTCCATCAGGTTATCGTTGGTCGGAGCGCAAGTCGGCTGAATAATGAAGACGTCTTTACCGCGGACGTTTTCATTGATCTCGGCTGTAATTTCGCCGTCGGAGAACTTACCGACAGAGATGTCACCGAGAGGGATATGCAGCTGACGTACGACACGTCGAGCCAGATCGGGGTTGGCGTTCCCCGTAAAGACCATCATCTTGGACACGCGCAGTACCTAGAGGCTGAGGGTAACCTGGATGAGTATTAGAAAATGGCAGGGGCGGCTGGATTCGAACCAACGCATGGCAGGATCAAAACCTGCTGCCTTACCGCTTGGCGACGCCCCTGTATCTGTTGCAACGAGTGCCTAACACTCGGTTCCTTTTAGAGCAGACTTTGCAGCTTGCGATGCAACATCGAAACGTTGCTTCCCTTTGCTACAAACCCTGTAAGGGTCTCTGTAAGAAGGGCCGAGACTTTATCAGCTTCAGCTTTGTTTGGGAAGCCCCCAAACACACAACTTCCAGTTCCGGTTAATTTTGCTTCGGTAAATTTACCTAACAAATTCAAAGCGTTACGTACCTCTGGATAACGCCTTGCTACAACCGGTAAGCAGTCATTTCGACTGTTTCCCTTGGGAACGGGGCGCACTTTAATGGGAGAAGAGTTACGTGTCAACAACGGATCTGAAAAAATTTCTGCTGTACTTACAGATACTTGCGGCACAAGCACGAGATACCACGGCTCTTCGGGGTCTACAGGGGTGAGTTTTTCCCCGACACCCTCAGCAAATGCGGCGTGTCCACGCACGAAAACCGGGACGTCGGCCCCCAGCGCAAGGCCCAGCGCCGCCAGGCGATCGTGGTCCCAACCCAGCTGCCACAAGTGATTCAGACCCAGCAACGTGGTGGCCGCATTCGAACTGCCGCCGCCGATACCACCGCCCATGGGCAGGATTTTATCGATCCAGATGTCGATGCCGAGCGTGCAGCCGGATTGTTCCTGAAGTTTTTTTGCGGCCTTCACGATCAGGTTGCTGTCGTGGGGCACGCCTTCGAATTCCGTATGCAACTGGATCACGCCATCGTCGCGAACGGCGAAAGTCATCTCATCGCCGTAGTCGAGGAATTGAAACAGCGTCTGCAACTCGTGATAGCCGTCTTCACGGCGCCCAAGAATATGCAGCATCAAATTGAGTTTGGCGGGGGAGGGCAGGGTCAGCTTTTGTACGGTCACGTTATTGCCCCAATTTGCGCGGTTGCCAATCCTTGATCACCAGCGTGACATCCAGGTCGGTGCCATGCAGCTTGATGCGCTCCGGCAGCCAATAACCGCTCTGCTGCACATAGCTCAAATACTCGACCTGCCAACCATCCTGCTCCAGGGTGGCCAGGCGGCTGTCGCCGTTCAGGCTCAGGCGACTTTTGCTGTCCGGCGCGGGCAACCCGCGTACCCACCAGACCAGGTGCGATACCGGCAGCTTCCAGCCCATCTGTTCTTCCAGCAGGGTTTCCGGTGACGTCGCCTCATAGCGGCCCTGGTTGGCCACTTCCAGGCTGACTTGCCCCGGTCGGCCGGTCAGGCGCGCTGCGCCGCGGCCCAATGGGCCAGACAGGCGAATATCGTAGTAGTCCTGGCGTTGCAGCCAGAACAAGGTGCCGCTGCCGGAATCTTTCGGCGCGCGAACGCCGACTTTTCCTTCGATCTGCCAGCCATCGATGCTGCTGAGCTGATCCTTGTGCTGTTGCCATTGCGCCGGGTTGCCCTGGCCCTCGACGGATTCACGGCTGCCGATGCCCGCACAACCGGCGAGCAGGGCGATGAGACTGAACACTACAACGTGGCGCAAGAACATAAGCTTAAAGGGTCTCGGATCCGGTCAGGCGCTTGATGGTGCCGCGCAGGATAGGGCTTTCGGGTTGTTCCTTGAGGAACTTTTCCCAGATTTGACGGGCTTCGCGCTGCTTGCCATTGGCCCACAACACTTCACCCAGGTGCGCCGCGACTTCCTGGTCGGGGAACCGCTCCAGGGCCTGGCGCAGCAAGCGTTCGGCTTCATCGAGGTTGCCCAGGCGGTAATTCACCCAGCCGAGGCTGTCGAGTACGGCCGGGTCTTCCGGGTTGAGCGCGTGGGCTTGTTCGATCAGCGCCTTGGCTTCGTCGTAGCGCGTCGTGCGGTCGGACAAGGTGTAGCCCAGGGCATTCAGGGCCATGGCGTTGTCCGGGTCGCGCTTGATGATCAGGCGCAGGTCTTTTTCCATCTGCGCCAGGTCATTGCGTTTTTCCGCCTGCATGGCGCGGGTATAAAGCAGGTTCAGGTCGTCGGGGTACTGCAGCAAGGCTTGTTGCAGCAATTTCCAGGCGCGCTCGCCCTGTTTGTTGGCCGACAAGGTTTCAGCCTGGATCAGATAAAGCTGGATCGCGTAGTCCGGTTCCGCATCGCGCGCAGCCGCCAGGCGTTTTTCCGCCTCGTCGGTGCGGCCATTGCTCATCAGGATATCGGCCTGGCGCAGTTGCGCCGGCAAGTAGTCGTTGCCGGGGCCGACCTGGGCATATTCGAGCAGGGCGGCCTGCGGGTCGTTTTTCTCTTCTGCAATGCGACCCAGGTTCAGATGTGCGGAGTCCACATGGCTTTCGCGTTCGATCAGCTCTTGCAGATAACCCTTGGCCTCGTCCCAGGCCTTGGCTTCCAGGCACACCAGCGCCAGGGAATAACGCAGCTCATCGTCGTCCGGGTATTGCTGGACCAGGTTGGCGAACTGCACTTTGGCGTCTTCCATGCGGTCCTGCTCGACCAGCATGCGCGCGTAAGTCAGGCGCAGGCGCTTGTCGTCCGGGTACTTCTTGATGCTTTTTTCCAGCAGTGGAATCGCTTCCTTGCCGCGATTGAGGTTTTGCAGCAGGCGCGCGCGCAGCAGGATCGGCGCGATTTCACCCTCTTCCGGTGGGTTCTGCTCCAGCAGCGTCAGCGCCGCATCCGCCTCGTCGTCCTGTTGCAACAGCAAGGCCTTGCCGAAAATCAGCTGGCTGTTCTTCGGGTGTTTTTGCAGCAGGCGGTCGAAACTCTTCATCAGGCCATTGCGCGTGTCCTGGTCGGTGTCGGCAGCCGACAGCGCGAGGAAGTCGAAATGGGTGTCGCCCTTGCCCTGCAAGACCTTCTCCATATAGATCATGGAGTCGTCGTAGCGCCCGGCGCGTGCCAATTGCACGGCGGCCGCGCGTTGCGCTTCAAGGTCATCCGGGGCGTTTTTCGCCCAGATCAGCGAGGTATCCAGCGCAGCCTGATCGGCGCCCAGGTACTCGGCGATGCGAAACGCCCGCTCGGAAATGCCCGGGTCCTGGGTGTTGATGGCCTGGGTCACGTAGTTATCCAGCGCAATATCGAAACGATTGCGCTGGCCAGCCAGCTCCGCGCTCAGCAGGCTGAACACCGTTTCTTCACTGAACGAGGAATAAACCTTGGGCTTTTCAGGGGCGGGGGTGCTGTCTTCCACCGGCGGCGTACCGTCCGGCGACACCGGGGCCAAGGCCTGGCAGCCGCTGAGGAAGACAAAAGCAAGGAGCAACGCGGAAGATCTATTCATATAGGAAGAGGACGACTAACCTGCGGTCGGATCATCATGACACAAGCCTTCGGCCAAACATAACCGAGACTCAGTTGGTGTATTTATAGGCACAACGTATAGGGACAATAGACGACGGTGGTTGTTCTGAATCTTTCGAAGTAGGACAATTGTCGGCTTCCCGACATCATCAGCGATATTGAATGGCCTTCCTCGCACTCGGTATTAACCACAAGACTGCTTCCGTAGACGTGCGCGAGCGCGTGGCGTTTACGCCAGAGCAGTTGGTTGAGGCCTTGCAACAGCTCTGCCGGCTCACCGACAGCCGCGAAGCTGCAATCCTTTCAACCTGCAATCGCAGCGAGCTTTATATAGAGCAGGAACATCTTTCAGCGGATGTGGTGCTGCGCTGGCTGGCTGATTACCACCATTTAAGCCTCGAAGAGCTGCGCGCGTGTGCTTATGTGCACGAAGAAGATGCGGCAGTTCGTCACATGATGCGTGTGGCCGCCGGTCTCGATTCGCTGGTGTTGGGCGAGCCGCAGATCCTCGGCCAGATGAAGTCCGCTTACGCCGTGGCGCGTGAGGCCGGCACCGTGGGGCCGCTGCTGGGCCGCCTGTTCCAGGCCACGTTCAATTCGGCCAAGCAGGTGCGCACCGACACCGCCATCGGCGAAAACCCGGTGTCCGTGGCGTTTGCCGCGGTCAGCCTGGCCAAACAGATTTTCAGTGACTTGCAGCGCAGCCAGGCCCTGTTGATCGGCGCCGGTGAAACCATCACCCTGGTGGCCCGCCACCTGCACGACTTGGGCGTGAAGCGCATCGTGGTCGCCAATCGCACGCTGGAACGCGCGAGTATCCTCGCCGAGCAGTTTGGCGCCCACGCGGTGTTGCTGTCGGACATCCCGGCCGAACTGGTGCGCAGCGATATCGTCATCAGCTCCACCGCCAGCCAGTTGCCGATCCTCGGTAAAGGCGCGGTCGAGAGCGCGCTGAAGCTGCGCAAGCACAAGCCGATCTTTATGGTGGATATCGCCGTTCCCCGGGATATCGAGCCCGAAGTCGGCGAGTTGGACGACGTTTACCTCTATAGCGTCGACGATCTGCACGAAGTGGTCGCCGAAAACCTCAAGAGCCGCCAGGGCGCTGCCCAGGCGGCCGAGGAGATGGTCAGCACCGGCGCCGACGATTTCATGGTGCGCCTGCGTGAACTGGCAGCGGTGGACGTGCTCAAGGCGTATCGTCAGCAGGGCGAACGCCTGCGCGACGAGGAACTGAGCAAGGCCCAGCGCTTGCTGGCCAACGGCAGCAGCGCCGAAGAGGTGCTGATGCAACTGGCCCGGGGCCTGACCAACAAATTACTGCATGCCCCCAGCGTGCAACTGAAAAAGCTTACCGCCGAAGGCCGCCTCGATGCGCTGGCCATGGCCCAGGAACTCTTTGCCCTCGGTGAGGGCGCGTCAGATAGCTCTTCGGATAAAAAACCGCAATGAAAGCGTCACTGCTCAATAAACTGGACGTGCTCCAGGACCGTTTCGAAGAACTGACCGCCTTGCTCGGCGATGGCGAAGTCATCTCCGATCAGACCAAATTCCGCACCTATTCCAAGGAATACGCGGAAGTTGAGCCGATTGTGACCACCTACGGCCAGTGGCTGAAAACCCAGGCCGACCTCGAAGGTGCCCAGGCACTGCTCAAGGACAGCGACCCGGACATGCGCGAAATGGCCGTGGAAGAAGTCCGCGAGGCCAAGGAAAAACTGGTCGCGCTGGAAGGCGACCTGCAACGCATGCTGCTGCCCAAAGACCCGAATGACGGGCGCAACGTGTTCCTCGAAATCCGCGCCGGCACCGGCGGCGACGAGGCGGCGATCTTCTCCGGCGACCTGTTCCGCATGTATTCGCGTTATGCCGAGCGTCGCGGCTGGCGGGTCGAGATCCTCTCGGAGAACGAGGGCGAGCACGGCGGCTATAAAGAAGTCATCGCGCGGGTCGAAGGCGACAACGTCTACGGCAAGCTCAAGTTCGAGTCCGGCGCGCACCGCGTACAGCGCGTGCCGGCTACCGAATCCCAAGGCCGTATCCACACCTCCGCGTGCACCGTGGCCGTGTTGCCCGAGCCGGACGAGCAGGAAGCCATCGAGATCAATCCGGCTGACCTGCGCGTCGACACCTACCGCTCGTCGGGCGCCGGCGGCCAGCACGTCAACAAGACCGATTCCGCGATCCGCATCACCCACTTGCCGTCGGGCATCGTGGTGGAGTGCCAGGAAGAGCGTTCCCAGCACAAGAACCGGGCGCGGGCCATGTCCTGGCTGTCGGCCAAACTCAACGACCAGCAGACCAGCGCCGCCGCCAACGCGATTGCCAGCGAGCGCAAGTTGCTGGTGGGTTCGGGCGACCGCTCCGAGCGCATCCGTACCTACAACTTTGCCCAGGGCCGGGTCACCGACCACCGCGTCAACCTCACGCTTTACTCCCTCGACGAGATTCTCGCCGGTGGCGTCGATGCCGTGATCGAGCCGTTGCTCGCCGAATACCAGGCCGATCAATTAGCGGCGATAGGTGAATAAATGACCATCATTGCCAGCCTGCTGCGCGCCGCCGACCTGCCCGACTCGCCCACCGCGCGCCTGGACGCCGAGCTTCTGCTGGCGGCGGCCCTGGGCAAACCCCGCAGCTACCTGCACACCTGGCCAGAAAAAATCGTCAGCAGCGAAGACGCGCTGACCTTTGCCAGCTACCTGCAGCGTCGCCGTGGCGGTGAGCCAGTGGCGTATATCCTCGGCCAGCAAGGCTTCTGGAAGCTGGACCTGGAGGTCGCGCCCCACACCCTGATTCCACGCCCGGACACCGAGTTGCTGGTAGAAGCGGCCCTGGAATTATTGCCGGCCACGCCGACCCAGGTCCTCGACCTCGGCACCGGCAGCGGCGCCATCGCCCTGGCCTTGGCCAGCGAGCGCCCGGCCTGGAAGGTCACCGCCGTCGACCGCGTGCTGGAAGCCGTGGCCCTGGCCGAACGCAATCGCCAACGCCTGCACCTGAATAATGTCACGGTACTGAACAGCCATTGGTTCAGCGCCCTGCAAGGCCACACCTACGACCTGATCATCAGCAACCCGCCGTACATCGCCGACAACGACCCGCACCTGGTCGCCGGTGACGTGCGCTTCGAACCGGCCAGCGCGCTGGTGGCGGGCCGCGACGGCCTGGACGACTTGCGCCACATCATCCACGAAGCACCAACGCACCTGAATGCCGGTGGTTGGTTGCTGCTCGAACACGGTTACGACCAGGCCCCGGCCGTGCGTGATCTGTTGCTGAACCAAGGCTTTGCAGACGTCCACAGCCGCGTCGACCTGGGCGGCCACGAACGCATCACCCTGGGACGCCGGCCGTGCTGACCGATCAGGAGCTGTTGCGCTATAGCCGACAGATTCTGTTGCAGCAGGTCGACATCGACGGCCAGTTGCGCCTCAAGCATGGCCGCGCCCTGATCATCGGCCTCGGCGGCCTGGGCGCGCCGGTGGCGTTGTACCTGGCGGCGGCCGGTGTTGGCGAGTTGCACGTGGCGGACTTCGACACTGTCGACCTGACCAACCTGCAACGCCAGATCATCCACGACACCGACAGCGTCGGGCAGACCAAGGTCGATTCGGCCCTGCGCCGCCTGAGCGCGATCAACCCTGAAATCAAGCTGGTGGCCCATCGCAGCGCGCTGGATGCCGATTCGCTGGCCGCTGCGGTTGCGGCGGTGGATGTGGTGCTCGATTGCAGCGACAACTTTTCCACCCGCGAAGCGGTCAACGCCGCCTGCGTCGCCGCGACCAAGCCGTTGATCAGCGGCGCGGCGATTCGCCTGGAAGGACAGTTGTCGGTGTTCGACCCTCGTCGCGCCGAAAGCCCGTGTTACCACTGTTTATACGGGCACGGCAGCGACACCGAACTGACCTGCAGCGAAGCCGGCGTGGTCGGCCCGCTGGTGGGCCTGGTCGGCAGCCTGCAAGCGCTGGAAGCCCTCAAGCTGCTGGCCGGTTTCGGCGAGCCGCTGGTGGGGCGCCTGCTGTTGATCGATGCCTTGACCAGCCGTTTCCGTGAGCTGCGCGTCAAGCGCGACCCCGGTTGCAGCGTGTGCGGGCCGCAACATGGTTAAGGACGCGCCCATCGGTGTGTTCGATTCCGGCATCGGCGGCTTGACGGTGCTGGACGAAATCCAGCAACTGCTGCCCCACGAATCGCTGCTGTATGTGGCCGATTGCGGGCATATTCCGTATGGCGAGAAAAGCCCGGCCTTTATTCTTGAGCGTTCGCGACAAGTCGCCGCCTTTTTCCGCGAGAAGGGCGCCAAGGCGTTTGTGATTGCCTGCAATACCGCCACCGTCGCGGCCGTGGCCGACCTACGCCTGGATTCTCCCGACTGGCCGCTGGTGGGCATGGAGCCCGCCGTCAAACCCGCTGCCGCCGCGACCCGCAGCGGTGTGGTTGGCGTGCTTGCCACCACCGGCACCTTGCAAAGCGCCAAGTTCGCCGCCTTGCTCGACCGCTTCGCCACCGATGTGCGCGTGGTCACCCAACCCTGCCCAGGCCTGGTGGAACTGATCGAGACCGGCGACCTGAACAGCCCTGCGTTGCGCCAGTTGTTGCAGGGTTATATCGACCCGTTGCTCAGCGCCGGTTGCGACACCATCATTCTCGGCTGCACCCACTACCCCTTCCTCAAGCCACTCCTGGCACAGATGCTGCCCCCCAGCATCATCCTCATCGACACCGGCGCCGCCGTGGCCCGCCAGCTCAAGCGTTTGCTGGGCGAGCGCGACCTGTTGGCCAGCGGCCATCCTGAACCGGCACAGTTCTGGACCAGCGGCGATGTGTATCACCTAAGAAATATCCTACCGACACTATGGAAATATCCGGGCGTTGTGCGAAGCTTCGGGGCGTGAAAATTTCGTGAAATGACGGTGTTATCGGCGGGAACTTCTGTCTACGCGCCGGCTTCTATTAGCGAGATAGTGTGTACACAAACCATATAACTACGTTCGGAAGGGATGTTTCTTATGAAGCGCTTGTTCTGTTTGGCTGCGATTGCGGCCGTCGTTGTAGGACACTCCGTTTCAGCCCAGGCCGCTGGCCTGGAATTGGGGGTGGGGAGTACCAGTGATTCAACCATGACCTACCGGTTGGGGCTGACATCGCAGTGGGATAAAAGCTGGTGGCAGAGCGATACCGGTCGCTTGACCGGTTACTGGAGCGGCGCCTACACCTACTGGGACGGTGACAAACGTGCCAGCGTCAGCAGCCTGTCGTTCTCGCCAGTGTTTGTGTATGAATTTGCCGGGGAGACGGTCAAGCCGTACATCGAGGCAGGGGTTGGCGTGGCGGTGTTTTCGCGCACGCGGGTCGAAGACAACAATATTGGCCAGGCCTTTCAGTTCGAAGACCGGCTGGGCTTCGGCTTGCGCTTCAATGGCGGGCATGAAGTCGGCATTCGCGCGACGCACTATTCCAATGCGGGGCTGAGCAGTAACAACGATGGGGTCGAGAGCTACTCGTTGCACTACACCCTGGCGCTATAATTTTTCTGGCTAATGAAAATCCCCTGTGGGAGCGGGCTTGTGTGGGAGCGGGCTTGCTCGCGAATGCGGTGTGTCAGTCAATGCATCTGTTGCTGACCCACCGCATTCGCGAGCAAGCCCGCTCCCACATTTGGACACCCACTTGTCGCAGGATCAGCGATAGGCCGTCGCAATCCCCTGCCTTTCCTCCAGACACTCCGGCGCGCCCATCTCGAACTCCCGGCAAATCAACGGCCGCCGCTCATAGATCGTGCACATCATCGTGTCCCGGTCCAGCGCCGCACACCAACCGTCGTCGAGGCGCAGCATCACTTCGCCGCCCCAATCGTCTGTGTCGATGTAACGCTCCGGTACGCCGGTGTCGGTGATCAGCATCACTTCCAGCTGGCAGCAGCAGGCCGCACATGTCGAGCAGGTGACGGCGGGTTCGGCGATTTGGGTGTGGGGGATGTTAGTCATAGGCGCGCAGTGTAAGGCAAGCCGCCGTTGCGCGTATGAATGCTCTGACGGGCGTCAGCGCTCCAGTTGTCGGGCCACCCAGTGCAGGACCGGGAACAACAGGGCCCACAGCAACGCCAGGCCGATCACGGTCGGCGTGGTGCCGTAGCCGAAACTCACCCCGGCCAGTTGGCTGCCCGCGTAATACGACAATGGCCCGCCCACCGCGCCCAGCAGGCTGGCCCGCCACCAGGGGCGTGCGCTCCAGGCCAGGCAATGGCGCAAGGTGGTTGCCAGCAGCGCCCAGAGCACCACCAGCCAGAGCGGAATCAACGGCCCGGGCATGCTGAAATGAAACACGCCAAAGATGCGCAACGAGGTGTCGATCACCGTGCCCAGCAGGGTCACGGCGAGTATCGCCTGGCCCTCGCGCGACCATGAACTGATCCACAGCAGATGCACGGCGAGTGCGGCCACCGCGACCAGCAACCAGGGGCTGTTGCCGCCCAGCACGCAGGCGAACCAGCCGCACTGGAACAGGACGGCATTGGCCAGCGGTTTAAGCATCGAAACGCCCGAGCAGCGGCGGGTTGATTGCGGCGGGTTTGGCCAGCAGCAATTGTGCGGTACCGATCGTACGCTCCATAAAGCCCCCTTCGCAGTAGCACAGGTAGAATTCCCACAAGCGCAGGAAGTACTCATCGTAGCCCAGCTCGGCGAGGCGGCCATGAGCACGGCGAAAATTCTCATGCCACAAGCGTAGGGTCCGTGCGTAGTGCAGACCGAAATCCTCCATGTGCAGCAAGTTCATGTCGGTATCGCGGCTGACGATCTCGAGCATCTTTTGCACACAGGGCAAGGCGCCGCCCGGGAAGATATAGCGCTGGATAAAGTCGACGTTGGTCTTCGCCTGTTCGTAGCGCTGGTCGCGAATGGTGATGGCTTGCAGCAACATCAAGCCATCGCTCTTGAGTAATTGCGCGCACTGTTTGAAGTAGGTGGGCAGGAAGCGGTGGCCCACCGCTTCGATCATCTCGATGGACACCAGTTTGTCGTACTGGCCGGTCAGGTCGCGGTAGTCCTGCAACAGCAGCGTCACCTGATCACCCAGCCCCAGGGCGGCGATGCGTTGTTTGGTGTAGGCAAACTGCTCCTTGGACAACGTCGTGGTGGTGACCTTACAGCCGTAATGCTGCGCCGCGTACAGCGCCATGCTGCCCCAGCCGGTGCCGATTTCCAGAAGATGGTCGCCGGGCTTGAGCGCGAGCTTCTGGCAAATGCGCTCCAGTTTGTTCAGTTGCGCCTGTTCCAGGGTGTCGTCGGCGGTGAGAAATTGCGCCGCCGAATACATCATGGTCGGGTCGAGGAATTCCTCGAACAGGTCGTTGCCGAGGTCGTAGTGGGCCGCGATGTTCTTCTGCGAGCCCTTGCGCGTGTTGCGGTTGAGCCAGTGCAGACCCTGGGTAAACGGGCGGGCCAGGCGCGCGAGGCCGCCTTCCATGGCGTCGAGCACGTCGAGGTTGCTGACCATCACACGCACCACGGCGGTCAGGTCAGGGCTGCTCCAGTAACCATGGATAAACGCTTCGCCCGCGCCGATGGAACCGTTGGCCGCCACCAGGCCCCACACGGCAGAATCGAGGATGTGGATCTCCCCCAGCAGGTGCGCTTCCCGTGCGCCGAAGACCTGGCGTTCGCCGTCTTCGATTACCACCAATTGGCCGTGGCGCAGTTGGCTGAGTTGGCGCAGCACGGCTTTGCGCAGCAGGTCGCTTGTCATGCCGTTGACGTTCAGGCGACGGGACTTGACCGATAAGCTAGGGGTTTTCATGGCGGCGATCCTTGGTATACCCGACTGCAATACGGGAGGCGCCATCGGCGGCTCGGTGAGGGAAAATCGGCGTGCGTTTGAGCAACAGGCGCAGGGCCTGCCAGTAAATCGCAAGGCAGGTCTTGGCGGTCATCCACGGGAAGCGCCACAGGTAACGGTGCAGGCTGGCGCGGTCGAGGGCTTCTTTTTCCAGGCTCAAGGTGGCATCGAAGACCTTTTGCGTGCCCTGCCAGTCGGCCATGTGCACGCCGAGTTTGCTGGCGGGCGGGCTGAAGCTCATGCGGTATTCCAGGTCCCTGGGCAGGAACGGCGACACATGGAAGGCCTTGGCCACGGCAAAGTGCTGGTGCTCATCGGCGCCGAGCGCCTGGGCCGGCAGCACGTAGTGATAGCGCTCGCGCCATGGGGTGTTGGTCACTTCACACAGGATCGCGGCCAGTTGTCCGTCGGCCTCGAAGCAGTAGAAGAAACTCACCGGGTTAAAAGCCAGGCCCCAACTGCGGGCCTGGGTCAGCAGGCAGATAGCGCCCTGGGGTGTACGCCCCAGGGCCTTGCCGACTTCCTGGCGCACCGCATCGCTCAAGCTCATGCCGCTGCGCGTGAATGCACGCAGGTAATCCTGCTGGCGGAAACCAAAGGGCGCAAAACGGCTCGGCCCGGCCAGGGGTGAGAGCTCCAGCACTTGCTGTTCTTCACTCAAATCCAGGTAGAGCAGGCCGATGCGGTAGCGAAAGGCGTGAGCCTTGGGCGCAAACCGGCGATGGGCAATCCAGCCGCTGTACAGGGCGCTGTTCACAGGCTTTCCCCAAAGGCATCGGCGACGCGCAGGGCGCTGACCACGCCGTCTTCATGGAAGCCGTTGGCCCAGTAGGCGCCGCAATAAAAGGTATTGCGCACGCCGGACACTTCCTGCCAGCGCGCCTGCGCCGCCACCGCCGCCAGGCTGTATTGCGGGTGGGCGTAGGTGTAGCGGGCGAGGACCTTCAACGGGTTGATCACTGCCGTCTGGTTGAGGCTGACGCAAAAGGTGGTGGCGCTGTCGATGCCTTGCAGGATGTTCATGTCATAGGTCACGGCGGCCTGGCTCTGCGCATTGCCGCTCAGCCGATAGTTCCAGCTGGCCCAGGCCAGTTTGCGATCCGGCAACAGGCGCGTGTCGGTGTGCAGCACCACGTCGTTGTCGGCGTAGGGCAGGGCGCCGAGGATCTCTTGCTCGGCCTGGCTTGGGTCGGCCAGCAACGCCAGGGCCTGGTCGCTGTGACAGGCAAACACCACGCGGTCGAAATGCTCGACACCGGCCGGGCTGTGGATAACCACGCCAGCCTCGCTGCGCGCGACTTTATCCACAGGGCAATTGAGACGAATCTGTTGGCGAAAACCCCGGGTCAGCGGTTCGATGTAACTGCTGGAACCGCCCTCGATCACACACCACTGCGGGCGATTGCTCACCGACAGCAAGCCGTGGTTCTTGAAGAAGCGCACAAAGAACTGCAAGGGGAAGCCGAGCATGTCCGCCAGGGACATCGACCAGATCGCCGCGCCCATCGGCACGATGTAGTGGCGGATAAACCGCTCGCCATAGCCGCCGGCCTTGAGGTAATCGCCGAGGGTCATCTCGGCGCTGATGCGCTGTTCCTGCAGGTCCAGCGGCGCCTGGCGGTTGAAGCGCAGGATATCGCGCAACATGCCCCAGAACCCCGGCGAGAGGATATTGCGCCGCTGCGCAAACAGGCTGTTGAGGTTGTTGCCGTTGTACTCGAAGCGCTGCTGCTCATCGTGTACCGAAAAGCTCATCTCGGTCGGCTTGAAGCCCACGCCGACTTGCCCCAACAGGCGGATGAAGTTGGGATAGGTCCAGTCGTTGAACACGATAAAACCGGTGTCCACTGCATAGCTTTTGCCTTCGACGCTGACGTTGACCGTGTGGGTATGCCCGCCGATGCGGTCGCCGGCTTCAAACAGAGTGATGTCGTGGCGACGGCTGAGCAGGTAGGCGCTGGTCAGCCCGGCGATGCCGCTGCCGATAATGGCGATTTTCACAGGCGGTCCTTCTGCGGTGGCGGGCTGCGCAACATGCGCTTGCCGATGAACAACTGCGCACGGTTGGGCAGTTTCGACAGCGGCCAGAGAGTGGCGATAAACAGCGCGGGGAAAGCGATTTCCAGCGGGCGTTTGTCCAGCTTGGCGAAGATATGCCGCGCGGCTTTGTCGGCCGACCAACTCAGGGGCATGGGGAAATCGTTGCGGTCGGTCAGCGGCGTTTCGACAAAACCGGGGCTGATCACCGTGACGTCGATGTTTTCCGGCGACAGGCTGATGCGCAGCGCTTCGAACAGATACCGCAAGCCGGCCTTGGACGCGCCATAGGCTTCGGCGCGGGGCATCGGCAGGTACGTCACGGCGCTGGCCACGCCGACCAGGTGCGGCGTTTGCCCGGCGCGCAACAGGGGTAGCGCGGCCTCGATGCAGTAACTGCTGGCCAGCAGGTTGGTGCGCACCACGTGTTCGATGATCGACGAGTCGAACTGCCTGGCATCCACATATTCACAGGTGCCGGCGTTGAGGATCACCGTGTCCAATGAGCCCCAGACCACGGCGATATGCTCGCCGATCTCGCGTACGGTCTGGCTGTTGGTCAGGTCGCCGGCCACCACCAGCACTTGCCCCGGATAGCGTTGGGCGAGGGCTTCCAGCGGGCCTTTGCTGCGTGAGCTGAGCGCCACGTGGGCGCCGCTGTTGAGCAACTCCACGGCCAGCGCGGCGCCGATGCCACTGCTGGCACCGGTCAGCCAATAACGGCGGGGCGGGGTCAGGTTCATGCCACTCTCCTTTTCAGCCAACGGATGACGCGGCCGAGTACCGGCAGGTGTTCGTAGAGCAGGGCACCGGCGTCGAAGTAGTCGCGGTGGTGGTAGACCTTGTCGTGCCACATCAGGTGCGAGCAGCCTTCCACGCGGATCAGTTGGCCGTTGGCCAGGCTCGGGTGGCAGAAGCTCATCTTCCAACGCAGGTAGCCTTCGCCTTCGGCGACTTGGTCGAAGCCGTGAAAGTCGAAGCGTAACTGGCTGACATTGCTGTACAGCTCGGCAAAGTAGCGGTGCATGGCGGGCAGGCCGTGGATTTGATGCAGCGGGTCGGCGAAGGCGATGTCCTTGCTGTAGAGGCTGTCGAGCAGGTGCAGGTTGTGCTTGTCCAGCGTGGCAAAGGCTTGGGCGAACCGGCGCAGGAAGTCACTCATGGATGCCTCCGGCGGCTTCGCGCGAAGGCAGGCTGCGGAAGGCAGCCAGGGCGCGTTCGCGGGATTTTTTCAGGTCGACGATGGCGCGCGGATAGTCCGCCACACCGAACAGGCCACCCACGGCTTCGGGGTTGTGCACTTCCTTTTTATTCAGCGCGGCCAATTCGGGCAGCCAGCGCTTGATGAAAACACCTTCGCCGTCGAATTTTTCCGACTGGCTCAGCGGGCTGAAAATCCGGAAATACGGCGCCGAATCGGTGCCGGTAGACGAACTCCACTGCCAGCCGCCGTTGTTGGCGGCCAGGTCGCCGTCGATCAGGTGGCGCATGAAAAAACGCTCGCCTTCACGCCAGTCGATCAGCAGGTTCTTGGTCAGGAACATCGCTACCACCATGCGCAGGCGGTTGTGCATCCAGCCGGTTTCCAGCAGTTGGCGCATGGCCGCGTCGATGATCGGCAAGCCGGTGCGCGCTTCCTGCCAGGCGGCGAGGTCCTTGGGTGCATCGCGCCAGGCCACGGCTTCGGTCTCGGGGCGGAACGCGCGGTGGCGCGACACCCGTGGGTAACCCACCAGGATGTGTTTGTAGAACTCGCGCCAGAGCAACTCGTTGATCCAGGTGATGGCGCCGATGTCGCCACTTTCGAACTCGCCCTGATTGGTTTGCAGCGCGGCGTGCAGGCATTGGCGCGGTGATACCACACCGGCGGCGAGGTACGCCGAGAGCTGGCTGGTGCCGGGCTTGGCTGGGTAGTCGCGTTCGTCCTTGTAGTAGCTGATCTGCTGGTCGGCGAAGGCGTCGAGGCGGCGGCGCGCTTCGTCTTCGCCGGCGGGCCAGAGGGCGCGCAGGGTATCGCTGGGCGGCTCGAAACCCGCGACGGTCTGCGGAATCGGATCGCTTTCAACGTTGAGCTTCGCTTGGGCCTTGGCCGTTGGGACCAGGCGCGGCAGGGCGCTGTGCAGGCGGCTGTAGCAGACCTTGCGGAACTGGCTGAACACTTGGAAGTAGGTGCCGGTCTTGGTCAGCACGCTGCCGGGCTGGAAAAACAGCTGGTCGAGGTAGCTGTGGAACGTCACGCCGTCGGCTTCCAGCGCCTTGGCCACGGCGGCATCGCGGCGGCTTTCGTGAATACCGTATTCCTCGTTGACGTGCACAGACGCCACCGCCAGTTCGCGGCACAGCTCGCTCAGCACGGCGGGCGCCTGGTCCCAAGTCGCGGCGTGGCGGATCAGCAGGGGAATGTTCAGTTGGCCAAGGGTTGTGCTCAGTTCGCGCAGGTTGCGCAACCAGAAGTCCACTTTGCACGGCGCATCGTCATGGGCCAGCCATTGTTCAGGCGTGATCAGGTAGACGGCCGCGATCGGGCCCCGCTGGCTCGCGGCGGCCAGGGCGGTGTTGTCGTGTAGGCGCAGGTCGGTGCGCAGCCAGATCAAATGCATTTAGACGATTCCACGCTGGATCAGTAGCTGGTGGGCCGACAACGGGTCTTCGGCCACGCACAATTGGGGGATGTCACCGGTTAATACGGCCAACTCGGCCTGGTGGATGCATACCGTTGGTCCGGCAATCAGCGTCGGACACTGCACGCCGGCCAGCAGCTTGCCGAGGGTCGGCAGATGCAGGGCCTTGCTCGAATACAACAGCACAGCGCGCGGTTGCAGGTGTTCCACCGCCAGCGCCAGCTCGCCGGCCGGCAATGGCCAGTCGAAGACTTCCACCGGGCAATCGGCGCTACTCGCCAGCCAGGCGCTGAGCCACAGGTGTGGCTCCAGCGGGAGGTCGGACTGGTTGACCAGCAGCAGCGGCGCACCCTGGAGCTGGCGGTTGTTGTGATAGATGCGCGCGCCGAATTTGCTGCGCAGCCACGAGAGGAAAAACACCCGCTCCATCTGCGCGCCGAACTGGCCTTGCCAGCGCTGCTCCAGGTCGTTGAGCAGCGGCAACAGCAATTGCTCGCACAGGGTGCGCGGCGGGTACAGCGCCATGGCTTGGTTGAAGACGTCATCGACGCGCCGCTCGGCCAACTCGCTGATGGCGTGCAGCAGGTTTTGGCGCAGGGCGTGCCACTCGTTTTCGACGGCATCGGGGCTGGTCTGGGCGGAGTCGATCAGGGTTTTCACCTGGCTGACCGGTACGCCACGGTTGAGCCAGGTGAGGATGGTGTGGATGCGCTGCACGTGTTCGTCGCTGAACAGCCGGTGCCCCTTGGGCGTTCGCTGGGGCACGATCAGGCCGTAACGGCGTTCCCAGGCGCGCAGGGTCACGGCGTTGACGCCGGTCTGGCGCGCCACTTCGCGGATCGGCAGCCAGCCGTCTTCGAAGGCTTGGGCGAGGTCTTCTGGTGGGGCAACTTTCATGGGTTAGATCGCATTACGCAGGCTGAGGTTTTCCGGGTGCGGTTGCAGGTAGGCCTGTTGCGCGATGTAGCGGTCCGGGTGTTGGCGAAAGTGATGCTTGAGCAAGGTCAGGGGCACCACCAGCGGCACGATGCCGTGGCGGTATTGGCCGATGACGGTTTGCATCTCCTGTTTGTCGTCGGCGCTGATGGCCTGTTTGAGGTGGCCGCTGATGTGTTGCAGCACGTTGGTGTGGGTGCCACGGGTGGCGCACTGGGTCAGGCCGGTCATCAGGTCGCTGAAATAGCAGGCGGCCAGCTCATCCAGGTTGACGCCTTTGCCCATGCTGCCCAGCAGGTGGCCGAGGCGCTTGTAGTGCGCCGGGCTGTGGGCCATCAGCAAGTATTTGTAGCGCGAGTGAAAGGCCAGCAAGCGGTGGCGGCTCAGGCCGTCGGCGAGCAGTTGCTGCCAGCTGGCGTAGACAAACACGCGGGTCAGGAAGTTTTCCCGCAGCACCGGGTCATTCAGCCGACCGTCTTCTTCCACCGGCAGGTTGGGGTGCTGCGCGCAAAAGGCCTGGGCGTAGATGCCGCGCCCACCACCGTCCACTGGCGTGCCGTTGGCGCGGTAGACCTTGACCCGTTCCAGGCCGCAGGACGGCGACTTCTGCATGAAGATGTAGCCGCACAGGTCGGTGTGTTGCTCGGCCATCTGTAGGCCGTAGTCGTGCAGGGGCTGGGTTACGTTCAGCTCGGTGTGTACGGTGCCGACGGCTTGCGGGCGGGCGGGGTCGCCCACCAGGCGGATCGGTTCGCGGGGAATGCCCAGGCCGATGGCGACTTCGGGGCACAGCGGCACAAAATCGAAATAGTCGGCGAGGGTTTGGCTGCACAGCAGCGATTGCTTGTGCCCGCCGTTGAAGCGCACGTTCTCGCCGAGCAGGCAGGCGCTGATGGCGATCTTTGGTTTGGTGCTGGACATAGGCGAACCCCTGCAAGATTCCTGTACAAGATATTTATCTTGTACAACTAAATCCATCATAGAACTGATGTTGTACAAGTCAAATTATTTGTACAGGTTGTGCGGTTGGACTATTGCCATCCGATCTTCCAGTCTTCGGCATTTTGCAGGGTTTGCCACGTCAGGCGCTCGGCGCGGCGGGTCATCACGGCTTGCAGTTCGATTTCCAGCACGGTGCCTTCGTCGTCGCGAAACAGTTCGGTCACCAGGAAGTGTTTTTCCTTGTTTCGAGGGTGCGCTGCTGTCCATTTGGACAGCAGCAATTTGGCGGGGTTGATGCGGTTCATTGCAGGTGCTCGATCAGGCGTCGCGCCACTTCCTGGCCGCTGAGCCAGGCACCTTCCACGCGCCCGGACAGGCACCAGTCGCCGCACACGTACAGGCCCAGGTCGGCGTCGGCGAGCACGCCGAACTCATGGCTGGCGGACGGACGCGCGTAGAGCCAGCGGTGCGCCAGGCTAAAGGACGGCGCGGGCATGGCGCTGTGCAACAGTTCGGCGAAGGCGCCGTGCAGGTGTTCGATCACCGCTTCTTTGGGCAAGTCCAGATGTGCCTTGCTCCAGGCACTGGTGGCGTGGAGCACCCAGGTGTCGAGGGTGGCGTCGCGCCCCGGCTTGCTGCGGTTGCGGGCCAGCCAGTCGAGGGGGCTGTCTTGCACGAAGCAGCCTTCCATCGGCGTGTCCAAGGGCTTGTCGAACGCCAGGGCGATGGCCCAGGTCGGGTCCATCTTCACCCCGGCGGCGGCGCTGGCCAGCTTGGGCGCGGCCGCCAGCAGGGCGGTGGCCTGGGGCGCGGGCGTGGCGATGACCACATGGCTGAACGGGCCGTGGTTGCCGCCGTCGGCGTCCAGCAGGTTCCAGTGTTGGGTGCCCTGGAAGACTTCGGTGATGCGGCAACCAAACGTCACCGGCAAGTCGTCGAGCAGCGCGCGGGTGATCGCACTCATGCGCGGTGTGCCGACCCAGCGGGTCTGTTCATCGGGGGAGGGGGTGAGTTGGCCGGATTTGAAGTTGTACAGTTGGGGTTTCCACTGCGCGACCCAGCCGTTGCTTTGCCAGCGCTGCACTTCGTTGACGAAGCGCCGGTCGCGGGCGGTGAAGTATTGCGCGCCCATGTCCAGGGCGCCGGCATCACTGCGCTTGCTGGACATGCGGCCACCACTGCCGCGGCTTTTATCGAAGAGTTGTACAACGTGCCCCGCGTCTCGTAACGCTCGGGCGGCGGAGAGACCGGCGATGCCGGTGCCGATGATCGCGATGGGAACAGTCATGGGAGGCCTCGTTTTACCGTTGGGTACAGACTACGCCGACACCAATAGCTGTACAATATTGTTTTTTGGTATAAGTTTTGGCGTACCTGTTCTATGCGGTGTGACCTATGGTTAAAGCTGAGGCTTTAGCCAACGTTACGCCCGATTACAAATGATCCCTGCCTTATAAAATAGACCAGTGATCGGCAGCGAACGTTACATGAGGAGCGTCCCATGCATATTTTGCTGACCGGCGGTACCGGCTTGATCGGCCGCCAACTCTGCCAACACTGGCTTGCCCAGGGTCATCGCCTGACCGTGTGGAGCCGCCACCCGGAACAGGTCGCCAAGGTCTGCGGCGCTCAGGTGTCGGGAGTCGGCCGCCTACAACAGGTTATCGGCCCGGTGGACGCGGTTATTAATCTCGCCGGCGCGCCCATTGCAGACCGCCCCTGGACCCACAAGCGCAAGGCGTTGTTGTGGAGCAGCCGCATCGGCCTGACCGAAACCCTGCTGGCGTGGCTGGAAAGCCTGGCGCAAAAACCGGCGGTGCTGATCTCCGGCTCCGCCGTAGGCTGGTACGGCGACGGTGGCGAGCGCGAATTGACCGAAGCCAGCGGCCCGGTGCAGGACGACTTCCCCAGCCAGTTGTGCGTCGCCTGGGAAGAAACCGCCCAGCGCGCCGAGGCCCTGGGCGTGCGTGTGGTGCTGGTGCGCACCGGCCTGGTGCTGGCGGCCGAGGGCGGCTTTTTGTCGCGCCTGTTGCTGCCCTTCAAACTGGCGCTGGGCGGGCCGATTGGCAACGGTCGGCAGTGGATGCCGTGGGTGCATATCAAGGATCAAATCGGCCTGATTGATTTTCTTCTGCACAACGCACAGGCCAGCGGTCCTTATAATGCATGCGCGCCGCACCCGGTGCGCAACCGCGAGTTTGCCAAGACGTTGGGCCAGGTGTTGCACCGCCCGGCGTTCATGCCCATGCCGGCCTTTGCGTTGAAGGTCGGGTTGGGCGAGTTGTCCGGGTTGCTGTTGGGCGGGCAGAAGGCTCTCCCCGAACGGCTGCTGGCGGCCGGTTACACTTTTCAGTTCACAGAGTTGCGCGCGGCCCTGGACGACTTGTCCAGCCGCCTCTAGCCATAGGATGTTGCATGACGGATCACGCGTTATTACTGGTCAACCTGGGTTCACCGGCGTCCACTTCGGTGGCCGATGTGCGCAGCTACCTCAATCAGTTCCTGATGGACCCTTATGTGATCGACCTGCCGTGGCCGGTGCGGCGTTTGCTGGTGTCGCTGATCCTGATCAAGCGCCCCGAGCAGTCAGCCCACGCCTATGCATCCATCTGGTGGGACGAAGGTTCGCCGCTGGTGGTGCTCAGCCGCCGCCTGCAACAACAGATGACCACGCAGTGGAGCCACGGCCCGGTGGAGCTGGCGATGCGCTACGGCGAGCCGTCGATTGAAAGCGTGTTGACCCGTCTCGCCAGTCAGGGCATTCGCAAGGTCACCTTGGCGCCGCTGTACCCGCAGTTTGCCGACAGCACCGTGACCACTGTGGTGGAAGAAGCCCGCCGTGTGCTGCGTGAGAAAAAGCTCGACCTGCCGTTGGCGATCCTGCAACCCTTCTACGACCAACCCGAATACCTCGACGCCCTGGTGGCCAGCGCCAAGCCGCATTTGCAGCAGGATTACGATCACCTGCTGTTCAGCTTCCACGGTTTGCCGGAGCGGCACCTGCAAAAACTCAACCCTGGCCACACCTTCGACGGCGCTACCGATTGCTGCGCGAACGCCTCGGCGCAAGTGCGCGCCACCTGTTATCGCGGGCAGTGTTTCAGCGTCGCGCGGGATTTTGCCGCGCGCATGGGCTTGCCGGAAAATAAATGGTCGGTGGCCTTTCAATCGCGCCTGGGCCGGGCGAAATGGATTGAACCCTACACCGAAGCTCGCCTGGAAACCCTGGCCCAGCAAGGCGTGAAAAAGCTGTTGGTGATGTGCCCGGCGTTTGTCGCCGACTGCATCGAGACGCTGGAGGAGATTGGTGATCGCGGGCTGGAGCAGTTCCGCGAGGCGGGGGGCGAGGAGTTGGTGCTGGTGCCGTGCCTGAATGATGATCCGCAGTGGGCGAAGGCGTTGAATGCCTTGTGTGAAAGGGCGCCAGCAACGCTGTAACCGAACCAAGTGAAGATCAAACTGTGGGAGCGGGCTTGCTCGCGAATGCGGTGGATCAGTCAAATAATAAGTGACTGACACACCGCATTCGCGAGCAAGCCCGCTCCCACAGTTTTTACCGGGTTACAGGTTTAGGGTCAGGCTGACCGTGAGGTTGCGCGGTTCGCCGGGGTTGACCCAGTAGTTGCTGTAGGACCGCTCGTAGTACTTCTCATCAAACAGGTTATTGAGGTTCAGTCCTACGGTGACATTCTCCGTGGCCTTGTAATGCGCCAGCAAATCCACGGTGTGATACGCCGGCAGCTCAAAGCTCGTGCCCGCCTCACCGGAACGATCCCCCACATAGGTAAACGCCGCGCCCACGTCCGACCCGCGCAACGCGCCGTCCTGGAATTCATACACCCCCAACAAACTGCCGCTGCGCTTGGCTACGCCAAGGATGCGGCTGCCGGCGGGAATGGCCTTGTCACCCTTGGTTACCTCTGCGTCGATGTAGGCAAAGGCCCCGATCACCCGTACGGCATCCGTCACTTGCCCTGTCAGTTGCAGGTCAAAACCCTGGCTGCGGGCCTTGCCCATGGCGCGGTTGAGGTTGGTGGCCGGGTCGAGGGTGAGCACGTTTTCCTTCTCGATATGGAACGCGGCAAGCGTGGTGCTGAGGCGGTCGTCGAATAGCTCGCTCTTGATCCCCACTTCGTAGCCCACGCCTTCTTCCGGCTTGAAGCCTTTGTTGTTGGCGTCCAGCCCGCTGTTGGGTTTGAACGAGGTAGAGGCGTTGGCAAACACGCCGACTTGCGGCGTGAGCTGGTAAAGCAGGCCGGCGCGCTGGGTCAGGGCGTCGTGGGTTTGTTTGTTCGGCGGGGTGTTGCCGATGTAGTTGTCGATGCGTTGCTCGAAGTGCTCGAAGCGCGCCCCGACCATGCCGCGCAGGCGGTCGGTGAAAACGATCTGGTCTTGCAGGTTCAGCGCGTGGCTTTTGGTCTGCTCGAAGAAGTCGGTGCCGCTTCGTGCGCCGTTGGGTTTGGCCTGGCCGTAGACCGGGTTGTAGAGGTCGATGGCGTAGGGGCTGCCGGCGATGGCGGTGACGCGTTCTTTCTTGCGGTAGTCCTCGTATTCCGTGCCCACCAGTAACTCATGCTGCCAACTGCCGATGTCGAACAGGCCGCGCAGTTCCAGCTGGGTGATGCTGTCGTGCCAACCCATGGAGCGCTCGCGGTAGCGGCGGTTGAGGGTGTGGCCATCGGCGTTCAGCGCGCGGTTTTCCGAGGCGTCGCCCCACAGGCTGCCTTGTTTGTAGTGGCTGGCCAGGCGCAGGCTCCAGGCATCGTTGAGGTGATGCTCGAGGGTAGCATGGAGGCGGTTGTTGTGGTTGTCGATGTCGCCATCGTTGGGTTCGCCGAGGAAGGTGGAGCGCGATACGCCGGGGGCGGCGACGATGCCACGGTCGAAGGTGGAGCTGTGGCGCACGAATTCGCTTTCGACGAGCAGGGTGGTGTCCGGGTCCAGCTGCCAGCTGAACGACGGCGCGACGAAGACCCGTTTGCTCTGCACGTGATCGCGGAAGCTGTGGTTGTCTTCCACCGCCAGGTTGACCCGCGACAGCACGTGGCCTTCGCTGTCCAGTGGGGTGTTGACGTCGAGGGCGGTGCGGTAGCGGTCCCAACTGCCGGCGCTGGTCTGCAGGGTGGTGAAGGCTTCCGGTTGGGGCTTCTTGGTCACGATGTTGACGGTGCCGCCAGGATCGCCACGCCCGTACAGGCTGGCGGCGGGGCCCTTGAGCACTTCGATGCGTTCGATATTGGCCGCGTCCGGGGTGCTCGGGTAACCACGGTTGGCGCTGAAGCCGTCCTGGTAGAACTCGGATGTGGTGAAGCCGCGCACGCTGTATTCGTAAAGCGTGAGGCCGCCGAAGTTGTTTTGCTTGGACACGCCGCCGGCAAACTCCAGGGCGCGCTCGACGCTGGTGCTGCCCAGGTCCTTGAGCACCGTGGCGGGAATCACGCTGATGGATTGTGGGATGTCGCGTAACGCCGTGTCAGTTTTGGTTGCGCTGGCCGAGCGGGTGGCGCGGTAGCCTTTGACCGGGCTGGTGGCGGACTCGTAGGCGTCGCTGGTGACGCTGATGGTGTCGAGTTCCAGGGTGTTGTCTTCGGCAAAGGCGGGGTCGAGCAGCAAACCCAGGGCCAGGCCAGCCAAGGGGGCGATTTTTCGAGACGGCATGATAGAGCGTTCCAATAGCGGTATTGAAACAATATAACATGACCGATGAGAATGAATCGCTAAGAAATATGAGCTTACAGGTGCCCGCGAGCGGGCACCTGGGCGAGGGTGCTTATTCCTCTTCTTTCACCGGTGCCGGTGGTGGGCGCAGGCCGATTTCCGCTGACAACTTGATCTCTTTGCCATTGCGCATCACCAGGATGCTCACCTTGTCGGTCGGCTTGATCCGCGCCACCTGGTTCATCGACTTGCGGCCATCGCCGGCCGGTTCGCCGTCGATGCTGAGGATCACGTCGCCCAGTTGCAGGCCGGCTTTCTGCGCCGGGCCGTCACGGAAGATCCCGGCGACCACGATGCCCGGGCGCCCGGTCAGGCCAAACGACTCGGCCAGGTCCTTGGTCAGCGGCTGCACTTCAATGCCCAGCCAGCCACGAATCACCTGGCCGTGCTCGATGATCGACTTCATCACTTCCGTCGCCAGCTTCACCGGGATCGCAAAGCCGATGCCCTGGGAGCCGCCGGACTTGGAGAAAATCGCCGTGTTGATGCCGGTCAGGTTGCCATTGGCATCCACCAGCGCGCCGCCGGAGTTGCCGGGGTTGATCGCGGCATCGGTCTGGATGAAGTCTTCGTAGCTGTTCAGGCCGAGCTGGTTACGCCCGGTGGCGCTGATGATGCCCATGGTCACCGTCTGGCCGACGCCGAACGGGTTGCCGATGGCCAGCGCCACATCGCCCACGCGCAGGCCGTCGGAGCGGCCGAGGGTGATGGAGGGCAGGCTTTTCAGGTCGATCTTGAGTACCGCCAGGTCGGTTTCCGGGTCGCTGCCGACCACGCGGGCCAGGGTTTCGCGGCCGTCACGCAGGGCCACCACGATCTGGTCGGCGCCGGTGGTCACGTGGTTGTTGGTGAGGATGTAGCCTTCCGGGCTCATGATCACGCCCGAACCCAGGCTGGACTCCATGCGCCGTTGCTTGGGCCCGTTGTCGCCGAAGTAGCGACGGAACTGCGGGTCTTCAAACAACGGGTGCGCCGGTTTGTTGATGACCTTGGTGGTGTACAGGTTGACCACGGCCGGCGCGGCGATGACTACCGCGTCCGCATAGGTCACCGGGCCTTGCACCACCGCGTTGGTCTGCGGTGCCTGCTGCATGTTTACGTCCAGGCTGGGCAAGCCCACCCACTGGGGATAACGCTGAATGATCAGCATCGCGATCAGCACGCCAGCCAACAATGGCCATCCAAAAAAACGCAGTGCCTTGAGCATCAAGTAAGTCCTGACAGGTTGCAGGGGGCGGGAGAGCGCCCATAATGTCGCGCATTATACGAGGCTGTGAGTGCCTTCGAACGGGATATTTAGGAGTCTTTTATGGCCGTTGCCCTGAGCACATTAGTCGATGAAGCTGACCGCTACCTGAACAGCTCCAAAATCGCCGATTACTGCCCCAATGGCCTGCAAGTGGAAGGGCGTCCGCAGGTGATGCGCATCGTCAGCGGCGTGACCGCCAGCCAGGCCCTGCTGGATGCCGCCGTCGAAGCCGGGGCTGACCTGGTGCTGGTGCACCACGGTTATTTCTGGAAAGGAGAAAACCCCTGCATCACCGGCATGAAGCAGCGCCGCCTGAAAACCCTGCTCAAGCACGACATCAGCCTGTTGGCCTACCACCTGCCGCTGGACCTGCACCCCGATGTCGGCAACAACGTGCAGCTCGCACGCCAGCTGGACATCACCGTCGAAGGCCCGCTGGACCCCAATGACGCCAAGGTCGTCGGCCTGGTCGGCTCCCTTGCCGAGCCGTTGTCGCCACGGGATTTCGCCCGCCGCGTGCAGGAAGTCATGGGGCGTGAGCCGCTGCTGATCGAAGGCAGTGAGATGATCCGCCGCGTGGGCTGGTGCACCGGTGGTGGCCAGGGTTACATCGACCATGGGGTTGCGGCGGGTGTCGATCTGTTCCTCAGCGGCGAAGCGTCCGAGCAGACCTTCCACAGTGCGCGGGAAAACGACATCAGCTTTATTGCCGCTGGCCATCACGCCACCGAGCGTTATGGTGTGCAGGCGCTGGGGGATTACCTGGCGCGGCGGTTTGCGCTGGAGCACCTGTTCATCGATTGCCCCAATCCGATCTAAGCCCCACCACAGAACTCATGTGGAAAGGGCTTGTGTGGGAGCGGGCTTGCTCGCGAAGGCGGAGTATCAGTCACAGATGTTTTGACTGAACCACCGCATTCGCGAGCAAGCCCGCTCCCACAGTTGACCGAGTTCGGCCCAAACATCAGGGCATATTCATATACCGTTTCGATCTAGCCAGCTCCCTGATTAGAAGAAGGTGCTGTGCTAGCATGCCCCGCTCGAACACGGCCCGCTGGCCGTCCATAAGATCGTTTTTCCGTGAGTAACCATGGTCGACAAACTGACGCATCTGAAACAGCTGGAGGCGGAAAGCATCCACATCATCCGCGAGGTCGCCGCCGAGTTCGATAACCCGGTGATGCTCTACTCGATCGGTAAAGACTCCGCCGTGATGCTGCACCTGGCACGCAAGGCGTTCTTCCCGGGCAAGCTGCCGTTCCCGGTGATGCACGTGGACACCCAGTGGAAATTCCAGGAGATGTACAAGTTCCGCGACAAGATGGTCGAGGAACTGGGCCTGGACCTGATCACCCACGTCAACCCGGATGGCGTGGCGCAGGGCATCAACCCGTTCACCCACGGCAGCGCCAAGCACACCGACATCATGAAGACCGAGGGCCTCAAGCAAGCCCTGGACAAGCATGGTTTCGACGCAGCCTTCGGCGGTGCCCGTCGCGATGAAGAGAAATCCCGCGCCAAAGAGCGCGTGTACTCGTTCCGCGACAGCAAACACCGCTGGGACCCGAAGAACCAGCGCCCGGAGCTGTGGAACGTCTACAACGGCAACGTCAACAAGGGCGAGTCGATCCGTGTGTTCCCGCTGTCCAACTGGACCGAGCTGGACATCTGGCAGTACATCTACCTCGAAGGCATCCCGATCGTGCCGCTGTACTTCGCCGCCGAGCGTGAAGTGATCGAGAAGAACGGCACGTTGATCATGATCGACGACGACCGCATCCTTGAGCATTTGTCCGACGAAGACAAAGCCCGAATCGTCAAAAAGAAAGTACGTTTCCGTACCCTTGGCTGCTACCCGTTGACGGGCGCGGTGGAGTCCGAAGCCGAGACGCTGACGGACATCATTCAGGAAATGCTCCTGACGCGAACTTCCGAGCGCCAGGGCCGTGTCATCGACCACGATGGTGCAGGCTCGATGGAAGATAAAAAACGTCAGGGTTATTTCTAAGGGGTTGTCATGTCGCACGTATCTGATTTGATCAGCGAGGACATCCTCGCCTACCTGGGCCAGCACGAGCGCAAGGAAATGTTGCGCTTCCTGACCTGTGGCAACGTCGACGACGGCAAGAGCACCCTGATCGGGCGCCTGCTGCACGACTCCAAGATGATCTACGAAGATCATCTGGAAGCCATCACCCGCGATTCGAAGAAAGTCGGCACCACCGGTGACGACATCGACCTGGCGTTGCTGGTCGACGGCCTGCAGGCCGAGCGTGAGCAGGGCATCACCATTGATGTTGCCTACCGCTACTTCTCCACCGCCAAGCGCAAATTCATCATCGCCGACACCCCCGGCCATGAGCAGTACACCCGCAACATGGCCACCGGTGCGTCTACCTGTGACCTGGCGATCATCCTGATCGACGCCCGCTACGGCGTGCAGACCCAGACCCGTCGCCACAGCTATATCGCCTCGTTGCTGGGCATCAAGCACATCGTGATTGCCGTCAACAAGATGGACATCAACGGCTTTGACCAAAGCGTGTTCGAGTCGATCAAGGCCGATTACCTGAAGTTCGCCGAGGGTATCGCGTTCAAGCCGAGCACCATGGCGTTCGTGCCGATGTCGGCGCTCAAGGGCGACAACGTGGTGAACAAGAGCGAGCGTTCGCCTTGGTACACCGGCCAGTCGCTGATGGAGATCCTCGAAACCGTCGAGATCGCCAACGACCGCAACTACACCGACCTGCGTTTCCCGGTGCAGTACGTCAACCGTCCGAACCTGAACTTCCGTGGTTTCGCCGGCACCCTGGCCAGCGGCATCGTGCACAAGGGCGACGAAGTCGTGGTGCTGCCGTCGGGCAAGAGCAGCCGCGTCAAATCCATCGTCACTTTTGAAGGTGAGCTGGAACACGCAGGTCCCGGCCAGGCCGTGACCCTGACCATGGAAGACGAGATCGACATCTCCCGTGGCGACCTGTTGGTGCATGCCGACAACGTGCCGCAAGTGACCGACGCCTTCGACGCCATGCTGGTGTGGATGGCCGAAGAGCCGATGCTGCCGGGCAAGAAATACGACATCAAGCGCGCCACCAGCTACGTGCCGGGTTCCATCACCAGCATCGTGCACCGCGTGGACGTGAACACCCTGGCCGAAGGCCCGGCGAGTTCGCTGCAATTGAACGAGATCGGCCGGGTCAAGGTCAGCCTCGACGCCGCCATCGCCTTGGACGGTTACGACAGCAACCGCACCACCGGTGCGTTCATCGTCATCGACCGTTTGACCAACGGCACCGTGGCGGCGGGGATGATCATCGCGCCACCGGTGAGCCACGGCAGTTCGGCGCAGCACGGCAAGTTGGCCCACGTGGCCACCGAAGAACGTGCCCAGCGCTTCGGCCAGCAACCGGCCACCGTGCTGTTCAGCGGCCTGTCGGGCGCTGGCAAGAGCACCCTGGCCTATGCGGTCGAGCGCAAGCTGTTCGACATGGGCCGTGCGGTGTTTGTACTGGATGGGCAGAACCTGCGTCACGACCTGAACAAAGGCTTGCCGCAAGACCGTGCCGGCCGCACCGAGAACTGGCGTCGTGCCGCGCACGTGGCGCGTCAGTTCAACGAAGCGGGCCTGCTGACCCTGGCCGCGTTCGTCGCACCGGATGCCGAAGGCCGTGAACAGGCCAAGGCCCTGATCGGCGGTGATCGTTTGCTGACGGTCTACGTGCAAGCGTCGCCGCTGGTGTGTGCCGAGCGTGATCCGCAAGGCTTGTATGCTGCCGGTGGGGATAACATCCCGGGCGAGTCGTTCCCGTACGACGTGCCGTTGAATGCCGATCTGGTGATCGACACCCAGGCGTTGTCGTTGGAAGAAAGCGTCAAGCAAGTGCTGGAGCTGTTGCGTCAGCGCGGCGCGATCTAAGGATTGCCGCCACAAAAAAGCCCGCCACCGATCACTCGGTGGCGGGCTTTTTTGTAGGGCTTGAAAACAACTCGGTCAAATGTGGGAGCGGGCTTGCTCGCGAATGCGGTGGATCAGTCGATACATTTGCTGACTGACACATCGCTTTCGCGAGCAAGCCCGCTCCCACATTTGGATTACTGTTTGCCTGGGAATTGTGTGTGCAGTTTTTCCAGCAGTTGGTCTTTGTCTTCCCACAGCTTATTGATCCAACCCTGGAACGCCGTCCGATACTCCCCATCCTGCTCATAATTCTTGCCAATGAACTCAGCCGGGATCTGCACCTCTTCAAACTGCACCACAACGTCCTGCACATTCCCGCACAACAAATCCCAATACCCAGGGCGCCCGGCAGGATAGTGAATGGTCACGTTCACCAGTGATTTCAACTGCTCACCCATGGCGTCCAGCACAAATGCGATCCCGCCAGCCTTGGGCTTGAGCAGATAACGGAACGGCGATTTCTGCTGCGCATGCTTGCCCGGGGTAAACCGCGTACCTTCGGCAAAGTTGAAGATGCCCACCGGGTTGTCGCGAAACTTTGCACAGGTCTTGCGGGTGGTTTCCAGATCCTTGCCTTTCTTCTCCGGGTGCTTTTCCAGGTACGCCTTGGTGTAGCGCTTCATGAACGGAAAGCCCAGGGCCCACCAGGCCAGACCAATCACCGGCACCCAGATCAGCTCTTGCTTGAGGAAGAACTTGAGCGGGCGAATCCGGCGGTTGAGCACGTACTGCAACACCATGATGTCGACCCAGCTCTGGTGGTTGCTGGTCACCAGGTACGAGTGCTGGTAATCCAGCCCTTCCAGGCCTTTGATGTGCCAGCGTGTGCGCCGCACCAGGTTCATCCAGCCTTTGTTGTTGGTCACCCAGGCTTCGTGGGTGTGGTTCATCAGCCATTCACTGAAGCGCTTGGCGAACGGCAACGCCTTGAACAGCGCGACGATAAACAGGAACGAGCACAACAGGATCGTGTTCAGCGCCAGCAACAACGACGCGATCACCCCGCGCAGGGCGGCAGGTAGAAAATCCAGCATTTAGATATCCATAGGTCGGTTGGCGGCTTGGATCGCAGTCAGTGCGATGGTGTACACGATGTCATCCACCTGGGCGCCGCGTGGCAGGTCGTTGACCGGTTTGCGCAGGCCCTGAAGCATCGGCCCCAGGCTCACGCAATCGGCGCTGCGTTGCACGGCCTTGTGGGTGGTGTTGCCGGTGTTCAGGTCGGGGAATACGAACACAGTGGCTTTACCGGCGACCTGGCTGTTCGGTGCCAATTGGCGGGCCACGTTTTCGTTGGCGGCGGCGTCGTATTGCAGCGGGCCGTCGATCAGCAGCGAGCTTTGCTGCTCGTGGGCGAGCAGGGTGGCTTCGCGGACTTTCTCCACTTCTTCGCCGCTGGCCGAGTCGCCGCTGGAATAGCTGATCATCGCCACGCGCGGTGTGATGCCGAACGCCGCAGCCGAGTCGGCGCTTTGCAGGGCAATCTCCGCCAGTTCCGCCGCACTTGGGTGCGGGTTCATTACGCAGTCGCCGTACACCAGCACCTGCTCCGGGAACAGCATGAAGAACACCGACGACACCAAGGTGCAGCCCGGCGCGGTCTTGATCAACTGCAGGGCGGGGCGGATGGTGTTAGCCGTGGAGTGAATGACGCCGGAGACCAGGCCGTCCACCTCATCCAGTGCGAGCATCATGGTGGCGATCACCACGGTGTCTTCCAATTGCTGCTCGGCCATCGGTGCGTTGAGGCTTTTGCTCTTGCGCAGGGCCACCATCGGTTCGACGTAGCGCTGGCGGATCAGGTCCGGGTCGAGAATCTCCAGGCCTTCGGGCAATTCGATGCCCTGGGCGCGGGCGACGGCTTCTACGTCCGCTGGTTTGGCCAGCAACACGCAACGGGCAATCCCGCGCGCCTGGCAGATGGCGGCAGCTTGCACGGTCAGCGGCTCGCTGCCTTCGGGCAGGACGATGCGCTTGTTGGCCGCCTGGGCGCGCTGGATCAGCTGGTAGCGGAACACCGCCGGCGACAGGCGCATCTCCCGTGGCGTGCCGCAGCGTTGGTGCAGCCAGCGTGCATCGAGGTGGCTGGCGACAAAGTCGGTGATGATCTCCGCGCGCTCGCGGTCATCGATGGGGATTTCTTTGTTGAGGCTGTTGAGCTGGTTGGCGGTGTCGTAGGAACCGGTGCTCACCGACAGCACCGGCAGCCCGGCCTGGAACGCGCCACGGCACAGGTCCATGATGCGCGGGTCGGGCAGGGTGTCGCTGGTCAGCAGCAGGCCGGCCAGGGGCACGCCGTTGATCGCGGCCAGGCTGACGGCGAGGATGATGTCGTCGCGGTCGCCCGGGGTTACTACCAGTACGCCGGGCTTGAGCAGCTCCACGGTGTTGCGCATGGTGCGCGCGCAAATGATGATCTTGGTCATGCGCCGGCTTTCGTAGTCGCCGGCGTTGAGGATCTGCGCGCCCATCAGGTCGGCCACGTCGCGGGTGCGTGGGGCGTTGAGTTCCGGCTGGTAGGGAATGCAGCCGAGCAGGCGGAAATCACCGCTGCGCAACAGCGGCGAATGTTCCTTCAGGCGCGCGGAGAACACCTCCATGCTTTCGTCGGTGCGCACCTTGTTGAGGATCACGCCGAGCACTTTCGGGTCCTTCGGGCCGCCAAACAGCTGGGCCTGCAATTCCACACGGCCGGAGAGTTCGGTGAGCACTTCGTTTTCCGGGGCCGAGACCAGGATCACTTCCGCATCCAGGCTCTTGGCCAGGTGCAGGTTGACCCGGGCGGCATAGCTGGCGCTGCGGGTCGGCACCATGCCTTCGACGATCAGCACATCCTTGCCCACGGCGGCCTGTTGATACAGGGTGATGATTTCTTCGAGCAGCTCATCGAGCTGGCCGTCGCCGAGCATGCGCTCCACATGGGCCAGGCCCAGGGGTTGTGGCGGCTTCAAGCCGTGGGTGCGCGCCACCAGTTCGGTGGAGCGTTCGGGGCCGGTGTCGCCGGGGTGCGGCTGGGCAATGGGCTTGAAGAACCCGACTTTCAGCCCGGCCCGCTCAAGGGTACGCACCAGCCCAAGGCTGATGGAGGTCAGACCCACACCAAAATCGGTGGGCGCGATAAAAAAAGTCTGCATGCGAATTCTCTGGAGGTGCATGGCTTGGGTGACGCTCTATGGCTGAGTGTCTACCGCGAATCAGGCGCCAAGGTTATCGTTATTCGTGCGCTTGCGCACACCAGCCGCAGGCAAAGGGCTGGCCTATTTTTTTCTGACGCTGTGCGGGGTCGAGCACCCAGGCGCGGGACTGCCATGGCGGCTGGTGGCGCAGGTGCTGGGTGTGGCCGCAAGAAAGCTCGGCAACCCAATGCTGGTCGTCGTCCAGATGAAAACCGGTGACCGTCGAGTCGCGTGTGCGACCCCGTCTGTCCGGGTTCTGTTCGCTTTCGGGCAAATCCTTGTTTAGACTTGTCCGTTCTTCATTCTTATGCAAAAGGTCTCGCCCCATGACGATCGCCGCTAACAAGGCTGTCTCCATCGACTATACCCTGACCAACGACGCTGGTGAGGTCATCGACAGCTCCGCCGGCGGCGCGCCGCTGGTCTACCTGCAAGGCGCAGGTAACATCATCCCAGGCCTGGAAAAGGCTCTGGAAGGCAAGAACGTCGGTGATGAACTGACGGTTGCCGTAGAACCTGAAGATGCCTACGGTGAGTACTCGGCCGAACTGGTCAGCACCCTGAGCCGCAGCATGTTCGAAGGCGTTGACGAGCTGGAAGTGGGCATGCAGTTCCACGCTTCCGCGCCGGACGGCCAAATGCAGATCGTCACCATCCGTGATCTGGACGGCGACGACGTCACCGTTGACGGCAACCACCCGCTGGCTGGCCAGCGCCTGAACTTCCAAGTGAAGATCGTTGCCATCCGCGACGCTTCCCAGGAAGAAGTGGCTCACGGCCACGTTCACGGTGAAGGCGGTCACCAGCACTGATTGATGCATTGATCGGCTGCTAGCAAAAACGCCCCGACTGGTTCGGGGCGTTTTTTTTTGTGCCCAAAGAATGTACACAATCCAAATGTGGGAGCGGGCTTGCTCGCGAATGCGGAGTGTCAGTCGCTAAATCTTTCACTGACCCACCGTATTCGCGAGCAAGCCCGCTCCCACACAAGCCGCTCCCACAAGGAGAGCTGTGGTGATTCCGTGGACAAACAAAAATGCCCCGCACCTTTCGGTACGGGGCATTTCTTAACTGTTGCGCAACCTGGGTTACGCGCCAGTTGTTACCACTTAGGCTGCTGCAGCGACGTTCAGAGCCTTGATGTGGCCATTCAGACGGCTCTTATGACGAGCGGCCTTGTTCTTGTGGATGATGCCTTTATCGGCCATACGGTCGATAACAGGCACAGCCAGAACGTAAGCTGCTTGAGCTTTTTCAGCGTCTTTGGTGTCGATGGCTTTAACTACATTCTTGATGTAGGTACGAACCATGGAACGCAGGCTGGCGTTGTGGCTGCGACGCTTCTCAGCCTGTTTTGCACGTTTTTTGGCGGAAGGTGTGTTGGCCACCGTCGAGCTCCTCGAAAGACTTTTTAGGAAATAGCAAACAAAATAGGCCGCGAATCATGCCGATGACTTGATGTGTTGTCAAGGGCGGCTGATGCGAACTGCTGAGTGGTCGATCTGAAGAGGCGGGTGATTTATTTCCGGCGCTTGACCTGTAAACTCGCGAGCTTTGGCTCTGTGCTGTTGCAGGCGCGCAGTATCGCATAAGTAGGCGCGTTGTTCGCCTGCTGTTTATCTAATAGGCGCAAACTCTTTCAATGAACCTCCTCAAATCGTTGGCCGCCGTCAGCTCTATCACGATGATCTCGCGGGTTTTGGGCTTCGTGCGCGACACCCTGCTGGCGCGCATTTTTGGCGCCAGCATGGCCACGGACGCCTTCTTCATTGCGTTCAAGCTGCCCAACCTGCTGCGGCGGATCTTCGCCGAGGGCGCATTTTCCCAGGCGTTCGTGCCGATCCTGGCCGAATACAAGACCCAGCAGGGCGAGGAAGCGACGCGCACCTTTATTGCCTACGTGTCGGGCCTGCTGACTTTGGTGCTGATGCTGGTAACCGTCCTCGGCATGCTCGCTGCGCCCTGGGTGATCTGGGCGACGGCCCCCGGTTTTGCCAATACCCCGGAAAAATTCGCGCTGACCACTGACCTGCTGCGGGTGACCTTTCCTTATATATTGCTGATTTCCCTGTCATCCCTGGCCGGCGCGATCCTCAACACGTGGAACCGTTTTTCGGTGCCGGCCTTCGTGCCGACCCTGCTGAACGTCAGCATGATCATCTTCGCGCTGTTCCTCACGCCGTACTTCGATCCGCCGGTCATGGCCCTGGGCTGGGCCGTGCTGGCCGGTGGCCTGGCACAGTTGCTCTACCAACTGCCGCACCTGAAAAAGATCGGCATGCTGGTGCTGCCGCGCCTCAATCTGAAGGACACCGGCGTCTGGCGCGTGATGCGCAATATGTTGCCGGCGATCCTCGGTGTGTCCGTCAGTCAGATTTCCCTGATCATCAACACCGCGTTCGCCTCGCTGCTGGTCTCGGGTTCGGTGTCGTGGATGTACTACGCGGATCGCTTGATGGAACTGCCGTCCGGCGTGCTCGGCGTGGCCTTGGGCACCATCCTGCTGCCGACCCTGGCGCGCACCTACGCCAGCAAGGACCGTCAGGAATACTCGCGCATCCTCGACTGGGGCCTGCGCCTGTGTTTTGTGCTGGTGCTGCCGTGCGCGCTGGCACTGGGGATTCTGGCCGAGCCGCTGACCGTGTCGTTGTTCCAGTACGGTCAATTCGATGCCCATGACGCCCTGATGACGCAGCACGCGCTGGTGGCCTACTCGGTCGGTTTGCTCGGCATCATCGTGATCAAAGTGCTGGCGCCGGGCTTCTACGCCCAGCAAAACATCCGTACGCCGGTGAAAATCGCGATCTTCACGCTGATCGTCACGCAACTGCTCAACCTGGTGTTTATCGGCCCGCTGGCCCATGCCGGCCTGGCCCTGGCCATCAGTGCCGGCGCGTGCATCAACGCCGGGCTGCTGTTCTACCAACTGCGCAAGCAGCAGATGTTCCAGCCGCAGCCGGGCTGGGGCCTGTTTGCCCTCAAACTGGTGGTGGCGGTGACGGCGATGTCGGCGGTATTGCTCGGCCTGATGCACTTTATGCCCGCCTGGGACGAAGGCCATATGCTGGAGCGTTTCCTGCGGCTTGGCGTGCTGGTCGTGGCCGGTGTGGTGGTGTACTTCGGGATGTTGCTGTTGCAGGGCTTCCGCCTGCGGGATTTCAATCGCAAGTCGATTGGCTAGAGCGTTTGCCGCGATAAAACCGTTGTTTTATCGATTCGACCCATTTGGCCTGTTCTGTTGCCTGTCGTCCGGGGCTGGGTGTGGTTATAATCGACCACTTTATGAGCAAGAAGCGCGTTATGCAGCTGGTTCGAGGTCTCCACAACCTGCGCCCCCAGCATCGGGGCTGCGTCGCCACTATTGGCAACTTTGACGGTGTTCACCGTGGCCACCAGGCTATCCTGGCCAGGCTGCGCGAGCGTGCGGTCGAGTTGGGCGTGCCCAGCTGCGTGGTGATATTTGAGCCACAGCCGCGGGAATATTTCAGCCCCGAAACGGCGCCGGCACGTCTGGCCCGCTTGCGGGACAAGCTGCAACTGCTGGCCGAAGAGGGTGTGGACCGTGTCCTCTGCCTGGCCTTCAACCAGCGTTTGCAAAGCCTCAGCGCCGCCGAGTTCGTCGACCGAATCCTGGTGGACGGCCTGGGCGTGCAGCACCTGGAGGTCGGCGACGACTTCCGTTTCGGGTGCGACCGCGTCGGCGATTTCGATTTCCTGCAGAAGGCTGGCGCTAACCAAGGTTTTACCGTCGAAGCCGCGCAAACCGTCGAACTGGACGGCCTGCGCGTGAGCAGTACCCAGGTGCGTAACGCCCTGGCTGCTGCCGACTTCGCGTTGGCCGAGCGTTTGCTCGGTCGCCCGTTCCGCATTGCCGGGCGGGTCCTGCACGGCCAGAAGCTGGCGCGCCAACTGGGCACGCCAACCGCCAACGTGCAGCTCAAGCGCCGTCGTGTGCCGCTCACCGGGGTTTACCTGGTGAGTGTCGATATCGACGGCCAACCGTGGCCGGGAGTCGCCAACATAGGCGTCAGGCCCACGGTTGCAGGTGATGGCAAGGCCCACCTGGAAGTTCACCTTTTGGATTTTGCCGGTGATTTGTATGACCGGCGTTTGACGGTGGTTTTCCACCAAAAGCTGCGTGAAGAGCAGCGTTTCGCCTCCCTTGAGGCGTTGAAAACGGCGATCAATGCGGATGTCGCCGCCGCCCGTGCACTAGCCGCACCTAGCGCCCATCGCTAACCGAAGAGCCTTAAATGACCGACTATAAAGCCACGCTAAACCTTCCGGACACCGCCTTCCCAATGAAGGCCGGCCTGCCACAGCGCGAACCGCAGATCCTGCAGCGCTGGGACAGTATTGGCCTGTACGGAAAGTTGCGCGAGATTGGCAAGGATCGTCCGAAATTCGTCCTGCACGACGGCCCTCCTTATGCCAACGGCACGATTCACATCGGTCATGCGCTGAACAAGATTCTCAAGGACATGATCCTGCGTTCGAAGACCCTTTCGGGCTTCGATGCGCCGTATGTCCCGGGCTGGGACTGCCATGGCCTGCCGATCGAGCACAAGGTCGAAGTGACCCACGGCAAGAACCTGGGCGCGGATAAAACCCGCGAACTGTGCCGTGCCTACGCCACCGAGCAGATCGAAGGGCAGAAGTCCGAATTCATCCGCCTGGGCGTGCTTGGCGAATGGGACAACCCGTACAAGACCATGAACTTCAAGAACGAGGCCGGTGAAATCCGTGCCTTGGCCGAAATCGTCAAGGGCGGTTTCGTGTTCAAGGGCCTCAAGCCCGTGAACTGGTGCTTTGACTGCGGTTCGGCCCTGGCCGAAGCCGAAGTCGAGTACGAAGACAAGAAGTCCTCGACCATCGACGTGGCCTTCCCGATCGCCGACGACGCCAAGCTGGCCGAGGCCTTCGGCCTGGCATCGCTGGCCAAGCCTGCCGCCATCGTGATCTGGACCACCACCCCGTGGACCATCCCGGCCAACCAGGCGCTGAACGTGCACCCGGAATTCACCTACGCCCTGGTGGACGTCGGTGATCGCCTGCTGGTGCTGGCCGAAGAAATGGTCGAAGCCTGCCTGGCCCGCTACGAGCTGCAAGGTTCGGTCATCGCGACCAGCACCGGCAAGGCGTTGGAGCTGATCAACTTCCGTCATCCGTTCTATGACCGTCTGTCGCCGGTGTACCTGGCTGACTACGTTGAGCTGGGTTCGGGCACGGGCGTGGTTCACTCCGCTCCGGCCTACGGCGTGGACGACTTCGTGACCTGCAAAGCCTACGGCATGGTCAACGATGACATCCTCAACCCGGTGCAGAGCAATGGTGTGTACGCGCCGTCGCTGGAGTTCTTCGGCGGCCAGTTCATCTTCAAGGCCAACGAGCCGATCATCGACAAGCTGAAGGAAGTCGGTTCGCTGTTGCACACCGAAACCATCAAGCACAGCTACATGCACTGCTGGCGCCACAAGACCCCGCTGATCTATCGCGCCACCGCGCAGTGGTTCATCGGCATGGACAAAGAGCCAACCAGCGGCGACACCCTGCGCAACCGCGCGATCAAGGCTATCGAAGAGACCCAGTTCGTCCCGGCCTGGGGCCAGGCGCGCCTGCACTCGATGATCGCCAACCGCCCGGACTGGTGCATCTCGCGCCAGCGTAACTGGGGCGTGCCGATCCCGTTCTTCCTGAACAAGGAAAGCGGCGAGCTGCACCCACGCACCGTCGAACTGATGGAAGTCGTGGCCCAGCGCGTTGAACAGGAAGGCATCGAAGCCTGGTTCAAGATGGACGCCGCCGAATTGCTGGGCGACGAAGCGCCGCAGTACGACAAGATCAGCGACACCCTCGACGTGTGGTTCGACTCGGGCACCACCCACTGGCACGTCCTGCGCGGCTCGCACCCGATGGGTCACGAGACCGGCCCGCGCGCCGACCTGTACCTGGAAGGCTCGGACCAACACCGTGGCTGGTTCCACTCGTCCCTGTTGACCGGTTGCGCCATCGATAACCACGCGCCGTACCGCGAACTGCTGACCCACGGCTTCACCGTCGATGAGACGGGTCGCAAGATGTCCAAGTCGCTGAAAAACGTGATCGAGCCGAAGAAGATCAACGACACCCTGGGCGCCGACATCATGCGTCTGTGGGTGGCGTCGACCGACTACTCCGGCGAAATCGCCGTGTCGGACCAGATCCTGGCCCGCAGCGCCGATGCCTACCGTCGCATCCGAAATACCGCACGCTTCCTGCTGTCGAACCTGACCGGTTTCAACCCGGCCACCGACATCCTGCCGGCCGAGGACATGCTCGCCCTGGACCGTTGGGCTGTGGACCGTACCCTGTTGCTGCAGCGCGAGTTGCAGGAAAACTACGGCGAATACCGCTTCTGGAACGTCTACTCGAAGATCCACAACTTCTGCGTGCAGGAGCTGGGTGGTTTCTATCTCGACATCATCAAGGACCGCCAGTACACCACCGGCGCCAACAGCAAGGCACGCCGTTCGGCGCAGACCGCGCTGTACCACATCTCCGAAGCGCTGGTGCGCTGGATCGCACCGATCCTGGCCTTCACCGCCGACGAACTGTGGGAATACCTGCCGGGCGAGCGTAACGAATCCGTGATGCTCAACACCTGGTACGAAGGCCTGACCGAACTGCCGGCCGACTTCGAACTGGGCCGCGAGTACTGGGAAGGCGTGATGGCCGTCAAGGTTGCGGTGAACAAGGAGCTGGAAGTGCAGCGTGCGGCCAAGGCCGTCGGTGGCAACCTGCAAGCCGAAGTCACCCTGTTTGCCGAGGAAGGCCTCACCGCCGACCTGGCCAAGCTGAGCAACGAGCTGCGCTTCGTGCTGATCACCTCCACCGCGAGCCTGGCGCCATTCGCCCAGGCCCCGGCGGACGCAGTCGCCACCGAAGTGCCGGGCCTCAAGCTCAAGGTGGTCAAGTCGGCCTTCGCCAAGTGCGCCCGTTGCTGGCACTGCCGTGAAGATGTCGGCGTGAACCCTGAGCACCCGGAAATCTGTGGTCGTTGCGTCGACAACATCAGCGGTGCGGGCGAGGTTCGTCACTATGCCTAATGCAGCCAGTCGTTATGGACGCCTGGGCTGGCTCGTACTGAGCGTGCTGGTCCTGGTCATCGACCAGGTCAGCAAGGCTCACTTCGAAGGCGCCTTGCAGATGTACCAGCAAATCGTGGTCATCCCTGACTACTTCAGCTGGACCCTGGCCTACAACACCGGCGCGGCGTTCAGCTTCCTCGCCGACGGTGGCGGCTGGCAGCGCTGGCTGTTCGCCCTGATTGCCGTGGTGGTCAGTGCGGTGCTGGTGGTCTGGCTCAAGCGCCTGGGCCGCGACGACACCTGGCTGGCCATCGCGCTGGCCCTGGTACTGGGCGGCGCGCTGGGCAACCTGTACGACCGCATTGCCCTGGGCCATGTGATCGACTTTATCCTCGTGCATTGGCAGAACCGCTGGTACTTCCCGGCGTTCAACTTTGCCGACAGCGCCATCACCGTCGGTGCGATCATGCTGGCGTTGGACATGTTCAAAAGTAAGAAAACCGGAGAGACCGTCAATGACTGATCAGGTATTGGCTGAGCAACGCATCGGCCAGAACACGGAAGTCACCTTGCATTTCGCACTGCGCCTGGAGAATGGCGACACGGTCGACAGCACGTTCGACAAAGCCCCGGCGACCTTCAAGGTCGGCGACGGCAACCTGCTGCCGGGTTTCGAAGCGGCCCTGTTCGGCTTCAAGGCTGGCGACAAGCGCAACCTGCAGATCCTGCCGGAAAACGCCTTTGGCCAGCCCAACCCGCAAAACGTGCAGATCATCCCGCGTTCGCAGTTCGAAGGCATGGACCTGTCGGAAGGCTTGCTGGTGATCTTCAATGATGCGGCGAATACCGAATTGCCTGGCGTGGTGAAAACCTTCGATGACACGCAAGTGACCATCGACTTCAACCACCCGTTGGCCGGTAAAACCTTGACCTTTGACGTTGAAATCATCGACGTTAAAGCGCTCTGATCAACGACGCGGTTAAAAATGTGGGAGCGGGCTTGCTCGCGAATGCTGAGTGTCAGTCAACAGATGTATTTACTGACCCACCGCATTCGCGAGCAAGCCCGCTCCCACCTTTGATCTCTATTGTCAGGTGGGTTAGCGTCTAGCTTGAACCCAAGTGGCTGCAAGACACGAGGCACAGCATGCACATCAAACTCGCCAACCCCCGTGGCTTCTGCGCCGGCGTGGACCGTGCGATCGAAATCGTCAACCGCGCCCTGGAAGTCTTCGGGCCGCCGATCTACGTGCGCCATGAAGTCGTCCACAACAAATTCGTGGTCGAAGACCTGCGCGCACGCGGCGCCATCTTCGTCGAAGAACTCGACCAGGTGCCGGACGACGTGATCGTCATCTTCAGCGCCCACGGTGTTTCCCAGGCGGTGCGCACCGAGGCCGCAGGCCGTGGCCTGAAGGTCTTCGACGCCACCTGCCCGCTGGTAACCAAGGTGCACATCGAAGTTGCACGCTACAGCCGTGATGGCCGTGAGTGCATCCTGATCGGCCACGCCGGGCACCCAGAAGTAGAAGGCACCATGGGCCAGTACGACGCCAGCAATGGTGGCGCCATCTACCTGGTCGAAGATGAAAAAGACGTCGCCAACCTGCAGGTGCGCAATCCCGAGCGCCTGGCATTCGTGACCCAGACAACGTTGTCCATGGACGATACCAGCCGCGTGATCGACGCCCTGCGCAGTCGCTTCCCGGCCATCGGTGGCCCGCGCAAGGACGACATCTGCTACGCCACGCAAAACCGCCAGGACGCAGTCAAGCAACTGGCCAACGAGTGCGATGTGGTCCTGGTGGTCGGCAGCCCTAACAGCTCCAACTCCAACCGCCTGCGCGAGCTGGCCGAGCGCATGGCTACACCGGCGTACCTGATCGACGGCGCGGAAGACATGCAACGCAGCTGGTTCGATGGCGTCGAACGTATCGGCATCACCGCCGGTGCCTCGGCCCCGGAAGTCCTGGTGCGCGGCGTGATCCAGCAGTTGCATGCATGGGGCGCCACCGGTGCCGATGAGTTGGCCGGCCGTGAAGAAAACATCACTTTCTCCATGCCCAAGGAGCTGCGGGTTCGCTCGTTGCTCTGAGTGCCAGGGTGCTGGAGTAACTCCGGCACAATGCCTGTTCGGCCCTGTCGCTGCGCAGGCTGATGCGCCCGCTGGGTGCCAGTACCACTTGGTACTGGCTTTGCGCCTGGTCGGTGGCGCACACATGCACAGTGCCCGCCCGAAACCCCCCGCCTGAAAATACCGGTTCGCCCAGCCCGCTGAAGCGCACCTGGCTCTTGACCGGGCCATTGCCGACAATCGCCACGCGCCCGCTGTCCTGGTGTTCCAGCAACACCGGATTGCCCTCGTCCAGGTGGCCGCGCCCGCTCACATCCACGATCACCCGCCAACCTCGGCTCCAGTCTTCGTCCTGCGCATGAATGACTACGGCCCGGTTGCGCGCGATGGCTTCGGTACGCGCGTAGCGCAGCCCTCCTGCCAGGGATTGTGCTGCGTTATGTCGTTGCTGTGATTCGAGCAGGTGCCTGAAACTGGGCACTGCCAGGTTGGCCAGGATGCCGCTCATGATCAGTCCGAGCAGTAGTTCAATCAGGGTGAAACCGCGTTGTTGCATAGGTCATCCCTCCGTGGATGTGGGTGCAGTCCTAGGTATAGCGCCTGCGCCTTGACCCTGGATGATGGCCTTCTTGTCCAAAGTATTTCCCTTTGTTCCGGCAGCGCCACGGTTGAAAAACCGGCGCTAGTCTTGGGCTGCACAGCAGGTTTTCCTGCTTCTTTTTTGGCCTTCGACACGGACGACGATGGTAATGCTTGCCTGCCCGAACACGTTTTTCTCCAGCGCCTTGCCCCGGCGTCAAACCGGCATGACGCTCATCGAAGTGCTGGTCGCCCTGTTGATTCTCGCCGTTGGCCTGTTGGGCGCGGCCGCTATCCAGCTCAATGCGCTCAAGTACACCGACAGTTCCAGGATGGTCAGCCAGGCCAGTTTCATTGCCTACGACATGCTCGACCGCATCCGCGCCAACGCTGCTGCCGACTACGCGTGGGGCCGTGCAGAACGTGCACCGGCAAGCAGTGCCAGCGCCAATGTGCGTGACCTGGATCTGCATGATTTCGAAGCCAATATCCTCGAGTTTGCCGGGCCGAGTGCCAAAGGCTCGGTGGCGGTCAGCGCCAATGAAGTGACCGTCACCATCAGTTGGGATGACCGACGGGCCACAGACACCAGCGACGCACGCGAGACCTTTACCCTGACCAGCCGAATCGGTCATGAGCCCGGGGTGCTGCCATGACCTCGCGTCTTCGCGGTTTCAGCCTGATTGAGTTGCTGCTGGCGCTGGCTATCGGGCTGGTACTGGTGGCTGGGGGCAGCCAGGTGGTGATCAGCTCCCGCGTGACACAGGCCAGCCAGCAGGCGGCGATGTTGCTGCAGGATGATGCGCGGTTTGTGCTTGGCAAGATGATTCAGGATATCCGCCAGGCGGGCATGTTTGGCTGCCTGGGCCTGGCGTTTATCGAGAATGCCCCGGCGGCCTTTGATCAGCCCGTGCGCTGGAGTGCCGGGAATGGTTCAGCGTCGCTGACGTTGGTGACGGCGGATGTCGGCGATGGTGGTGGCAAGCCCGACTGGACGGTGCTGTCCGATTGCACGGGGACAGCCGAGGCGTTCACTGGCAGTGCGCCAGTGCCTTTGCCTGGGCAGATTGGTTTTGCGTTACGACAAATCACCTACACCTTCGAGGCGGGCCAGTTGAAGGTCAGTACGCCTGCGGCACCGGCCAAGGCGGTGCTGGTGGATAACGTGCAGGCATTCGCTATCAATTTCGGCGTGGCCGCCGAGCCCTCCTCGGAGGAAGTGGTGCGTTATGACGCCAGTCCCGGTGATGAATCCCTGATCCGCAGCGTACGCATCCTGATGACGCTGCAGGACCCCACGGGGCGGGTCAAGGCGCAAACCTACAGCGTTGTGGCGGCGCTGCGAAACCGACTGGGGTAGGGCGAGCATGGGTATTTCTCTACGCGCAAATGTGCGGCAGGCGGGCATGGTGCTGCTGATCAGCCTGGTGTTCCTGCTGTTGTTGTCGCTGATGGGCTTGGCGTCGATGCAGGGTGCGGTGTCCCAGCAGAAGGCCGCCGCGAGCCTGTGGCATCGCAACCAGTCGCTGCAAAGTGCCGAAAGTGGGCTGAGGCTGGGGGAGTCGGTCGTACAGCGGGTATCGGCGGCCTTGCCGGTGTGCCGGTCCGTCGTCACCTGCGCGCCGCCGAGTGAAGCATTTTCATTGAATGTCGCCGGTGCGAATCCTATTTCTGGCGTCACCTGGGTCGCTCTCAAGGGTGGTTTCTACGGCATTCAGTCCTTGGGGCCTGCCGTGGGGCTGGCTCATTTACCGCTGCAAGTATCGGCCGCCGTGTATCGAGTGACGGCGGTTGGGCTAAGCGGCCAATCCCGCACGGTCTTGGAGAGCGTGTACGCGCGGGTAGACGGGGAGGGCGGCTCGCGGTTTCGGCGGGTGGCCTGGCGGCAACTTCAATAAGGAGCGGTGGGATGGACAAGGATAGCCGGGGTTTTACCCTGATCGAGTTACTGGTTGCCGTGGCAATCATCGGGGTGCTGGCCGGGATTGCTTACCCCGGGTATAGCGGCCAGGTCAAAAAGGTCTATCGCGGGCAAATTGTCGCGCTGTTGACCGAGCAGGCGCAGTACCTGGAGCGGTTTTATGCACGTAATGGCAGTTTTATTGACGCCAGCGGCGTCAGTGCGGGCAATGATCGCTATAGAATCACCGCTGTATTGAACCCTCAGGATTTCCGCCTGCAGGCCACGCCCATTGCTGACTCGGTGATGGCCGCTGACCCTTGCGGCGGCTTCAGCCTGACCAGCACCGGCGCGCGGGCCAACCCTGGCGCAGCACCGGACATGTCGCGCACGCTGTGCTGGGGGCAATGATGACAGTGCTGGATGATTGGGCGCCGGGTGCGCTTGTCCCTATTTATCGGCTGGATCGAATAATGGCTAAGCAACAGCGAGTGGTGGTGGTCGGCGGTGGCGTAATCGGCTTGTTGACGGCGTTCAACCTGGCGACCCAGGGGCAGGCGGTGGTGCTGCTGGAGCGTGCCGGCGTGGGGCAGGAGTCTTCCTGGGCGGGCGGCGGGATTGTTTCGCCGTTGTACCCGTGGCGCTACAGCCCGGCGGTCACGGCGCTGGCCCATTGGTCGCAGGATTTCTATCCACAACTGGCCGAGCGCCTGTTTGCTGCCACGGGTGTCGATCCTGAGGTTCACACCACCGGCTTGTACTGGCTCGATCTCGAAGACGAAGCCGAAGCGCTGGCCTGGGCGGCACGTGAAGGCCGCCCCTTGAGCAAGGTGGATGTTTCGGCCGCCCATGATGCGGTGCCGGTGTTGGGCGGCGGCTATTCCCAAGCGATCTTCATGGCCAATGTCGCCAATGTGCGCAATCCCCGGCTGGTCAAGTCCCTCAAGGCTGCGTTGTTGGCGTTGCCGGGTGTGACCCTGCATGAGCAATGCGAGGTGACCGGTTTTGTACAGGACGCCGGCAATGTCGTGGGGGTGAACACCACTGGCGGCCCGATCCTTGGCGATCAGGTGGTGTTGGCGGCGGGGGCGTGGAGCGGTGAGTTGCTGGGCACGCTGGGCTTGTCGCTACCGGTGGAGCCGGTCAAAGGCCAGATGATCTTGTACAAGTGTGCTGCGGATTTCCTGTCGAGCATGGTCCTGGCCAAGGGGCGTTATGCGATCCCGCGGCGTGACGGACATATCTTGATTGGCAGCACCCTGGAGCATGAGGGTTTCGACAAGACGCCTACCGACACTGCGCTGGAAAGCTTGAAGGCGTCGGCGGTCGAGCTGATTCCGGCCTTGGCCGAGGCCGAAGTGGTCGGGCATTGGGCAGGCTTGCGCCCGGGGTCGCCGGAAGGCATTCCGTATATCGGCCAAGTGCCGGGGTTCAATGGCTTGTGGCTTAACTGCGGGCATTACCGCAACGGCCTGGTGCTGGCGCCGGCGTCCTGCCAGTTGTTTGCCGACTTGTTGCTGGGGCGTGCGCCGATCATCGACCCGGCGCCATATGCCCCACAAGGTCGAATCAACGCTGGATAGACTTCGGCCCTTGTTCCAGGTGGGGCTGGCTGCAGTACCACACCTGGCCTGAGCTCAGGGCGTGATTCTGCGGCAAATGCACGCCGCAGTGGGCGCAGCGCACCATCAATGCGGCGTCGGGTTCGGCGGCGCGCTGCTGTTTGGCAGCCGGGCTTTTGAATTTACGCCAGAACCATACTGCGGCGGCAATGATGGCAATCCAGAACAGTAGACGAACCATGGTGGGCAGCTTCTCGACGGGTAATGCGCCAGTTTAGCCAAGGACATCGCAGGCGCACAGCGCAATAATGCTTGCCCATAAAAAAGGGAGCCCCGTGGGGCTCCCTTTTTGCGTTGCGTCAACGGATCAGTCGAACACACCGAAGGTCATGTAGCTGAACCACGAGCGGTCCTGGTTGTTGCCCAGGGCTTGCGGGGCTTCTTCTTCGATTACGTCGCCGTTCTCGTCATGAGGCTTGAGCTCCGAAGGAATGGCTTCCTTGGCGTCCTGGAACTGCTTCATCACGTCCTGGTTGGCGCGGGTTTCGCCCGGCGGCAGCGGTGGACGGGACTCGATCAGGCCCAGGGTGTACTTGCTCAGCCACGAGCGGTTGTCCGCTTCGGCGACCTGCGGCACGAACTGGCCGTCTTTCAGGCTTGGGTGGTCGGGGTAGTTCAGCTTCAGGGTTTCCAGGCTGGTGCTGGCCAGGTCGTCCAGGTGCAGGCGCTGGTAAGCCTCGGTCATCACGGCCAGGCCGTCACCCACGGATGGGGTTTCCTGGAAGTTTTCCACTACATAGCGGCCACGGTTGGCGGCAGCGACATAGGCCTGACGGGTCAGGTAGTAGTGGGCAACGTGGATCTCGTAGGAGGCCAGCAGGTTGCGCAGGTAGATCATGCGCTGCTTGGCGTCCGGCGCGTAGCGGCTGTTCGGGTAGCGGCTGGTCAGCTGGGCGAACTCGTTGTAGGAGTCGCGGGCAGCGCCCGGGTCACGCTTGGTCATGTCCAGCGGCAGGAAGCGCGCCAGCAGGCCAACGTCCTGGTCAAACGAGGTCAGGCCCTTGAGGTAGTAGGCGTAGTCCACGTTCGGGTGCTGCGGATGCAGGCGGATAAAACGCTCGGCAGCGGACTTGGCAGCTTCCGGCTCGGCGTTCTTGTAGTTGGCGTAGATCAGCTCAAGCTGCGCCTGGTCGGCGTAGCGGCCGAACGGATAACGCGACTCCAGTGCCTTCAGCTTGGCTGTGGCGCTGGTGTAGCTATTATTGTCCAAGTCTTTCTGAGCCAGTTGGTACAACTCGACTTCGCTCAGGTTTTCGTCGACGACGTCCTTTGTTGACGAGCAAGCAGCAGTCATGGCGAGGATGGCGATCAGCAGCAGGTGTTTCACTTGCATGGCGGCTTGCGTCCCTATGACGGCCGCTGTCTTGGGCGGGGCCGTCCTGTTATGATGAGCGCCCCGTTGAAAGCCTCGGGGCAAAAGACGCCGTATTTAACCACAAGCGCGCAGCCGAAACCAAAGGCTGTGCCACGCCTAGTCTGAGCATGTCCGATAAAATTGAACTTCGCGCAGAGGTGCCGTCCGAATTGGGCGGCCAACGCCTCGATCAAGTCGCCGCACAATTATTCGCTGAGCACTCGCGCTCGCGCCTTTCCGCCTGGATCAAAGACGGCCGCCTGACTGTGGATGGAGCGGTTATCCGCCCGCGAGACATAGTCCATGGTGGTGCGATTCTTGAGCTGACTGCCGAGCAGGAAGCCCAGGGAGAATGGATCGCCCAGGACATTGAGCTGGATATCGTCTATGAAGACGACGACATCCTGGTCATCAACAAACCCGCAGGCCTGGTGGTACACCCGGCGGCCGGGCACGCTGATGGCACCTTGCTCAATGCCCTGCTGCACCACGTGCCGGACATCGTCAATGTCCCGCGCTGCGGCATCGTGCACCGTCTGGACAAGGACACCACCGGCTTGATGGTGGTGGCCAAGACCATTCAGGCGCAGACGCAGTTGGTCACACAATTGCAGAGCCGCAGCGTCAGTCGCATCTACGAGTGCATCGTGATCGGTGTCGTGGTGGCCGGTGGCAAGATCAACGCGCCGATCGGTCGTCACGGCCAGCAGCGCCAGCGTATGGCGGTGATGGAAGGTGGCAAGCAGGCCGTCAGCCACTACCGTGTGCTGGAGCGTTTCCGTTCCCACACCCACGTGCGGGTCAAGCTGGAAACCGGTCGTACCCACCAGATTCGCGTGCACATGGCCCACATCAACTTCCCGTTGGTCGGAGATCCGGCCTACGGCGGCCGCTTCCGTATTCCGCCAGCGGCGAGTCAGACCATGGTCGAATCGCTGAAGTCGTTCCCGCGCCAGGCACTGCATGCACGTTTCCTGGAGCTGGATCATCCGACGAGCGGTAAGCGCATGAGCTGGGAATCGCCTTTGCCAGACGATTTGGTCTGGTTGCTGTCGCTGCTCAAGCAGGATCGCGAGGCGTTTATCGGATGAGTGACTGGCTGATTCCTGACTGGCCCGCGCCGGCTCGGGTAAAAGCCTGCGTTACCACCCGTGCGGGCGGCGTCAGCCTGGCGCCGTTCGACAGCCTCAACCTGGGCGATCACGTCGAGGACAGCCTGGAGGCCGTCCTTGAGAATCGCCGTCGTTTAAGTGATGCCTTTGCTATCCAGCCGGCCTGGCTGCGTCAGGTTCATGGTGTGACCGTGGTCGAAGCTGACCCAGGCCGCACCGCTGAAGCCGATGGCAGTTGGACCAGCACCCCTGGCATCGCTTGCACCTCAATGACTGCCGATTGCCTGCCCGCACTGTTCTGCAACCGTGCTGGCACTCGCGTCGCCGCCGCTCATGCCGGTTGGCGTGGCCTGGCGGCGGGCGTGCTGGAAGCCGCTTTTGAAAGCCTGGATACCGAGCCCGGCGAAGTTCTGGTCTGGCTCGGCCCGGCCATTGGCCCGCAAGCCTTTGAGGTCGGCCCGGAAGTGCGCGAAGCCTTCATGCAGCAACTGCCGATCACCGCTGAAGCCTTCGTGCCCAGTCGCAACCCCGGCAAGTTCATGGCCGACATCTATAAGCTCGCTCGCCTGCGCCTTGCCGCACGCGGCGTCACCGCTGTTTATGGTGGCGGTTTCTGTACCGTGACCGATCCGCGCTTCTTTTCTTACCGCCGCAGTCCTCGTACCGGCCGGTTTGCCTCCCTTATCTGGCTTGACCGCTAGACTCTTCTGACTTGCGTCAACTGCCCGGCGCTTGAAACTCCCAGAATCCACCCCATCTATAAGGGTATCTGGCAGGTTTCTTCATTCAGGATGTTTTATATCTCCGGCCTGCTCAAAAGGAAGGTGACTAATGCGTATTGATCGTTTAACCAGCAAATTGCAGTTGGCATTATCTGACTCTCAATCCCTGGCGGTGGGCCTCGACCACCCGGCCATTGAGCCTGCGCACTTGATGCAGGCGCTCCTGGAGCAGCAAGGTGGTTCTATCAAGCCCTTGCTGATGCAGGTGGGCTTCGACGTCAACAGCCTGCGCAAGGAGTTGAGCAAAGAGCTCGACCAACTGCCGAAAATCCAAAATCCGACCGGCGACGTGAATATGTCCCAGGACTTGGCGCGCCTGCTTAACCAAGCGGACCGCCTGGCCCAGCAAAAGGGCGACCAGTTCATCTCCAGCGAACTGGTGCTGCTCGCCGCCATGGACGAAAACAGCAAACTCGGCAAGTTGTTGCTGGGCCAGGGCGTGAGCAAGAAAGCCCTGGAAAATGCCATCAACAACCTGCGTGGCGGCGACGCGGTGAACGACCCCAACCATGAGGAGTCGCGCCAGGCCCTGGATAAATACACCGTCGACCTGACCAGGCGCGCCGAAGACGGCAAGCTTGACCCGGTGATCGGGCGTGACGATGAAATTCGTCGCACCATCCAGGTGTTGCAACGTCGCACCAAGAACAACCCGGTGCTGATCGGTGAGCCTGGCGTGGGTAAAACCGCGATTGCCGAAGGTCTGGCCCAGCGCATCATCAATGGTGAAGTGCCGGACGGCCTTAAAGGCAAGCGCCTGCTGTCCCTGGACATGGGGGCGTTGATCGCCGGTGCCAAGTTCCGTGGCGAGTTCGAAGAGCGCCTGAAATCCCTGCTCAATGAACTGTCGAAGCAGGAAGGGCAGATCATTCTGTTTATCGACGAACTGCACACCATGGTCGGCGCCGGTAAAGGCGAAGGCTCCATGGATGCGGGCAACATGCTCAAGCCAGCGTTGGCGCGGGGTGAGTTGCACTGCGTCGGTGCCACGACGCTCAACGAGTATCGCCAGTACATTGAAAAGGATGCGGCCCTTGAGCGTCGCTTCCAGAAAGTGCTGGTGGAAGAGCCGAGCGAAGAGGACACCATCGCGATCCTGCGTGGCCTGAAAGAGCGTTATGAGGTCCACCATAAGGTGGCGATCACTGACGGTGCGATCATTGCGGCGGCGAAATTGAGCCATCGCTATATCACTGATCGTCAGTTGCCTGACAAGGCCATCGACTTGATCGACGAAGCGGCCAGCCGCATCCGCATGGAGATCGACTCCAAGCCGGAAGTGCTCGACCGTCTGGATCGGCGCCTGATTCAGCTGAAAGTTGAATCCCAGGCCCTGAAGAAAGAAGAAGACGACGCGGCGAAAAAACGCCTGGAAAAACTCCAGGAAGAAATCGTCCGTCTGGAACGCGAGTATTCGGACCTGGAAGAAATCTGGACCTCGGAAAAAGCCGAAGTGCAGGGCTCTGCGCAGATCCAGCAGAAAATCGAGCAGTCCCGCCAGGAACTGGAAGCCGCACGCCGTAAAGGCGACCTGAACCGCATGGCCGAGTTGCAGTACGGGGTGATCCCGGACCTGGAACGCAGCCTGCAAATGGTTGACCAGCACGGCAAAGCCGAGAACCAGTTGCTGCGCAGCAAGGTGACCGAGGAAGAAATTGCCGAAGTCGTCTCGAAGTGGACCGGCATTCCGGTGTCGAAAATGCTCGAAGGCGAGCGCGACAAGCTGCTGAAGATGGAAAGCCTGTTGCACCAACGTGTGATTGGCCAGGAAGAAGCCGTGGTGGCCGTGTCCAACGCGGTGCGGCGTTCGCGGGCCGGGTTGTCCGACCCGAACCGTCCGAGCGGCTCGTTTATGTTCCTCGGCCCGACCGGCGTGGGTAAGACCGAGCTGTGCAAAGCCTTGGCCGAGTTCCTCTTTGATACTGAAGAGGCCATGGTGCGGATCGATATGTCCGAATTCATGGAGAAACACTCGGTGGCTCGCTTGATCGGCGCACCACCAGGCTATGTGGGCTACGAGGAAGGTGGCTACCTGACCGAAGCTGTGCGGCGTAAGCCTTACTCGGTGATCCTGCTGGATGAGGTCGAGAAGGCTCACCCGGATGTGTTCAACGTGTTGCTGCAAGTGTTGGAAGATGGCCGGCTGACGGACAGCCACGGACGCACCGTGGACTTCCGCAACACGGTGATCGTGATGACCTCCAACCTGGGCTCGGCGCAGATCCAGGAATTGGTCGGTGATCGTGAAGGCCAGCGTGCTGCGGTGATGGATGCGCTGACCAGCCACTTCCGCCCGGAATTTATCAACCGGGTCGATGAAGTGGTGATCTTCGAGCCTCTGGCACGGGATCAGATCGCAGGCATCACCGAGATCCAACTGGGTCGCCTGCGCAGCCGGCTGGCCGAGCGCGAGCTGGCCCTGGAGCTGAGCAGCGAGGCGTTGGACAAGCTGATCGCGGTTGGCTACGACCCGGTGTATGGCGCACGGCCTCTGAAACGTGCGATCCAGCGCTGGATCGAAAACCCGCTGGCGCAGCTGATCCTGTCGGGCAGCTTCATGCCTGGCACCAGCGTCGCGGCGACGGTGGAGAACGACGAAATCGTCTTCCACTGAGCCCAGTCACTGGCGCTATAAAAGAAGGCCCCGCATCGCGGGGCCTTTTTTTTCGATAGGGCGTTGAACTGTAAGGAAAAGGCTAGTAAAGTGCGCCCCGCAACAACGTCAGCCCACGGGTTTCTTCTCCCCAAGAAGAAATCAGAAACAAGCGCAAATCATTGTCTTAAAAGCAATTTAAAGGGTTGACAGGGGTTTTTAAGATTGTAGAATAGCGCGCCTCAGACATGACAACGTAGCGATACGGAAGACTCGAAGAGAAGGTTACACCGCAGTAGAAGTTGTACTTTGAAATATGTAGTTCCGTGATAGCTCAGTCGGTAGAGCAAATGACTGTTAATCATTGGGTCCCAGGTTCGAGTCCTGGTCACGGAGCCAATTTCAAACCGGGGTATAGCGCAGTCCGGTAGCGCGCCTGCTTTGGGAGCAGGATGTCGGGAGTTCGAATCCCCCTACCCCGACCATTTTTGGGTCGTTAGCTCAGTTGGTAGAGCAGTTGGCTTTTAACCAATTGGTCGTAGGTTCGAATCCCACACGACCCACCATTTTTGAAACCAGTTAACGCTGGGATCAGATCTTAAGATCAGAGGCCAAAAGCACTGATCGAAGAAGGCGACTGAAAGGTCGCCTTTTTTTTACCGGGGTATAGCGCAGTCCGGTAGCGCGCCTGCTTTGGGAGCAGGATGTCAGGAGTTCGAATCCCCTTACCCCGACCATATTAAAAATCCTCGTATCGAAAGATACGGGGATTTTTTTTGCCTGTTGAATAACCTCAAGTTCAGCGCAAAAAAATGTGGGAGCGGGCTTGCTCGCGAAAGCGGTGGTTCAGTGCCAGATGTACTGACTGACACACCGCTTTCGCGAGCAAGCCCGCTCCCACATTTACCAGGTCACATTCTAGACCCGGTTGTTAATGCAATTTGAGGCGTGGCTCGGTGCCTCGGCCAATCTTGCTACCCAGCATCAGCATTGCTGTACGGAAGAAGCCATACAGCGCCATCTGGTGCATGCGGTACAGCGACACATAGAACATCCGCGCCAACCAGCCTTCCAGCATTACGCTGCCAGTCAGGTTGCCCATCAGATTGCCCACCGCCGAGAAGCGCGACAGCGAGATCAGCGAGCCGTAGTCGGTGTATTTGTAGCTCGGCAGGTCCTTGCCTTCGATGCGCAGCTTCAGCGACTTGGCCAACAGTGAAGCCTGCTGGTGAGCGGCCTGGGCCCGTGGCGGCACGTTGCGGTCTGTGCCCGGTTGCGGGCAGGCCGCGCAGTCGCCGAAGGCAAAAATGTTCTCGTCACGGGTGGTTTGCAGCGTCGGCAACACCTGCAATTGGTTGATGCGGTTGGTTTCCAGGCCATCGATGTCCTTGAGGAAACCCGGTGCGCGAATCCCCGCCGCCCACACCTTCAGGCTGGCGGGAATCACCTGGCCACTGCTGGTGATCAGCGCGTCGGCCGTCACTTCGCTCACCGCCGAGTCTGTCAGCACGGTCACACCGAGCTTCTCCAGGGTTTTATGCACAGGCCCGCCAATCCGCTCCGGCAGGGCAGGCAATACCCGTGGGCCGGCTTCGATCAAGGTGATGTGCATGTTTTCCGGCTTGATGCGGTCCAGGCCATAGGCTGCCAGTTCATGGGCGGCGTTATGCAGCTCGGCGGCCAATTCGACGCCCGTGGCACCGGCGCCGACGATGGCGACGCTGATCTGCTCGACCGCATCGGTTTGCCCGGCATGGGCGCGTAGATAGTGGTTGAGCAGTTGCTGGTGGAAACGCTCGGCCTGCTTGCGCGTGTCGAGGAACAGGCAGTGCTGCGCCGCGCCCTCGGTGCCGAAGTCGTTGGTGGTGCTGCCGACAGCGATGACCAGGCTGTCATAACCCAGCACGCGCGCGGGTACCAGCTCACGGCCTTCTTCATCGAGGGTAGCGGCCAGCTGGATTTTCTTCTGTTCACGATCCAACCCGCTCATGCGCCCCAGCTGGAACTCGAAGTGGTTCCATTTGGCTTGGGCAACATAATTGAGTTCGTCTTCCGAAGAATTCAGCGAACCGGCAGCGACTTCGTGGAGCAAGGGCTTCCAGATATGGGTCAGGTTGGCGTCCACCAGCGTGATGCTGGCGGTGCCGCGCTTGCCCAGAGTCTTACCCAGGCGGGTAGCCAACTCCAGGCCGCCGGCGCCGCCGCCGACGATAATAATACGATGGGTCATGGGGATATCTCGCAAGGCTAAAAGAAATCGGAGCAGTTACCCCCGCGAGCGCCAGGCAGCTCATAGCGTCAGGTAACTCAAAAGGCGGCTCAGCAGGCCGAGGCCGATCACCACAACCAGCACCACACCAAGGAGCAGCCACGGCCGGAAAGGCTTGCGCTCGACTCGGTTCTGGGAGAGTTGCAGGTACTCTTCGACATGCTGTTGGTCATCGGGGTTCAGGCGGCTGGTCATAAAGGCCTCGTCAGGTAGACGTTGCAAAAGGGCGCCACGTTACAGTCCGGGGGCTCAGAGGCTGATGCCCACGTCGAACACTATGCTGCGGCCCAGGTTGTTGCGCAAGAAATCCGGTGCGTCGGGGTGGGCAAACAGCACGCGGGCAAAGGTCGGCCCCACCAGTGACAGCGAGCGCCAACCCTGGCGCAGATATTCCGTCGGTGGCGGGAAATGGCTGTTGAGGTCGAGCACTTCACGCTTGAGGCTGGTGAAGGCGACGAGGTCCAGCTCCCCCAGCTCTATTCCGCGTTCTTTATAGTTGTGCGCCTTTTTGCGCAACGTCGGCGCCAGGCGTAGCAAAAACTCATGGGCGGGGATGCGTCGCGGCTTGGCTTCGCGCCGCACCAACTGGCTGAGGGAGAAGGCGCTGCGCCGGCGCAGCAACTCGTCGCGCCATTCGTCGTTCAGGCGCCGACCCTCGTCCAGTACAAAAAACACCTCGAAACTGGCATCGCGAAACAGCACGTCCGGCGGCTCTTGCCCGGCGGCGTGAAACTCTTCGGCCCGGTAGGGCACATTCAAGCCTTGCAGCAGGCGCTGGCAGACCCAACGCTCACGCTCCCATTTGCGGGCATTGGACAAGAACGCGTTGGCTTGTTCGGCCGCTACGGTGAGCAGGCGCAAGTAATCTGAGTCATCCATGCTTGCAGCTTAGCGTCCAAATGATGACCACAGGAAGTCCCGTTGCAAAAGGTCGGTGTAGACTGCTCACTCGACTGTTATTCAAGCAGGGGGCCGTCGTGATCAGTGCTGCAGTGCTCGCACCACAAACCTTGGGCCTCGGCTGGCTGCTGTTTGTGCCCGTGGTGCTATGGGCCATCTTGCGTTCGCCCTGGGTCGAGCTGTTTGCCGACCGACGGCGCCAGCATTTGCTGTTCGGCACCGTGTTCGCGCTGTTTATGTTGTGGTTGGTGCGGCGGGATTTCGATACCGGGGTTTCCTACCACTTTATCGGCATGACCGCCGTGACCCTGCTGCTGGATTGGCCCTTGGCAATCGTCGGCGGGTTTGCCGCCCAGCTCGGTTTGATGGTGTTGGGGCGCCAGGACCTGGCAGCGCTCGGCGTCAACGGCCTGTTGTTGATCGTGCTGCCGGTGCTGGTCACCGAAACCTGCGCGCTGCTGGTGGAGCGCGCGCAACCACGCAATCCCTTTGTGTATATCTTCTGCTCGGGCTTTTTCGCCGCCGCGCTGTCGGCCTTGCTCTGCCTGTTGCTGGGGCTGGGCCTGCTGTGGTTCGACGGGCGGTTTGCCATGCCGGAATGGCTGGAAGATTTCGTCGGCTACCTATGGCTGATCATCTTCCCCGAAGCCTTTATCAACGGCATGGTCATCAGCGCTTTGGTGGTGTTTTGCCCGGAATGGCTGGAGACCTTCAATCGCACCCGATACCTCTCGGCACCCTGGAACGACGACGATTCGCCGCGTTGATCCAGATCAAATCCCGCGCCCACGCGCAGGCCCATGCTCTGCCAAATTTTCCAGGAGCACGGATCATGAGTGTGTACGAGTGGGCACGGCAGGAATTGCGCAGAAGTCAGGACGCGGCACAGGAAATCGGTTTTGACCCAGGCTTGACCCTGCGCGCCATGCTCAGTGCGGTGGTGCAGCAGAGCAAGGGCGTGCGCAGTTTCGAAGACCTGGCCGACGAGCTGCAATACCTTGCAGAGAATCTCGACGACCAGCAGGAGTACGCCTTTATGCGCCCTTAGTGACGCGGCGTCAGGTCTTCGGAAAACAGCTCATCTTCGGCATCCGGGGCCACGGGGATCTTGTGTTCCTCTGCGGCCCAGGCACCCAGGTCGATGAGTTTGCAACGGTCCGAGCAGAACGGCCGGTTGAGGTTGGTCGCTGTCCATTCCACGGGGGCACCGCAGGTTGGGCAATCGACGGTCAAGGGTTGGCTCATGATCGGCCTCCACGCAAAGTAAGGTAAAAGTGGTGCAGTCGCTCGACCTCGCTGTGCAGCCAGGCGAGGTCCTTGTCATTGACCAGCACATCATCGGCATGTTTCAGGCGTTCTTCGCGGCTGGATTGCGCCTTGAGGATCGCCTGCACCTGCTGTTCGCTGATGCCGTCGCGCTGCAGGGTACGCTGAATCTGCAGCGATTGCGGCACGTCGATCACCAGGATGCGCTGGGTCATGCTGTGCTGGCCGGATTCGATCAGCAACGGCGACACCAGGATCGCGTAAGGCGATTGTGCGCGCGCCAGGTGGCTGCGAATTTCTTCGCCAATCAACGGGTGCAGCAAGGCTTCCAGCCAGCGGCGCTGTTCGGGGACTTCAAAGATCAGCTTGCGCAACGCGGCGCGGTCCAGTTGGCCGTCAGGTTGCAGCACGCCCGCGCCAAAGTGCTCGGCGATACGTGCCAGTGCCGGCCGGCCTGGTTCGACGACCCAGCGGGCGGCGTGATCGGCGTCCACCAGGTCGATGCCCAGGTCGATAAAGTGCTGGGCCGCCGCGCTTTTGCCGCTGCCGATGCCGCCGGTGAGGCCAAGAGTCCAGGGTGTTGCAACACAAGTGGTCATCTGAAACCGACAGACTGCAAATAGAAGTCGGTTATTTGACCACCCCAGAGCAATGCAATCCAGCCGGCAATTGCCAGATAGGGGCCGAACGGCATGGGGGCCGACGCCTGGGTCTTGCGCAGGCGCATCAGGATCAGCCCGCCAATCACCCCGAGCAGCGATGACATCAGCAAGGTCATCGGCAGGATTTGCCAGCCGCCCCAGGCACCGAGCATGGCCAGCAACTTGAAGTCGCCATGGCCCATGCCGTCTTTGCCGGTGGCCAGCTTGAATAGCCAGAACACCGACCACAGGCTCATGTAACCGACCACTGCGCCCCATACGGCATCGGCCAACGTCACCTGCAAATCGAAGCTGTTGAGTATCAGCCCCAGCCACAACAGCGGCAGCACCAATACATCCGGCAGCAGTTGGTGATCGGCATCGATCAGGCTCATCGCCAGCAGCCCCCAACTCAGCAGCATGATCGCCGCCCCTTGCCAGCCAAAGCCGAAATGCCAGGCGACCATGGCCGAAATCAGCGCGCAGGCCAGTTCGGTGAAGGGGTAACGAGCACTGATCGGCCCGCGGCAGTGGGCGCAGCGCCCCCGGAGCATCAGGTAGCTGAGCACGGGGATATTTTCCCAAGGGCGAATCGGCTGGTTGCAATGGGGGCAGCAGGAATTGGGAAACATCAGGTTGTAGGTCGGCCCGGCCTGGTCGGTCGGCAGGCCGAGGACTTCCTGGGCCTGGGCGCGCCATTCACGTTCGAGCATTTTCGGCAGGCGCCACACCAGCACATTGAGGAAGCTGCCGACGATCAGGCCCAGCACCAGCGCCATGCCGACAAAAAGCCAGGGTTTTTCACTCAGCAGCAGGCTCAAAATGCGCTCCCCAATTGAAACACCGGCAGATACATCGCAATTACCAGTCCCCCGACAATGCTTCCCAGCACGACCATGATCAGCGGCTCCATCAAGCTTGTGAGTCTATCCACCAGGCTGTCTACGTCAGCTTCATAGTGGCTGGCGACCTTTTCCAGCATGCGGTCCAGCGTACCGGACTCTTCGCCGATGATCGTCATCTGGATCGCCATTCGGGGAAACAGGCCGCTGCCGCTCATGGCTTGATTCAACTGGATGCCGGTGGCGACATCATGGCGCATGCGCTCGATGGCGAGTCTGAATGGCCCGTTACCGACAGCCCCGGCCACTGAGTCCAAGGCCTGCACCAGGGGAACGCCTGCGGTAAACGTAGTCGAGAGTGTGCGAGCGTAGCGGGCGACGGCGGATTTTTTCAGCAGTGTGCCTGCCAGGGGCGCTTTCAATAAACCGGCTTGCAACCCGTGACGAAACCCCGGGGACACACGATAAGCCTGGCGCAGCGTGGCCATTGCTACACCCAGGCAAAGCGCGACGATCCACCAGGCGCGTTGCAGGAATTCGGACAGGGCAATCACCCCCAGGGTAAAACCGGGTAGTTCGCCATCGACGCCGGCGAACAGGCTCTGGAATTGCGGCACCACGTGCATCAGCAGCAGCGTACAGACCACGCCTGCGACTACCAGCACCGCTGCGGGATAGGTCATGGCCTTCTTGACTCGCGCCTTGAGTTTCTGGGTTTTCTCCAGGTGTATCGCCACGCGTTCCAGCAGTGCTTCCAGGGCGCCAGCTTGTTCGCCTGCCGCAATCAGGTTGCAGTACAACTCATCGAAATAGCGTGGCTGTTTACGCAACGCCGTGGCCAGGTTGGTGCCGGCGGCGATCTCTTGTTTCAACCCGCTTACCAGTGCCTGCATGCGCGGGTTTTCGAAGCCCTCGCTGACAATGTCGAGGGCTTGCAGCAGGGGGATTCCCGCTTTCAGCAGCGTGGCCAACTGGCGGGTGAAGAGGGCGATATCCAGCGGTTTGATCGGTGATGTGAGGTTTGGCAAAACGCTGGGGCGCTTGCGCACGCGGCCAGGGCAGATCCCTTGCAGGCGCAGTTGTGCCTTGATCATCGCGGGGTTGTGGCCAGCAGTTTGCCCGCACACCTTGCGCCCTTTGCGGTTGGTGCCTTCCCAGGCGTAGATCGTTGAAGCGTCGTCCATGTCACGGTTCCGCATACGGGGAGTGGAAGATTTATAGCTTAGTCAGGTGACGGATTCAGACGGGTTGGCCGCGCGCGATAAAATGTCAGAATGTGCGTCTTGCAGGCGCTTGCCCCGTTGCGGGTGAGTACACTGGCGCCGCTGCACACTACGGGGCGCAGGACGCGCCTTGTCATAGGTTCTATTCTGGAGAGTGAATGTGATACGTCAGAAAGGCTTTACCTTGATCGAGTTGCTGATCGTCGTGGCAATCATCGGCATTTTGGCCACCATCGGCTTGCCGATGTACACCACGCACCAGGCCAAGGCCAAGTTCACGGCGGGGCTGGCTGAAATCACGGCGTTGAAGGCGGGTTACGAGGACGTTTTCAACCAAGGCACAGTGCCCACCGTGGCCTTGATCGGTGGCACCAGCCCGACCGCCAATTGCAAGATCGACGTGGCAGGGGATGTGGCCACGGGCGTCGGTTCCATCAGCTGCGAAATCCTCGACGCCCCGGCACCGGTGCTGGGCAAGGCCATCACCTTGACCCGCGACGCCACCAAGGGCTGGAAATGTGTGACCAACGCCGAAGAAAAATACGTCGCCAAGGGCTGCGGCGCCAACGGGGCGTAACGGCCCGACCATCCACACGGACGTAGAGGTGGCTGATGGCGTTTTCCATACAGCAGCGCGGTAATGTGTTCCTGGTGCTGGCGGTGTGCTTGCTGGTGCTGGGGGTCTGTGCCCCTTTCAGCGGGCACGACCTGCAACGCACGCTGCAGATTGCCCTGGCGCTGGGCGCGCTGCTGTATGGGCTGGCGGCCCCCAACACGGCGTGGGTGGACCGGCCCACCGCCCTCGGCCTGGGGCTGGTGATCGCCCTGGGCCTGCTGTCTTCGGCCCTGGCCCACCGACCTCTCTGGGCGTTCACCGAGGTGGCGCTGATGGTCAGTTGTGGCGTGATTGCGCTGGCGTTCGCCACGCTTCGCCGCTATGGCGGCGAGCCGCTGGACCGTGTCCTGTTGCTGGTTATTGTGCTGCTGTGCCTGATCAAGTCGATCCAGTACCTGCATGCGGTGATGCTGGCATTCAGCAGTGGCCAGCACGTGCTGGACCTCGATCTGTTGCTGTCGGGTTTCTCCAACAAGCGTTTCTACGGTCAATTTCAGACCTTCACCCTGCCATTGCTGGCACTGCCCCTGCTGATGCCCAAGCTCCCTCGTTCCTTGCGCGTTGGTGTGTTTGCCTTGCTGTCGGTGTGGTGGTTGATCGCCATCAGCGGGGGCACGCGGGGCACATGGCTCGGCATGGGCGCGGCGGGTGTCTTGCTGATGGTGTTGGGGCCCTTAGGGCGACGCTGGTTGGCCTGGCAACTGGCGGCGGCAAGCGCCGGCCTAGCGCTGTACTGGCTATTTTTCACGGTGCTGACGGGGTATTTGGGCATCGAAACCTCAAGCGGTGCCAGCGATCGCCTCACCACGTCACTGTCGGGGCGTGCCGAGATCTGGTGGCAGGCCTGGCATATGATCGTCGAACGCCCTTGGTTGGGTTTTGGGCCGATGCAGTTTGCCGACATCCCCAACGACGTGGCGACCCATCCTCATCAAGCGATCCTGCAATGGGCCAGTGAGTGGGGCGTGCCTTCGACGATTTGCGTCGCCGTATTGGCCTGGCGCGGCGGCTGGGCCACTGTCTGCTTGCTGCGTGAGCGGGCGTTGTCGGCGCAGCGTTCGGACGTGCTGCGCCTGTGCCTGTTTGCCGCATTGGTCGGCGCGCTGACCCAGTCCATGGTCGATGGCGTGATCGTGATGCCCATTTCCCAGCTGTGGTTGGCGTTGGTGGTGGGTTGGCTGATGGCGCTGCACAGCTGGGCGGTGGCGCCGACTGCCTCGCCGGCACCGGTCAGTCACCTGTGGAAACTGTTGAGCGTGTTGGCCGTTGGTCTGCTGATATTTGTTGCCGTTCGTGATGTGCCGCACATCGCGCAGGCCCAGCAACGTTATGTCGGCGACACCCACAACCATCTCCAGCCGCGCTTCTGGGCCCAGGGGGTGATTGCGCTGCCAGGGTCGTGAGTTGCCGGACACCCGATGCGGTGCTAGCTTTAGCCCACCGCCCGTGTAGCTCAGTTGGTAGAGCAGCGCACTCGTAACGCGAAGGTCGCAGGTTCGATTCCTGTCTCGGGCAAAAAGGCAGCACTGTTTTCAGATGATCCCAGAATGGTTCTGAAGGCCAGACGAGTCGGTATTCACGCCCGCTCTTTTGTATCTGCGCAACCTTGATGACCCAGATGCATCCCCATTCCTCGATCTAAGAGAACGACATGACCACGACTGAAATGACCCAGGAAGTTCGGCACGCAGAAGCCCTCAAGAAATACCTTGAAGGCACGCCGCAGCTTAAAGAAGAGATCAAGGACCTGAGCGCTGATGACCAGCGTGACCAGATCCAGTGGGCATTCGAGGACGAAGCCGAGAGCCAGGGCTTGCAGCCTTGGGAGCTGACCCTCAAGTACACCTCGACAGCGGACGAATTCGACACCGCACGGCTGGCCTTGCACAAGGAGGCCGCGGAAGTGCTGGGTGTCGAGTGGGAAGAGTATTGCGAGATGAATAATCTGGTGGTTTAAGCGCCGGCACAAGTTTCAAGCTACAAGCTGCAAGTTGTTGCACAGCAGCTTGTAGCTTGCAGCTCCTCAGAGACTGAGCCGCATCGACAAATCCACCGCCTTCACATCCTTGGTCATCGCGCCGATGGAGATGTAGTCCACGCCGGTTTCAGCGATGGGCAGCAGCGTGCTTTCATTGATCCCGCCGCTGGCTTCCAGCTTGGCCTTGCCCGCATTCAAGCGCACCGCTTCACGCATATCGTCCAGGCTCAGTTCGTCGAGCATGATGATGTCGGCGCCCGCCGCCAGCGCCTCACGCAATTCCTCCAGGCTTTCCACTTCGATTTCCACCGGTTTGCCCGGCGCGATCTTGTGGGCGGCCGTAATGGCCTGGGCAATGCCACCGCAGGCGGCAATATGGTTTTCCTTGATCAGGAAGGCGTCATACAAACCGATGCGGTGGTTGTGACAGCCGCCGCAGGTGACCGCATATTTCTGCGCCAGGCGCAGGCCCGGCAATGTCTTGCGGGTGTCCAGCAGCTTGACCTGGGTGCTGGCGACAAAGTCCGCCAGGAACTGGGCGCGCGTCGCCACGCCAGAGAGCAGTTGCAGGAAATTCAGCGCACTGCGCTCGCCACTGAGCAGTGAGCGGGCCGGGCCTTCGAGGTGGAACAGCACCTGGTTGGGGCTGACACGTTCACCGTCGGCCACCTGCCAATGCACGGCGACCCGTGGGTCCAATTGGCGGAATACCGCATCCACCCAGGCTGTGCCGGCAATCACCGCCGCATCGCGGGTAATGATCGTGGCCTTGGCCAGCCGCTCGGCCGGGATCAATTGCGCGGTGATATCGCCGCTGCCGATGTCTTCGAGCAGCGCGCGGCGCACGTTGGCTTCGATTTCGGCGGTGAGGTCGGCAAGACGGAGATTCGGCATAACAGGCTCCACAAACAAAGTGCCTGGATTATAGGGGCAGTGTGCGTTCGAACCCATAACCCACCGCTCAATTACAGGCGAATGACAGAGTTTGCTGGCGCAACTACCCCTATTTGCAAGATAATCTCGCGCCTTGCAATTGGCGTCATAGCTTTGACGTCCTGGTGATGACTGGAATCGCGCAGCGCCCGCGCCATCATCTCCCAACAGACACCGCCGTATCAGGAGGCCAGGATGCACAATGACGGAAAGGTGGTGCCAATCAACAAGGCACAGGCTATGCCATCGCCGCTCGCGCGCTTGCCGGTGGTGTTGCTGCAGGTCCGTGACAAGGCCGCGCAGCAGTTGCAGCAAGGTCTGCAGGAACTGTTCGATAACGCCGACGACACCCTCTTCGAAATGGCCGACAAGGCGCGCAACAACCTCGACCACCATATTTTCTTTGAAGCCATGCGCGACCTGCGCCTCAAGCGCAAGAATTTCGAGCGCGTGTTCATGGAGCAACTGTTCGCTGCCTTCGCCCACCTGGGCCTGGCGGGGCAGGGGGAGCGGCAGTTGGTGCCGGTGGTGTCCTACGACGCGGTGCCGGGCACATCCCGCGACGAGCTGGAGAAAGCCGTGGCGCTGGAGGCCATGCTGGGGCGGGTGCGACACCGCGACGGCCTGGCCCTGGGGCAATTGACGGCGCGCTTGAGTGCCGTGCTGGTCAAGGGTTTGGATGAGCGCGAGAACCCATTGGGGCCGGCACTGTTGTGCGAGTTCTTCCTGCGGGCGGGGCGCAGCCTGGGTGTGGAAATTCGCGTCAAGCTGATCATGCTCAAGCTGTTTGAGAAGTACGTGCTCAGCGACGCCGATCAACTGTATGGCGAAGCCAATCAGCTGTTGGTCGCCACCGGCGTGTTGCCTGAGCTCAAGGCGGCGCCCTCGCGGCGCCCCGGCGGGCGGGCAGCCCGTGAACACTTGCGTAAAGACAGCTTGCCGGCGATCGATCTGCCGTTGGACGTAAACGGCCAGCAAGCGTTCGGCGCCTTGCAGGAACTGCTCAAGGCCGTGCGTGGCAGCGTGGCGCCCACCCTGGAAGCCAGCGCTGAACTGCAGCCGATCGCAACGCGCGACCTGCTGCGGCTGCTGTCCCATTTGCAGCAGTACGTGCCCACCCCAGACACCGAGGACGATGTTGACCTGCGTAACCAGCTGGGGCAGTTACTGACCCGGGTCAGCGTCAAGAGCGGCAAATCCCGGGTGGTAGAGGTTGCGGACGAAGACGTGATCAACCTGATGGCCATGCTGTTCGAGTTCATTCGCAAGGACCGCAACTTGCCGGGCGCGCTCAGGGCGTTGATTGCCCGGTTGCAGATTCCGCTGCTTAAAGTCGCGGTGCTGGACAAGAGTTTTTTCAGCCGCCCCAGCCACCCGGTACGGCGGCTGCTCAATGAAGTCGGTTGTGCCGCCGCGCAGTGGAGCCCACGGGAAGATTATCAGCGGGACAGCCTGTACCTGCATATCGAGCAAGTCGTGCAGCGTCTGCTGAATGAGTTTGTCGAAGATCCGGCGATTTTTTCCCTGTTGCTCGCGCAGTTCTCGGCGTTTATTGCCGATGAGCAGCGCCGCAGCGAGCTGGTCGAGCAGCACACCCGTGACGCCGAGCAATCGCGGGTGCTGAACGACGCGTCCCGCGAGCGGGTTGCCCAGGTGCTGAATCAACGGCTGTTGGGCAAGGCATTGCCGCCCGCAGTGGTGCAGTTTATACAGCAGGCGTGGAGCCAGGTGATGTTGCTGGCCAGCCTCAAGCATGGCGAGCAGTCGGTGCAGTGGCAGTCGGCGCTGCGCACCCTGGATGAGTTGATCTGGAGCGTGGGCCTGCAAAGCGACACCGAGGCTGGGCGGCATCTGCTGGAGCGCCTGCCGGGGCTGCTCAAAGCGTTGCGCGACGGCTTGACCAGCGCCGCGTTCGACCCTTTCAGCACCCGTGAATTTTTTGTGCGCTTGCAGGTATTGCACGTGCAGCCCCTGACGGGCGTCGAAGTGTTGAGCGTTGTCCGTGAGCCTTTCACCTTCGGCACCGAGTTGCCCGACACCGCCCAGGACTTGCCGGGTGATGACCCCGACCTGATCAGTGCCCTGCAGATGCGCATCGGTGACTGGATCGAGTTCCAGCAAGGCCCCGACACCGTGCTGCGCTGCAAGTTGACGGCGGTTGTGGCGCCGGCCAATCGTTACATTTTCATCAACCACAGCGGCCTCAAGGTGCTGGAGCAAAACCTCGGTCAATTGGCCCAGGCCTTCAAGCGTGGCGCCCTGCGCAGGCTTGACGACGGGCTGTTGTTTGACCGGGCGCTGGCCTCGGTGTTGGGCAATCTGCGCCAACTCAATCGCGGCAAACCATCGCAACCACAGGGCTGAACGCGGCATACTGGTCACACTTTGTCACGCTCAAGGACCCTGTATGCAGTTGGACCCCCTCAGCGGTTGGTGCAAGGGCATCCGTCATTGCCCTTCACCCAACTTCAACGAGCGCCCCGCCGGCGAAATCTCGCTGTTGGTGGTGCATAACATCAGCCTGCCACCGGCGCAGTTTGCCACTGGCAAGGTGCAGGAATTTTTCCAGAACCGCCTGGATGTCACGGAACACCCTTACTTTGAAGGGATCGCCGACCTACGCGTGTCTGCGCATTTTCTGATTGAACGCGACGGCGCCGTGACGCAGTTTGTGTCCTGCATCGACCGGGCCTGGCATGCCGGGGTCTCGTGTTTCGAGGGGCGTGAGACGTGCAATGACTTTTCCCTGGGGATCGAGTTGGAAGGCACGGATGATTTGCCGTTCACCGACGCCCAATACACGGCGCTGATCGACCTGACCCGTCAATTGCTGGCGGCTTATCCCGGCATTACCCGCCAGCGTATCTGTGGTCACAGCGATATCGCCCCGGGGCGCAAGACCGACCCCGGCCCGGCTTTTGATTGGGCGCGCTTTCGCGGCGCCCTGCAGGATGGAGGACACGCACAATGAGTTTCCTGGTATTGGTGCTGGCAGTGTGGATCGAGAAATTCTCGGCCTTGCGCCAGCGGTTGCAGTGCGACGGTGGATGGCTGCGCGAGCTGGCCAAGCTGGAATCGAGCCCGCGCATGGGCAAGCAGCCCTGGCTGATCCTGGTGCTGCTGGTGTTGCTGCCCGTGGCATTGCTGGCGCTGTTGCTGCTGGTGCTGGAACCCGTGGCTTACGGCCTGCTGGCCCTGCCGGTACACCTGTTGGTGGTGATCTACAGCTTGGGGCGTGGCGATCTATTGGCCGGGCTCGGGCCGTTTCGTGATGCCTGGCGGCGTGGCGACCTGCAAGCCGCCGAGCACGTGGCCGAGCGCGACCTGAACCTGGGCGCCGACAGCGGCGAACAACTCCTCGAACGCGTTCAAGGACATCTGCTGTGGCAGGCGTACCAGAGCTTTTTCGCCGTGATCTTCTGGTACTTCCTGCTGGGCCCGGTTGCTGCACTGGCGTATCGCCTGTTGGCATTGGCTAGCGAGCACAGTAAAAACCCGCTGGTGGCCGAACGCGCCGGGCAACTGCGCCATGCTTTTGACTGGCTGCCGGTGCGCTTGCTGGCGGCCAGCTTTGCCCTGGTGGGCAACTTCGTCGCGGTCAGCCGCGTGATGCTCCACGAACTGCTGAGTTGGGATATCAGCGCGGCTCAGCTGGTGGAAAAAGTCGGGCTGGTCGCCGCCGAAATCCCACCACCGGTGGTAGGCGCCGACGGCATCAACAGCCTCGACCGGCTGTGGGAACTGCTGCTGCGTGCGGCGGTGCTGTGGTATGCCGGCTTTGCGATCTGGACCGTGTTGCCCTAATCAAGCGAACGCGGTCAAAAATGTGGGAGCGGGCTTGCTCGCGAATGCGGTGGGTCAGTCGATGAATATGTTGACTGACACTCCGCATTCGCGAGCAAGCCCGCTCCCACATTTGTTTTGTGGTGTCTTGGCGGTCGTTAACCTTACGTTACAAAACTCCCTTTCAAATTGAGCTATATAGGTGATGGCGTTCTGCCGCTGCCCTGCGCCTCAATAAAAATAAAAGAAAGGGAGTTCACCTGTGAAGAGCTTGCTCTATCCCGCCGTCGCGCTGATGAATCGCTTGAGCTTCGGCATGAAATTCAGCCTGATCAGCGTGTTGTTCCTGCTGCCGATGCTGGCCACCAACTATTACCTTGTGCGCGACTCCTGGCGCGAATTCCAGGGCACGCGCATCGAATTGCAAAGCCTGGATTTGCTCGGCAGCAGCCTGGCCCTGCGCCGCGATCTCGAAACCTTGAACAACCAGGTGCAGATCAACGCGACCCTCGGCCAGTCTGGCAAGGCCGGTGACCTGGAGGGCAAGATCAGCACCTTGGAACAGAGTGTGCTGAGCCGCCTGCAAAGCCTCAATGCGATGGCCACCGAGCCCGAGCAAATCGCTGCGTTTGACGCCAAGCGCGATGAGTTGATCGCCGCCTTCAAGGCCCAGCAACAGGAAACCTCGTTGCTGAGCAAAAGCGCGCTGATCGGCAAGTTGCTTAACAAGGCGCAAATGCTCAGCCAGGTGATTGCCAGCCAGTCCGGCCTGAGCCGGGACCCCCAGGGCGATTTGCGCCAACTCACCGAGCTGATCACCAGCATCACCCCGCAAGTCACCCAGACCCTCGGCGAAGGTCGGGCGATGGGCGCGTATTCCCTGGGCCAGGGTTTTCTCAACTCATCCTCCAGCACGCGCTTTGACGAACTCCTGCAACAGCTGGAAAAACTCCACGGCGAATACGCCCTGAAACTGCAGGATGCCCTGGGCTCCAGCAAGGCCGCCCACGCCGCGCTCGATGGCCTGGCCCAGGCCAGCAATGCCAGCCTCAAGCAAGGCAGCGAGCTGTTTGAAGAACAAGTGGTCATGGCCGAAACCCTCGACGCGCCCTGGCAAGGGTTCTACGACCACGTCAGCCAACTGATGGCCCAGACTTACCAACTCGACGAGGCGACCCTGACCTTCCTCGGGCAGCAGCTGGAGCAGCGGCTGGCGCAAAACCGCACGCACATGGTCGGGCTGGTTTGCGCCCTCTCGGCGGTGTTTTTGCTGATCTTCTATCTGTACGCCGGCTTCTACGCCTCCACCCGCACCACCCTGAGCCGCCTGGGTGCGATGATGGATAAAGTCGCGGCGGGCGATATGACCGTCACTTTCGTTGCCCATAGCCGCGATGAGCTGGGGGAGTTGGGCCAGGTGTTCAACGGCACCGTGGCGAAAATCCATGACCTGATCGAACGCGTCGGCCACACCGTCAGCCAGGTCGAAGTCCAGGCCGGCCAGGTGGAGACGGTATCGGCCCAGAGTAACCACGCGGTGTCCGGCCAGCGCAGCCAGATCGAACAAGTGGCGACGGCGATGAACCAGATGTCGTCCACCGCCCAGGAAGTGGCGCGCAGCGCGGCGGCGGCGGTCAGCAGCGCCCACAGCGTCAACGATGAAACCGTCAGCGGGCGCAGCCTGGTGCAATCCCAGCAGGGCAGTATCGCGCGGCTCGCCTCGGAGATCGACCAGTCGGTGCGGGTGATCAACCAATTGGCCACCGACAGCCAGTCCATCAGCAGCGTATTGGAAGTGATCAAAAGCATTGCCGAGCAAACCAACCTGTTGGCGCTCAATGCTGCTATCGAGGCCGCGCGTGCCGGCGAGCAGGGGCGTGGCTTTGCGGTGGTGGCCGATGAGGTGCGTACCCTGGCCCGGCGCACGCAACACTCCACCGAAGAAATCGAGCAGATGATCAGCCGCTTGCACAACGGCGTGGCCGCAGCGGTGAAGGCCATGGGCAGTAGCCATGAAATGGCGAATGGCACGGTGGGGCAGTCAGAAAAAGTCCAGCAGGCCTTGGAAAACATCCTCGGTGCTGTAGGCATGATCGTCGATCAGAACCAGCAGATTGCCGCCGCCGTGGAGCAGCAAACGGCGGTTGCCCATGATATCGATCAGAACATCGTCGAAATCAATCGCGCTGGCGAGCATGCGGCCCACGGTGCGCATCAGACCGAAGCGGCCAGCCGCCAGCTGTCGATGCAGGTGATTGAGTTGAAGCGACTGATCGGGGCATTTCGAGTGTAGGAATCGAGAGTAGGATTTAATCTTAAGGGGTGTGGTGCTTGTCTTGATTTACTTGCTGATCTTTCATTGCGACCTGAGTTGGTGAGATTTTGTTTCATCTAACCACGGTCTCGGGAGACTCGGCGATGACCGCAATAATCGGCATTCGAGGCCATTGCGCCCAATGCAACATGACGTTTGAACTCAAGCCTTGGCAATTGAATTCCATCGCCATCGACGAACCCTTTGAATGCACGTATTGCCAGTCGTGTCTCAGGTTGGTCAGCCAAAAACAGCTGTGTCAGTTCCGCGCCTTGAACCAGTGGGGGTTGGTGCGCCCGAGCATGATCATCCTGACCTGCGCGGCCTTGCTGGTGGCGTTGGTGGCAGAGTGGGTGGGGCTGATCAGCGTGATCGGGCAGTTCAATATCTCGCTGGTGACGGTGTTGATTCATTTCCTGGTATTGCGTTATGCCCGCTACCGGCAACGCATGACCCTCAACCTGCACAGCGTCAGCCGGCTACCAATCGAACAGCTCGCACGCATTGCGTGTACTCGCCTGCGCGAGCAATAGCGGGGCGATGCCCATGCGTTCGGCCAGGGCGCTGCAAATATCCGGCAAGTGCTGCGGGCTATTGCGCTGGCCAGGGTACATGGCGGGGGCCATATCCGGCGAGTCGGTCTCCAGCACCACGCTGTCCAGCGGCAACTGCGCCAGCACCTTATGCATGCGCAACGCCTGGGGCCAGGTGGCCGCGCCGCCCAGGCCGAGCTTGAAACCCAGCTTGATGTATTCGCGGGCTTCCTCCGAGCTGCCGGCGAAGGCATGGATGATGCCGCCCCGTGGCAGGCGGATGCGCTTGAGGGTGGCGATTACGGCCGCGTGGCTGCGGCGTACGTGCAGCAGCGCCGGCAGTTGGAAGTCTGCGGCGAGTTTCAGCTGGGCGTCAAACAGGCTTTGTTGGCGCTCGCGGTCCAGGTGTTCGAGAAAGTAATCCAGGCCGATCTCGCCCACTGCACACAGTTGCCGATGGCCGTTTAAGCGGGTCAGCCAATCCCCCAGTTCCACCAGGTCGCCGGGGCGATGCTCATCGAGGTACACCGGGTGCAGGCCAAAGGCTGCGAACAAACCTTCATCCGCTTGCACCAGATCCCACAACCGCTGCCAATTCTGCTGATACACCCCCAGCACCACCATGCGGCGCACACCGAGTGCACGGCTGTGGGCGAGGACTTCACGGCGGTCGCTGTCGAAGTCCGCGAAGTCCAGGTGGGTGTGTGTGTCGATCAGCTCCACGTTCAGGCCTCGCGGATACGCTGCTTGAAGGTCCGGCCAATGGCATGCACGCCCGGCTGGTAGTGCTGCTCTTCAATCGCTGCCAGCGCCAGTTTCAGCGCGGTATCGGCGATCAACTGATGTTGCTGGGCCATGGCGTTGACCGGCAGCGGCAGGAAATCCAGCAGTTGCGTGTCACCAAACGTGCCCAGGCGCAGGGGGCGCGACTTCAGCGGGAAGTCATGCAGTGCATCAAACACGCCTTGCAGCAGCACGTAGGACGTTGTCACCAGCGCGTCAGGCAAATGCCCCAGGCGTTGCAGCAGTTGCTCCATCAACTGTCGGCCACAGTCACGGCTGAAGGCTTCGCCCTGTTCGACGATCACCTCACCGCCGAACCCTTGCAGCGCGTCACGGAAACCCGCCGCACGCTCCTGGCTGATGCTCAGCTCTGGCCGTGCGCCGATCAGCACGATCTGCTTGGGCAGCGGTTGCAACAGGCTGCTGGTCAGTTGCTGGCAGGCCTGGCGGTCGTCGCTGACCACCGAGCAGAACTGCGCGGTCTCCATCACCCGGTCGATGGCGATGACCGGCAGACCCTTGGCTTGCAGTTCGCGGTAGCTGTCGTCGCTGGCCGGCAGGCAGCTGGCGACAAACAGCGCATCGCAGCGCCGCGCGCGAAACAGTTGCAGCAACTGGCGCTCGCTGTTGGCGTCATCGTCGGAGCTGGCGATCAGCAACTGATAGCCACGTGCCCGTGCACCTTGCTCCAACAGCTTGGCGATGCGTGCGTAACTGGGGTTTTCCAGGTCGGGCAGGATAAAACCCAAGGTGCGCGTGTGCCGACTGCGCAGCCCGGCGGCTTGGGGGTTGGGCGTAAACCCATGGGCTTCAACCACGGCACGCACCCGTTCGACGGTGGCGTTGCTGATCCGTTGTTGTTCGGCCTTGCCATTGATGACGTAGCTGGCGGTGGTCACGGACACACCGGCCAAGCGTGCAATATCACTGAGTTTCAAACCGGGATTTCCTTGTTTTTTGGAGCTTGCCCCGACATTTTGTCCAATCGTAACCGATTACTGCACACGACCAATGTCCTAGCTCAAGTGCCGAGTGGTCCTTCAAGGATGCTCAATTAACGCGTAATCTGCCATAAATTCTAGATTAAACGTTTCAGCAAGCGTATTTTTACGATCTTCGCTACTGAGTGGCCACTGCCAATTGACTACTCAGTCAGCTATTGCGCAACGCCATTACACTGTTTATTCAAAACAATACCTAGTGCGCCCATCGCACTAACTAGGAGAACGGCATGCTTGAGCTCACCCACGAGCAGATTTCCATGGGCCAGGTGGCTGTGGATAAGTCTGCTGCCTTGCACCTGCTCGCTGAAAAACTGGTGGCCGACGGCCTGGTCGCCGAGGGTTACCTCAGCGGTTTGCAAGCCCGTGAAGCCCAAGGCTCGACCTTTCTCGGCCAAGGTATTGCGATCCCCCATGGCACCCCCGAAACCCGCGACCAGGTGTTTGCCACCGGCGTGCGCCTGCTGCAGTTCCCCGAAGGGGTGGACTGGGGCGACGGCCAGATCGTCTACCTGGCGATCGGCATTGCGGCCAAATCCGATGAACACTTGCGCCTGCTGCAACTGCTGACCCGCGCCCTCGGTGAGACCGACCTCGGCCAGGCACTGCGCCGCGCCGGTAGCGCCGAAGCCTTGCTCAAACTGCTGCAAGGCGCGCCGCAGGAACTGGCGCTGGATGCGCAGATGATCAGCCTGGGCGTGTCGGCCGATGATTTCGAAGAGCTTGTCTGGAGAGGTGCGCGCCTGTTGCGCCAGGCCGATTGTGTGAGCAACGGCTTCGCCGCCGTGTTGCAGCAGGTCGATGCGCTGCCCCTGGGCGATGGCCTGTGGTGGCTGCACAGCGAGCAGACGGTCAAGCGCCCGGGCCTGGCGTTTGTCACCCCGGACAAACCCATGCGCTACCTCGGTCAGCCGCTCAACGGCCTGTTCTGCCTGGCCAGCCTTGGCGAAGCCCACCAAACCTTGCTGGAGCGCCTGTGCGCCCTGCTGATCGAAGGCCGTGGCCAGGAACTGGGCCGCGCCACCAGCAGCCGCGCCGTACTCGAAGTGCTCGGCGGCGAACTGCCGCCCGACTGGCCCAGCGCACGCATTACCCTGGCCAACGCCCACGGCCTGCACGCGCGGCCGGCGAAGATCCTCGCGCAATTGGCAAAAAGTTTTGACGGCGATCTGCGCGTGCGCATCGTCGATGGCCCGGTGGGCGCCGTCTCGGTGAAGAGCTTGAGCAAACTGCTGAGCCTTGGCGCCCGCCGTGGCCAGGTGCTGGAATTTGTCGCCGAACCGACGATTGCCGGCGACGCGCTGCCAGCGCTGTTGGCCGCCGTAGCAGAAGGCCTGGGTGAAGAGATCGAGCCGCTGCCGACCGTCAGCGCGCAACCGGCCACGGTCGAGGTCGAACCGCTGCTCAGCGCACCGTTGAGCGGCAGCCAGCTCCAGGCCATCGCCGCCGCGCCGGGCATCGCCATCGGCCCGGCGCATATCCAGATTCAACAAGTGTTCGATTACCCGCTGCGTGGCGAGTCCTCGGCCATCGAGCGCCAGCGCCTGCAAGCCGCCCTGGCCGATGTGCGCCGCGATATCCAGGGCCTGATCGAACGCAGCCAGGCCAAGGCGATCCGCGAGATTTTCATCACCCACCAGGAAATGCTCGACGACCCGGAACTCAGCGACGAAGTCGATACGCGCCTCAAGCAAGGCGAAAGCGCCGAAGCCGCGTGGATGAGCGTGATCGAAGCCGCCGCCAAGCAGCAGGAATCGTTGCAGGACGCCTTGCTCGCCGAGCGCGCCGCCGACCTGCGGGACATTGGCCGCCGCGTGCTGGCGCAACTGTGCGGTGTCGAAACCGCCCGCGAGCCCAGCGAGCCGTACATCCTGGTGATGGACGAAGTCGGCCCGTCCGACGTGGCGCGCCTTGATCCGACCCGCGTCGCCGGCATCCTCACTGCCCGTGGCGGCGCAACGGCCCACAGCGCCATCGTCGCCCGTGCCCTCGGCATTCCGGCGCTGGTGGGCGCGGGGCCCGCTGTCTTGCTGCTGGCCTCCGGCACGCCCCTGCTGCTGGACGGCCAGCGCGGCCGCCTGCATGTGGACGCCGACGCCGCCACCCTGCAACGGGCTACCGTCGAGCGCGACACCCGCGAGCAACGCCTGCAAGCCGCTGCGGCCCAGCGCCATGAACCGGCGCTGACCCGTGACGGTCACGCCGTGGAAGTGTTCGCCAATATCGGCGAAAGCGCCGGTGTGGCCAGTGCGGTGGAGCAGGGTGCCGAAGGCATTGGTTTGCTGCGCACCGAACTGATCTTTATGGCCCACCCACAAGCGCCGGACGAAGCCACCCAGGAAGCCGAATACCGCCGCGTCCTCGATGGCCTTGGCGGGCGTCCGCTGGTGGTGCGCACCCTCGATGTGGGCGGGGACAAACCGCTGCCGTATTGGCCGATTGCCCAGGAAGAAAACCCCTTCCTCGGCGTGCGCGGCATTCGCCTGACCTTGCAGCGTCCGCAGATCATGGAAGCGCAATTGCGCGCGCTACTACGTTCCGCGGATAGCCGTCCGCTGCGCATCATGTTCCCCATGGTCGGCAGCGTCGATGAATGGCGCGCCGCCCGCGACATGACCGAGCGCCTGCGCCTGGAAATCCCGGTGGCCGACCTGCAACTGGGGATCATGATCGAAGTGCCGTCGGCGGCCTTGCTCGCCCCGGTGCTGGCCAAGGAAGTGGACTTCTTCAGCGTTGGCACCAACGACCTGACCCAGTACACCCTGGCCATCGACCGTGGCCATCCGACCCTGTCCGCCCAGGCCGATGGCCTGCACCCGGCGGTGTTGCAACTGATCGACATCACCGTGCGCGCGGCCCATGCCCATGGCAAATGGGTGGGTGTGTGCGGCGAGCTGGCGGCGGACCCGCTGGCCGTGCCGGTGCTGATCGGCCTGGGGGTGGACGAGTTGAGCGTGTCGGCCCGCAGCATTCCCGAAGTGAAGGCGCGGGTGCGTGAATTCAGTCTGAGCGAGGCCCAGGGCCTGGCGCAAAAAGCACTTGCGGTGGGTTCGCCCGCCGAAGTGCGTGCCCTTGTGGAGGCCGTGTAGATGGCAAGGATTCTGACCCTGACGCTGAACCCGGCGTTGGACCTGACCATTCGCCTGGCGCGCTTGGAGGCGGGTGAGGTCAACCGCAGCGAAACCATGCTCACCCATGCCGCCGGCAAAGGCGTGAATGTGGCGCAGGTGTTGGCTGACCTCGGCCATCAAGTGACCGTGGGTGGCTTCCTGGGTGAAGACAATCCACAGCCGTTTGACGCGCTGATCGACCGCCGTGGGTTTGCCGACGCGTTCATCCGCGTGCCCGGCGAAACCCGCAGCAATATCAAGATCGCCGAACAGGACGGGCGGGTCACCGATATCAACGCGCCGGGGCCGCAAGTGAGTGAACAGGCGCAGCACGCCTTGCTCGAAAAGCTGGCGCAGATGGCATCCGGTTTTGATGCGGTCGTTGTTGCGGGTAGCTTGCCGCGCGGCGTCAGCCCGCAGTGGTTTCAGCACTTGCTGGCGCAGCTGAAAAACCTCGGCTTGAAAGTCGCCCTCGACACCAGCGGCGAAGCGTTGCGCGCCGGTTTGCAGGCGGGCCCGTGGCTGGTCAAGCCCAACACCGAAGAGCTGGCCGAGGCCTTGGGCAATGCCAGTGATGCCATCAGCCAATTGCACCGGTTGGGAGTGGAACACGTGGTGGTGTCCGACGGCGCTGCCGGTGTGAACTGGTACCGCCCCGGTGCCGCGTTGCATGCCACGCCGCCAGAGGTCACGGTCGCCAGCACGGTGGGCGCGGGCGACTCGCTGCTCGCCGGGATGCTCCACGGTTTGCTCAGTGGCGACACCCCGGAGCAGACCCTGCGCCGCGCCACGGCGATTGCCGCGATGGCGGTGACGCAGATCGGTTTTGGCATCAGCGATGACGCGCAGTTGGCGCGCCTCGAAAGCGGCGTCGATGTACGCACGCTGACAGAACAATAAGAGGGTTTGTGATGAAGTTAGCCATTGTTACTGCCTGCCCGAACGGCATGGTCACCAGTGTGCTGTGCGCCCGCTTGCTGGACGCCGCCGCGCAACGCCAGGGCTGGAGCACCAGCGTCGAAGTGGTCGACGTGCAGCGCCCGGAACGTCAGTTGTCCCAGGCGATCATCGACGATGCCGAGTGGGTGTTGCTGGTCAGCAGCACGCCGGTGGACATGCAGCGGTTTGTCGGCAAGCGCGTGTTCCAGAGCACGCCGGCCCAGGCGCTGGCGGATGTTGAAGCGGTGTTGCGCCGTGGCGCCGAAGAGGCGGTGGTGTATGTCGCCCCTGAAGGCGCGGCCAAGAACGCGCCGCGTATCGTTGCCGTCACCGCTTGCCCAACTGGTGTGGCGCACACCTTCATGGCCGCCGAAGCCTTGCAGCAGACCGCCAAGCGCCTGGGCTATGACTTGCAGGTCGAGACCCAGGGTTCGGTCGGCGCGCGTACGCCGTTGAGCCCGCAAGCCATCGCTGATGCCGATGTGGTGTTGTTGGCGGCGGATATCGAAGTCGCCACCGAGCGCTTCGCCGGCAAGAAGATCTACCGCTGCGGCACCGGTATTGCCCTCAAGCAAGCCGAAGCGACCCTCAACAAGGCCCTGGCCGAAGGCGCGGTGGAAAGCAGCGGTAGCGCTGCGGTGGCCAAGGCGGAAAAGACCGGCGTGTACAAACACTTGCTCACCGGTGTGTCGTTCATGCTGCCGATGGTGGTGGCGGGCGGGTTGTTGATTGCGTTGTCATTCATGTTCGGCATTACCGCTTTTGAACAGGAAGGCACGCTGGCCGCCGCGCTGAAAACCGTCGGCGATCGCGCCTTTATGTTGATGGTGCCGCTGCTGGCGGGTTATATCGCCTACTCGATTGCCGACCGTCCTGGCATCGCGCCCGGCATGATCGGTGGCCTGCTGGCCGGTACGTTGGGTGCGGGTTTTATCGGCGGGATCTTCGCCGGTTTCCTCGCCGGGTACTGCGTCAAGCTGATCACCCGTGCGGTGAAATTGCCCCAGAGCCTGGAGGCGCTCAAGCCGATCCTGATCATCCCGTTGCTGGCGAGTCTGATCACCGGCCTGGCGATGATCTACCTGGTGGGTCCGCCAGTGGCGCGCATGCTGGCGGGCTTGACCGACTTCCTCAGCACCATGGGCACCACCAATGCCGTGCTGCTCGGCATCCTGCTCGGCGGCATGATGTGCGTCGATCTCGGCGGGCCGATCAACAAGGCGGCGTATGCGTTCTCGGTCGGCCTGCTGGCGGCCCACAGCGGCGCGCCGATGGCCGCGGTCATGGCCGCTGGCATGGTGCCGCCGATTGGCATGGGCATCGCGACGTTCCTGGCACGGCGCAAGTTTGCCCAGACCGAACGCGAGGCGGGCAAGGCGGCGATGATCCTGGGGATGTGCTTTATCTCTGAAGGCGCGATCCCGTTTGCCGCCAAGGACCCGCTGCGGGTGATCCCGGCGAGTATTGCCGGGGGGGCGTTGACGGGGGCGTTGTCGATGTATTTTGGCTGCGTGCTGGCGGCGCCTCATGGTGGGTTGTTTGTGTTGATCATCCCGAATGCGATGAACCATGCGCTGCTGTATTTGCTGGCGATTGTGGCGGGGAGTGTGTTGACGGGGTTGGTGTATGCGGTGATCAAGCGGCCGGAAGTGGTCGAGCTGTCGGTTGCACCTGTTGAAGCCTGACGCAATCTAAAAACTGTGGGAGCGGGCTTGCTCGCGAAAACGGTGGGTCAGTCAAAGATGTTCTAACTGACCCACCGTTTTCGCGAGCAAGCCCGCTCCCACATTTTGATCTCCATTGATCGCAAGACCTGTGTCATATCCGCTTCATGCCTGCATGCTTAAGTTGTCCTTTTGATATTCAAGAGGGCACCTCGCATGAGCCACTTCGATCTCGGCCGTCGCCGTGTGATGCAAGCCGTCGGCGCCGGGCTGTTGCTGCCGGGCCTGGCGCCGGCGGTGATTGCTTCGGTCAAGGACCGCCCGCAACTCACCGATGGCGTGCAGTCCGGCGACTTGCTTGGCGACCGCGCGATGATCTGGAGCCGCAGCGACCGCCCCGCCCGTATGGTGGTGGAGTGGGACACCCGCAGCGTGTTCAGCAACCCGCGCAAGTTCATCTCACCCCTGGCCGACAACCGCAGCGACTTTACCGCCCGCGTCGAACTCACCGGGCTGCCCGCCGACCAGGCGATCTTCTACCGCGTGCACTTCGAAGACGCCCAGACCGGCGTTGCCAGCGAGCCCTGGTTCGGCCACCTGCGCAGCATGCCGCAACAGCGCCGCGACATTCGTTTTGTGTGGAGCGGCGACACCGTCGGCCAGGGCTTCGGCATCAACCCGGACATCGGCGGCATGCGCATCTACGAAGCCATGCGCCTGCGCCTGCCGGACTTCTTTATTCACAGCGGCGACACCATCTACGCCGACGGCCCGGTGCCCGCGCAACTGGTCACCGAAGGCGGGCGTATCTGGCGCAATATCACCACCGAAGCCAAGAGCAAAGTCGCGGAAACCCTCGACGAATATCGCGGCAACTACCGCTACAACCTGCTGGATGAAAACGTGCGCCGCTTCAATGCCGAAGTGCCGCAGATCTGGCAGTGGGACGATCACGAAGTGGTCAACAACTGGTCGCCGAGCAAGCAGCTCGATGAGCGTTACCAGACCAAGGACATCAACACCCTGGTCGGCCGCGCGCGCCAGGCCTGGCTGGAATATTCACCGATGCGCCGCCAGGCCGCCGACGGTGGCGGGCGGATCTATCGCAAGCTCAGCTACGGGCCGCTGCTGGATGTCTTTGTGCTGGATATGCGCAGCTATCGCGGGCCCAACGATGACAACCTGGGCGGCGAAAAGCCCTTCCTCGGCCGTGCGCAATTGGATTGGCTCAAGCGTGAGCTCAAGGGCTCGCAGGCGCAGTGGAAAGTCATTGCCGCCGATATGCCCATCGGCCTTGGCGTGCCGGATGGCGAGGTGAGCCCCGGCGTGCCGCGTTGGGAGGCGATTGCCAACAATGACCCAGGCGCGCCCCAAGGGCGTGAGCTGGAGATTGCCGAACTGCTGGGGTTTTTGCGGGCGCAAAAGGTGCGCAACCATGTGTGGCTGACCGCCGATGTGCATTACTGCGCGGCGCATCACTACCACCCGGATCGCGCGGCGTTCCAGGATTTCGAGCCGTTTTGGGAGTTTGTCGCGGGGCCTTTGAATGCGGGGAGTTTTGGGCCGAATCCGTTGGATAAAACCTTCGGGCCGGAAGTGGTGTTTGAGAAGGCGCCACCGGCACAGAACACCTCGCCGTTTGCCGGGTTTCAGTTTTTTGGTGAGGTGCAGATTGATGGGCAGACGGCGGAGTTGACGGTGATCTTGCGGGATCTGGATGGGGTCTCAGTGTTCGAGCAAAAACTCCAACCCGTCTGACTTGGAATGCAATTAAAACTGTGGGAGCTGGCTTGCCTGCGATAGCGGTGTGTCAGCTTGCACATTTGCTACTGATACACCGCTATCGCAGGCAAGCCAGCTCCCACATTTTGATCTCCATTGGCTTTGGAGGGTCAGTACACGTCGCGACGGTAGCGGCCCTGCTCAATGAGGCGCTCTACCGCTTCATTGCCCAGAATATCCACCAACGCCTGATCCACCCCAGCCGCCATTCCCTGCAAACTCCCGCACACATAAATCGCCGCACCCTCGGCCAGCCACTTGCGCAGCACGTCCGCCGATTCACGCAGGCGGTCCTGCACGTAGATTTTTTCCTCTTGGTCGCGGGAAAACGCCAGGTCCAGCAACGCCAGGTCGCCGCTGGCCAGCCAGCCTTGCAGCTCGTCCTGGCAGAGGAAGTCGTGGGCGATATTGCGTTCGCCGAACAGCAGCCAGTTGCGTTGCTGGCCATCGGCAATGCGTGCCTTGAGCAAGCTGCGCAGGCCCGCCAGACCGGTGCCGTTGCCCAGCAGGATCATCGGCACCGGCGCGTCCGGCAGGTGGAAGCCACTGTTGCGGCGCAGGCGCAGGCTGATGGCCGAGCCAAGGGCGGCGTGTTCGGTGAGCCAACCGGAACCCAGGCCCAGGCTGCCGTCGGGGTGGCGTTCCTGGCGCACGATCAGCTCCAGCACGCCGTCGCTGGCAATCGAGGCGATGGAGTATTCACGCATGCCCAGGGGCACCAGCGCATTCACCAGCGCCTGAGCGTGCAGGCCCACCAGATGAGCGCGATGGGTCGGCAGTTGGCGGGTGGCCAGGGCCTGGTCGAGGGTGTGCGCCAGGTCGTCGATCAACACGCCGTCACTGCCGGCCAGCCCGAGGCCTTCGAGGAAGTGCTCGATGGCCCAGGGGCAATTGCGCGGGATGATTTCCACCAGGTCGCCGGCTTGCCAGGTCTGTGGTGACGCCGGGGTCAGGCCCAGCAGGTAGACGTCGGAGCCGCTGCTGTCGCGGTTGAGCAGGGTGCGCTGGGCCAGCGTCCAGTTTTCGTACTGCGCGGTCGGCCATGCTGCAGTGGGGGCGTGACCGGTCAGTTGCCCAAGCTGTTGTTGCCAGTGCAGCAGGGCAGTGGTGTCGCCGCTGTCCACTTCCACGGGGGCGAACAGCGGGTTGCCGCCCTGGTTGGTCAGCCAGAAATGCAGGCGCCGGGCGAAGCCGCAGAAGTGTTCGTACTGCCGATCACCCAGGGCCAATACCGAGTAGTTCAAGCCTTTGAGGGGCAGGTCCTGGCCCAGCACGCTGCGCTCAAAACCACGGGCGCTGTCGGGCGCTTCGCCGTCGCCGAAGGTGCTGACCACGAACAGGGCGTTTTCGGACTGGCGCAGGTCATCCTGGCTGACGCTGCCCAGGGGCTGCACCTTCACCGGCAGGCCGGCGGCCTGCAATTGCCCGGCGGTTTGCCAGGCCAGTTGTTCGGCGAAACCGCTCTGGCTGGCGAAGCCGATCAGCCACGCCGGGGCATCGCTGTGGTTGGCGCCGAGGCCTTTGCGCGCGTCGCGCACTTGGCGTTTTTTGCGGCGACGGTCGAGGTACAGCAGCCAGCCGGTGATGAAAAACAACGGCATCAGCAACGAACTGACGGTGAGGATGATGCGCCCCGCCAGGCCGAAGTAGCTGCCGGTGTGCAGCGCGTAGACGCTGGTCAGCAACTGGGAACCGAGGGTCTTGCTGGCGTAACGGTCGTGGGATTTGACCTCGCCGGTGGCGGTGTCGAGGTTGAGCTGGTTCAGCGCGCGGTCGTGGGGCGAGTCTTTCAGCAGGTAGTAGACCGTGGCCGGTTGCCCGGCGACGGCGGGCATGCGGATGTTGTAGGCACTCAAGCCAGGGCCGGCGCTGCTGTAGATGCTGCTCCACATCGCGTCATAGTTGGCCACGGGCGCCGGGCCTTGCGGCGGTGGGCCGCGCTTGCGCATGCGCTCGTTTTGCGGCGCGTCGGACAGCAGTTTGGTCACGCCCTGGTTGTACCAGTCGTAGGACCAATACAACCCGGTCAACGCCGCCAGCAGGTAGGCCAGCAGGCACCAGGTGCCGAACACCGAGTGCAGGTCCCAGTTGAAGCTGCGACCTTTCTTGCGCCAGTCCAGGGTCAGCCATACGCGCCAGCTGGCGACCTGGCGCGGCCAGCGCAGGTACAGGCCGGACAGGCAGAAGAACACCAGGATCAGCGTGCACGCGCCGGTGATGTTGCGCCCGGTGTCGCCCATTACGAGGAAGCGATGGAATTGCAGGAGGAAGCCGAACACGTCCTGGCCGACCACGTCGCCCATGTAGTCGCCGGTGTATGGATCGAAATAGCGCAACTGGCCACGGCGCTCGCCGGGTGGCGGGGTGAAGAACACGCGCGCGGCATTGCCGCTGTCGCTTTCGACGAAGAGCATGGCCACGGTCTGGCCTTCGGTGGCCTCCAGTTTGCGCACCAGTTCGGCGGGCGGCAGCACGCCGGCGTCGCGTTTTTCCACCGTCAGTACGCTGGGGTTGAGTGCCCGCAGGATTTCATCCTGAAACGAAACCGCTGCCCCGGTGATCCCCATCAAGGCCAGCACCAGCCCGGCCGTAATGCCGAAGAACCAGTGCAACTGGAACAGGGTTTTCTTCAACACGTCTGACCGCCTCGTCTATCTGGTTGTAAATGCACGGCGCGCATTATGCCGTGGGTTATCGAGAAATATTCTGTTTAACACGCAAAAGCCCCACGCATCCGATGCGTGGGGCTTTGGCCGTTTGCTGCCCGCTTTTAGAAGTGGAAGCTGGTGGACAGCAACGCCGTGCGACCCGCCGCCTGGTTGGCGAAGTGTGTCGAGAAGGCTTTGTCGTAGTACAGCTTGTCCGTCAGGTTTTGTACGTTCAATTGTAGGTCGACGTTCTTTGTCAGCTTGTAACTGGCCATGGCGTCGTAGCGGGTGTAGGACGGTACATACACGGTGTTGCCCGCATCGCCATAAACCTGGTCGACGTAGAACGCGCCACCACCGATGGTGAGCTTGGAAGTGACGTCGTAGGTGGTCCACAGGCTGAAAGTGTTCTTCGGCGTGTTGGGCATTTGATTGCCTTTGCTCGAACCCGAGCTGACCACACCGTTGCGGCCGTTCAGGCCGGATTTGACCAATTCGCTGTCAAGGTAGCTGTAGCCGGCGAACACCTGCCATTGCTCGGTGATCTTGCCGCTGGCGGACAATTCCACGCCGTCGACTTGGGACTCACCGGCGTTCTGGTAGGTCAGAGCGTCGACCAGGATGCGCGTGTTCTTCTTCTCGGTACGGAACACCGCAGCGGTCAGGGACAGGCGATCGTGGAACAGGTCCCACTTGGTGCCCAGCTCGTAGTTGACGGTTTCTTCCGGCTGCAAGTCGCTGCTGGCGGCACCGGCAGACAATGGGTTGCCGTCCGACCCTTCACCGACCAGACCACCGGCAGGCGTCGCCGATGTGGCATAGGACGCATAGATGCTGGCGTTTTCCACCGGCTTCCAGACCAGGCCGGCTTGCCAATTGAAGAATTGGCTGTCTTCTTTGATTTTGCTGCGGCCTGTCGCGGAGTCGGTGTTGGCAACGGTGTCGAAGGTGTCGTAGCGCAGGCCGACGTTCAGCAACCATTTCGGGTCCAGCTCAATGGTGTCGAACACATAGGCGCCACGGCTGGTGGCTTTGGTACTGGTGCCGTAGTAGTTGCGCGCGATGCTGCCGCTCCAGGCGTCATCCGGGTTCGGATTGCTCAGGGAGGTGCACTGGCCGCCCAGGCTGCCTTTGCCCACGGTGCAGATCGGGTTGGTGTTGGGACTGATGGTGTAGTTGCTCACGCGGGTTTCTTCGCCGGTGAACTCCAGGCCCGTGGAGTAGCTGTGTTTGAAGCCCAGGGCCTGGAAGCTGCCGAACAGGTCGGTCTGGTTGGTGGTGGTGGTTGTGGTCGAGACCCGGCTGTTGGCGCGACGCCATACGGTGCCGTACTTGTTGACGTTGAGCTTGCTGTCGTCCGGTTGCGTCAGGATGTAATCCTGACCGGTGCTGCCATGGCGCAGGGTGTTTTTCAGCGTCATGGTGTCGTTCAGGTCGTGCTCGACAGAGATCGTGCTGATGTCGGCGCGGGTCTTGCGGAAGTCGCGATCCTTGAGACCGTAGAAGTTATCGCTGTCGCCGCCGTCGTTGGGTTTGTCATGCACGTGGGCCGTCGCGGTAGACGAGCCATAGCCGTACGGAATGCCCGAGTCCGGCAGGTCGTTGCTTTCCATGTGGTAGTAGCTGAGGTTGACGCGGGTCGGGGTGCCCAGGCCAAAGGTCAGCGACGGGGCCACGCCCCAACGGTCGTAATTGACGGCATCACGGCCGGCGACATTTTGTTCGTGGCTCATCAGGTTCAGGCGGAACGCGGCGCTGTCGTCGAGGAACTGGCGGTTCACGTCGAGTGTGTAGCGGCGGGTCTGGTCGGAACCGTAGGTGAAGCCGCCGTTGGTGAAGTCCCGCGCTTGTGGGGTCTTGCTCACCAGGTTGAGGCTGCCACCGGCCGAACCGCGACCGCCGAAGGACGAGTTCGGGCCTTTGCTGACTTCGATCGACTCGATGTCGAAGATCTCGCGGCTCTGGCCGCCGGTGTCGCGTACGCCATCGAGGTAGGTGTCGCCCTGGGCGTCAAAACCCCGGATGAACGGACGGTCGCCCTGTGGGTTGCCGCCTTCGCCGGCGCCGAAGGTGATCCCCGGCACGGTGCGCAAGGCATCTTGCAGCGAGGTCGCGGCGGTGTCCTTGAGGACTTGTTGCGGCACCACGGTGACCGAGCGCGGGGTATCTACCAGCGGCGCTGTGTACTTCTGCGAGGAGGCCTTTTCGACCTGGTAGGAGGTCTGGTCCTGTTCCTGGCCGGTGATGCTGGTGGCGCCCAGGGAAATGCTGTTGCGCTCGCCTTTTTGTTCAGTGTCGTCGGCCGCTTGCGCCAGGTGGGCAGCAGAGCCGGCGGTCAGGGCGACGCCGATGGCCGAAGCCAGCAGGCGTGGTGAACTGGCAGGTGTTTTTATTGAAGTGCGCGACATGACGTGTCCTTTCCCCAAGGATGTGAGGCGGCGGAATATAGGGCGAACACGACTTTCTATCAATTGCGATACATTGCTAATTGCATTGAATTTACATTCTTTACACTTTTTGCTTACGGTTTTTACGATGTCATCCGTCCACGGCGTTTTACAGGATTGATAAGAATCAATACCATTGGCGCCTCTCTGCATTCAGGTATCGCCCATGTTGCTGCACATTCCCGGCCTGTTCTCTCGTGAGGAAGTGCAGCGCATCCGCCAAGCCCTGGAAACCACCGACTGGGCCGACGGCAAAATCACCGCCGGGCACCAGTCCGCCAAAGCCAAGCACAACCTGCAATTGCCCGAAGGCCACCCGTTGGCCAAGGAAATCGGCGCGGCGATGCTGGAGCGGCTGTGGAAAAACCCGCTGTTTATGTCAGCGGCGTTACCGCACAAGGTCTTCCCGCCGTTGTTCAACTGCTACACCAGTGGCGGCAGTTTCGACTTCCATATCGACAACGCGGTGCGCCAGGCCCGGGGCAGCATTGAGCGGGTGCGCACGGACTTGTCGTCCACCTTGTTCTTCAGCGACCCGGAGGAATACGACGGCGGCGAACTGGAGATCCAGGACACCTTCGGCTTGCAACGGGTCAAGTTGCCGGCTGGCGACATGGTGCTGTACCCCGGCTCCAGCCTGCACAAAGTCAACGCCGTGACCCGTGGCGCGCGCTACGCCTCGTTCTTCTGGACCCAAAGCCTGGTGCGCGAAGACAGCCAGCGCACCCTGCTGTTCGAAATGGACGGCGCGATCCAGCAACTGACCGCCGATGTGCCCGACCATCCGGCACTGATCCAGCTCACCGGCACGTACCACAACCTGTTGCGCCGCTGGGTCGAGGTCTGACATGGGCTTCCTGCTGCGCCGCGAAGAAGTGCTCAACGTCGAGCAACTGCAAGCCATGCTCGACGACTCCCCGGTGCGCGCCGCCCAGGCGATCCTGATGGCGGCGAAAGAAGGCGTGGTGGATGCCCAGGCGCTGCTCGGGCAAATCCTCCTGGAAGGTCGTGGCATTGCGCGGGATGAAGCGCTGGGTTTGCGCTGGTTCCAGATCGCGGCCCAGGGCGGGCACTTGATGGCGCGCAATATGGCCGGGCGGTGTCTGGAGCATGGTTGGGGCTGTAGCGCCGATGAGGTTGCTGCGGCGAAGGCGTATCGCTTGGCGGCCGAGGCTGGGTTGGATTGGGCGCAGTACAACTACGCCAATCTGCTGGCGACTGGGCGTGGTGTTGCCGAAGACCAATCGCAAGCGCTGACTTTGTATCGCCGGGCAGCCGAGCAAGGTCATGCCAAGTCGATGAACCTGCTGGGGCGTTATCTGGAAGACGGGCGGTTCTGTGCGCAGGATCTGGACACAGCTGTGGATTGGTATCGTCGTTCGGCCGAAGGCGGGGATTTTCGCGGGCAGTTCAGTTATGCGGCGGTGCTGGCGGACAGAGGCCAGGTTGATGTGGCGTTGGAGTGGTTGCGCAAGGCGTTGGCGGGGGGGAATTTGAAGTTTTTGCGCACGGCGCAAAAGGCGCTGGCCGCGGCGAATGATCCGCAGATTCGGGCGATGGCTGAGGCGTACCAACAACGGGTCGCTGAGCTTTGATCGTTCCCACGCTCTGCGTGGGAATGCTTTTCTGGACGCTCTGCGTCCGCTCCTGGAAGCGTGACGCGGAGCGTCACAAGATGCATTCCCACGCGGAGCGTGGGAACGATCGGGCGGGGGTCAGACGTAGAAGGATTTCAGTGGCGGAAAGCCATTGAACTCAACCGCGCTGTAGCTGGTGGTGTACGCACCGGTGGACAACCAGTACAACCGATCACCAATCGCCAGGTTCAGCGGCAGGCCGTACTTGTAGTTTTCGTACATGATATCGGCGCTGTCGCAGGTAGGACCGGCGATGACCACTTCTTCCATCTCGCCTTTCTTCTCGGTCCAGATCGGGAACTTGATGGCTTCGTCCATGGTTTCGATCAGGCCGGAGAATTTGCCCACATCCGTGTACACCCAACGCTCGACGGCGGTGCGGGATTTACGCGCAACCAGTACCACTTCGCTGACCAGGATACCGGCGTTGGCGATCAGCGAACGGCCCGGCTCCAGGATGATTTCCGGCAGGTCGTCGCCGAAGTCTTCCTTGAGGAAACGGATGATTTCTTCCGCGTAGGTTTCCAGGCTGTTGGTGCGGGTGATGTAGTTGGCCGGGAAGCCGCCGCCCATGTTGATCAGCTTCAGGTGGATGCCGTCTTCTTCTTTCAGTCGCTCGAAGATCACTTTGACCTTGGCAATGGCCGCGTCCCACACGCTGATGTCGCGCTGTTGCGAGCCGACGTGGAACGAGATGCCGTACGGCACCAGGCCCAAGTCGCGGGCGAGGATCAGCAGGTCCATGGCCATGTCGGTCTGGCAGCCGAATTTGCGCGACAAAGGCCAGTCAGCCGTGGTCGAGCCTTCGGTGAGGATACGCACATACACTTTCGAACCCGGGGCGGCCTTGGCGATGTTGCGCAGGTCGGCTTCGGAGTCGGTGGAGAACAGGCGCACGCCCTTCTCGTAGAAGTAGCGGATGTCCTTGGATTTCTTGATGGTGTTGCCGTAGCTGATACGGTCGGCGCTGACGCCGCGGTCCATGACCTTGTCCAGCTCGTAGATCGAGGCGATGTCGAAGCTCGAGCCTTTCTCTTTGAGCAGGTCGATGATCTCGACGGCCGGGTTGGCCTTGACGGCGTAGTACACCTTGGCGAATTCGAAACCGGCGCGCAGGTCGTCGTAGGCCTGGCTGATCATCGCGGTGTCGATCACCACGAACGGGGTTTCTTGCTTGTCGGCGAACGCCTTCATTTTGTCAAAAGTGGCGCGCGCGAAATAGTCTTCGACGTTGATCGACATGCTGGGAACTCCTAAGGGCAAACTAGATTGATCAATGGGTGCAAATGAACGTCCTCCGTATCCCCACTTTGGTTCGCCTACTTCCCAAGGCATGTCGCCGAAAGCAAAAAGGCCACGGGAATAACCGCTTCCCTTGGCCTTGCTGTCTCGTCGTCAGTACTTGAGCCGGATGGATCGTTTCCAGCATGGACGTTCGGCGCGAACTTTAGGGCGTGAGGGGCTTGAGATCAACTAAAAATGTCGCGTTTTTGCACGCGTTCGTCGCGAGGACCCGTGCAGCTACTTATGTAACCGACAGGTGTGACGGAATGATGTTCCCCGGATGGGGCAAATTGAGGTGTTTCAGACACAATGGAGATCCAATGTGGGAGCGGGCTTGCTCGCGAAAGCGGCGTGTCAGTCGATAGATGGTTGACTGATACACCGCCTTCGCGAGCAAGCCCGCTCCCACACAAGCCCGCTCCCACAGTTTTAACCGCAGGGTGTCAGATCAAGCCAACGCAGTTTCGGCAGGCGAAACGATGCTGGTCTTGCCCCCCCGGGACTTGCCGGAACTCAGGTACTCGGCAATCGACTCCTGGGTCACCTCCCCAAGGAACACCCGCTCCGCATCCATCACCGGCAACCACGAGCGGTTGAACTCGTACATGCGCGACAGCAGGATGCGCAAATGCTCGTCATACGCCGCCGTGGCGTTGAACTCGCGCAGGTACTGGCCGCAGGTACCGGTCTGACGGTGCAGGTCGCGACGTCGTACATAACCCAGCGCCTTGTTCTCGGCACAGGTGACCACTACATAGCGGCGGTCATGTTCGTCCATCAGTTCCAGCGCGTCGGCCACCGGGGTTTCCGGGCTGACCGATGGCGCGTTGTCCGCCGCGTCTTCGGCCTTCACCAGCAGCAGGCGCTTGAGGGTGCTGTCCTGGCCCACGAAGTTGCTGACGAACTCGTCGGCCGGGTGCGCCAGCAGCGTGTCCGGGTGGTCGATCTGCAGCAGCTTGCCGGCACGGAAGATCGCGATCTTGTCGCCCAGCTTGATGGCTTCGTCGATGTCGTGGCTGACCATGATCACGGTCTTGTTCAGCGCGCGCTGCATCTCGAAGAACTCGTTCTGGATCATCTCGCGGTTGATCGGGTCGACCGCGCCGAACGGCTCATCCATCAACAGCAACGGCGCGTCGGCCGCCAGCGCGCGGATCACGCCGATCCGCTGTTGCTGACCACCGGACAATTCACGCGGGTAGCGATGCAGATATTGCTTGGGCTCCAGCTTGATCATGCTCATCAATTCGCGGGCGCGGTCGTGGCATTTCTGCTTGTCCCAGCCGAGCAGTTTCGGCACGACCACGATGTTTTCCTCGATGGTCATGTTGGGGAACAGGCCGATCTGCTGGATCACATAACCGATGTTGCGGCGCAGGGTCACGGCGTCGAGGTCGGTGGTGTCTTCGCCGTTGATCAGGATCTTGCCCGAGGTCGGCTTGATCAGGCGGTTGATCATCTTCAGCGTGGTGCTCTTGCCGCAGCCCGAGGGGCCGAGGAATACGCAAATTTCGCCTTCGTTGACGGTCAGGCTTACATCGTTCACGGCGGTGACAGTCTTGCCGTTGCTTTGGAAGGTCTTGGACAGGTTTTGAAGTTCGATCATTTGAGCAATCCTTTTGGAGTCAGCGAGCGTTGCAGCCATTGCAAGAGCAGGTCGGCGAAGATGGCCAGGAGACTGACCAGCACGGCGCCAACGATCAGCATCGACATGTCGCTGCGGCTGATGGAAGCCAGAATAAGTACACCCAGGCCACCGGCGCCGATGGTGGCGGCGATGGTCATCACGCCGATGTTCATCACCACGGCGGTGCGCACGCCGGCGAGGATCACCGGCACGGCGATGGGCAACTCGACCATGCGCAGGCGCTGGCCGAAGGTCATGCCGATGCCGCGCGCGGCTTCGCGAATGCCCGGTTCGACGCCGGTCAGGGCCAGGTAGGTGTTACGCATGATCGGCAGCAGGGAGTAGAGGAACACGGCGGTGATCGCCGGCATCGGCCCCAGGCCCTGGCCGAATTTGGAGTAGAACGGCAAGAGCAGGCCGAACAGGGCGATGGATGGCACGGTCAGCAGCACCGTGGCGCTGGCTTGCAGCGGGCCGGCCAGGCTCGGGAAGCGCGTCATCAGGATACCCAGGGGCACGCCGATGAAGATCGCGAGGATCACGGCGATACCCACCAAGGTGATGTGCTGCCAGGTCAGGTGCAGGACTTGGGCCCAATCAAGATGGGAAAAGGCGTTCAGGAATTCCATGTCTTCTCCTCTTATTGATTGATCGGATGTTGGCGCAGGAAATCTGCGGCAACTGCGGATGGGCTTTCATGGTCAACGTCGACCCGTGCGTTCAACTGGCGCATGGTTTCGTCGTCGAACAGATCGGCCAATGGCTTGAGGTCAGCGGCCAGTTCCGGGTGGGCGTCGAGATACGACTGACGCACCACGGGCGCGGCGGTGTAGTCCGGGAAGTAGTGTTTGTCGTCTGCCAGCAGCTTCAATTTGAAGGCGTTGAGGCGACCGTCGGTGGTGTAGACCAAGCCCGCAAACACCTGGCCATTACGCAGCGCGGTGTAGACCAGGCCGGCGTCCATCTGCCGGGTGTTCTTGCGGGTCAGGTTCATGTCGTACAGCTTGACCATGCCAGCCAGGCCGTCGGAGCGGTTGGCGAACTCGGTGTCCAGGGCCACCAGGCGATGGGCTTGGGCATCGTCCGCCACGGCTTGGGTCAGGTCGCTGATGCTGTTGATCTCGGGATGCTCGGCAGCCACTTTTTCCGGCAGTGCCAGGGCGTAGGTGTTGCTGAAGCGCGAAGGGGAGAGCCAGACCAGGCCTTTTTTCGCGTCGAGTTCTTTCACTCGGGCGTAGGACTGTTCGCTGTCGAGCTTCTCGTCCACATGGTTGTAGGCCACCAGCGACACGCCGGTGTATTCCCAGATCAGGTCCAGTTGCCCGCTTTCCTGGGCACTGCGCGCCAGGTTGCTGCCCAGGCCACCGGTCACGCGGGTGTCGTAACCCTTGGTGCGCAGGTATTGGGAGGTGATTTCGGCGAGCAGGGTCTGTTCGGTGAACACCCGGGCGCCGATGCGGATTACTGGTTTTTCAGCGGCTTGCGCAATGCCTGCGAACAGCAGGACGCAGCCTAATATCAAGCTAAGTTTTTTCATGTCGATTCCTTTGCCAAGCCTTAAGACGCGCGCAACCCGCGTTCCAGCCAGAGGCGGCTGGCCAGGGTCACCAGACCGTCAAGCAGCAATGCCAGCAACGCGGTACACGCGGCACCGAGCAGCAATTGCGGCTGGTTGTTCAGGGCGATGCCGGGGAAGATCAGGCTGCCCAGGCTGTTGGCGCCAATCAGGAACGCCAGCGGTGCGGTGCCGACGTTGATCGCCAGGGCCACGCGCACGCCACCGATGATGATCGGCACGGCGTTGGGCAATTCCACCCGCAGCAGGACCTGGCGCGGCGTCATGCCGATGCCGGTGGCGGCTTCTTTCAGGGAGCCCTGGACGTTTTTCAGGCCTTCGTAGGTGTTGCGCACGATGGGCAGGAGGGAGGCGAGGAACAGCGCGAAGATCGCCGGGCCGCTGCCGATGCCGAGCACGCCGAGGGCGATGGCCAGTACGGCCAGGGGAGGGACGGTGTTGCCGATGTTGAAGATCTGCATGAAGCGTTCTGCGCGCCCGACCATGTGCGGTCGGCTGAGCAGGATACCGGCGGGGATGCCCACAACAAGGGCGGCCAGCATGGAGACTAGAACGAGGATCAGGTGTGCTTGCAGGTAAAACAACAAATCGTCGCGGTACAGTTCGATCGTGTTGATGCCGATCCAGTGGATCAGCAGGGCCAGAAGGGCGACGACAACCGCACCTCCTATCAGCCCTTTGCCATAGCGAATAGCCACAGGCGGACTCCTTTTTTCTTTTGTCGGCGAACACATTTCCGAGCGGCAATGCCATTCCTGGCTGTCGGCGAATGAGTTCGCGAAAAGCAGCTTGGTCTCGTCGGTAAGACGACGGGAGATCAAGCCATGAGCGCAGCCTCGTCAGGCTAACTTGCTGATTTATCAGCCCCTGTTCCGAGTGCGGTAGCAGGGGAGTGGACGTCTCGACCTTTTAAAAGGTTCCATACTTGGCAGCATTTAGCCACCCCTAATCGGGTGAACGGTGGTCCGGCGCCCGGGGTTTGCGCTATACTCGCCGCCCTTTTTTGACTCACCTGCCAGGCGATTTCCCATGACCCACCAGGCCGCCGAAGTCGCGAAACGCCGCACTTTCGCCATTATTTCCCACCCCGATGCCGGTAAAACCACCATCACCGAGAAACTCTTGCTGATGGGCAAGGCAATCGCTGTGGCCGGCACGGTGAAATCCCGCAAATCCGACCGCCATGCCACCTCCGACTGGATGGAAATGGAAAAACAACGGGGTATTTCCATTACCACGTCGGTCATGCAGTTCCCGTATCGCGACCACATGGTCAACCTGCTCGACACCCCGGGCCACGAAGACTTCTCCGAAGATACCTACCGCACCCTGACCGCGGTCGACTCGGCGCTGATGGTCCTCGACGGCGGTAAAGGCGTCGAGCCACGCACCATCGCCCTGATGGACGTGTGCCGTCTGCGTGACACGCCGATCGTCAGCTTCATCAACAAACTCGACCGCGACATCCGCGACCCGATCGAGCTGTTGGATGAAATCGAAGCCGTCCTGAAGATCAAGGCCGCGCCGATCACCTGGCCGATTGGTTGCTACCGCGACTTCAAGGGCGTGTACCACCTGGCTGACGACTACATCATTGTCTACACCGCTGGCCACGGTCACGAACGCACCGAAACCAAGATCATCGAGAAACTCGATTCGGACGAAGCCCGCGCCCACCTGGGTGACGAGTACGACCGCTTTGTCGAGCAGCTGGAACTGGTGCAGGGCGCCTGCCATGAATTCAACCAGCAGGAGTTCCTCGACGGCCAACTGACCCCGGTGTTCTTCGGTACTGCGTTGGGTAACTTCGGTGTCGACCACGTACTCGACGCCGTTGTGGATTGGGCGCCGAAGCCTCTGGCCCGCGTGGCCAATGAGCGCACCGTGGAGCCTGTGGAAGAGAAATTCACCGGTTTCGTGTTCAAGATCCAGGCGAACATGGACCCGAAACACCGCGACCGTATCGCCTTCATGCGTATCTGCTCCGGCAAATACGAAAAAGGCATGAAGATGCGCCACGTGCGCACCGGCAAGGACGTGCGCATCGGCGACGCCCTGACGTTCTTCTCCTCCGAGCGTGAACAGCTGGAAGAGGCCTACGCCGGCGACATCATCGGCCTGCACAACCACGGCACCATCCAGATCGGTGACACCTTCACCGAAGGCGAAGCGCTGGGCTTCACCGGTATCCCGCACTTCGCCCCGGAACTGTTCCGCCGCGTACGCCTGCGTGACCCGCTGAAATCCAAGCAACTGCGCCAGGGCCTGCAGCAACTCGCGGAAGAGGGCGCCACCCAGGTGTTCTTCCCGGAGCGCAGCAACGACATCATCCTCGGCGCCGTCGGTGTGCTGCAGTTCGATGTGGTGGCCAGCCGCTTGAAAGAGGAATACAAGGTTGAATGCTCCTACGAGCCAATCACCGTGTACTCCGCGCGCTGGATCGATTGCAGCGATAAGAAGAAGTTGGAAGAGTTCTCCAACAAGGCTGTGGAAAACCTCGCGGTGGACGGCGGTGGTCACTTGACCTACCTGGCCCCGACCCGGGTGAACCTGGCGTTGATGGAAGAACGCTGGCCGGATGTGAAATTCCGCGCGACCCGCGAGCACCACTAAGGGCTGAGCGGTATCGAGAAGGGTGAAGCTGTGATGGCTTCACCCTTTTTCATGCCCGACACAACACTAACTGTGGGAATGGGCTTGTGTGGGAGCGGGCTTGCTCGCGAATGCGGTGGATCATCCAGCAGATGCTGTGAATGACACTCCGCATTCGCGAGCAAGCCCGCTCCCACATTTTGGTCTTCATCAGCCTTGGGATTGGCGAGAACCCTATATCGGGTCTAGTTTTTACCCACCGACCGTAAAGGAGACCGCTGTGTTTAGTATTCAACGCGTTATCCATCTGGTTCTACTCGCCGGCCTGGCGCTACCCGCCGCCCCCGCCCTGGCCGGCGCCGGCACACCCCAGTGGAAAGACACCGGCCCGGTCACCAAGCGCAAGCAACAGGAGGTCAACTCCGGCAGTTGGCAGCCCCAGGCCCAGCCCGCGCCCAAGGAAGACGCCGAAAACCCCTACAACGAAGGGGAAGACAGCGAAACCTACGACGACGGCGACACCTGAAGGGCGAGTGGCGCAAACCCTGGATCGGAACTAGCTTGATGGTGAGCACCGGCCGAACGCCGGGGCACGTAGTTCACTGACTGGACGGAAACCGACGATGACTATCTTTCAACGTTTAGTGCTGCTGCTGAAAGTGTTGGTGCTGTTAACGCTGGGTACCACCACCGCATGGGCCAATAGCGCCGTGCAAAGCCAGGCGCCTGGGTTTGTGGCGGCGAAGAGCTTGCTTCTGGCCAAGAGCGAATCAGAAGCCGGTGACAAAGACCAAGGCGGCTCCGCGGATGACGACGACCAGCAAGCCCCACCGGAAGACGATGACAGCGAAGGTGACAGCGATACTTGAGTCGAGGCGAAAAAAAGCCCCACCTGCCGGACTGATGCGCAATCCGACGGGTGGGGCGGTAGAACTCTTGTAATGCCTTGGGCCTGATCACCCAGGGCGATCGTTCCCACGCTCTGCGTGGGAATGTCTCCAGTGACGCTCAGCGTCACCATTCTTGAGCCTTGCGCCGAACGGCGGGGCGCAGAGCGCCCCAAGCGGCATTCCCACGCAGAGCGTGGGAACGATCCTTACGCCACAAACTGCTCCGCGTAGTGGCAAGCCACCTGGCGGTTATCCAGGGCGCGCAACTGCGGCTCCTCGCTGCTGCACCGTGCTGTCGCATACGGGCAGCGCTTGTGGAAAGCGCAGCCGGGCGGCGGGTTCAGCGGGTTGGGCAGCTCGCCGACGATCTTGATCTTCGGCTTGTTCGGGTCCGGGTGGATGGTCGGGGTGGCCGACAGCAGCGCCTGGGTATACGGGTGCAGCGGGCGCGCGTAGATGTCTTCCTTGGGACCGACTTCCACCGGGCGGCCGAGGTACATGACCATCACGTCATCGGCGACGTGTTGCACCACCGCGAGGTTGTGGGAAATGAACACGTAGGCGGTGTTGAATTCCTGCTGCAAATCCATGAACAGGTTGAGCACCTGGGCCTGGATCGATACGTCGAGTGCCGAGGTCGGCTCATCTGCCACCAGCACTTTCGGTTGCAGCATCATCGCCCGGGCCAACGCGATGCGCTGGCGCTGGCCACCGGAGAACATGTGCGGGTAGCGCTGATAATGCTCGGGGCGCAGGCCCACTTGCTTCATCATCGCCTGCACTTTCTCGCGGCGTTCGGCGGCGGACAGGTTGGTGTTGATCAACAGCGGCTCGCCGAGTTGATCGCCGACTTTCTGCCGAGGGTTCAACGACGCGTACGGGCTCTGGAACACCATCTGCACGTCTTTGCGCAATTGCTTGCGCTGGGCCTTGTCGGCGCCGGCGACTTCCTGGCCGGCGATTTTCAAGGAGCCCGAAGACGGCTCTTCAATCAGCGTGAGTGCACGGGCCAGGGTGGATTTGCCGCAGCCCGACTCGCCGACCACGGCGAGGGTCTTGCCGGCTTCCAGCTCGAAGGACACGCCATTGAGTGCACGCACCAGCGCATGGCCCTTGAACAGGCCACGGGACACTTCGTAGTGACGGGTAAGGTCGCGGGCGGTAAGAACGACGGCCATTACGCCACCTCCTGGTTCAAGGGGTAGAAGCAGCGCGCGAGGCTGTTGGTTTTTGGATCAAGCCCCGGACGCTGGGCACGGCAGGATTCCTGCACATACGGGCAACGTGGCGACAGCAGGCAACCCTGCGGGCGGTCATAACGACCGGGAACGATACCCGGCAGCGTGGCCAGGCGCGTGGCGCCCAGGCTGTGCTCGGGGATCGCCTTGAGCAGCGCTTCGCTGTACGGATGCGCCGGGATATCGAACAACTGCGGCACCTGGCCGACTTCTACCGCTTGGCCGGCGTACATCACGCACACACGCTGGGCGGTTTCAGCCACGACTGCGAGGTCGTGAGTGATCAGCACCAGGCCCATGTTCTGCTCTTTCTGCAGGGCCAGCAGCAGCTCCATGATCTGCGCCTGAATCGTTACGTCCAGTGCAGTGGTCGGCTCATCGGCGATCAGCAGTTTCGGCTCGCCGGCAATTGCCATGGCGATTGCCACGCGCTGGCTCATACCGCCGGACAGTTGGTGCGGGTAGGCATCCATGCGGCTGGCAGCGCCGGGGATTTCGACCTTTTCCAACAGTTCGATGGCGCGTTTGCGCGCTTGCTTGCCGGACATTTTCAGGTGCAGGCGCAGCACTTCTTCAATCTGGAAACCCACGGTGTAGCTGGGGTTCAGCGCGGTCATCGGGTCCTGGAACACCATCGCCAGGTCTTTGCCGACGATCTGGCGGCGCTGGCGGTTGCTCAGCTTGAGCATGTCCTTGCCGTCGAAGTTCAGGGCGTCGGCGGTGACGATGCCGGGGTGCTCGATCAGGCCCATCAGCGCCATCATGGTCACGGATTTACCCGAGCCCGACTCGCCAACGATCGCCAGTACTTCGCCTTTGTCGACGGAGATGTCGAGGCCATCGACCACCGGTACGGCGGTCTTGTCGCCGAAGCGGACGTTGAGATTCTTGATTTCTAACAGTGACATGGGAATCTCCTCAGGCGGCGTTCTTGAGTTTCGGGTCCAGCGCATCGCGCAGGCCGTCACCCATCAAGTTGATTGCCAGCACGCTGAGCAAAATGGTCAAACCAGGCAAGCTCACCACCCACCAGGCGCGTTCGATGTAGTCACGGGCCGAAGCCAGCATGGTGCCCCACTCCGGGGTTGGCGGTTGTACGCCAAGGCCGAGGAAGCCCAGGGCGGCCGCGTCGAGGATCGCCGACGAGAAGCTCAGGGTGGCCTGCACGATCAGCGGCGCCATGCAGTTGGGCAGCACGGTGATGAACATCAGGCGTGGCAGGCCGGCGCCGGCGAGGCGGGCGGCGGTCACGTAGTCACGGTTCAGTTCGCCCATCACGGCGGCACGGGTCAGGCGCACATAGGACGGCAGCGAGACGATGGCGATGGCGATCACGGTGTTGATCAGGCCAGGGCCGAGGATCGCGACAATGGCTACGGCCAGCAGCAGCGACGGCAGGGCCAGCATGATGTCCATCAGGCGCATGATGGTTGGGCCAAGCAAGCGCGGGAAGAACCCGGCGAACAGGCCCAGCAGGATGCCCGGGATCAGCGACATCACCACCGATGACAAACCGATCAGCAACGACAGGCGCGAGCCCTGGATCAGGCGCGAGAGCAGGTCACGGCCCAGTTCGTCGGTGCCCAGCAGGAACTGGATCTGCCCACCTTCCAGCCAGGCTGGCGGTGTCAGCAGGAAGTCGCGGTATTGCTCGCTGGGGTTATGCGGCGCCACCCAAGGGGCGAACAGCGCGCAGAACACGATCAGCAGCATGAAGGCCAGGCCGGCAACCGCGCCTTTGTTCTTGGAAAAGGCTTGCCAGAATTCTTTGTACGGGGACGGGTACAGCAGGCTTTGATCGACTGCTGACACGGGAGTTGGTGTGGTCATGGTCATAATCTCAGCGCTGGTGACGGATGCGTGGGTTGGCGAAGCCGTAGAGGATATCCACCACGAAGTTCACCAGGATCACCAGGCAGGCGATCAGCAGGATGCCGTTTTGCACCACCGGGTAGTCCCGTGCGCCAATGGCTTCGATCAGCCATTTGCCGATGCCGGGCCACGAGAAGATGGTTTCGGTCAGGACCGCACCGGCCAACAGCGTGCCGACTTGCAGGCCGACCACGGTCAGTACCGGGATCAGCGCGTTACGCAGGCCGTGGACGAATACCACGCGCGCCGGCGACAGGCCCTTGGCCTTGGCGGTACGGATGTAGTCTTCGCGCAGCACTTCGAGCATCGACGAACGGGTCATCCGTGCGATCACTGCCAGCGGGATGGTGCCGAGCACGATGGCCGGCAGGATCAGGTGGTGCAGCGCGTCCCAGAAGGCGTCCGGCTCGTCAGCCAGCAGGGTGTCGATCAGCATGAAGCCGGTGCGCGGCTCGATGTCGTAGAGCAGGTCGATACGCCCGGACACCGGGGTCCAGCCCAGGCTCACCGAGAAGAACATGATCAGGATCAGGCCCCACCAGAAGATCGGCATCGAATATCCCGCGAGGGAGATGCCCATCACCCCGTGGTCGAACAGCGATCCTCGTTTCAAGGCCGCGATCACCCCGGCCAGCAGGCCCAGGATACCGGCGAACAACAGGGCGGCCATGGACAGTTCCAGGGTCGCCGGGAAGAGGGCGGTGAACTCGGTCCACACGCTGGTGCGGGTACGCAGGGATTCGCCAAGGTCACCCTGGGCGAGCTTGCCGACGTAGTCCAGGTATTGCGCATACAACGGCTTGTTAAGGCCAAGGCGTTCCATTGCCTGTGCGTGCATCTCGGGGTCGACGCGCCTTTCACCCATCATCACTTCGACGGGGTCGCCAGGGATCATGCGAATCAACGCAAACGTGAGCAACGTGATGCCGAAAAACGTGGGGATCAATAACCCCAGTCGGCGGGCAATAAAACTAAACATCTTGTCGTGTACCTCAATCAGCCGGTTAGGCAGGTCCGGCACCACCCAGGTGGGCGGTGCCGAGCGTTTTTCTTATTTACTTCGCCTGGGTAGTGGCGAAGTTATTGGTGCCGAGAGGGCTAAGGGTGTAGCCCTCTACGTTTTTGCGCATGGCGGTGAACAGTTTCGGGTACGCCATGGGAAGCCATGGTTGGTCTTGTTCGAAAACGTCCTGTGCTTGTTCATAGAGCGCCGCGCGTGTGGCGGGTTCCTTGGCGGCACGGGCCTTGTCGATCAAGTCCTGAAACTCCTTGTTACACCAGCGCGCGTAGTTTTCGCCGTTTTTCGCTGCATCGCAACTCAGGTTCGGCGTGAGGAAGTTATCCGGGTCGCCGTTATCGCCCACCCAGCCGGCCGAGACCATGTCGTGCTCGCCACCTTTGGCGCGCTTGAGCATTTCGCCCCATTCCATGACTTTGATATTGATCTTCAGGCCAATCTGCGCCAGGTCAGCCTGCATGCGCTGGGCGCCCAACATTGGGTTGGGGTTGGTCGGCCCGCCGCCGTTACGGGTGAACAAGGTAAATTCGGTGCCTTCCGGTACGCCGGCTTCCTTGAGCAGGGCGCGGGCTTTGTCCAGGTCCCGTGGCGGGTTTTTCAACTTGTCGTTGAAGCCCAGCAAGGTCGGCGGATACGGGCCGGTGCCCACCACCGCGTTGCCTTTGCCGAACAGTGCGTCGGTATAGCCGGCTTTGTCGAACGCGATGTTGATGGCGTGGCGTACCCGCGCGTCGCTCATGTATTTGTGGGTGGTGTTCATGGCGATGTAGCTGGTGGTCATTGCCGCCAACCCGTCGACCTTCAGGTTCGGGTCGGCTTGCATGCTCGCCACGTCATCCGGTTTTGGATACAGCGCGACCTGGCACTCGTTGGCCTTGAGCTTTTGCAGGCGCACGTTGTTGTCGGTGGTAATCGCCAGGATCAGCGGATCGGCCGGCGGCTTGCCACGGAAGTACTCCGGGTTGGCCTTGTAGCGCACCTGGGCGTCCTTGGCGTAGCGCGTGAAGATAAACGGCCCGGTGCCGATCGGCTTGGCGTTCAGGTCATCGGTCTTGCCGGACTTGAGCAACTGGTCGGCGTATTCGGCGGAGTGGATCGAGGAAAACGCCATGCCCAGGTCGGCCAAAAACGGCGCTTCAGGACGGGTCAGGGTAAAGACGACGGTGTGATCGTCGGTTTTCTCTACGCTCTTGAGCAGTTCCTTGAAGCCCATGCTTTCGAAGTACGGGTAGCCCACGAGGGACTTTTTGTGCCACGGATGGTTCGGGTCCAGCTGGCGCTGGAAGCTCCAAAGCACGTCGTCGGCATTCAGGTTGCGCGTGGGTTTGAAGTAGTCGGTGGTGTGGAACTTGATGTCTTCACGCAGGTGGAAGGTATAGGTCAGGCCATCTTCGCTGATTTCAGGCAGGGCCTTGGCCAGCGCCGGAACCACTTCGGTGGTGCCGGGCTTGAAGTCCACCAGGCGGTTGAACATTGTTTCCGCAGCGGCGTCAGCGGTGACGGCCGTGGTGTACAGGACCGGATCGAAGCCTTCCGGGCTGGCTTCGGTGCAGACCACCAGCGGTTTGGCCGAAATGCCGACGGCCACGCTCAACAGCGCAGCGGCGATAGCGGCTTGTAGCGGGAGCATTTTCATTCGCAGACCTCGAACAATCGATGGGACCAGACAAGCGTAAACGGCGGGCTCGTCCTGAGCCCGCCGTCTACCTGGCGCTAATTAAAGAATGTTGAACGGGATGGTGGTAACCAGACGGAACTCTTTGATAGAACCGTCAGATTGGTTTGCACTGGCACGGTGTTCGACGTAGGTGGCGCGAATCGCGGTGGCCTTGAGCGGGCCGCTCTGGATTGCGTAGCTGGTCCCTACACCGTATTCCTGATGCTTCTCGCCGTCCTGTGTCTCGATACCGGTATAGGCGAACGCACCGTTACGGTTACCTGTGTAGTGAGTACCGTCGATGCCCCAGCCGCGAGCCGTGTAGATGTTGAACTTCAGGCCCGGCACGCCGTATTCGGCCATGTTGAGGCCATAGGCGACCTGGAAGGATTTCTCGTTCGGACCGTTGAAGTCGGAGGTCAGGGAGTTGGCCAGGTAGATGCCGTTGGTTTCGTGCAGGTAGTCGAAATACTCGTTACCGTTCACTTCCTGATAGGCGAACGTCAGGCTGTGAGCCTGGTGCGTAAGGCCAAGCGACAACGAGTAAGTGTCGTTGTCGATGTAGCCCATCAACTTTTTGCCTTCATCGACGGTTTTGTAGTAGTTCAGGCCGGTGGTCAGAGACAGGGTCTGACTGTCACCCAACTCGTGGGTTGCGCCGAAGTAGTACTGGTTCCAGAAGTCTTTCACTTGGGCGCCGAAGAAGCTGGTTTTCAGGCTTTCAAACGGCTGGTAGTTGGCACCCAGGGTGTAGACCTTGTCAGTCGTCGCGCTTTTGGCACCTTGTTGGCTGTACTCTGCGCGGAACTTCGACAGGCTCTGCTCGGTACGTGGGGAAACGCGGTCGAACACGCCACCCTGGAACGACAGGTTGCTGAATTCTTTGCTGTCGAAGCTCACGCCCTGGAAGCTCGAAGGCAATGCACGGTTACCGATATTGTCAACAATCGGTGTGCTGAAGTTTTGGCGACCTGCGGTCAAGGTGGTGTTCGACGCGCGGAACTGCACGTTGGCCAGGCCCAGTTTGCTCCACTGGTCTACAGCATTGCCGTTCGAATCAGCCAGGGTGCGGTTGGAGCCGCCCTTGATATCACGCTTGCTGCGGTCCAGCACCAGAGCGTTGTACAGCGCCACTTCAGTCTTGACGCCCACGGTGCCCTGGGTGAAACCGGAACTGGCGTTGAGGATGGTGCCCTGTACCCAGTTGGTACGGTTACGGTCGGTCTTGATCTGGTCATGCTCGCGGTATTTCCAGGCACCGCCACGGTACAGGCTTTCGTGGGAGTACCAGTTACGCGTGGTGCCGCCCAGGCTGAAATCTTCGATAAAGCCTTTGGCCTCGCTTTGTGCGCTCGTGCCGGCCAGTGTGGTAGGAACGAAGTCCTGGCTGGCGGGTTCAGCGTAGGCGGTTGCCGTGATGGTGCTGATGGCCAGGGCCAGAAGCGCTTTGCTGCTCAGTTTCATGGGTGAAGCTCCTTTGGTTCTCTTTTTTATGCCGGTCTTATTAGGTGATCCGGCTATTGGGTTTGTAACTCGTTCAAGCCTTTGCAAACGTTTGCCTTAAGGGAATTCCCGAAATAAGGCTGCACGTTTGCCGCAGAGCCAACTTCGCTCTGCGCCATCCGGTTATTTTCTTATGGGGTGATACTGACGCCCGAGAACACGTTGCGGCCGAAGGGGCTCACTTTGAAACCTTCGACTTTGGCGCTTAACGGCTGGTTGACCGTCGAGTGGGCGACCGGCGTGATCGGCACCTGCTGCTTGAGCAGTTGCTGCGCCTGTTTGTACAGAACAGTCCGTTGTTCGCGGTCGGTGACGACCTTGGCTTGCTTGATCAGCTTGTCGTACGCCGGGTCACACCACATGGAGTAGTTGTTCCCGCCGATGGCGTCGCAGCTATAGAGGGTGCCCAGCCAGTTGTCCGGGTCACCGTTGTCGCCGGTCCAGCCGATCAAGCTCACATCGTGCTCACCGTTCTTGGTGCGCTTGATGTATTCGCCCCACTCGTAGCTGACGATCTTCACTTTCAGGCCGATCTTGGCCCAATCGTTCTGCAGCATTTCTGCCATCAGCTTGGCGTTGGGGTTGTAGGGGCGTTGTACGGGCATCGCCCACAGGGTGATCTCGGTGCCTTCTTTCACGCCGGCAGCCTTGAGCAGTTCCTTGGCTTTTTCCGGGTTGTAGGCGGCGTCCTTGATGGTGTCGTCGTAGGACCACTGCGTCGGCGGCATGGCGTTGACCGCCATTTGCCCGGCGCCCTGGTACACGGCGTTCAGGATGCTTTGCTTGTTCACCGCCATGTCCAGCGCCTGGCGCACTTCGAGCTGGTCGAAGGGCTTGTGGCGCACGTTGTAGGCGATATAACCGAGGTTGAAGCCCGGCTTGGTCAGCAATTGCAGGTTCGGGTCGGCCTTGAGGGCGTCGACGTCGGCGGGGCGTGGGTGCAGGGTCACCTGGCATTCGCCGGCCTTGAGCTTTTGCACGCGCACCGACGCGTCGGTGTTGATGGCGAAGATCAACTGGTCCAGCTTGACCTTGCTCGGGTCCCAGTACTGTTTGTTGGGTGCGTAGCGGATCTGCGAGTCTTTCTGGTAGCGCTGGAACACATACGGGCCAGTGCCGATCGGCTTCTGGTTGATGTCGCTGGGCTTGCCGCTCTTGAGCAGTTGCTCTGCGTACTCGGCCGACAGGATCGCGGCGAAGCTCATGGCGATGTTCTGCACGAACGCGGCGTCTACCGTGTTCAAGGTCATCACCACGGTGTGCGGGTCGGTTTTCGCGACCTTGGCGATGTTCTTGTTCAGGCTCATCCCGTTGAAGTACGGAAACTCGGTGGGGTAGGCCTTGCGGAATGGGTGCTCGGGGTCAAGCATGCGGTTGAAGGTGAACAGCACGTCGTCGGCGTTGAAATCGCGCGTCGGCTTGAACTCCTTGTTGCTGTGAAATTTCACCCCTTCACGCAGGTGAAAGGTGTAGGTCAGGCCATCTGGCGAAATATCCCACTTGGTTGCCAGAGCAGGTACTACGTTGGTCTCGCCTTTTTCAAACTCGACCAGGCGGTTGTACAGCGGCTCGGCCGCGTCGTTGTCGGTGGCGGTGGTGTATTGCGCGGTATCAAAACCAGCGGGGCTGCCTTCGGAGCAGAACACCAGGCTCTTCTTCTCGGCGGCGTGGCCCATCGTGGCCACAGCCAGCAGGCTGGTGGCAAACAGTGCAGATAGAACGGTGGTATGGCGCATGACGATCCCGATCCTTGTTTGTAGTTGTCGTCAGCGAGCAATCACCCGGTCGTTGAGAACCGGGATGCATCGCTGACCCCACACGGCAAGTGCCCTATCAGATTGAAGCTTCTGCGGCCCTACGACGTTATGGGTCGAGGGCTGCGCAGTAAATGCACAAAATCTGACTGTTGTTGTAGGTAACGGAGACGCAGGTCGAAGTTTGTTGCCGTAGGACGGCAACGGGTTCGGCTGTGGTCTATTTCCTACGTCCTGGGCGGATGCAATAACGGCGACGTTATGAAACGTCGCCGCTAGTGACCCTTACTTGCCGCTTACGCTCACGCCGTAGAAGGAGTTCAAGCCAAACGGGCTGATCTTGAAGTCCTGCACGTTGTTGCGCATGGGTTGATACACCGTCGAGTGCGCGATAGGTGTCATCGGGACAGCATCTTTGAGGATATGTTGCGCCTGCTTGTACAGCTCGGTGCGTTTGGCGACATCCGAAGTAGCCTTGGCTTCTTTCACGGTGTCGTCGAATTTCTTGTCACACCATTTGGAGAAGTTGTTACCGGCCAGCGAATCGCAGCCGAACAGCACGTTCAGCCAGTTGTCCGGGTCACCATTGTCGCCGCTCCAGCCAATGATCATGGCCTGGTTCTCGCCGCCTTTGGAGCGCTTGATGTACTCGCCCCATTCGTAGCTGGTGATCTTCACGTTGAGACCGATCTTTTTCCAGTCGTTCTGCAGCATTTCAGCCATCAGCTTGGCGTTCGGGTTGTACGGACGCTGAACCGGCATGGCCCACAGCACGATCTCGGTGCCTTCCTTGACGCCAGCTTCCTTGAGCAGCGACTTGGCTTTCTCAGGGTCGTACTTGGCGTCTTTGATGGTGGTGTCGTAGGACCATTGGGTCGGCGGCATGGCGTTGACAGCCAGTTGGCCGGCGCCCTGGTACACGGAGTCGATGATTTGCTGCTTGTTCACCGACATGTCCAGTGCCTGGCGTACGCGCAGGTCGGCCAGCGGGTTTGGCTGATCGCTGCCCTTGACCTTGTCCATGACGTTGTAGGCGATGTAGCCCAGGTTGAAACCGGCCTGGTGCGGCAGTTTCAGGTCCTTGTCTTCGCCCAGCGCCTTGAGGTCGGCCGGACGCGGGAACAGGGTGACCTGGCATTCGTTTTTCTTCAGCTTCTGGATACGCACCGACGGGTCGGTGGTGATGGCGAAGATCAGGTTGTCGATCTTCACGTCTTCAGGTTTCCAGTAATCCTTGTTGCCGGTGTAACGGATGTTCGAGTCTTTCTGGTAGCTCTTGAACACAAACGGACCAGTGCCGACCGGCTTCTGGTTGATGTCCTGGGGCTTGCCGTCTTTCAACAGTTGAGCGGCGTATTCGGCCGACTGGATCGAAGCGAAGCTCATGGCCAGGTTCTGGATGAAAGCCGCGTCCACGGTGCCAAGGGTGAACTTGACGGTGTGGTCATCGACTTTCTCGATGTTCTTGATGTTGGTGTCCATCCCCATGTCCGTGAAGTACGGGAACTCGGTGGGGTAGGCTTTGCGGAACGGATCGTCCTTGTTGATCATGCGGTTGAACGTGAACAGCACGTCATCGGCATTGAAGGTACGGGTCGGTTTGAAGTACGGGGTGGTGTGGAACTTCACGCCGTCGCGCAGGGTGAAGGTGTACGTCAGGCCATCCGCGGACACGTCCCACTTGGTGGCGAGCCCAGGAATCACAGCGGTGCCGCCGCGTTCGAACTGGGTCAGGCGGTTGAACATGGTCTCTGCCGAAGCATCGAAGTCTGTTCCGGTGGTGTACTGGCCTGGGTCAAAACCGGCCGGGCTCCCTTCGGAGCAGAACACCAGGTTAGTCGCCGCTTGGGCGAAAGGAGCTGCGGCCATAAGGCCAGCGCTAACAATTAACGGAATGACTGCGTGTTTAAGCATGTTGGCCTCATGATTTGTTGTCATTTTTGGTGGTGAGGGCGACCTCGTGAGCCGGCCTGCGGATACTTATGCAGGGGCCATACCCATTGCAAGATGCAGAACCGTTACGAGGTTGAAACAGTGGTACGAACGTACAGGAATGTCGCAATTATGAAAGTTTCTACATAATTGAGTACATATTGAGGTTTTTTTCGGTGCGCAGGGCGCACCAAAAGAGACCAACCGAGGCGTCTAGCGCACTCGGTTGGGGCGTTGCTGTTACTTATCTAGACTGACGCCGTAGAAGGGCGTGAGCCCGAACGGGCTGATCTTGAAGTCGCGCACTTCCTTGCGCAGGGGCTGGAAAACCGTCGAGTTCGCAATAGGTGTTATAGGTACTTGTTCCTTAAGGATTTTTTGCGCCTGCTGATACCACTTGATGCGTTGCTCGCGGTCACTGCTGACCTTGGCCTGTTGCACCAGTTTGTCGTAGTCAGGGTTACACCATTTGGCGTAGTTGCTGCCCTTCACCGCAGCACAACTGTAGAGCACGCCAAGCCAGTTATCCGGGTCGCCGTTGTCGCCGGTCCAACCGTAAATCATTGCGTCGTGCTCGCCATTTTTGGCGCGCTTGATGTATTCGCCCCACTCATAGCTGACGATGTTGGCCTTGATGCCGATTTTTTCCCAATCCTGCTGGATCATTTGTGCCGACATTCGCGCATTGGGATTGGATGCACGCTGGACCGTCATTGCCCACAGGTTGAGGGTGGTGCCCGGTGCGACGCCTGCTTCTTTTAGTAGCGCCTTGGCCTTGGTGGGATCGTAGGGGGCATCCTTGATGTTCGGGTCATAAGACCACTGTGCCGGTGGCAGGGCGTTCTGCGCCAATTGCCCGGCGCTCTGGTACACGGCCTTGATGATTGCCGGCTTGTCGATGGCCATGTCCAGGGCCTGGCGCACCTTGAGCTGATCCAGCGGCGGATGGGTCACGTTGTAGGCCAGAAAGCCCAGGTTGAACCCGGCTTGTTGCAGCACCCGCAAGTTGGGGTCCTGTTTCATCACCTCGATGTCGGACGGGCGCGGGTAACCGCTGACCTGGCATTCGCCGGCCTTGAGCTTTTGCAGGCGCGACGCGGCGTCGGGGGTGATGGCGAATACCAGGTTGTCGAGCTTCACGTCCTCGGGTTTCCAATACTGTTTATTGGCCACATAGCGAATCTGCGAGTCTTTCTGGTAACGCTTGAACACGAACGGCCCGGTACCGATGGGTTTCTGGTTGATGTCTTCGGCCTTGCCGTCTTTCAACAGTTGGGCGGCATATTCGGCGGACTGCACCGAGGCAAAGCTCATGGCCAGGTTCTGCACGAACGAGGCGTCGACGTTGTTGAGGTTGAAGCGCACGCTGTGCTCGTCGAGTTTTTCGACGCTCTTGATCGTGGTGTTCAAGCCCATGTCGGTGAAATACGGCGACTCGGATGGGTAGGCCTTGCGGAACGGGCTCTGGGCATCCAGCAGGCGGTTGAAGGTGAACAGCACATCCTCGGCGTTGAAGTCGCGGGTCGGGGTGAAGAAGTCCGTGGTGTGGAACTTGACGCCATCCCGCAGGTGGAAGGTATACGTCAGGCCGTCCTTGGACACGTCCCAGCTTGTGGCCAGGCCGGGTTCCACTTCGGTGCCGCCGCGTTTGAACTGGGTCAGGCGGTTGAACACGGTTTCAGCCGAGGCGTCGAAATCGGTGCCGCTGGTGTACTGGCTGGGGTCGAAACCGGCGGGGCTGGCTTCGGAGCAGTAGACCAGGGTGCTGGCCGCCTGGGCCACGGGCATGCAGGCCAGCAGGCTGACGGCGAGGAGGAGCGGTTTGAAGGTGATTCTTTCCATGGAGACCCCTGAGGTGGCAGGTGTAGGCTGCCCATACGTAAACGGCGGTCACCGAGGTTACCGCCGTTTACGACTGTCAGGTAGGTAGGCACACAAAGTGACTGTTGGTGGGGCCCCTCTGTTTATATTATGACCGAGGTTGAAATTTCAATTTTGGTGGGGGCGCTTTTGTCGATGGTGTAACCGTCGCTGTCCAATTCATTGCTCATCCGTATCTTGAACGTTCGAGTGCTGCTTACATCCAAGTCCCGAGTCGTGACAAGATCGTCTCCCATCTCCGTACGTAGCTTCCATTGGGTGACGGCCGTGACCGTTTGCACTTCACCTTTCGGGTCGTACGTGATCGTGTAGAACTTATCTGAAGCCTTTACGCTGAAGCCCTCTTTCAGCGTGGGTGGCGTCAATTCAATAGAAGCGGGAAATGACGCCCCTTGATGGGCCACTTCCGAAATTCGCGCGCGTAGTGCCGCGTCGGGAATGGTGGCCTCAAATTTTTCCAAACGGTGTTTGAGCGTGTCTTCCTCGTCTTCTGCTTTATAGCTCAGTTCGGTCTTTACGTCACCGGCCGGGTCTTTGGTGACCACCGTGTAATGCTCACGCTTCAAGTCCGGTGCGAAGCTTGAGGAGTACTCACTTTCTGAATAAGGCGATTTCTGTGCCGATTCTCCTTCGGTGACGGAAAAATTACCGTCATCCACCGTCCATGACGTGTTCAGCTTTCTCTTGAGCGTTCCATTCTCTTCATAGAACTTGCTGCTGAGGAGGTAATCCTTGTCAGGATTGAAGTTCAAATAGTTGTCAAATTTCTCTGCACCGCTAATGCGCGAACCATCCGACTCGACAAATTGCTGGGTAAACCGTACGACTGTTCCTGACCCGTTGCTCGGCGTTGGCGAAGGCGTACGAGACCACCATTTACCGCCATCCCCCGGCGCACGTGCCCACTCGCCATCGCGTCCAGGCGTTACCACCATCAGCCCCGCGCCTGTGTTCGGATTAATGATCCGGGCGAAAGAATCTCCCGACCGGTAGCGACCGGAGATTTCAAATATGCCGCTCTTGCCCGTCTCGTCGGTGACGCGTACGAATTGGCGGAATATCCCATTGGCGTCAGTCAACCGGTAAACCCCGGACGCATCGCGCACGGCATTGCTGATCAGCGCTTCACCTTCGGGTACGGCGTATTGGGCCATGGGAATCAGTGAAGGCGAGTTTGGCAGAGGCGACTGCGCCGGTGAGTCGATCGTTTGACTGCCAGTGGAGGTGCCAGGCTGGGGTTCTTCGACCGCAGGGGCTTCGGGTTTAGGGCGCGGTTCCGCGGGCGGTCGTGGTTGCTCGGCGGGCGCTGCAAACGGGTCTTCGGGGGTGGCGCTGGCGCCGGCCGAGAACAACACGTTCAGCACCCCATCGAACGCCTTGGACGCACCGTCCTTGCGTTCCGCCTCGGTGTCACCGGACGATGCCTTTTCTGTTCCCAGTCCCACCTCAGCCAAGCTTGTGATGAGCGAGACAGCCGCAACCGGTGCCGCGATGGGGGCCAGCTTGACCAGTAAGCCTGCGGCCACGGTAATGTCGTTCAGCCAAGTATCCCGGATCACCTCGCTGTTGGATTTGATCACGATGTCTGCATCGCTGCTCATACGCACTTTGCTGGCAGATGCCAGTGTGGAAAACACATCGCCTTCGATCTTTGAGTGGCTGGCACTGATGGCCGGCCCCTTCAGGCTACCGTCTGCCATTTCGCTGAGTACGGTGTCCAGACCTTTGGATTTAGCAGCCGAAGTTACAAGAGCGAGTCCTGGGATCAACCCCTCAAGAATGCTCTCACCTACGCCTGGTTTATGCGTATGGTCTTGCCGAGAGGCCAGCGGAAAATGAGCAGCCAAGGCCTCGCGTTTTTTTGGGTCATTGGCTTGGTTAGTGATCCACTTATTCAACTGCTCGAGAGAATCGAATCTCAGAAACGCCGGCACGGCTCCCGGTATGTAGATGACTTGCCGGCTACCGTCGTGCGCACTGAATCGCACAATATCGCTGGACGTAATCCCGTGGATGTTGAGGGCGTACGCCTTTACAACGTCGTTGACCGGAGCCTTGGTCTTGAGTTGCTCTACGCTTAGCGGCGCGTTTTCATCGAGTGGCAGGTTGGACACGGCGCCCATGACCAAGCGGTAGTCGTCACGCGTAAATCGATGTTCGGGCGCCTGCACCGCTTGTTCTGCCGCGGGCTTGGCCTCGGCCGCCTTCAATTGCTTGCGGGCCTGGTAGGTGAACTCTCCTTTGATGGCGACCTCATAATTTTCGGTATGCGTGCTCCAGAACTTGTCGATCTTCTTGTCCATTTGGCCTTGGAAATCGGTTTTCCAGCTCTCGTGCATGAGTTTGGAGGGGGCCAAGGGGAATTCGTTACGGGCGCCGTATCCGCCTGTTGCACCTGCGCCGTATCCAACGGTGTATAGGCCGGCGTGAGTATCCAATTCGCCTGGAATTCCGTCATGTTCGGAGAAGTTTTTCAGCAGCGCATCGGGCAGGCGCAACGACGATTTTGGTTCATCGTTGAGATGCTCGGCGCCTGAGGCGGTGGCTCCGTTCAGCGGAGTGTTGTAGTTGTCGAAGCGATTGAAATAGAGGGTGTCCGCGTCGACATGTTTGCCGGTCAACTTGAAAATGAGTGCCTCCGCCCACTTCTTTGCTTCTGCCCGTGTGTCAGGCAGGTTAGTAGCAACATCGACTGCCAGATGCTTGTACTCCAGCGTTTGAGGAGCGCTGCTGTAGAACGTGGCTGCATTTTTTTTGTGCACCTCCAGGGCGCCCGCTGAGCGGCTACTGGCCGGGCGCACACGGTCGTCCGCCGGGATAGGGTCGAAGGCTTTTTGCTGCTCCAGATGCCTGATTTGATCAGTGGCCTTGGAACGGCTTGCAGGCAGCGCAATGCCCTGGAAGTTCGCCACCACTTCGTCGCTGACCTGTGTGTCGCCATCACCGAATCGCACGCGCAAGGCACCTTTGTTTTCGGGGGCGATCACTTTTGCAGCGTCCAGCAACGGGCCAGAAACCTGGCCCCAGCCGGAGGTGTCCGAGAGAGAAAAGGTTTTGGTCTGTGCGCCGGCCCCGACGGTCAGCGTGCCCTTGAAGGGGTCGATTGAAAGCAAGGCAGAGGGATCGATCTCCTGCTCGCGCATCCAGCCTTGCACAACCGGGTGTTCCACTTGGGCCCGATACAGCTCCAGCCATTGGCCCAGCACGCTCTGGGGTGGCACCTTCACCAGACCTGCATCGTTGTGCAGTACTTTACGTTGTACCGCTGCAATGTATGCGTTGAGCAGAGCGGTCTCGTGAGGGGACGCCGTTGTACCGGAGCCCGCCTGTGGCACCGGTGTTACGGGGGAGCGCGTGGGTAAATGGGTGGAATGTTGTTGGAGGGGCGTAGCGTAAGTCGCAGAGATAGACATGATCTGGGTTCTCCTGAGGTAGACAAAATGCCTACGCAGCATTCCTTGTAGCTGCGGCATTGTCTGTGTCGGGAAAAACCGGTCGAGGATTCCAGCGAACATACTGCGGCATATGACAATGCCCAAAAAAAAGGCGCAAACCTGCGAGGGATGCGCCGTTGTTACCGCCTTTTTGTGCAGTTATTGCAAGACTTCAATCACCCCATCGGCACTCATGCTCACCTGGCTGGTGCCAGCTTCCACGTCCGGGGTGGGCGCTGAATCCATCGCGGCAGCTTTCATCATCATCCCGCCACGGGCGTACGGCTGTGGATAGCCATTGGTATTGAAGTTCAGGTTGACGATCTTGTAGCCCTTGCCGCCCAGTGCATCGGTGGCCAGTTGGGCGCGTGCCTTGAAGGCAGCGACCGCGTCCTTGAGCAATGCGTCTTCGCTGGCCTTGCGCGTGGCGTCGGCGATGGCGAAGTCCATGCTGTCCATTTTCAGGGTGTTCAACAGTTCGCCGGTGAGCTTGGACAGGGCCGGGAAGTCCGCGCTTTCCAGGCGCAGCTCGGCGCGTTCACGCCAGCCGGTGATCTTCTGGTTCTTGTTGTCGTAGATCGGGTAGCTGTTGCGGCTGCCTTGGCGCAAGGTCACGCCTTTGACTTCGCGGGCCTGGCCCAAGGCCTTGTTCATGGTGGTGGTGATTTCGGCGGCGAGCTTGGCCGGGTCGCTGTTCTGGGACTCGGTGTAGAGGGTCACGATCATCTTGTCGCGGGCAACCTCCTGGCTGGCCTCGGCGCGCAGGGAAATCTGGTTGTAGTTCAGACCTTCGGCAGCCACGGCCGGCAGGCTGGCAAGAGTGGCTACGCCGAGGGTGATGACAGCTGCGCTGCGAGTGAAACGGGACATGAGAGCTCCTTGAGATAGTCGTGTTCGGTATGACTGTAGACGGTGGCATCCGGTTCTTCGGGTTTACACATTCGCTACAAGTTGTGCAGGTGCCGACGAACGGTCATTTGCCCAGCCTGCGGCAAAGAGCCACACACGCCGTGCCAGCCGGCCGGCATCGTTTATACTCCTGCCGATCCGCCTGCAGCGCTCACCGGGAGAGCTCATGCTCGCCGCCGTAAAACTGACTTCCGCCACCCGCCAGAACCTTTGGCGCCTGACGTTCATTCGCACGCTGGTCCTGGCCGCACAGGCCGGCTCCGTTGGGCTTGCCTATTGGTTCGACTTGCTGCCACTGCCGTGGCTGCAACTGGGGGTGACCCTGGGCTTCTCCACCGTGCTGTGTGTGTTTACCGCGATCCGCTTGCGTACCACCTGGCCGGTGACCGAGTTGGAATATGCGCTGCAACTGGCCTGCGACCTGTTTATCCACAGTGTGTTGCTGTATTTCTCCGGTGGTTCCACCAACCCGTTTGTGTCGTATTACCTGGTGCCGCTGACCATTGCCGCAGTGACCTTGCCGTGGCGCTATTCGGTGGTGCTGTCGGGCATCGCGCTGACGCTGTACACCCTGCTGCTGGCGCGGTTCTATCCGCTGCAAACCTTCCCCATCGCCCGGGAAAACCTGCAGATCTACGGGATGTGGCTGAGCTTCGCCCTGTCCGCCGCCGTTATCACCTTTTTCGCCGCACGCATGGCCGAAGAGCTGCGCCGCCAGGAAGAGCTGCGCGCCATCCGTCGTGAAGAAGGCCTGCGCGACCAGCAACTATTGGCCGTCGCCACCCAGGCAGCCGGCGCCGCCCATGAGTTGGGCACGCCGCTGGCGACCATGAGCGTACTGCTCAAGGAAATTATCCAGGACCACCACGACCCAGCCCTGCAGGAAGACCTCAGTGTGTTGCAGGAACAGGTCAAGCAGTGCAAGCAGACCTTGCAGCAACTGGTACGCGCCGCCGAAGCCAATCGCCGCCTGGCGGTCGAGATGCAGGACGTGACCCAGTGGCTCGACGAAGCCCTGAACCGCTGGCACCTGATGCGCCCCGAAGCCAGTTACCGCTTTCACCTGCTTGGCCAGGGCGCGGTCCCGCGCATGGCTCCGCCGCCCGACCTGACCCAGGCGTTGCTCAACCTGTTGAACAACGCCGCCGACGCCTGCCCCGAAGGCCTGGGCGTGCAGTTGGACTGGGATGCGGAAGACGTGACCATCAGCATTCGTGACCACGGCGCGGGCGTGCCGCTGGCCATTGCCGAGCAGATCGGCAAACCGTTCTTTACCACCAAGGGCAAAGGCTTCGGCCTCGGCCTGTTTTTGAGCAAGGCCAGCGTGACCCGCGCGGGCGGCTCAGTGAAGCTCTATAGTCATGAGGAAGGTGGCACGCTCACCGAGCTGCGCCTGCCCCGTGTCGCACGAGGAGATATCGATGAGTGACGAGATCCAAGTCGAAGGCGAAGAACTGCCGCACCTGTTGCTGGTAGATGACGACGCCACCTTTACCCGCGTGATGGCACGCGCCATGAGCCGTCGCGGCTTTCGCGTGAGCACCGCCGGTTCCGCCGAAGAAGGCTTGACCATCGCCCAGGCCGACCTGCCGGACTACGCCGCGCTCGACCTGAAAATGGACGGCGACTCGGGCCTGGTGCTGTTGCCCAAGCTGCTGGAACTCGACCCGGAAATGCGCGTGGTGATCCTCACCGGTTACTCCAGCATTGCCACCGCCGTCGAGGCGATCAAGCGCGGTGCCTGCAACTACCTGTGCAAACCGGCGGATGCCGACGACGTGCTGGCCGCCTTGCTTTCCGAGCACGCCGACCTCGATACCCTGGTGCCGGAAAACCCGATGTCGGTGGACCGCCTGCAGTGGGAACACATCCAGCGCGTGCTGACCGAGCACGAAGGCAACATCTCCGCCACCGCCCGCGCCCTGGGCATGCATCGTCGTACCTTGCAGCGCAAGTTGCAGAAACGCCCGGTACGCCGCTGAGTCGGCTGAAAAAGAGTCAGAATTACATCCTGGCGTGCGCCGTCATCAAGCAATTGCTGACGGCGTCATCAACGGAGAATGTCCGGTTGTTGCAGTGTATTTCCTGCTCTTTCAGGACGCCTCAACCGAAATAGTCAGGGAACTTATTCGGCCCCATGTACAGGACGTTCGACGGTGTCAAAATGATGTCCTTGGGCATCTTCATCTCAATGAACGGGCTGCCTGACGTGATAGGCCCTAGATTCTGCGGAACCTGGTCGCTACTGAATATCACCATATAGTCGCCCCTGCCCACATAGCGTTCATTACCTAAAAACAACAGGTTTTCGACATTCTCCCCATTAAATTGCTGCCCGGGTGGGTTGACGTAGATACCGCCTTTGGAACCAGCGCGCGTTTCATTACGCAAGACATCACTAATGCGCTGCTGCCGCGTGATGGCTTCTAGGCCAGCCTTGTCGGTGTAGTGAATGTAAACGGGTTTGCCGTTGTACGTCCCCGAATCCAGTATCGATTGCCAATTTGGGTTATTGAGCAATGGCTTGTTCGATGTCGATGTTGAGGGTTTGTCGTTATTTGGGACGGTTTGTTTTTCCGGTATTTTCTTGACCCCACCCTGCCCGCGAACCGCCTCCCATGTCTCGTCGCCGACATTGCGTACGGTTATCACCGTTTTGCGGGTGGATGGGTCGATAATCTCGACGTTGCCGCTGCCCAGTTTAAAGTTGCTCTTGATCTCAAATACCCGGGTGGTGTGTTCGTCATAGCTGACTTTGATCAACCACCGGTCTTCACCGCTCGAGCTTTTGACATGATAGATACCGTTGGCGTTTGGGGTGGCGCCTGAGATCAGTTGTTCACCGTCCTCTACGGCGTAGTCCTTGATGTCGTTCGACTCAATACCCGACGGGCGATTGACGTTCGGCTCAACCTCGTTTTCAGGCGCGGGCTCAGAGGGCGTTGGCTCGCCACTGTCCGGCATGGGCGATTCTTCGGGTATTGTCTCAGGGGGCTTTATGTCATTAACAGCAGCTTCTCCAGCACTGCCCCCTTTCAGGATATGGGGGGCTACGATCAGCGCGGCATTGAGTACGCCGAATACAATTCGCTTAATGCCTCCTGGCTTACCTCTTATTTCATCGTCGACCCCGATACCTGCTGTGATTATCCCTGTCGCCAGATAGTACGCGCTCAGCGCTATCTCGACTTCAGGCATCACTAAAGCCAGCGGGGCTAGAAACAGCGCCGCTTTCGCAACCTTATCGAAGCCTTCAAGAACATGTCTTTTGCTGACGTCTAAATCGGTGGTTATTTTGGTGTCGGCATCGGCATAAGAGCGATCCTTTTGGCGTTTTGCGATTTCATCGAACGGTAATTTGAAGGGCTCTGTCGTGATGGTTGTTTGCGGGTTCCCTAAATCGCCATATCGTCGATACTCCTCGGTTTTCAACCCGCTGTGTGTGTAGAGGCCCTTCGGCCAAGTCCCGAGTTTTTCGAGTGTTTTGTCTAGACCCGGGCTCAAGAAGCGATTGGGCTTGTCCTTGAGGGGGAAGTGCGCGGCGAGCGCTGCACGTTTAACCGGGTCAGTCATTTGCTCAGCGAGCCACTTCTTCATTTCAGCTTGGCTGCTGAATGTGTGAATGGGCGAGGAGTTCCCGGGTATGTAAAGCAGGGTCAGTGGAGGGACCTTTTTTCCGTTGGCGTCCAGTTTGACTTTGGTATCGGTGACGTACATAAGGTCGGTGGACGGATAGCTGCCAAGCTTCAGCAGGCCAGCTTCTATATTGGGATCCTTCGGCGGATCTTTCTTCAGCTGTTCATATGTGATGTCCGGCCATGACATTTTGTTGTCTGGCAAACCGGCCGCCCGCGCCGCCAGTTCCCGGGCCTCAGCGCTCAAGCTGCCTTCTTGGTGCTGGGCCATGGCTGATTTGGCGAAGGATGCTTTGGTGAGCGTCGGATATTGTTCTTTGTGGCTGCTCCAGAAGTTGTCCAAAAACTTATCGTAGGGCTTTTTAAAGTCGGCCTTCCAAATCAGTTTCTTGAACTCTGCCGGTGTGATCGGACTTTGGTTGCCCCCGTTGTACACCGGTGCAGGCAATTCAGGGGATTCAATGTAAATCCCTTGATAGGTGTGCGTGACGTCAGCTTTTTCACGGTATGGGTTGAAGCGGCTCGAGAAGTCACTCGACTGAGGCTTTTGAGCTTCTATGCTGGGCTTGACTATGACTTCTGGGCCACCTGCGTAGTAGGGCACCAGGAAGCCTTTTCCTTTTGGCGCATCTTGTGCGTTGGTGATCAGCGCCTGGGTCAGTGAGATTCTCTGGACGATTTTCGCGGGGTAAGGGGCATCGCCTTTTTTGTTGTAGTCGAAAGTAACCAGATAAGTGTTATCCGGGTCTATATTCCACATTTCCTTTTCGGCAGGGGTTGTTGCCTTCGCTGCCATCTCGGCGAATTTGTTCTTTAGAAAAATCGAGGCTTCTTCTGAGACGGTTTTGAACGACTGGCTAAGCTCTGCCGTGGCGGGGTCAATGCTGGGGTTGGAACCTACATCAACGGGGGCCGTTACTTTCTGACCAGTGCCGATGTTTTTGTCGGGTTCGGAGTTATTACTGACACTGTTCTTGTCACTTGGATTTGTGTCGATAGCGCGTCTATCACGTCGGCGTGCATGCGTGGACTGATCAGCGTTGTCTTGGCGGGCTAACTCTGGTTCAGCAAAGTTACGATAGGCGGACGTGGTTGTAGAGTTGAGGTGCATAGGCGTAGTCCGGGGAAGCGCAATGAGTCCCTTTTGTGTGGTTACGTGGTCAGAAAAGTTCCGGGTCCGGTACGCCGCTGAACGATAGCTGATCAAAACAACCCGGACTTCCCGGGTTGTTTTTTTTTGCGCTGCGGGTGCTCAGTAAGGGAAAGCGACGCGGCCGTCGAACAGGTCATAGCGCTTATCTGGCAGTTTGGCGGGCGCTTTGAAGGAGACATACAAAATGCCGTCCTTCATCTTGGTCGCGCTCACTTCAAGTGAGGCCTCCGGCTTGATCGCCACGTGGTCGGGGAGGGTACTGCTGGACAGGTTCTTCTTGGTGATCGATTCGTCGAAGATGTAAATCACCGGTTGCCGGTTTTGCCCGGGCATTGCGTTGTTTGCCCAGGTTTCCCAGCCTTTCGCGTTGAAGGCCTGAGTAGACGCCGATTGAACACCGCTGTCCCTGAAGACTTTTCCAACCCCATTTTTAAGCGTTTGGGCGCCCTCCGATGTCACGACGGCGTACCGGTAGGCTTTACCGTCGTAGTTGGTTTGTTCACTCAAGTCGGACAGGAATTCCTTCACACTTGGCGGATAGTTGTTTGGGTCGTGCTGGGTGCGAAGGACTTTATTTATTTCGTCCGAACCGGCTTCGGTGTACTCACCCAGGCTTTCGTAACCTTCAGCTTTGGATTGCTGTATCAAACGGGTCAACTCGTCCACGACCTGGTTGCGCTCGGCATCGCTGAGTGCGTCCTTGTCTTTATTGATCTGGCTGATGTCTTGGGCGAGTTGAGCTTTGGGGGAAGGTCTACCGGCGCTCCACGGGAAAGTGATGCCGGCCCCCTTGTCCAGGCGAACCCAATTGCCCTGCTTGTCGAGATGCACGGTCATGACCGGTTTTCTGGAGGTCGGGTCGACAATCTCGACGTACTGATCGCTCAGTTTGAAATTGTTTTTGATTTCATAAACCCGTTCTATGGCGGAGCGATCGGTGTGGCGAATGAACCATCGGTCCAGGCCTTCAGCGTCGGTGACGTGATAGATGTTGTGGGCGTTCTTCGGTGCGTGCTCTATGAGTTTTTCTCCACCGTCGACGGCATGGTCGCTGATGTTGCTGGATTCTTCGGCGCGCAGGCGATTGGCGGTTTCGGCGTGGGGCGGTGGTGTCACGTCCTCGGCAGGTGGCACGGGGGCTTCCTCGACAGCATTCTGCACCGCCGCCGACTCAATCAACTCTGTCCCTTTGCTTATCCTGGATACGCCTCCAGCGATGCCGGGCACCGCATTGAGTACGCCAAATACGATCCGTTCGGTGCCGTGGGATTTGCCGTGGGCAAGGTCATCGATACCGACTCCGACCTGGGTAATGCCCGCTCCTGCGTAGATCACATCCAGCGCCAGGCCGACTTCCGGCATGACAAACGCCAAGGGTGTCATCAGCAGTGCCGTGGCGGTTGCGGCCTCTGCCAGTTTCATTGCGGTGTTCTTGATCACATCGCCATCGGTGGTGATGTCGTGATCGGCGTCGGCGTAGGCGCGCTCTTTATGGCGCTGGGTCATGGCTTTGAAGGGGTCGCCCTTCAAGGGCTCCAGGGTGATATAGCGCTGTGGGTCCCAGTCACTGAGGCCAGTGAAGCCCAGTGCATTGGGTTTTTGTGCTGCGATCCAACCTCCCAGTCCTTCGAGGGACTGTTTCACGCCATCAGACAACATCTTGTCGTCCTGGTCGTTTTTGCTGAAGTGGGTCAGCAATGCTGCCCGTTTGATCGGGTCGGCTGCCTGTTCCGCCAGCCAGCTTTTCATGGCTTCGGGGCTGTCGAATCGGTGGATCGGTGACGAGTTGCCCGGAATATGCAGCAGGGTGGTTTTAATCGCTTTGCCGTCGTGATCAAGGCGGACCTTTTTGTCGATGATGTACAGCAGGTCGGTGGATACGTCGCCATTGATCGACAGCAGGCCAACGTCGACACCGGGATCCTTGGCATACGCAGCTTGCAGGTTGTTCACAGTGGTCTCAAGCCACGGCTTGTCAGGTCGAAGGCCCGATGCGCGCAGGACCAGCCGGGTCTCCTCTTCACTCAGGCTACCCTCCTTTTGCTGCGTATGGGCGGCCTGTATCAGCGCTACTCGGGTGAGCAATTCATAGGGCTTCTGATTGCTTGCCCAGAACCCGTCAAGGTAGGTTTTGTAGGGCCCCACCAACGCGGTGTCCCAGGCAAGATCCCGGAACTGCTGTGGGGTGATCGAGACCTTTGACGACAGGTCCGGCGCCGAGTCCCGGGCGGTGCCGGTGCTTCGAACGACATATTCGTGCGGCGGGTTCAGCAAGTCGTAGACCGTTTGGACGACTTGCCCGAAGGGAAGGATCCGAGCGCCATTGAATAAAAAGGATTGCCAGGGATGCTGTTTCGCTATTGCGGTAGACGATTCATCGTTCGTGTTCATCGAACGGAGATTGTTCAGCGCGGCTTCGGTGAGGCTGACCTGATTGAGGATCTTGCCGTTCGACGGCGTCGGTTGGGTGGCGTCGTAGTTGGTGGTTACGATGTAGGTACGGTCGGGGTCTACATGGAGGTTGAATTTATTGCGCAGTGCGTTGGCAATTATTTTCGAGGTTTCCTGGGCCGGTGTCAGCATGGCTTGGCTGGCGTTTTTTATAAGGCGCTCAACGCTTGGACTGGAGTGGGAGGCGTCGACTGTTTCATAGGCTTCGGTATCCCGGCCCGGCGAGGCGGGCGCTTGTTTGGCATCGTCAATGCTTTGTTCCTGGGCGGCAGGTGTGCCGGGCTGCAAGGGTAGGGCTGGCAGGCGTACAAACTGAGGCGATGTGGACGCGATCATGTGGCGTTCTCTCTCTGCAGGCGTTTTAAAGTGCCGAGAGTGAGTGGGGTGTTTTCAAATGCGGGTTGCCCGTCGATATGTGTCAAATAAACACTGAACATCGGCTGAATGAGCGTTCTGAATTAACCGATGCGTTTAAACCATCCGTTATGATCAACTCACACTATTGCGCCGAGCCGAACGATGAACCAGAACGCTGAGTACGGCGCCGTGAATGACGCGGTGCGTGGGCAATTCCTGCGCCGAACCTGGGCGATGATCACGCCGTATTGGCGCAGTGAAGAGAAAGGCAAAGCCTGGTTGCTGCTGGCGGCGGTGATTGGTCTGTCGCTGTTCAGCGTAGCGGTTTCGGTGTGGATCAACCGCTGGTACAAGGATTTCTACAACGCCCTTGAACACAAGGACACGGCCGCGTTCTGGCAGTTGATCGGCTATTTCGGCGCGATTGCCGCCGTGGCGATCCTGGGGGCCGTGTACCGCCTGTACCTGACCCAGATGTTGACCATCCGCTGGCGTGCCTGGCTCACCGAAAAGCACTTCGCCCGTTGGCTCGCCTACAAGAACTACTACCAGCTGGAGCAGGGCGGTTACACCGATAACCCGGACCAGCGGATTTCCGAAGACCTCAACAACTTTACCGCCAACACCTTGAGCCTCGGCCTTGGCTTGCTGCGCAATGTGGTCAGCCTGGTGTCGTTCTCGATCATCCTGTGGGGTGTGTCGGGCAGCATCGAAGTGTTCGGCATCACCATCCCCGGCTACATGTTCTGGTGTGCGTTGCTGTACGCCGCCGTGGGCAGTTGGCTGACGCATTTGATCGGCCGTCGCTTGATCGGCCTGAGCAACCAACAACAACGTTTCGAAGCGGACCTGCGTTTCTCCATGGTGCGCGTGCGTGAAAACGCCGAGAGCATCGCGCTGTACAACGGCGAGCCGAATGAGCAGCAGCGCTTGAGCACACGCTTCGGCAAGGTCTGGCACAACTTCTGGGACATCATGAAAGTGTCCAAGCGCCTGACCTTTTTCACCGCTGGTTACAGCCAGATCGCGATCATCTTCCCCTTTATCGTCGCCGCGCCGCGCTACTTCGCCGGCAAGATCGAGTTGGGCGAGCTGATGCAAATCAACTCGGCATTCGGCAACGTGCAGGAGAACTTCAGTTGGTTTATCAGCGCGTACTCCGACCTGGCGTCGTGGCGTGCCACCAGTGATCGTCTGCTGAGCTTTCAACAGGCCATGACTGACAATGAGCAGCGCCCGCCAGCCATTGACGTGCGCCCGCAAGGCGAGCGCCTGGTGGTGCAGGGCTTGGGCATGGACCTGGCCGATGGTCGCCACTTGCTGACCGATGCGGACATGACGGTGGAGCCCGGCCAGCGCGTCATGCTCAGCGGGCGTTCAGGCAGCGGCAAAAGTACCCTGCTGCGTGCGATGGGCCATCTGTGGCCGGCGGGGCACGGCAGTATTCGTTTGCCGGCTGCGCGTTATCTGTTCTTGCCGCAGAAGCCTTACCTGCCGATCGGTACGTTGACGGCGGTGTTGAGTTATCCACAAGACGACAGCGCTTACCCGGCAGAACGTTATGCACAGGTGCTGGAGACTTGCCGCTTGCCGCACCTGGTTGAGCGTCTGGACGAAGCCAACCACTGGCAACGCATGCTTTCGCCGGGTGAGCAGCAGCGCCTGGCGTTTGCCCGTGCGTTGTTGTTCGCGCCGCAGTGGTTGTACATGGACGAAGCGACGTCGGCCATGGATGAAGAGGATGAGGCGACGTTGTACCAGGCGTTGATCGATGAGTTGCCGGGGTTGAGCATTGTCAGCGTGGGGCATCGCAGCAGTCTCAAGCGCTTCCATGGGCGGCATGTGCGGATTGAGGAGGGGCGACTCGAGGAGCAACAACCTGCTTAAGGGGCTACTCAATTAATGTGGGAGTTGGCTTGTGTGGGAGCTGGCTTGCCTGCGATGGCATCGCTGCGGTTTAACTGACAGACCGAGGCGCCAGCATCGCAGGCAAGCCAGCTCCCACAGTTGACCGCGGTGCCAGATGGAATGAGCAGGTAACAAAAAGCCCGGCTGATCATCGATCAGCCGGGCTTTTTAGTGCTTGAAGAAAACTTACTTCTTCAAACCGTAATGCTCATCCAGCATGCCTGGGGCGTTCGGCGTTTTTGGCGCGTAGTCCCGTGGCGGCTCCTGGTTTTCCCGGGGTGGGGTCAGGCGCTCACGTGGTGTTTGCGGTGCATCGGAATGCAGCGCGGCCAGCAGACGCTGACGGGTGATGTCGTCGAGGGCCAGGCGGTTGGCGCCATCGGCGAGGTGGTCTTGTACTTCCTGGTAGCTCTGGGTGAGCTTCTTGACCAGGGTCGCGGTGCTGTTGAAGTGGGTAACAACCTCGTTCTGATAACTGTCAAAACGTTCCTGAATGTCATCCAGCTGACGCTGCGTGCGGTTAGGCGCGGCATTCGGCAGCAGGCGAGCAACCAGGAATCCAATGGCGACACCGGCAACCAGGGCAAGAGTCGGCAACAACCAAACTAAGAGCGAGTGTTCCACGAGTCCTTCCTCTATAAACGGCTTTGCTTTACGTTAACGGCTCAAACCTGCGCTGTATACCGCGATTAAGCTCGCAATGATGCCAAGCACAGACTTTTAGCTAGACGAGTTGACCCTTTGAGAGGTCACGGAGTTCATCTCTTGCTCATGCGTGAAACCCCCGTTTTGATCGATGGCCCGGTCGGCCAATTGGAAGCGCTGTACCTGGATCACCCCGAACCACGGGGCCTGGCGCTGATCTGCCACCCCAACCCGGTACAGGGTGGCACCATGCTCAATAAAGTCGTATCGACCCTGCAACGCACCGCCCGCGATGCCGGTTTGATTACATTGCGATTCAATTACCGTGGTGTCGGCGCGAGTGCCGGCACCCACGACATGAGCACCGGTGAAGTGGACGATGCCGAAGCGGCCGCCACCTGGCTGCGGGAAAAACACCCCGATCTGCCGATGACCCTGCTCGGTTTCTCCTTTGGTGGCTACGTGGCCGCCAGCCTCGGCGGCCGCCTGGAAGCCAAGGGTGAGAAGCTCGCGCACCTGTTCATGGTCGCCGCGGCGGTGATGCGCCTGTGCGACACCGACCCGCTGCCGTTGGGCTGCCCGCTGACCCTGATCCAGCCGGAAACCGACGAAGTGGTCGACCCGCAGACCGTCTACGACTGGTCCGCCGCCCTGAATCGCCCCCATGAGCTGCTGAAAGTGGCAGAATGCGGGCACTTTTTTCATGGCAAGCTCACCGATCTCAAGGATCTGGTGCTGCCGCGCCTCTCGAATTGATAGCAGTCTGATAAGCGATTACCCATGACGACTCGTACCCGTATCCTCACCGGCATCACCACCACCGGCACGCCGCACCTGGGCAACTACGCCGGTGCGATCCGCCCGGCGATCCTCGCAAGCCAAGACGCCAATGCCGACTCCTTCTACTTCCTGGCCGACTACCACGCCCTGATCAAGTGCGATGACCCGCAGCGCATTCAGCGTTCGCGCATGGAAATCGCCGCGACCTGGCTGGCCGGTGGGCTGGATGTGAACCGGGTGACCTTCTACCGCCAGTCGGACATCCCGGAAATCCCCGAGCTGACCTGGCTGCTCACCTGCGTTGCCGCCAAGGGCCTGCTCAACCGCGCCCACGCGTACAAGGCCTCGGTGGACAAGAACGTGGAAGCCGGCGAAGACCCGGATGCGGGCATCACCATGGGCCTGTACAGCTACCCGGTGCTGATGGCGGCGGACATCCTGATGTTCAATGCGCACAAGGTTCCAGTAGGTCGCGACCAGATCCAGCACGTGGAAATGGCCCGCGACATCGGCCAGCGCTTCAACCATCTGTTCGGCAACGGTAAAGAGTTCTTCACCATGCCCGAGGCGCTGATCGAAGAAAGCGTCGCCACCTTGCCGGGCCTGGATGGCCGCAAGATGTCCAAGAGCTACGACAACACCATCCCGTTGTTCACCAGCGCCAAGGACATGAAGGACGCGATCTCGCGCATCGTCACGGATTCGCGCGCGCCGGGCGAAGCCAAGGACCCGGACAATTCCCACCTGTTCACCTTGTTCCAGGCATTCGCCAGCAAGGCCCAGGAAGAAGAGTTCCGCGCCGAACTGCTGCAAGGCCTGGGCTGGGGCGAGGCGAAGAGCCGTCTGTTCCAACTGTTGGACGGTCAATTGGGCGAAGCCCGTGAACGTTACCATCAACTGATGTCGCGCCCGTCGGACATGGAAGACCTGCTGCTGATCGGCGCCAAGAAGGCCCGAGCCGTGGCGGCACCGTTCCTCGCCGAACTGCGTGAGGCGGTTGGCCTGCGCTCCTTCGTCGAGCAAGCCGCTGCGCCGGTTGCCGCCAAGAAGAAAGCCGCGAAAGCCGCACGTTTCGTGAGTTTCCGCGAAGACGACGGCAGCTTCCGCTTCCGCCTGCTGGCCGCCGATGGCGAGCAACTGCTGCTGTCGCGCAACTTCGCTGACGGCAAGGCCGCCGGTGCCGTGACCAAGCAATTGCAAAACGGTGACGCGCTGGACGTGCGCAGCGACGCCCTGGGCTTCAGCGTCTGGCTGGAAGGCAATGCCGTGGCCGACAGCGCCGAGTTCGCCGACGCCGCCTCCCGCGACGCCGCCATCGCTGCCCTGCGCATCGCGTTGACGCCAATCGAAGATTGACCCGACCAAGGGTTGATTGCCATTAATCAGGGCCGTCGTTACAGTGACGGCCCGTTTTTGTTGCCTTGCTAACGAAATTATGACGCCCCTAGAACGATATCAAGCTGATCTGAAACGCCCTGAATTCTTCCATGACGCTGCCCAGGAAACGGCGGTGCGTCACTTGCAGCGCCTGTACGACGACCTCGTCGCGGCCTCGCAAAGCAAGCCGGGAATGTTCAGCAAGCTGTTTGGCAAGAAAGACCACACGCCGGTCAAAGGCCTGTACTTCTGGGGTGGCGTCGGCCGGGGCAAGACTTACCTGGTAGACACTTTCTTCGAAGCGCTGCCGTTCAAGGAAAAGGTCCGCACCCACTTCCACCGCTTCATGAAGCGCGTGCACGAAGAGATGAAGACCCTGCCGGGCGAGAAAAACCCGCTGACCATCATCGCCAAGCGCTTCTCCGACGAAGCGCGGGTGATCTGCTTTGATGAATTCTTCGTCTCCGACATCACCGACGCCATGATCCTCGGCACCTTGATGGAAGAGCTGTTCAAGAACGGCGTGACCCTGGTTGCCACCTCGAACATCGTGCCGGACGGCCTGTACAAGGACGGCCTGCAACGCGCACGCTTCCTGCCAGCCATCGCGCTGATCAAGCAGAACACCGAGATCGTCAACGTCGACAGCGGCGTCGACTACCGTCTGCGTCACCTCGAGCAAGCGGAGCTGTTCCACTTCCCGCTCAACGAAGCGGCGCACGAAAGCCTGCGCAAGAGCTTCCGCGCCCTCACGCCGGAATGCACCCAGGCGGTGGAAAACGACAAGTTGATGATCGAGAACCGCGAAATCATTGCGCTGCGTACGTGCGATGACGTGGCGTGGTTCGACTTCCGCGCCCTGTGCGACGGCCCGCGCAGTCAGAACGACTACATCGAACTGGGCAAGATCTTCCATGCGGTGATCTTGAGCGGCGTGGAGCAGATGAGCGTGACCACCGACGACATCGCGCGACGGTTTATCAACATGGTCGATGAGTTCTACGACCGCAACGTGAAACTGATCATCTCGGCGGAAGTAGAGCTGAAGGACCTGTACACGGGTGGGCGCTTGAACTTCGAGTTCCAGCGCACCCTGAGTCGCTTGCTGGAAATGCAGTCCCACGAGTTCCTGGCGCGTGGGCACAAGCCTTAAGTAATCGCGTCGTCGTGTAAAAAGGCCCGCGCAGTGAAGCGGGCTTTTTTATGTCGAGCGTTAAAAAAGGATTTGCTCCGAATCCTCTTGGGGGAAGGTGGGCGGCGACACCTGAGTCCAAACCTGGTTTTTTTGTCTATAGACTGAACCGTCGGGATTTATCTTGAAGGTCTCCTTGTCCTCTTTGTTCTCCTTATCTTGCATCTTCTTGTCCTCTTCCTCCTTGTTCGAGCATTGTTCCGTGCTGCTCTCGGTGGGCTTATCGCCCTCCGCAGTGTTGTTCGAATATGTGGCTGTGGCCGGGCTGAAAGAGCGGTTCTCGATCGATTGCATGATTAAGTCCTCGTGCAAGTCTGAGCTGAATGGATTTGACGAAACCCATTGCTCTGCGGGGTTCAATCCCGTCAAGCATTGGGTTTTCCATCGCTCATGCTGCCAGTACCCTCAGCGTGACTGGTTGGTCTTTCTCCGGTCTCGCTGTGGGAAAAGGTAGTTTTGCAGGAGGGCATGTAATCGGTGCATCCCTGCAGCATCGGGCTGTTGCAGGGGGGGCGTTCACGGCACCGGCGTGGGGTTACGCAGCCTGCTGGAACTGCTGCCGATACTGGTTCGGCGACAGCTCCGTGTGCTGCCTGAACAATCGCGCAAAGAAACTCGCATCGTCATACCCCACCTCATAACTGATGGTCTTGATGCTCTTGCGGCTGCCCGAAAGCAACCCCTTGGCCGTCTCGATACGCAGGCGTTGCAGATAGTGCAGCGGCTTGTCACCGGTCGCCGTCTGGAAGCGCCGCATGAAATTGCGGATGCTCATGCCATGTTCGCGGGCGACGTCTTCGAAGCGGAATTTGTCGGCGAAGTGTTCTTCGAGCCAATGCTGGATCTGCAGGATGATCACGTCCTGATGCAGCTTCTGCCCACCAAAACCGATGCGTCCTGGCGCGTAGCTGCGCTGCACTTCGTAGAGGATATCGCGGGCCACGGCCTGGGCGATGTTGGCGCCGCAGAAACGTTCGATCAGGTAGATGTAGAGGTCGCACGCCGAGGTGGTGCCGCCGGCGCAATACAGGTTGTCGGCGTCGGTGAGGTGCTTGTCCTGGTTGAGCTGGACCCTCGGGAAGCGTTCGCTGAAGGCGTTGAAGAAGCGCCAGTAGGTGGTCGCCTCCTTGCCATCGAGCAAGCCGGCTTCGGCCAGCCAGAACACCCCGGTGGCTTCGCCGCAGAGCACGGCGCCGCGTGCGTGTTGTGCGCGCAGCCACGGCAGTACTTGTGGGTAGCGGGTGCAGAGGGCGTCGAAGTCGTCCCAGAAGGCCGGTAGCACGATGATATCGGCGTCTTCCAGGCCGCCGTCCACCGGCATGATCACATCGCTGAAGCTACGCACTGATTGCCCGTCGGGGCTGACCAGGCGCGTTTCGAACGCTGGGGTCAGGCCCAGGCCTTGTTGCTTGCCGTAACGCAGGCTCGCGAGGTGGAAGAAATCCTTGGCTTGCATGAGGGTGGAAGCGAATACCCGATCAATGGCCAAAATGCTGACGCGCCGCAAGGGCGTGGAGATTTGGTTAGACATAATTTCATTTATTCTTATAGGGGAAAGTGGTCACCAGACGGCTGGATCGTCTTATTTTTTGTCGCATGTGTCCAGTGTCCTGTGATGCCTTCGCGGCATAGTCTCTGTGGGCTTGTTTTTGTCCGACAATCCCCGCAGGTGAGCCATGATCCCCAGAACCTTGTACAGCCCGGAACACGAACTCTTTCGCGAGAGCGTGCGCACCTTCCTCGAAAAACACGCCGCGCCGTTCCATGGGCAATGGGAGAAACAGGGCTATATCGACCGCGATTTGTGGAGCAAGGCGGGGGAGGCGGGGATGTTGTGTTCCCATCTGCCGGAGGCATACGGCGGCCTGGGCGCGGACTTTCTCTACAGCGCGGTGGTGATCGAAGAGGTCAGCCGCCTGGGCTTGACCGGCATCGGCTTTTCCCTGCATTCGGACATCGTTGCGCCGTATATCCTGCATTACGGCAGTGAGGCGCTGAAGCACAAGTACCTGCCCAAGTTGATCTCCGGCGAGATGGTCACGGCCATTGCGATGACCGAACCGGGCGCCGGTTCCGACCTGCAAGGGGTCAAGACCACCGCCGTGCTGGACGGTGATGAGTACGTGATCAACGGCTCCAAGACCTTTATCACCAACGGTTACCTGGCCGACCTGGTGATCGTCGTCGCCAAGACCGATCCCAAGGCCGGCGCCAAGGGCACCAGCCTGTTTCTGGTGGAAGCCGACACGCCGGGCTTTGCCAAGGGCAAGCGCCTGGAGAAGGTCGGCATGAAGGCGCAGGACACCTCAGAGCTGTTTTTCCAGGACGTGCGTGTGCCCAAGGAAAACCTGTTGGGCCAGGCCGGCGCGGGCTTTGCGTACTTGATGCAGGAGCTGCCCCAGGAGCGTTTGACCGTGGCCATCGGTGCCGTGTCATCTGCCGAGGCCGCGCTGGAATGGACCCTGGACTACACCCGCGAGCGCAAGGCGTTTGGCAAGGCGATTGCGGATTTTCAGAACACCCGCTTCAAGCTGGCGGAGATGGCCACCGAGATTCAGATCGGCCGCGTGTTTGTGGACAAGTGCATGGCGTTGCACCTGGAGGGCAAGCTGGATGTGCCTACCGCTGCGATGGCCAAGTATTGGGCCACGGACCTGCAATGCAAGGTGCTCGATGAGTGCGTGCAACTGCACGGCGGCTACGGCTTCATGTGGGAATACCCGATTGCGCGGGCCTGGGCGGATGCGCGGGTGCAGCGGATTTATGCGGGGACCAATGAGATCATGAAGGAGATCATTGCGCGGGCGCTCTGATCGTTCCCACCCTCTGCGTGGGAATGCCGCCCTGGAGGCTCCGCGTCCCCTTTTAAAGTCCTGACGCGGAGCGTCACAAGAGGCGTTCCCACGCAGAGCGTGGGAACGATCATGTGGGAGCTGGCTTGCCTGCGATGGCGGCCTACAGGTCAATCAAGGCGCAGGGTTCGGATGATCCTTCTGAATCGCCTCAATCCCCTCCAATACCTCTTTCGACAGTTTCAGGTCGGCACTGGCAATGTTGCTATCCAGCTGCTCCAGCGACGTCGCCCCAATGATATTGCTGGTCACAAACGGTTGTTGCGTCACAAACGCCAACGCCATCTGCGCCGGGTCCAGACCATGCTCGCGCGCCAGCGCCACGTAACGGCTGCACGCCGCTTCCGACTGCGGGTTGAAGTAGCGGCTGAAGCGGCTGTATTCCGTCAGGCGCGCCTTGGCCGGGCGTGCGCCGCCTTCATACTTGCCACTGAGCATGCCGAACGCCAGGGGCGAGTAGGCCAGCAGGCCGCATTGCTCGCGAATCGCGATTTCCGCCAGGCCTACTTCGAAGCTGCGGTTGAGCAGGTTGTAGGGGTTCTGGATCGACACGGCGCGAGGCCAGCCACGGGCTTCGGCCAGGGCGAGGAACTTCATGGTGCCCCATGGGGTTTCGTTGGACAGGCCGATATGGCGGATCTTGCCGGCCTTCACCTGTTCGTCCAGCGCTTCGAGGGTTTCCTCCAGCGGGGTGAGGTTGTCTTCGTCCTTGTGCTTGTAGCTCAACTGGCCGAAGAAGTTGGTGCTGCGCTCCGGCCAGTGCAACTGGTAGAGGTCGATCCAGTCGGTTTGCAGGCGCTTGAGGCTGGCATCCAGGGCTTGGCCGATGTGTTTGCGGTTGTGGCGCAGGTGGCCGTCGCGGATGTAGTCGATGGTGTTGCCGGGGCCGGCGATCTTGCTGGCGAGGACCCAGTCGGCGCGATCACCACGGCTTTTGAAGTAATTACCGATGTAGCGCTCGGTGGTGGCATAGGTGTCGGCCTTGGGTGGCACCGGGTACATTTCCGCCGTGTCGAGGAAGTTGATCCCCGCGCCTTTGGCCCGCTCAATCTGGGCGAAGGCCTCTGCCTCGCTGTTCTGCTCGCCCCAGGTCATGGTGCCCAAGGCTATCGCGCTCACGTTCAGATCCGTACGGCCCAGCTGTCGATAATCCATCGGGTACTCCTTCAGGGAAAACAATCATAAAAGCAGGTTGAATTTTTTTTCGCAATCTGCATAATTGCCCACCTCTTTCTGCAGTGGAAGTGATGCGCCGCCTGCCGAAGAATCTTGCCGTTGAACGGACGCGCCGACCCGAGCCCCCGATAGCGTCTGTATCCGGCTGCCTTTGACTTGTCAAAGTACGCACTATTCAGTAAGATCCGCCGTCTAATTTACAGGGCGGCCCCTGAGGCTATTAAAGAATGACAACTTTTACTGCAAAACCGGAAACAGTTCAGCGCGACTGGTTTGTCGTCGACGCCGCTGGTCAGACCCTGGGTCGTCTGGCCACTGAAGTCGCCAGCCGTCTGCGTGGCAAGCACAAGCCTGAGTACACCCCTCACGTTGACACCGGTGACTACATCGTGATCATCAACGCTGAGCAGGTACGTGTTACCGGCAACAAAGCGCAAGACAAAATGTACTACCGTCACTCCGGTTTCCCAGGCGGTATCAAGTCTTCGAACTTCGAAGGCCTGATCTCCAAGAAGCCTGAAGCCCCGATCGAAATCGCGGTCAAAGGTATGCTGCCTAAGGGCCCACTGGGTCGCGATATGTTTCGCAAGCTGAAAGTCTATGCGGGCGCTGTACACCCTCATGCTGCTCAGCAGCCCCAAGAACTGAAGTTTTAACGGAATAGTTCATTATGTCGGCGACTCAAAATTACGGCACTGGCCGTCGCAAAACCGCAACCGCACGCGTTTTCCTGCGTCCGGGCACTGGTAACATCTCGATCAACAACCGCACTCTGGAAAACTTCTTCGGTCGCGAAACTGCCCGCATGGTAGTTCGTCAGCCGCTGGAACTGACCGAGACCGTTGAGAAGTTCGACATCTACGTCACCGTTATCGGTGGCGGTGTAAGTGGTCAAGCTGGCGCAATCCGCCACGGTATCACTCGCGCTCTGATGCAGTACGACGAAACCCTGCGTGGCGCTCTGCGCAAAGCTGGCTTCGTGACTCGCGATGCCCGTGAAGTTGAACGTAAGAAAGTCGGTCTGCGTAAAGCGCGTAAGCGTCCGCAGTACTCGAAGCGTTAATTCGCTTTACGTTCCACAAAAACGCCCAGCCTCCTCACGGAGCTGGGCGTTTTTTATTGCCTGCGATTTATGCACAAATTTGTGCGTGACAACTTGCCACATCCGTAGACCCCCTATACTACAAGGCCTGGAGGCTGAGCCCTGGGCAATTACCTTGTCAACCGTGGGGCTTTTCATTACCATTCGGCAAAATTTTTATAAGTAAAGATTCAACACTTAGTAGACGCCTGATTTAACAGGCCAAAAAGCTGATGGGAGAGGACTGAATGAGCAATGACGGCGTGAATGCAGGCCGGCGTCGCTTCTTGGTAGCAGCCACATCCGTGGTGGGTGCTGCAGGAGCGGTGGGGGCTGCGGTCCCGTTCGTGGGGTCATGGTTTCCCAGTGCCAAGGCGAAAGCCGCAGGTGCACCGGTGAAGGTGAATATCAGCAAGATCGAGCCAGGCCAGCAGATGATTGCTGAGTGGCGCGGCCAGCCGGTCTTCATTGTTCGTCGTACCGAGGAAATCCTGGGGAATCTCAAGAAGATCGAAGGCCAGTTGTCTGACCCGACATCCGAGAAGTCCGACCAACCCGCCTACGCCAAAAACGAAGCGCGTTCGATCAAGCCAGAAATTCTGCTGCTGGTCGGTCTTTGTACTCACCTGGGTTGCTCGCCTACCTTCCGCCCGGAAGTCGCTCCGGTCGATCTGGGCAAGGATTGGGTCGGTGGTTATTTCTGCCCTTGCCACGGCTCGCACTACGACCTCGCCGGTCGCGTCTACAAGTCCCAGCCTGCTCCCCTGAACCTGCCCGTGCCTCCGCATACCTACGAAACTGACGACCTCATTGTCATTGGCCTCGATAAGGAGAACGCGTGATGAGCAAGTTCATGGATTGGGTGGATGCGCGCTTCCCCGCCACAAAAATGTGGGAAGACCATCTCAGCAAATATTACGCACCAAAAAACTTCAACTTCTTCTACTTCTTCGGCTCGTTGGCACTGCTGGTGCTGGTCAACCAGATCGTCACTGGCGTCTGGCTGACGATGAGCTACACGCCGTCGGCAGAAGAAGCGTTCGCTTCCGTTGAATACATCATGCGTGACGTCGAGTACGGCTCGATCCTGCGCCTGCTGCACTCCACCGGCGCCTCGGCGTTCTTTATCGTCGTCTACATGCACATGTTCCGTGGCCTGCTCTACGGCTCGTACCAGAAGCCTCGTGAGCTGGTGTGGGTGTTCGGCATGCTGATCTACCTGGCGCTGATGGCTGAAGCGTTCATGGGTTACCTGCTGCCGTGGGGCCAGATGTCGTACTGGGGTGCCCAGGTGATCATCTCGCTGTTTGGTGCGATCCCGGTGATCGGCAACGACCTGACCCAGTGGATCCGTGGTGACTACCTGATCTCCGGCATCACCCTGAACCGCTTCTTTGCCTTGCACGTGGTGGCCTTGCCGATCGTGATCCTCGGCCTGGTGGTGCTGCACATCCTGGCGCTGCACGAAGTCGGTTCCAACAACCCGGATGGCGTGGACATCAAGAAGCACAAGGACGAGAACGGCATCCCACTGGATGGCATTCCGTTCCACCCGTACTACACCGTCAAGGACATTGTCGGCGTGGTCGTGTTCCTCTTCGTGTTCTGCTCGATCGTGTTCTTTTTCCCGGAGATGGGTGGTTATTTCCTGGAGAAACCTAACTTCGAACAGGCCAACGCCTTCAAGACACCTGAGCACATTGCCCCGGTCTGGTACTTCACGCCGTTCTACGCGATCTTGCGCGCGATCCCGGACAAACTCATGGGCGTGATCGCCATGGGCGCGGCCATCGCTGTGCTGTTCGTGTTGCCTTGGCTCGACCGTAGCCCGGTCAAGTCCATGCGCTACAAGGGCTGGCTGAGCAAGATCTGGTTGTGGGTGTTCTGCATTGCCTTCGTGATCCTGGGCGTGTTGGGCGTATTGGCGCCAACCCCTGAGCGTACGTTGCTGTCGCAGGTGTGCACCTTCCTGTATTTCGCCTACTTCATTCTGATGCCGTTCTACACCCGGCTTGAGAAGACCAAACCGGTACCGGAAAGGGTGACTGGCTGATGAAAAAATTATTCGTTGCATTGATGCTTGCGGCCCTGCCGCTGCTGTCCTTCGCTGCCGAACACGGCGGCCCGGAGCTGGAAAAAGTCGATATCGACGTGTCGGATAAAGCCGCCCTGCAAGACGGCGCGCGGACGTTCGCCAACTACTGCATGGGCTGCCACAGCGCCAAGTTCCAGCGTTATGAGCGGGTTGCCGATGACCTCGGTATCCCACACGAAGTGATGCTGGAGAAACTGGTGTTCACCGGCGCCAAGATCGGCGACCACATGAACATCGGCATGAAGCCTGCCGACGCCAAGGCCTGGTTCGGTGCTGCACCGCCCGACCTGACCCTGGTGGCACGCGTACGTGGCACCGACTGGCTGTACGGCTACCTGAAATCCTTCTACGAAGACCCGGCGCGCCCGTATGGCGTGAACAACAAGGTCTTCCCGAACGTCGGCATGCCTAACGTTCTGGTCGGCCTGCAGGGTCGCCAAGTGGTAGGATGCAAGCAGGTTCAGGTCGTCGAAGACGGCAAGAAGCAATATGACCCGTTGACCGGTACGCCTTTGACTCACGAAGCGTGCGATCAACTGACCATCGTGCCCAAGACCGGCGCGCTGAACGAAGAGCAGTTCGACGAGAAAGTGAAAAATCTCGTGACCTTCCTGGCCTACTCGGCCAACCCGGTCAAACTGCAGCACCAGCGCATCGGTACCTACGTCTTGCTGTACCTGGCTTTCTTCTTTGTATTCGCCTATCTGCTCAAACGTGAATACTGGAAGGATGTGCATTGATCCAACCGTAAGCAATTGCTGTTAATCTTGCGCGCCCAGCGGCATCTCTGAATACGTAGCAGCCTGTTTGAACCGGTTGTTACAGAGATGCTCCCTGGGCGCGCTCGTTTTTGAGCTTTCGATAATTTCAACAAGCGAGGAGGACCGCCATGGGCGTGACCAATCGGTTGGCCTGTTACTCCGACCCCGCCGACCACTATTCCCACCGAGTACGTATCGTGCTCGCAGAGAAGGGTGTCAGCGCCGAGATCATCAGTGTGGAGGCGGGCCGTCAGCCGCCGAAACTGATCGAAGTGAACCCCTACGGCAGCTTGCCCACCCTGGTCGATCGTGACCTGGCGTTGTGGGAGTCGACCGTGGTGATGGAATACCTGGATGAGCGTTACCCGCATCCGCCTTTGCTGCCGGTGTACCCGGTGGCACGTGCCAACAGCCGCCTGCTGATCCATCGGATCCAGCGTGACTGGTGCGGGCTGGTGGATGTGATTCTGGATTCGCGTTCCAAAGAAGCCGCTCGGGTGCAGGCGCGCAAGGAATTGCGCGAGAGCCTGACTGGCGTTTCGCCGCTGTTCGCCGATAAACCTTTTTTCCTCAGCGAGGAACAAAGCTTGGTGGATTGCTGCCTATTACCGATACTCTGGCGCTTGCCGATTCTCGGTATTGAACTGCCGCGGCCAGCCAAGCCGCTGCTTGATTACATGGAGCGCCAGTTTGCGCGTGAGGCTTTCCAGGCGAGTCTGTCTGGTGTCGAACGCGATATGCGCTAAGGCTTAAGGAGCCGCTGATGAACTCCAGTCGACCTTACCTGGTCCGCGCGCTCTATGAGTGGATTGTGGACAACGATTGCACCCCGCACATGCTGGTCAATTCCGAATTTCCTGCGGTTCAGGTACCGCAGGGTTTTGCCAGTGACGGGCAGATTGTGCTGAACGTATCGCCCAGTGCCGTGCGCCACCTGCACATGGACAACGAAGCGGTGAGCTTCGAAGGGCGTTTCGGCGGTGTGCCGCATACGCTGTTCGTGCCGATTGGCGCCATTCTCGGGATCTACGCCCGGGAGAACGGCCAAGGCATGGTGTTTGATCTGGAGTCGCCGTTCGACGGCGATGAATCGATCGAAGGCGATGACGACGGTGATCTGCCACCGGATGCCGAGCCACCGCGTCCAAGCGGCCGGCCGAGCCTGAAAGTGGTGAAGTAAACGGCGGTCGCCCTCGGGCACGCCTGAAAAATGCCTCGGCTTGTGCCGGGGCATTTTTTTGCGCCCAGGATATGGATGAAAGTCGTGTACGGACGGTGATCGTACAACCGCCATGGGCTATGATGCCTGCTCAAGTTCGCCGAGAAAGATGATTCATCATGGAAAACACCAACACCGCCCCTCGTCTTCCCCGCAAGCGCCGCAGCCTTGCCCAGGAATTGGTCACGGTGTTGTCCGAGCAAATCCGCGACGGCGAACTCAAGCGCGGTGACAAGCTGCCCACCGAGTCGGCGATCATGGAAGCCCACGGGGTCAGCCGCACCGTCGTACGTGAGGCCATCTCGCGCTTGCAGGCGGCGGGGCAGGTGGAGACCCGTCACGGCATCGGCACCTTTGTGCTGGATACGCCAAGCCCGAGCGGCTTCCGTATCGACCCGGCCACGGTGGTGACCCTGCGTGATGTGCTGGCAATCCTGGAGTTGCGGATCAGCCTGGAAGTCGAGTCCGCTGGCTTGGCTGCATTGCGCCGCACCGACGAACAACTGGCGACCATGCGCGCCGCCCTCGACGCCCTGAATGAAAGCGCAGCGCATGCCGGTGATGCGGTGGCGTCCGACTTTGCTTTCCACCTGGAAATTGCCCTGTCCACCGGCAACCGCTACTTCACCGACATCATGACCCACCTGGGCACCAGCATCATTCCGCGTACGCGCCTGAATTCCGCACGCCTGGCCCATGATGACCAGCAGCACTACATGGGGCGCCTGAGCCGTGAGCACGAAGAAATCTACGAGGCGATTGCCCGTAAGGATTCGGATGCGGCGCGGGCGGCGATGCGGTTGCATTTGACCAATAGCCGGGAGCGGCTGCGCCATGCCCATGAAGAGGCAGAGTCGCAGCGATAGCAACGGGGGATTTCAGGCGGGTTCCATGTCGTACTCAATACCGACTACGACGTCATCTTCCATGACGAACGTTTTGCTGTTTACACGGAACCTGGTGCCGTCTTGAACGACAAAGTCGCCTACCGCGATAATCTCGCTGACGTCAACGCAACCCTCTTGGGTTTGGGGCTGGTTGATGCCGTTGACCTTAAAAGTGAGTTTGGGTTTGCTCGCCATCGTTGCACCTCATTGATTGTTAAAACAATGTTGCCTCTCCAGGTGCTTACGCTGCTTAGCCATACTTGGCTGAACACTGGAGAGCCAGTGGCAACGTTAGGATTATCTGAAATTGGGCGACACTGTCAGAATTGACAGTGTCGACGAATGGCTTTTGATCGTTCCCACGCTCTGCGTGGGAACGCCTCCCCGGACGCTCCGCGTCCTGGTAGCGCAAGGTGACGCGGAGCGTCATTGGATGCATTCCCACGCGGAGCGTGGGAACGATCATCTGGGTCAGGCAGGATGATTCGGCTTGTAGTCCTTGAGCAACAGATACGTACTCCACCCCCACCAATCATCCGTCCAGCGCTTGTCGTTCAAGTCATTCACTTCCTTGCGCCGCAGCACCTTGTCTCCTTCCATCTTGAACAGCGGCGAAAAGTTGTTCGCCGGGTTTTGCGCGGCGTTCAAGTCCGGCACATACAAGGGCGCCTTGAAGTTGGCCGGGGAGGGCGCCACGCCGCTGATAAAGGTGTCGAAGATTTCATCCGCCGAAGCCTGCACCGCACGTTTGACCTGCACCCGATTGTCCGCATCGATGGCATCGAAGTAGCGCTTGTCCCCATAGGCATGCCATTGCTCCCCGAGGGCATTGCGCACTTTGAGCCCGAACTTGCTGTCTTCATCGTGCATGAAGCGGCTGATCAGCGAGCCCAATTCCCCCGGCGTCACCACCGCTGCCAATTGCTTGCGTGGCACTCGCAAGTGCCCGGCAGAAAACAGGTCGGTCAAAAAGTGATCAGCAAAACTGTTCATGGCATAGGCCAGTTCCAGTGCTTGGTCGGTGCCGGTCTGGTGAGCTACGACGGCTTGTTGCAGCGCCGCCGTATGCCCCGCCAGATACGCCGACAGCGCCCATTCACCAAAGTGGTCGGCATTTTCCGCCGCCAGTTTCAAGTAGCGCCCCAATGGCACCAGCGCCGAAACCGCACTGCCGCCACCGGTGATACGGTTCCACTCCTCGGACAACGTATCACCCAGCGCGTCGTAGGCCTCATGGGCTTGCTTGCCGTCCCTGATCGCCTGGTTGACCGCGTTGATCTCCTTTTGCATCACCGCGAGGATCTTGCGCGCTTCTTCCCGCGACGCTGGCAAAACCGCCAGCGAGTTGAATGCGGCGGTGAAGCGTTGCACGCGGTCGGTGGGGGAGTTGCCATCGCTGATGGGTTGACCGGGAACGCCATAGAAGTCGCCGCCCAGGGCGATCACTTGGCCGTAGGTCAACGCCAGGCCGTTGGGCAGGTGCAGCTCGACTTGTCGGGCGGGGATGGCTGGGGCGTCCTTGGCGAAACGCAACAGGGTGTCGTCGCCGATGGCGGTGTGTTCGCCGCCTTCGAAGCGCAGGATCGGTAGGTGTTTTGCGGGTGCTGCGAGTTCAAGACCTGACATGTTAGCTCCTTGCTATGTCGTAGGAATCTTCCGTAATAACTGTATGTATATACAGTTCATGCCAGCATAGAGGAATAATTTCCTACGTCAAGAAGGCAGGTAACACATCGAGCCCTGGACGGACCTCGACGAATTGCAGTTGACGAATCTTTTTATAGTTGTACGATGACGTACGACATCACCAAAACCAACAACAACCTTTCGACAGAAAGTCTTCGCCCAGGGTGTTCGAATAATGAATCCACAAGAACTGAAGTCCATCCTCTCCCACGGTCTGCTGTCTTTCCCCGTGACCGATTTCAATGCGCAGGGTGACTTCCACCAGGCGGGCTACATCAAGCGTCTGGAATGGCTGGCCCCCTACGGCGCCACGGCCCTTTTCGCTGCCGGCGGCACCGGTGAGTTTTTCTCCCTCGCCGCCAGCGAATATTCCCAAGTAGTGAAAACCGCGGTTGATACCTGCGCCACCAGCGTGCCAATCCTCGCCGGTGTGGGCGGTTCGACCCGCCAGGCCATCGAGTACGCCCAGGAAGCCGAGCGCCTGGGGGCCAAAGGCCTGCTGCTGCTGCCGCACTACCTCACCGAAGCCAGCCAGGACGGGGTTGCCGCCCACGTTGAAGCGGTGTGCAAGTCGGTCAAGATTGGTGTGGTGGTTTACAACCGCAACGTCTGCCGCCTCACCGCGCCACTGCTGGAACGCCTGGCCGAGCGCTGCCCGAACTTGATCGGCTACAAAGACGGCCTGGGCGACATTGAGTTGATGGTCTCGATCCGCCGTCGCCTCGGTGACCGTTTCAGCTACCTCGGCGGCCTGCCGACTGCAGAGGTTTACGCCGCTGCCTACAAGGCCCTGGGTGTGCCGGTGTACTCCTCGGCGGTGTTCAACTTCATCCCGAAAACCGCGATGGATTTCTACCACGCCATTGCCCGCGAAGATCACGCCACCGTCGACAAGATCATCGATGACTTCTTCCTGCCGTACCTGGACATCCGTAACCGCAAGGCTGGCTATGCCGTGAGCATCGTCAAGGCGGGCGCCAAGATCGTCGGCTACGACGCAGGCCCCGTGCGCACCCCGCTGACCGACCTGCTGCCGGAAGAATACGAAGCCCTGGCCGCGCTGATCGACAAGCAAGGCGCGCAATAAACTATCTACAAGGCCGCTGAGAGATCAGCGGCCTTTTGCGTCAGGAGAAGATTCGTGTCCCAAGCCCAGCGTTTTGAAAACTACATCAACGGCCAATGGGTGGCCGGTGCCGACTATTGCGTCAACCTCAACCCGTCGGACTTGTCCGATGTGATTGGCGAATATGCCAAGGCCGATGTCGGCCAAGTCAACGCCGCCATCGAGGCGGCACGCGCCGCGTTCCCGGCCTGGTCCACCTCCGGGATTCAGGCGCGCCACGATGCCCTGGATAAAGTCGGCAGCGAAATTCTCGCCCGCCGCGAAGAGCTCGGCACCTTGCTGGCCCGGGAAGAGGGCAAGACCCTGCCCGAAGCCATTGGCGAAGTGACCCGCGCCGGTAACATCTTCAAATTCTTCGCCGGTGAATGCCTGCGTTTGTCCGGCGACTACGTGCCCTCGGTGCGCCCGGGCGTCAACGTTGAAGTGACCCGCGAAGCCCTTGGCGTGGTAGGCCTGATCACCCCCTGGAACTTCCCGATTGCGATCCCTGCGTGGAAAATCGCCCCGGCCCTGGCCTACGGCAACTGCGTGGTGATCAAACCTGCCGAACTGGTGCCGGGCTGTGCGTGGGCCCTGGCGGAGATCATCTCCCGCGCGGGCTTCCCGGCAGGCGTGTTCAACCTGGTGATGGGCAGCGGCCGTGTGGTCGGCGATGTGCTGGTCAACAGCCCGAAAGTCGATGGCATCAGCTTCACCGGCTCCGTCGGTGTGGGGCGTCAGATCGCTGTCAGCTGTGTGTCGCGCCAGGCCAAGGTGCAGTTGGAAATGGGCGGCAAGAACCCGCAGATCATTCTCGACGACGCCGACCTCAAGCAGGCCGTCGAGCTGTCGGTGCAGAGCGCGTTCTACTCCACCGGCCAGCGTTGCACCGCCTCCAGCCGTCTGATCGTCACTGCTGGGATTCACGACCAGTTCGTCGCGGCGATGGCTGAGCGCATGAAGTCGATCAAGGTCGGCCACGCGCTGAAAAGTGGTACCGACATCGGCCCGGTGGTTTCCCAGGCTCAGTTGGATCAGGACTTGAAGTACATCGACATCGGCCAAAGCGAAGGCGCGCGGCTGGTGAGCGGTGGCGGCCTGGTGACCTGCGACACCGAAGGTTACTACCTGGCGCCGACGCTGTTTGCCGACAGCGAAGCCGCCATGCGCATCAGCCGCGAAGAGATCTTCGGCCCGGTGGCCAACGTGGTGCGCGTGGCGGACTACGAAGCGGCACTGGCCATGGCCAATGACACCGAGTTCGGGTTGTCGGCGGGCATTGCCACGACGTCGCTCAAGTATGCCAACCACTTCAAGCGCCACTCCCAGGCCGGGATGGTGATGGTCAACCTGCCGACTGCCGGTGTGGACTATCACGTTCCATTTGGTGGCCGTAAGGGTTCATCCTATGGTTCGCGTGAGCAAGGTCGCTATGCGCAAGAGTTCTACACCGTGGTGAAGACCAGTTACATCGGTTCGTAAGACGCAACACCTGTAGGCGCCGGTTCCTGTGGGAGCTGGCTTGCCTGCGATACAGGCACCTCGGTGTGTCCGGCACACCGCGGTGATGCTATCGCAGGCAAGCCAGCTCCCACAGACAGCGGTCCTCAGTGGCAACAACAAATAATTACCCGCAAAAAAAATAATTAGTGGGAGTACTTCTACATGCAAGCGACCAAGCCGACCCACGTCCGCTATTTGATATTGCTCATGCTGTTCCTGGTGACCACGATCAACTACGCCGACCGGGCCACCATCGCCATCGCGGGCTCCAGCCTGCAAAAAGACCTCGGCATCGACGCGGTCACCCTCGGTTACATCTTCTCTGCATTCGGTTGGGCCTACGTGGCCGGGCAAATTCCCGGCGGCTGGCTGCTGGACCGGTTCGGTTCGAAAAAAGTCTATGCCCTGAGCATCTTCACCTGGTCACTGTTCACCGTGCTGCAAGGCTATGTCGGTGAGTTCGGTGTCTCCACCGCCGTGGTTGCGCTGTTTATGCTGCGCTTCATGGTGGGCCTGGCCGAAGCGCCGTCGTTTCCCGGAAACGCCCGTATTGTCGCGGCGTGGTTTCCTACTGCCGAGCGCGGTACGGCTTCGGCGATCTTCAACTCGGCGCAGTACTTCGCCACGGTATTGTTTGCACCGCTGATGGGCTGGATCGTCTACAGCTTCGGTTGGCAGCACGTGTTTATCGTGATGGGCGTGATCGGCATTATCTTCTCGCTGATCTGGCTGAAAGTTATCCACAGTCCGCGCCAGCATCCGCTGATCAACGAAGCCGAGTTCAACCATATCGCCGCCAATGGTGCGATGGTGGATATGGACCAGGACAAGGGCAAAGGTAAAAAAACTGACGGTCCGAAGTGGGATTACATCCGCCAACTGCTGACCAACCGCATGATGCTCGGCGTGTATCTGGGCCAATACTGCATCAATGGCATCACCTACTTCTTCCTGACCTGGTTCCCGGTGTACTTGGTGCAGGACCGTGGCATGACCATCCTCAAGGCCGGTTTTATCGCCTCGTTGCCGGCGATCTGCGGCTTTATCGGCGGTGTGCTCGGCGGGGTGATTTCCGACTACCTGCTGCGCAAGGGCCATTCGCTGACCTTCGCCCGCAAGGCGCCGATCATCGGTGGCCTGCTGATCTCCAGCAGCATCGTGGCCTGTAACTACGTGGATATCGAATGGATGGTGGTGGGCTTCATGGCCTTGGCCTTCTTCGGTAAAGGCGTTGGCGCACTGGGTTGGGCGGTGGTGTCCGACACTTCGCCGAAACAAATCGCCGGCCTCAGTGGCGGCTTGTTCAACACCTTCGGTAACCTCGCGTCGATCACCACGCCGATCGTCATCGGCTACATCATCAGCACCACTGGCTCGTTCAAATGGGCCTTGGTGTTCGTCGGCGCCAACGCGTTGGTGGCGGTGTTCAGCTACCTGGTCATCGTTGGCCCGATCAAACGCGTGGTGCTCAAAGAGCCACCAACCAAGGGCCCAGAGCTGACCCAACTTACCGAAGCGCACTCCTGAGGGGCGATGTAATGCAGTTGATTGAACATGCCGACTCGCCGCGCTCCATTCGTTTGCATGAGCGCGACAACGTAGTGATCGTGGTCAACGACCAGGGCGTTCCGGCCGGGACCGAGTTCCCGGACGGCCTGGTGACCGTGGATTTCATCCCCCAGAGCCATAAGGTGACCCTGGAGGATATCCCCGAGGGCGGTCAGATTATTCGCTATGGCCAGACCATCGGTTACGCCTTGGCGCCGATTCCCCGCGGCAGTTGGGTCCAGGAAGATCAACTGCGCATGCCCACTGCGCCGCCGCTGGACAGTTTGCCGCTGTCCACCGAGGTGCCGCCAACCCAGGCGCCGTTGGAGGGGTTTACCTTCGAGGGTTATCGCAACGCCGACGGCACCGTGGGCACGCGTAATATTCTCGGCATCACCACCACGGTGCAATGCGTCACGGGGGTGCTGGACCATGCGGTCAAGCGCATCAAGGACGAGTTGCTGCCCAAGTACCCCCATGTCGATGACGTGGTGGCGCTGACCCACAGTTACGGCTGCGGCGTGGCGATTACTGCGACGGATGCCTACATCCCGATCCGCACCGTGCGCAACCTGGCGCGCAACCCGAACCTGGGCGGCGAAGCCCTGGTGATCAGCCTGGGCTGCGAGAAATTGCAGGCCGGGCAGGTGATGCACGACAACGACAGCTCGGTGGACCTGAGCGAGCCGTGGTTGTACCGGTTGCAGGACTCCAGCCACGGCTTTACCGAGATGATCGAACAGATCATGGAACTGGCCGAGACGCGCTTGAAGAAGCTCGACCAGCGCCGCCGCGAAACCGTACCAGCGTCGGAGCTGATCCTAGGCATGCAGTGCGGTGGCAGTGATGCATTTTCCGGCATCACTGCCAACCCGGCGTTGGGTTATGCCTCGGACTTGCTGCTACGGGCCGGAGCGACAGTGATGTTTTCCGAAGTGACTGAAGTCCGCGATGCGATATACCTGCTGACTTCACGCGCCGAGAGCAAGGAAGTCGCCCAAGAGCTTGTCAGGGAAATGGACTGGTACGACCGGTACCTGGCCAAGGGCGAGGCCGATCGCAGCGCCAACACCACGCCGGGTAACAAGAAGGGCGGGTTGTCGAACATTGTCGAGAAGTCCTTGGGCTCCATCGTCAAGTCCGGCAGCAGCGCGATCAACGGCGTGCTTGGCCCGGGCGAGCGTTTCAAGGGCAAGGGCCTGATCTTTTGCGCGACGCCGGCCAGCGACTTTGTGTGCGGCACCTTGCAGTTGGCAGCGGGGATGAACCTGCATGTGTTCACCACCGGGCGTGGCACGCCTTACGGGCTGGCGATGGCGCCGGTGGTGAAGGTGTCGACGCGTACGGAATTGGCGCAGCGCTGGCCGGACTTGATCGATATCGATGCCGGACGCATTGCCACGGGGCGTGCGAGCATTGAGGAGTTGGGGTGGGAGTTGTTCCACTTTTACCTGGATGTGGCCAGCGGCAAGAAGCAGACGTGGGCGGAGCGGCATAAGCTGCATAACGACATTACCCTGTTCAACCCGGCGCCTATCACCTGAGACCGAGTCGCCTGCTTCGCGAGCAAGCCCGCTCCCACATTTGACCGCATTCCAAAGGTGGAACTCGGTCAAATGTGGGAGCGGGCTTGCTCGCGAAGGCGTCTTACCAGGCGCTACAGGCCAGCATGGCTTATCATTAGCCACCTAACGACGCTCACCAAGGTTCTCCCCGGCATGCTGGCAATTTTCCTCACCACCCTGTCCATCACCGCGCCGGTGTTTGCCATGCTGTTTCTGGGTGTGCTGCTCAAGCGCATCGACTGGATCAACGATAACTTTATCCACACGGCGTCGTCCCTGGTGTTCAACGTCACCATGCCGGCGCTGCTGTTCCTGGGCATCCTGCATGCCGACCTGCACTCGGCGCTCAAGCCGGGCTTGCTGATCTACTTCGCTGTCGCCACCTTGCTCAGTTTTGCCCTGGCCTGGGGCTGGGCGATCTGGCGCTGCCCGCGTGAAGACCGCGGCATCTACACCCAAGGCGCGTTTCGCGGTAATAACGGCGTGATCGGCCTGGCGCTGGCGGCCAGCATGTACGGTGATTACGGCATCTCCCTCGGCGCGATCCTCGCCGCGCTGGTGATCCTGTTCTACAACACCCTTTCGACCATTGTGCTGGCGGTGTACAGCCCGGTGATCAAGTCCGACCCGTGGAGCATCTGCAAGAGCGTGGTGGCCAACCCGTTGATCATCAGCGTGATCGTCGCCACGCCGTTCGCGGTGTTCAAGATTGGCTTGCCGGGGTGGCTGGAGTCGTCGGGCCGCTACCTGGCGGACATGACTTTGCCGCTGGCGCTGATCTGCATTGGTGGCACCTTGTCGCTGGCAGCGTTGCGCAAAAGCGGCGGCATGGCCTTGAGTGCGAGCCTGGTGAAGATGATCGGTTTGCCTCTGGTGGCCACGCTGGGCGCCTGGCTGCTGGGGTTCCGGGGGCCGGAGCTGGGGATTCTGTTCTTGTACTTCGGTGCACCGACGGCAGCGGCCAGTTTTGTGATGGCCAGGGCGGCTGAGGGCAATCATGAGCTGGCGGCGGCGATTATTGTGATTACTACGCTGATGGCGGCGGTGACGACGAATATCGGGATCTTTGTGTTGCAGGCGGGGGGCTGGATCTGAGTTTTTGCGTGTCTGTGAGGGCCAATCGCAGGCAAGCCAGCTCCCACAGTTGACCGAGTTCCAACATGAGAATGCGGTCAACTGTGGGAGCTGGCTTGTCGGGTCGCCGCATCGCTGCGATAGCTATCTAGCAGTCACTGTTGATCAGCCTGATACGCCTCGATCACTTCCTGCGCCGCCCGAAACGCATCAATCGCCGCCGGCACACCCGCATACACCGCGCAATGCAGCAATGCCTCGCGAATCTCCTCCACGGTACAGCCATTGTTCAACGCGCCGCGCACGTGGCCCTTGAGTTCCTGCGGGCACTTGAGCGCAGTGAGAGCGGCGAGGGTGATCAGGCTGCGGGTTTTCAGCGGCAACCCCTCGCGATTCCACACACCGCCCCAGGCGTGCTCGTTGACGAAATCCTGCAACGGCTGGGTGAACTCAGTGGCATTGCCCAGGGCGCGGTCAACGAACACATCGCCCATGACCTGGCGACGCATCTCAACCCCGGACTTTTTCTGATCGGTCATTGCGATTCCCTCTTGTGTTGGCGGCGCCAGGCTCGCAGCGTGCTGAACAACAGGAAAGCCACCAGCACTGGCAGGACGTAATAAAGCATCAGGTGTTCAAGCTTGGTGGCCAGGGGCATGCCGGTGGTGAATGACATCACATGCAGCCCATACGCCAGGTACAGCCCCAGCAGCACCAGGCCTTCTGCGCGGGTCACGCGGTAGCCGGTGTAGAACACCGGCAGGCACAACACCAGCGCGGCGAGCATCACCGGCAGGTCGAAGTCCAGGGCATTGGGCGAGACCGACAGCGGCGTCGGCGCCACCAGCGCGGTAAACCCCAGCACGCCGAGCAGGTTGAACAGGTTGCTGCCGATCACGTTGCCCACCGCAATGTCCCGCTCGCCGCGCAGGGCGGCGATCAACGAGGTGGCCAGGCAGGGCAGGGAGGTGCCGACGCCGATCAACGTCAGGCCGATGACCCGTTCCGACAGCCCCAGGTCGCCGGCCACATCCACCGCCGCGCCCAGCAGCAAGTGCCCGGCCAGCACCAGTACGAGAAAGCCGCCGAACATCAGCAGCACGCTGCTCAGCCAGGGCGCCTTGGCCACCGTGTCCAGGGTGCGCGGGCGGCGGGAGTGGCGGGTCTGGTAGTGCAACACGCCGAGGTAGGCGAGCAGGGCCACCAACAGCAGCGAGCCGTCGGCGGGCGTGAGCGCTTCATTGGCGGCGAGGGTAAATACCAGCAGGCCCGCGATGATCATCACCGGGATATCCAGGCGCACCAGCTGGCGCGAGACCCGCAGCGGAATGATCAGCGCCGACAGGCCCAGGGTCACCAGGATGTTGAAGATGCTGCTGCCGATTACGCTGCCCACGGCGATATCGGTGTTGCCGGCCAGGGTGGCTTGCAGGCTGACGGTCATCTGCGGCGCGCTGCTGCCGAAGGCGACGATGGTCAAGCCGATGATCAACGGCCGCACCTTGAGGCTGGCAGCCAGGCGCACGGCGGCACGCACCAGGATTTCTGCGCCGGTGATCAGCAATAGCAAGCCGCTGACCAGTTCCAGCAGGCTCCAGGGCGAGAGGGCAGTTAATCCGAAAATGGCCAGGGCTCCGTGTTAGTTGCTCAGGGCTTGCACGCGCACCCGCGCGGTGCCGCTGTTGAGCATACCGAGCTGCTCGGCAGCCTTGCGTGAAAGATCGATCAAGCGCCCACGGGTATGCGGGCCGCGATCGTTGATGCGCACCACCACGGATCTGTCGTTGTTGAGATTGGTCACCTTGACCTGGGTGCCGAACGGCAATTGCCGGTGGGCGGCGGTCAGGGCGTTCTGGTTGAAGGGTTCACCGCTGGCGGTTTTTTTGCCGTGGTGTTTGGCGCCGTAATAGGAGGCGGTGCCGGTTTCGTCGTAGCCGTTGGGGTTGACGAGGCCGCTGGCGCAGCCAGTCAGAAGGGAAAAAAGAGCCAGGAGGCCGAATAGACGCTTCATGCAAGGTATCCCCAGGATCGCTCCCACGCTCTGCGTGGGAGTGCAGCCCGTGACGCTCCGCGTCACAAAAGCGGACGCGGAGCGTCCAGTGATGCGTTCCCACGCAGAGCGTGGGAACGATCAGGTGTCAGCCTTCGAGCTTGCTTTTCAGCAATTCGTTCACCTGTTGCGGGTTGGCCTTGCCTTTGGAGGCTTTCATCGCCTGGCCCACAAAGAAGCCGAACATCTTGCCACGCTTGGCTTCGTCTGCCGCGCGGTATTGCTCGACCTGCTCGGCGTTGGCCGCGAGCATTTCATCCAATACGGCGGAAATCGCGCCGCTGTCGGTGACTTGCTTGAGGCCGCGCTTGTCGATGATTTCGTCAGCGCTGCCTTCGCCTGCCGCCATGGCTTCGAACACGGTCTTGGCGATCTTGCCGGAGATGGTGTTGTCCTTGATGCGCAGCAGCATGCCGCCCAACTGCTCGGCAGTGACCGGGGCTTCGTCGATTTCCAGGCCCTGTTTGTTCAACAGGCTGCCCAGCTCAACCATCACCCAGTTGGCCGCCAGCTTGGCGTCACCGGCAATGCTCACGACTTTTTCGAAGTAGTTGGCTTGTTCTCGGCTGGAGGCCAGGACGCTGGCATCGTAGACCGACAGGCCGAACTGCTCCTGGAAGCGCTCGCGTTTCTGCTGCGGCAATTCCGGCAGGGTAGCGCGCACGTCATTGAGGAACGAGTCCTCGATGACCACCGGCAACAGGTCCGGGTCGGGGAAGTAACGGTAGTCGTTGGCTTCCTCCTTGCTGCGCATGGCGCGGGTTTCGTCTTTGTTCGGGTCGTACAGGCGGGTCTGCTGGATGACCTTGCCGCCGTCTTCGATCAGCTCGATCTGGCGACGCACTTCGCTGTTGATCGCCTTCTCGATGAAGCGGAACGAGTTGACGTTCTTGATCTCGCAGCGGGTGCCGTACTCGGCCTGGCCCTTTGGGCGGATCGACACGTTGCAGTCGCAACGCAGCGAGCCTTCGGCCATGTTGCCGTCGCAGATGCCCAGGTAACGCACCAGCGCGTGGATGGTCTTGACGTAGGCCACGGCTTCCTTGGCGCTGCGCATGTCCGGCTCGGAGACGATCTCCAGCAGCGGCGTGCCGGCACGGTTCAGGTCGATACCGGTGGCGCCCGGGAATTCTTCATGCAGGCTCTTGCCAGCATCTTCTTCCAGGTGCGCACGAGTTACGCCGACGCGCTTGATGGTGCCGTCTTCCAGGGGGATGTCCAGGTGGCCCTTGCCGACGATCGGCAGTTCCATCTGGCTGATCTGGTAGCCCTTGGGCAGGTCCGGGTAGAAGTAGTTCTTGCGCGCGAACACGTTGTGCTGGCCGATCTCGGCGTCAATCGCCAAGCCGAACATCACCGCCATGCGCACCGCTTCCTGGTTCAGCACCGGCAAGACGCCGGGCATGCCCAGGTCGACCAGGCTGGCCTGGGTGTTCGGCTCGGAGCCGAACGTGGTGGCGCTACCGGAGAAAATCTTCGATTGGGTGGCGAGCTGGGTATGAATCTCCAGCCCGATCACGACTTCCCATTGCATAGTGTTCTCCTCAGAAGCCGGTAGGGGTGCGGGTGTGCCAGTCGGTGTGCAACTGGTACTGGTGCGCCACATTGAGCAGGCGGCCTTCCTGGAAATACGGGGCGAGCAACTGCACGCCGACCGGCAGGCCATCGACGAAACCGGCAGGCATGGATAAGCCCGGCAGGCCCGCGAGGTTGGCGGTGATGGTGTACAGGTCTTCGAGGTACGCAGCCACCGGGTCGCCATTCTTGGCGCCGAGCTTCCAGGCCGGGTTTGGCGTGGTTGGGCCGAGGATCACGTCGACTTCTTCAAAGGCAGCCATGAAGTCGTTCTTCACCAGGCGACGGATTTTTTGCGCCTTGAGGTAGTACGCGTCGTAGTAGCCGGCCGACAGGGCGTAGGCACCGACCATGATGCGCCGTTGGACTTCGGCACCGAAGCCTTCGCCACGGGAGCGCTTGTACAGGTCGGTAAGGTCTTTCGGGTTCTCGCAGCGGTAGCCGAAACGCACGCCGTCGAAACGCGACAGGTTGGACGAGGCTTCTGCCGGGGCGATCACGTAGTAGGCAGGAATCGCATGCTGATTGTTCGGCAGGCTGACTTCCTTGATCACGGCGCCGAGCTTTTCCAGCTCCTTGACGCTGTTGTGCACCAGTTCGGCGATGCGTGGGTCGAGACCGGCGCTGAAGTACTCCTTCGGCACGCCGATGCGCAGGCCCTTGATCGAGGTGTTGAGGCTCGCGCTGTAGTCCGGCACTGGCTCATCGATGCTGGTGGAGTCCTGTTTATCGAACCCGGCCATGCCTTGTAACAAAATCGCGCAGTCTTCGGCGGTGCGAGCCAGAGGGCCGCCCTGATCGAGGCTGGAGGCGTAGGCGATCATGCCCCAGCGGGAAACGCGACCGTAGGTCGGCTTCAGGCCGGTGAGGTTGGTGAACGCCGCAGGCTGGCGGATCGACCCGCCGGTGTCGGTGGCGGTGGCCGCCGGCAGGAAGCGCGCCGCCACGGCTGCAGCCGAACCACCGGACGAACCGCCCGGCACGTGCTCCAGGTTCCACGGGTTTTTCACCGCGCCGTAGTAGCTCGATTCGTTGGCCGAACCCATGGCGAATTCGTCCATGTTGGTCTTGCCCAGGGTCACGGCCCCGGCGGCAGCCAGCTTGGACACCACGGTGGCGTCGTAGGGCGCCTTGAAGTTGTCGAGCATCTTCGAGCCGCAGCTGGTGCGAATGCCCTGGGTGCAGAACAAGTCCTTGTGGGCGATGGGAGCCCCCAGCAACGCACCATTTTCACCGTTGGCGCGACGCACGTCGGCGGCCTTGGCCTGGCTCAGGGCCAGTTCTTCGGTGAGGCTGATGAAGCTGTTGACCTTTGGATCGTGCTCGGCGATACGCGCCAGCAGGGTCTTGGTCAGCTCTTCGGAAGAAAACTTTTTGTCGGCGAGACCGCGGGCGATCTCGGCCAGAGTCATGTGATGCATGAAAGGCTCTTTCCCTTTAGTCGATGACTTTCGGAACCAGGTACAGGCCGTTTTCGACCGCTGGCGCGATGGACTGGTAGGCCTCGCGATTATTACTTTCGGTTACAACGTCTGCGCGCAGGCGCTGGCTGGCTTCCAGCGGGTGCGCCAGGGGCTCGATGCCGTCGGTATTCACGGCCTGCATTTGGTCAACCAGCCCGAGAATGCTGTTCAGGGCTGCGGTAATCGGTGGAAGATCGGCTTCAGCCAGGCCCAGGTGGGCGAGGTGAGCGATTTTTTCCACGTCGGAGCGGTCAAGCGCCATGGGATTCTCCAGTGGAAAACAGAACGGAGGGCGTCCGTGTGTTAGATTGTCGGAACACTACCGCATTTCTACGGTCATATGGCCGCGATTGTGGGGGTTGGTGCGTAGAAAGTCGGCCAATTTAGCACATTGGCGCCTTGCCCAAAATCCCTGTCGTTGTTAGAGTTTGCCGCACTTTTTTACCCACGCGTTGCCTAGGGTCCTTTCCCCATGTTCAAGAAACTGCGTGGCATGTTTTCCAGCGATCTTTCCATTGACCTGGGCACTGCCAACACCCTTATTTACGTGCGCGAGCGCGGTATCGTTCTGAATGAGCCATCGGTTGTGGCCATTCGGACCCATGGTAATCAGAAAAGTGTCGTTGCCGTCGGCACCGAGGCCAAGCGCATGCTCGGCCGTACACCAGGCAATATTGCTGCCATTCGTCCGATGAAAGACGGCGTGATCGCCGACTTCAGTGTCTGCGAGAAGATGCTGCAGTATTTCATCAACAAGGTTCACGAAAACAGTTTCCTGCAGCCCAGCCCTCGTGTGCTGATCTGCGTTCCGTGCAAGTCTACCCAGGTGGAGCGTCGTGCCATCCGTGAATCGGCCCTTGGCGCCGGTGCCCGTGAAGTGTTCCTGATCGAAGAGCCAATGGCTGCTGCGATCGGTGCCGGCCTGCCGGTTGAAGAAGCCCGCGGTTCGATGGTGGTGGATATCGGTGGTGGTACCACTGAAATCGCCCTGATCTCCCTGAACGGTGTGGTGTATGCCGAATCCGTACGGGTTGGCGGCGACCGTTTCGACGAAGCGATCATCACTTATGTGCGTCGCAACTACGGCAGCCTGATCGGTGAATCCACCGCAGAGCGCATCAAGCAGGAAATCGGTACCGCTTACCCGGGCGGCGAAGTGCGCGAAGTCGATGTTCGCGGTCGCAACCTGGCCGAAGGCGTTCCACGTGCCTTCACCCTGAACTCCAATGAAGTGCTGGAAGCTCTGCAAGAGTCCCTGGCCACCATCGTTCAGGCTGTGAAAAGCGCCCTGGAGCAATCGCCGCCGGAACTGGCTTCCGACATCGCCGAGCGTGGCCTGGTGCTGACCGGTGGTGGCGCCTTGCTGCGCGACCTCGACAAGCTGCTGGCCCAAGAGACTGGCCTGCCGGTGATCGTCGCCGAAGACCCGCTGACCTGCGTTGCTCGTGGCGGTGGTCGTGCACTGGAAATGATGGATAAACACACCATGGACCTGCTCTCCAGCGAATAAGCTGCGGTGAGCGGTACAGGCTTGGCCAACAGGCAGCACTTTGCAGTGCTGCCTGTTGGCGTTTATCTTCTTCAATCTGCATCCAGGCCGGTTAGAAGCCGTATGAATAAAGAAAACATTTGCCTGGGAGGAGCGGCTTATTAAACCGCTTTTTGCCAAAGGCCCCTCATTGGGCGTGCGCCTGCTGGTGCTGGTCGTGCTTTCGGTCGCGCTGATGGTGGTCGATGCCCGCTTTGCATTGCTCAAGCCCGTGCGCAGCCAGATGTCGCTGGTGTTGATGCAGACCTACTGGATCACCGACCTGCCGCAACGTCTCTACCAGGGCGTGGCCAGCCAATTTGGCAGCCGCACCGAACTGGTCGCCGAGAACGAAAAACTCAAGACTGAAAACCTGCTGTTGCAGGGGCGCATGCAAAAGCTCGCGGCCCTCACCGAGCAGAACGTTCGGCTGCGCGAGTTGCTCAACTCTTCTGCGCTGGTCAACGAGAAGGTCGAAGTCGCCGAGTTGATCGGCATGGACCCCAACCCCTTCACCCATCGCATCATCATCAACAAAGGTGAGCGCGACGGTGTGGTCCTTGGCCAGCCGGTGCTCGACGCCCGTGGCCTGATGGGCCAGGTGGTCGAGTTGATGCCCTACACCTCACGTGTGCTGCTGCTGACGGACACCACCCACAGCATTCCGGTGCAGGTCAACCGCAACGGCTTGCGTGCGATTGCCAGCGGCACCGGCAACCCGGAGCGCCTGGAATTGCGCCACGTGGCCGACACCGCCGACATCAAGGAAGGCGACCTGCTGGTCAGCTCCGGCCTGGGTCAGCGGTTCCCTGCGGGTTATCCGGTGGCGACGGTCAAGGAAGTGATCCACGATTCCGGCCAGCCGTTTGCCATCGTCCGCGCCGTGCCGACGGCCGCCCTGAACCGCAGCCGTTACCTGTTGCTGGTGTTCAGCGACAACCGCACGCCGGAAGAGCGCGCCAATGAGGCCGCCCAGGCCCAGGAAGCAGAAGACAAGCAGAACGGCATCACGCCGATTGTCCCAGCAACCGTGCCCAAGCCTGCCGCTGCCACCCCGGCCACACCTGCTCCCGCTGCGGCCGCGCCTGTTGCAACACCCGTCAAGCCTGCGGCACACAACGCGCAGCCGGTCAAGCCTGCGGCCACCAAGCCACCGGCTTCGGCGCCCACCGCTGCAACGCCGGCGACTAAACCGCCTGCTGCTGCCCCAGCTGCCCGTCCAGCGGCAACGGCCCCGGCAACCACGCGGCAGAGGGAGGAATAATGGCCGGTACTCATTCGCGCAATGGCTGGATCGTCTGGCTGACCTTCGCGGTCGGCTTGCTGCTCAGCGTTTCACCCTTGCCGCAATTCATGGAAATTCTGCGTCCGCTGTGGCTGGCATTGCTGCTGGCCTTCTGGGCGCTGAACCTGCCGCATAAAATCGGCATGGTCACCGCGCTGTTTCTGGGCTTGGCGGAAGATGTGCTGTATGGCACCTTGCTGGGCCAGAACGCGTTGATCCTTACGCTGATCACGTTCCTGGTGCTGTCGTTGCAGCAGCGTTTGCGTATGTTCCCGATGTGGCAGCAGTGCCTGGTGATCCTGGTGATCTTTGGCCTGGCGCAGCTTGTTCAACTGTGGCTCAGTGCCTTGACTGGCAATCGCCAGCCAACCCTGGCGTTGGTGTTGCCGGCGTTGGTGAGTGCGCTGCTGTGGCCTTGGATCAGTTTTGGCCTGCGTGGGTTACGTCGTCGCTATAAGATCAATTGAATGGATTGCGAGGCTCTGCCTGGTTATCGCGCCCTACAGGGAGAGTCTGCATGAATTCGCTTTATCTGGCCTCGGGCTCTCCGAGGCGGCGTGAACTGCTGACCCAGATCGGTGTGCCTTTCACCGCTGTCAGCGCCGCCATTGATGAAACCCCTCTTACAAATGAATCCGCCGTTTCCTACGTCGAGCGTCTTGCGCGCGGCAAGGCAGCGGCGGGTTTTGCTGCGCTCGAAAACACCACCGGCGCCTGCGTGCTGGGCGCTGACACCGCAGTGATCGTGGACGGCAAGATCCTCGGTAAACCGGTGGATCAGGCGGATGCGCTGGCGATGTTGATGGCCCTGACGGGGCGTGAACATGAAGTCCTCACCGCCATTGCGCTCACCGACGGCCCGCGTTGCGAAACTGTTTGTGTAAGCAGTCGTGTACGTTTTCGCGCCATTACTGTCGAGGAGGCTACAACCTACTGGCACAGTGGCGAACCCCAGGACAAGGCGGGCGGCTATGCTATTCAAGGGCTTGGATCGGTGTTTGTCGCCGGGCTCAATGGCAGTTATTCCGCTGTGGTAGGCCTGCCGGTGTGCGAAACCGCGCAACTGCTCGACCAATTCGGCATACCCTGTTGGCAAAACCTTACCGCGCGCTGAGCGCCTTACGCCAGCGCCCAGCCATAAGCGATCGGTCACTATTGTGAAAACGCCTGAACGAGACCCAGCCATGAGTGAAGAGATTCTGATCAATATCACGCCGATGGAATCGCGCGTGGCGGTGGTAGAGAACGGTGTTCTGCAAGAAGTGCACGTCGAGCGCACCCAGAAGCGCGGGATCGTCGGCAATATCTACAAAGGCAAGGTAGTACGCGTACTGCCGGGGATGCAGGCGGCATTCGTCGATATCGGCCTGGATCGTGCCGCGTTTATCCATGCCTCTGAAATTTCCCTGCGCGAAGGCCCGGCAGTAGAGAGCATCAGCGCCCTTGTGCATGAAGGGCAGAGCCTGGTGGTGCAAGTCACCAAGGACCCCATCGGTTCCAAAGGCGCACGCCTGACCACGCAACTGTCGATTCCATCGCGTTACCTGGTGTACATGCCGCGTACCGCCCATGTCGGCATTTCCCTGAAGATCGAAGACGAAGGCGAGCGTGAGCGCCTGAAAAAGGTCGTTAGCGACTGCGTGGCCGCCGAAGGCATCAAGGAAGCCGGTGGGTTTATCCTGCGCACGGCAGCCGAAGGTGCCGGCGGCGATGAAATCCTCATGGATATTCGCTATCTGCGACGCCTGTGGGACCAGATCGGCGCACAGATCAAAACCATCGGCGCGCCGAGTGTGATCTATGAAGACCTCGGCCTGGCCCTGCGCACCCTGCGTGACCTGGTCAGCCCGAAGATCGAGAAAATTCGCATCGACTCGCGGGAAACCTTCCAGCGCACCACGCAGTTTGTTGCCGAGCTGATGCCGGAAATTGCTGACCGCCTGGAGCACTACCCTGGCGAGCGACCGATCTTTGACCTGTACGGTGTCGAAGATGAAATCCAGAAAGCCCTGGAGCGCAAGGTGCCGCTCAAGTCCGGTGGCTATCTAGTGGTGGACCCGGCGGAAGCCATGACCACCATCGACGTCAACACTGGCGCGTTCGTCGGGCATCGCAATCTCGAAGAAACCATCTTCAAGACCAACCTTGAAGCCGCCACCGCGATTGCCCGACAGCTGCGCCTGCGCAACCTGGGCGGCATCATCATCATCGACTTCATCGACATGGAAGACGAAGAGCACCAGCGCCAAGTGCTGCGCACCCTGGAGAAGCAGCTGGAGCGCGATCACGCCAAGACCAATATCATCGGCATCACCGAGCTGGGCCTGGTGCAGATGACCCGCAAGCGCACCCGCGAAAGCCTTGAGCAAGTGCTGTGCGAACCGTGCAGCAGTTGCCAGGGGCGCGGTAAATTGAAGACCCCGGAAACGGTTTGCTACGAGATTTTCCGGGAAATCTTACGAGAGGCGCGGGCCTATCAGGCCGAAGGTTATAGAGTGCTTGCCAACCAGAAAGTGGTCGACCGGCTGCTGGATGAAGAGTCCGGCAACGTCGCGGAATTGGAGGGGTTTATCGGGCGCACGATTCGTTTCCAGGTTGAAACCATGTATTCCCAGGAACAATACGACGTGGTGCTGCTCTGATCCCCATTCGCTTTCTATTTACTGCCTTGAGGGTCGCCTGACATGGAGCGTCTGATACGCTTTTTTGCCGCTTTGACCCGTTGGGGCCTGGGTCTCTGTGCGCTGTTGCTGGTCCTGGCGGCGGTGTATGTGAGCCTGGGTCGCGAATTGACCCCGCTGGTGGCCGAATACCGTGCCGAGGTTGAAGCCAAGGCCCAGGCAGCGGTGGATATGCCCCTGCACATTGGCAGCCTTGAAGGCCGCTGGAGCGGCTTTGCCCCTGTGCTGTTGGCCCACGACGTGATGGTGGGCGAGGGCAGCAGTGCCTTGCGCCTGGACCAGGTTGAAGTGGTGCCGGATGTCTGGGCCAGCCTGATGGCCCGTGAAGTGCGCATTGCCCACCTGGAAGTCAGCGGCCTGCAATTGAGCGTCAAGGAAGACAAGGACGGCCACTGGGCGCTGCAAGGCCTGCCGGTGCAGGATGAGCAACCGTTGGACCCGCAGCAACTGCTCCAGCGCATGCAGATGGTCAAGCGCGTGTCGTTGCTCGACAGCCAGGTCACCTTGCAACCCTTCGACCAGCCACCGTTGACCCTGACGTACGTCGGCCTGAGCCTGCACACCGGCATAACCCGCCAGCGCCTCGACGCGCGCCTGACCCTACCCGACGGCCAGCCGCTGGCGTTGAGCTTGCGCACGCGGATTCGCGCCAGCCAATGGCAGGACGGCGAGGTCCAGGCCTACTTGAGCCTGCCGCAGAGCGACTGGGCCAAGTGGATTCCGGCCCGGCTGACGCAGCAGTGGAAACTCAGCCAATTCAAGGCCGGCGGCGAATTCTGGCTGACCTGGGCCAAGGGTGCCGTGCAAAGCGCAGTGGTGCGACTCAACTCGCCACAGGTGAAGGGCAGTTACGCCGAGCGTAAGCCGGTGCACATTGAAAACCTTGCGCTCAACGCCTACCTGCAACGCAGTGATACGGGCCTCAAGGTGGTGTTCGATTCGCTGGCGATGAACCTCGGGGAGACCCGCTGGGAATCACGCCTGCAATTGCAGCAGAGCCTGGCCACCGACAAGGAGCAGGAAACCTGGAAACTCCAGGCCGACCGCCTGGACCTGACTCCCATCACACCGCTGTTGAATGCCCTGGCACCGTTGCCGGAGGGGTTTGCCAAAACCATTGAACACTTGAAGGCCACGGGTCTGCTGCGCAATGTGCTGGTGGACTTCCGCCCTCAGGACACCACGGATCAAAAAGTCAGTTTTGCCGCCAACCTGGAGCGCGTCGGTTTTGACGCCTACTTCGGTGCGCCGGCTGCCCGTAACATTTCCGGCAGCATCAGCGGTGACCTTGGTCATGGCGAACTGCGCATGGACAGCAAGGACTTCTCCCTGCACCTCGATCCGATCTTCGCCAAGCCCTGGCAGTACATCCAGGCCAACGCACGGCTGACATGGAAGCTGGATAAAGAAGGCTTCACCCTGATCGCGCCGTATATCAAGGTGCTGGGGGAAGAAGGCAAGGTCGCCGCCGACTTCCTGATCCGCCTGCATTTTGACCACAGCCAGGAAGACTACATGGACCTGCGGGTCGGCATGGTCGATGGTGATGGGCGCTTCACCCCCAAATACCTGCCGGCGGTATTGAGCCCGGCGCTGGATGAATGGCTGCGTACGGCGATTCTCAAGGGCGCGGTTGACGAGGGTTTCTTCCAGTACCAAGGCTCGCTGAACCACGACGCGTTGCCGGCTTCGCGCAATATCAGCCTGTTGTTCAAGGTGCATGACGCCGAGCTGGCGTTCCAGCCCGGCTGGCCCCATGTGAGCAAGGTCAAGGGTGAAGTGTTTGTCGAGGAAAGCGGTGTGCGCATCCTCGCCAGCAAGGGGCAATTGCTCGACACCAAGGTCAAGGATATCTACGTCAATATTCCCCATGCACCCGCTGGCAAGGACAGTCATCTGCTGCTCACCGGTGGTTTCGCCGGTGGCTTGGGTGATGGCCTGAAGATCCTCCAGGAAGCGCCGATTGGTACGGCTGCAACCTTTGCCGGCTGGAAGGGCGATGGCGACCTGCAAGGCAGCCTGGACCTGGACGTGCCGCTGGCCAAGGGTACCGAGCCGAAAATCGTGGTGGACTTCAAGACCGACAAGGCTCGCCTGCAACTGGCCGAGCCCACACTGGACCTGACCCAGCTCAAGGGCGATTTCCGTTTCGACAGTGCCAAGGGCCTCAGCGGCCAGAACATCACGGCCCAGGCATTTGATCGGCCCATCACCGCGCAGATCTTTGCCGATGGCAAGGCGGGCAATATCAGCACGCGCGTGACGGCCAAGGGCCAAGTCACGGTCAAGCGGCTGACGGACTGGTTGAAAGTCAGCCAGCCGTTGCCAGTGTCCGGCGACATTCCCTACCAGTTGCAACTGAACCTGGATGGGGCCGACAGCCAACTGATGGTCAGCTCCAATCTCAAGGGTGTGGCGGTGGATTTGCCGGCGCCTTTCGGCATGCCGGCCAGCCAGGGGCGTGACAGCGTGTTCCGCATGACCCTGCAGGGTAACGAGCGGCGCTACTGGTTCGATTATGGCGAGTTGGCGAATTTCACCTTTGCCGCGCCGCCAGACAAGTTCAACGAAGGCCGTGGCGAGTTGTTCCTCGGTGATGGCGATGCGCTGCTGCCTACGGTCAAAGGCTTGCGTATTCGCGGGGTCTTGTCGGAACTCGACATCGATCCGTGGAAAAAACTCGTAGACCGTTATGCCGGCAATGACCCCGGCGGTAGCGCCAAGCAGTTGCTCAGTGGCGCCGACTTCAAGGTCGGCAAGCTGACCGGTTTTGGCACCCAGTTCGACCAGGTCAAGTTGCAGCTGGACCGCAAGCCCGCCGCCTGGGCCTTGCAGCTCGACAGCCAGCAGGCCAAGGGCAGCGTCAACCTGCCGGACGCCAAGGCCGCGCCGATTGCGATCAACCTGCAGTACGTGAAGTTGCCGGCGGTGGACCCGAGCGTCCAGGCCGACGAAAACGCGCCCGACCCCTTGGCCGACATCGATCCCAAGGACATTCCCGCGCTGGATATCGCCATTGATCAACTGTTCCAGGGGCCGGACCTGATCGGTGCCTGGTCGCTGAAGATCCGCCCGACGACCAAGGGCCTGACCTTCACTAACCTGGACTTGGGCCTCAAGGGCATGCAGCTCAAGGGTGACGGCGGCTGGGAAGGCGCCCCCGGGACCAGCAGCAGTTGGTACAAGGGGCGCCTGGACGGCAAGAATATCGGCGATGTGCTCAAAGGCTGGGGTTATGCACCGACCGTGACGAGCAAGGACTTCCATCTGGACGTGGACGGTCGCTGGCCGGGTTCGCCGGCTTATGTGGGGCCTAAGCGTTTCTCCGGCAGCCTGGATGCGACATTCCGCAGCGGCCAGTTTGTTGAAGTGGAAGGCGGTGCGCAGGCGCTGCGTGTGTTTGGCCTGCTCAACTTCAACTCCATCGGGCGCCGGCTGCGCCTGGACTTTTCCGACTTGCTCGGCAAGGGCTTGAGCTACGACCGGGTCAAAGGTTTGTTGGCCGCGAGTAACGGCGTATTTGTCACCCGTGAGCCGATCACCATGACCGGGCCATCGACCAACCTGGAGCTTAACGGCACCCTGGACCTGGTGGCTGACCGTGTCGACGCCAAGCTGCTGGTGACGTTGCCGGTCACCAACAACTTGCCGATTGCCGCGCTGATTGTGGGCGCACCGGCGATTGGCGGTGCATTGTTCCTGATCGACAAGCTGATCGGTGACCGTGTGTCGCGCTTTGCCAGCGTGCAATACAAAGTGGAAGGGCCCTGGAAGGACCCGAAAATCACCTTCGACAAGCCATTTGAAAAGCCAAACTGAGAGCCTGTGGAGTAGCATGGCCGCACGCCCATTACGGAGAGTCGGCCCATGTCCTTTGCGGTAATTCAAATGGTCAGCCAGAGCGACGTGCTGGCCAATCTGGCCCAGGCCCGGCGCCTGCTGGAGCAAGCGGCGGCGGGCGGTGCGAAGCTGGCCGTGTTGCCGGAAAATTTCGCCGCCATGGGCCGCCGTGATGTGGCCGATATCGGCCGTGCCGAGGCGTTGGGCGAAGGCCCGATCCTGCCGTGGTTGAAACAGACCGCCCGCGACCTCACCTTATGGATAGTGGCCGGCACTTTGCCGTTGCCGCCCAAGGATCAGCCGAACGCCAAGTCCAACGCCTGCTCGCTGCTGTTCGATGACCGGGGCGAAATCGTTGCTCGCTACGACAAGCTGCACCTGTTCGATGTGGATGTTGCCGATGCGCGCGGTCGTTATCGCGAATCCGACGACTATGCTTTCGGGAGCAGCGTGGTAGTGGCGGATACGCCGGTGGGGCGCTTGGGCCTGACCGTGTGTTACGACCTGCGCTTCCCCGAGCTGTACAGTGAACTACGGGCGGCGGGGGCTGAATTGATTACCGCGCCGTCGGCCTTTACGGCGGTGACCGGCGCCGCGCACTGGGACGTGCTGATTCGCGCACGGGCCATCGAAACCCAGTGTTACCTGCTGGCGGCGGCCCAGGGTGGCGTGCACCCGGGACCGCGGGAAACCTATGGCCACGCGGCGATTGTCGATCCGTGGGGGCGTGTGCTGACACAACAGGATCAAGGCGAAGCGGTGTTGTTGGCCGCACGCGACAGCAGTGAACAAGCGTCGATACGGGCGCGCATGCCGGTGGTCAACCATCGGCGCTTTTTCTCGCAGGGCGCACAGCGGCCTGCTTCGGAACGATGAATTTAAGGCCAAACCTATGAGCGAGTTGTTGTCCTCAGTCAGTGAACACCTCCTGGCACCCGGTGGCGTGACCATCGAAAGCTTGCAAACCGTGCTCGGTGATCTGGCCGGGCCGGGTATCGACGCGGCCGACCTGTATTTCCAGGGGCAGATTTCCGAGTCCTGGGCCCTCGAAGACGGCATCGTCAAGGAAGGCAGCTTCAACCTGGATCAGGGTGTAGGCGTGCGCGCGCAATCGGGTGAAAAAACCGGTTTTGCCTACAGCAATGCCATCACGCTGGAAGCCCTGGGCCTGGCGGCGCGTGCGGCACGTTCTATTTCCCGTGCAGGCCAGAACGGCACGGTGCAAGCGTTTACCACCCAGGACGTGGCGCAGTTGTATGGGCCGGATAACCCGCTGGAAGTGATCAGCCGTGCGGAAAAAGTCGAGCTGCTCAAGCGTGTCGACGCGGCTACCCGCGCCCTTGATCCGCGTATCCAGCAAGTCACCGTGAGCATGGCTGGTGTGTGGGAACGCATCCTGGTGGCCTCCACCGACGGCAGCCTGGCGGCGGATGTACGGCCGCTGGTGCGCTTCAATGTCAGTGTGATCGTCGAGCAGAATGGCCGCCGTGAGCGCGGCGGGCATGGCGGCGGCGGGCGTACCGACTACCGTTATTTCCTCAGTGATGACCGCGCCATGGGTTATGCCCGTGAAGCGCTGCGCCAGGCCCTGGTCAACCTGGAGGCCATTCCGGCGCCGGCCGGTACGTTGCCGGTGGTATTGGGCTCGGGTTGGTCCGGTGTACTGCTGCACGAAGCCGTGGGCCATGGTCTGGAAGGCGACTTCAACCGCAAGGGCAGTTCCGCCTACAGCGGGCGCATGGGCGAGATGGTTGCGTCTAAGCTGTGCACTATTGTCGATGACGGCACGTTGGCTGGCCGTCGTGGCTCGTTGAGTGTGGACGATGAAGGCACCCCGACCGAGTGCACCACGCTGATCGAAAACGGCGTGCTCAAGGGCTATATGCAAGACAAGCTCAACGCCCGCCTGATGGGCGTGGCACGTACCGGTAATGGTCGTCGCGAGTCCTACGCGCACCTGCCGATGCCACGCATGACCAATACCTACATGCTCGCTGGCGAAAGCGACCCGGCGGAGATCATCGCTTCGGTGAAACGTGGGATCTACTGCGCCAACCTCGGCGGCGGCCAGGTGGACATCACCAGTGGCAAGTTCGTGTTCTCCACCAGCGAGGCGTACCTGATCGAAGACGGCAAGATTACCGCGCCGGTCAAAGGCGCAACGTTGATCGGTAACGGGCCGGAAGCCATGAGCAAAGTGTCGATGGTCGGTAACGACCTGTCGCTGGACAGCGGCGTGGGCACGTGCGGCAAGGATGGGCAGTCGGTGCCGGTAGGTGTCGGCCAGCCAACGCTGAAGATTGATGCGATCACCGTGGGTGGCACGGGCTCGTAGGAAGGGTGGAGCTTCGGGTGGCGAAGATCGCCACCCGGGGAAGAGGATCAGCGCAGACCGCGTTGAGTCTCGTCCAGCTCACGGATGTACTTGAAGATTTTACGGCTGGTGGCCGGCGCCTTGTTATGCGCCTGCTCATGCTGGGCCTGGCGGATCAGGGAGCGCAATTGCTGGCGGTCCGCGTCCGGGTAGTCCAGCACGAATTTCTCCAGCACGGCGTCATCGCCCGCGATCAGGCGGTCACGCCAACGTTCCAGGTTATGGAAACGTTCGTTGTACTGGCGAGTGGAGGCATCGGTTTGATCAAGCAAGGCCAGAATGGCGTCAGTGTCCTGATCGCGCATCAGCTTGCCGATAAACATGATGTGCCGTTTACGCGCGATATTCGCGGTGTGCTTGGGTGCATCCGCAAGCGCCCGGCGCATTTCGTCGGTCAGGGGCAGTTTTGCAATCAAGTCTTTCTTGAGCGTTGTAAGGCGCTCGCCAAGGTCAACCAGAGCATGCAGCTCACGTTTGACCTGGGTTTTGCTTTTCTCCCCATCGAGGGAGTCGTCGTAAGAATCAACCATGGTGGCAGTCCGCAAAGAAACGCCGCCATGATAACCAGTCGGGGGCCGCTTGTCCGGCCCGGTCGCTCGATGGCCTTAACCGAAAGCAGAATTTGAGTGGAGAAAACCATGAGTGCAGCCCAAAGCGTCGGTCCGCAAGCGTTACCGGCACTGCAGGAACAAGTCGAGCAGATCCTTGCCGAGGCCAAGCGCCAGGGGGCCAGTGCCTGTGAAGTGGCGGTGTCGCTGGAGCAGGGGCTGTCGACGTCGGTACGTCAGCGCGAAGTGGAAACCGTTGAGTTCAATCGTGACCAGGGCTTTGGCATCACCCTTTATGTGGGGCAGCGCAAAGGCTCGGCCAGCACCTCGGCCAGCGGCCCGGAAGCGATTCGCGAGACCGTTGCCGCCGCATTGGCGATTGCCCAGCACACCTCCGAGGATGAAAGCTCGGGCTTGGCCGACAAGGCGCTGATGGCCAAGGATTTGAAAGACTTCGATCTGTTCCATGAATGGGACATCACCCCAGAGCAGGCCATCGAGAAGGCCTTGATCTGTGAAGCAGCTGCGTTTGACGCTGATGCCCGCATCAAGAACGCGGATGGCACCACGTTGAGCACACATCAAGGCTGCCGTGTGTATGGCAACAGCCATGGTTTTATCGGCGGTTATGCCTCCACCCGCCATAGCTTGAGCTGCGTGATGATCGCTGAAGCCAACGGCCAGATGCAGCGCGACTACTGGTACGACGTAAGCCGCCAGGGCGAGTTGCTGGCGGACCCGGCCAGCATTGGCCAGCGTGCCGCACAACGTGCCGCCAGCCGTTTGGGCGCGCGCCCGGTGCCAACATGCGAAGTGCCGGTGCTGTTTTCGGCGGAGTTGGCTGGTGGTTTGTTCGGCAGTTTCCTCAGCGCGATTTCCGGTGGCAACCTGTACCGCAAGTCGTCGTTCCTTGAGGGCGCAATCGGGCAAAAGCTGTTCCCGGAGTGGTTGACCCTCGATGAGCGCCCGCACTTGATGCGAGCCATGGGGAGTTCGGCGTTCGACGGCGATGGCCTGGCGACCTATGCCAAACCGTTCGTCGAAAACGGCGAGTTGGTGTCCTACGTGCTGGGCACTTACTCCGGTCGCAAGCTCGGCCTGCCAAGCACGGCCAACTCCGGTGGTGTGCACAACCTGTTCGTCACCCATGGCGATGAAGACCAGGCGGCGTTGCTGCGTCGCATGGGGCGCGGCCTGCTGGTGACTGAGTTGATGGGCCATGGCCTGAACATGGTCACCGGCGATTACTCCCGGGGGGCGGCAGGTTTCTGGGTGGAAAACGGCGAGATTCAGTTTGCCGTGCAGGAAGTGACCATCGCCGGCAATATGCGCGACATGTTCAAGCAAATTGTCGCGGTCGGTAACGATCTGGAACTGCGCAGCAACATTCGCACAGGCTCGGTACTGATCGAGCGGATGACTGTCGCCGGCAGCTGATCCTTCCGACGCTTTATCTAAAAAGGCGCGCCATCTCAACGATGGCGCGCCTTTTTTTGTGGCTGCGTTGCAGGCAGATTAATCGGCCACTCTTGTTTTGATTCTCAATATCATTTAATAATAAATATCATTACCGGATGAGTGTGGATCATGAGTTCAGTCCTGCATGAGGATCCTTACCTGGAGAGCTGGCGCTGGATGAGTCGCCAGATTCGCTGCGGCCTCAACCCCAACGAGCCGCGCCTGATCGAGCATTACCTCAATGAGGGTCGCTACCTGGCGTGCTGCACCGCGACCCATCCGTGGACGATCGCTGAAACCTCATTCCGTCTGCTGCTCGATACCGCCAGCGATATCGCATTGCCCTGGCATTGGCGCTCCATGTGCCTGGACCAGGCCTGGCGCCCCCTGCGTGACCTGGAAAAACTCTCTCACTGTGCCTGCCGCCTCAAGCGTTGGCAGAGCTTTGCGTGGCGATTGGCGACCTGCGAATTGCTGCCGTCTATTTCTCACTCCGACCTGGTGCAAGGATCTAACGATGAGTAACACCCGTATCGAACGCGACAGCATGGGCGAACTGCAAGTGCCGGCCGAGGCCTTGTACGGTGCGCAAACCCAGCGCGCGGTGAACAACTTCCCGATCAGCCATCAGCGTATGCCTGCGCAATTCATTCGCGCGCTGATCCTGGCCAAGGCTGCTGCGGCCAAGGTCAACGTCGACCTCAAGCAAATCACTGAAGGGCAGGGCAAGGCCATCGTCGATGCCGCCCAGGGCTTGCTCGAAGGCGACTTCATGCAGCACTTCCCGGTGGATATTTTCCAGACCGGCTCCGGCACCAGTTCCAACATGAACGCCAACGAAGTGATCGCGACCCTGGCCAGCCGTTTGCTGGGCGAGGCGGTCAACCCCAATGACCACGTGAACTGCGGCCAAAGCAGCAACGACATCATTCCGACCACCATCCACGTCAGCGCTGCGCTGGTCCTGCATGAGCAAACCCTGCCGGCGTTGCTGCACCTGGTGCAGGTGATCGAGCGCAAGGCGGAGGAAGTCCACCCGTTCATCAAGACCGGCCGCACGCACCTGATGGACGCCATGCCGGTGCGCATGAGCCAGGTGCTCAATGGCTGGGCGCAGCAGCTCAAGGCCAACATCGGTCACTTGCAGGATTTGCTCCCGAGCTTGCAGGCCTTGGCCCAAGGCGGTACGGCAGTCGGCACCGGGATCAACGCCCACCCGGAATTCGCCGCGCGCTTCAGCCAGCAGCTGAGCAGCTTGACCGACGTGACCTTCACGCCGGGCAAAAACCTGTTTGCGCTGATTGGCTCCCAGGACACCGCCGTCGCCGTCTCCGGCCAGTTGAAAGCCACCGCCGTGTCGCTGATGAAAATCGCCAACGACCTGCGCTGGATGAACTCCGGCCCGCTCGCCGGCCTCGGTGAAATCGAGCTGGAAGGCTTGCAACCGGGCTCTTCGATCATGCCGGGCAAGGTCAATCCGGTGATCCCGGAAGCCACCGCCATGGTCGCCGCGCAAGTGATCGGTAATGACACGGTCATCACTGTCGCGGGCCAATCCGGCAACTTCGAGCTGAACGTGATGCTGCCGATCATCGCCCAGAACCTGCTCAGCAGCCTCGAGCTGCTGGCCAATTCCAGCCGCTTGCTGGCGGACAAGGCCATTGCCACCTTCAAGGTCAACGAAGCCAAGCTCAAGGAAGCGCTGTCGCGTAACCCGATCCTGGTCACTGCACTCAACCCGATCATTGGCTACCAGAAGGCCGCTGAAATCGCCAAGAAAGCCTATCAACAAGGCCGCCCGGTGATTGATGTGGCCCTTGAACACACCGACTTGCCCCGTAGCCAACTGGAAGTCCTGCTGGACCCGGAAAAGCTCACGGCCGGCGGCGTGTAATCACCGACCCTGCTTTGGAGGCTCACCATGGAGCACTGGAAACGCACGATCGAACGGGCCAATCGCTGCTTTATGGCGGGCGAACTGGTTGATGCTCGCGAGGCCTATTTGCAAGCCCTGGCCCTGGCCCAAGTGTTGTTCGAACGTTGGGCGGATGCCGACGAAGCAGTGGCGGCTTGCGTCATTTCCCATCACAACCTGGCGGACCTGCATCTGCGCCTGAACCAGCCGGAGGAAAGTGCGGAATACCTCTGCGCTATCCACCAGCGCCTGCTGCAGGCGATGCAGGACCCGCGCCTGACCCCGCAATTGCGTGAGGCGGCGCTGCGCCAGAGCAGCAAGACCTACGTCGAACTGTTGAACTTCATCAGCGATCACGGCGAGTACCCGCGTACCCATCGCCTGCTGGGTGGTACCGCGGCGCAACAGGATGCGTCGACTCGCAACAGTCCTTATTACGGAGCACATTGATATGTCCTACACCTTGCCTGCCTTGCCTTACGCCTACGACGCCCTGGAACCGCACATCGATGCGCAAACCATGGAGATTCACTACACCAAGCACCACCAGACCTACATCAACAACCTCAACGCTGCTGTCGAGGGCACCGAATTCGCGGGCTGGCCGGTCGAGAAACTGGTGTCCAGCGTGCAGCAGCTGCCGGAAAAACTGCGTGCCGCCGTGATCAACCAAGGTGGTGGCCATGCCAACCATTCGCTGTTTTGGGCAGTGATGTCGCCCAAAGGCGGCGGCAAGCCTGAAGGCGCGCTGGCCAAGGCTATCGATGAGCAAGTGGGTGGTTTCGACAGCTTCAAGGAAGCTTTCACCAAGGCCGCCTTGACCCGTTTCGGCAGCGGTTGGGCCTGGCTCAGCGTAACCCCGCAAAAGACCCTGGTAGTGGAAAGCAGCGGTAACCAGGACAGCCCGCTGATGAATGGCAATACGCCGATCCTCGGCCTGGACGTCTGGGAGCACGCCTACTACCTGCGGTATCAGAACCGTCGCCCGGAATACATCAACGCCTTCTACAGCGTTATCAACTGGCCGGAAGTCGCCGCACGCTATCAGGCCGCCTTGGCCTGACATTTACCACCACAACAAGATCTAAGGCCGACTATGGGCATTGAAACACTGGCGATCAGCAGCGGGCGAATGTTTCGTTATGCGTTTGGCTCGCTGCTGCTATTGGCAGGTACTGCATTGCTGGTGGCCCATGGGCTGGACTGGCTGAACCTGGAGCCGCGCATCCTGCGCGCCCTGCAAGGTGGATCGATTTGCGCACTGGGCACGGCGCTTGGCGCGGTGCCCGTACTGGTCATACGACGGATGCCGGTAGCGCTGAGCGACACATTGTTGGGTTTTGGTGCCGGGGTGATGCTGGCGGCGACAGCCTTTTCGCTGATCGTGCCGGGGATCGCCGCTGCTGAAAGCCTGGGGCTCACGCCCTGGGGCGCCAGTGGGTTAATCAGCTTCGGTATCATGCTGGGCGCGTTCGGGCTGTATCTGGTTGATCGCAAGGTCTCCGGCGCGAGCCCGGAAATGTTGGTGGGGACACCGGATCACCCGGTGATACCGCCGCGTATCTGGCTGTTCGTGTTTGCCATCATTGCCCATAACATCCCGGAGGGCATGGCAGTGGGGGTTTCGGCAGGCGGCGGTATGCCTGATGCCGATAGCCTGGCAATGGGCATCGCCTTGCAGGATGTACCCGAAGGCCTGGTGATTGCCTTGGTATTGGCCGGGGCAGGGATGTCGCGGGTCAAGGCGTTCCTGATCGGTGCGGCTTCAGGTTTGGTCGAGCCGGTATTCGCCGTGCTGTGTGCCTGGTTGGTGAGCCTGGCAGAGGTGCTGCTGCCACTCGGGCTGGCGTTGGCGGCCGGGGCGATGTTGCTGGTGGTGACTCATGAAGTGATCCCCGAATCGCGGCGCAACGGTCACGAAAAGCTTGCCAGCCTGGGGTTGTGTATCGGTTTTTGCTTGATGATGGTGATGGATACCGCATTGGGCTGAAGTCGTTGCGACTTCACGCCCGCCTCAAAGGGTGAGTTTACTCACCCTCATCAAAGAAGTTGTTGATCAGCGCCACCAGGGCGTCCATCGCTTCCTGCTCTTGCTCACCCTCTGTCTTCAGGTGAATCCTGGTGCCCTTGCCGGCGGCCAGCATCATCATGGCCATGATGCTTTTGCCATCGACCATGGATTCCGGGGTGCGCCCCGCACGGATCTGGCAAGGGAACTGCCCGGCGACGCCGACGAACTTCGCAGAAGCCCGGGCATGCAAGCCCAGCTTGTTGATGATTTCAATTTCCAGAGCGGGCATCGCGGGGGTGATCCTTTCAGCTAAGGTCGCGGTGGCGAACCTGGACGTTCTTGAGGGTTTGTTGCAGCACCTGGCCCAGGCGTTCGGTCAAGTAGACCGAGCGGTGGTGGCCGCCGGTGCAGCCAATGGCAATGGTGACATACGCCCGATTGCTTGCAGCAAAGCGCGGCAGCCATTTGAGCAGGTAGCTGGAGATATCCTGGAACATCTCTTCGACATCCGGCTGCGCTGCCAGGTAATCGGCCACGGGTTGGTCCAGCCCGGACTGCTCACGCAGCTCGGGTTTCCAATAGGGGTTCGGCAGGCAGCGCACATCGAACACCAGGTCGGCATCCACCGGCATGCCACGCTTGAAGCCAAACGACTCGACGAGGAACGCAGTACCAGGCTCCGGCTGGTTCAGCAGGCGCAGCTTGATGGCGTCGCGCAGCTGGTACAGGTTGAGGCTGGTGGTGTTTATTTTCAGGTCGGCGAGGTCGATGATCGGCCCCAGCAACTTGGTTTCGTCTTCGATGGCTTCTGCCAGGGAGCGATGTGGGCTGCTGAGGGGGTGGCGCCGGCGGGTTTCGGAAAAGCGCTTGAGCAGCGTCTCTTCGTCGGCGTCCAGGTACAGCACATCACAATGAATGTGCTTGGCGCGAACTTCCTCAAGCAGTTGCGGGAACCGCTCAAGGTGGCTGGGCAGGTTGCGGGCATCGATCGAAACGGCCACCAGGGGCTGCGCCAGTTCGGTGTGGATCAGCGCGCGCTCTGCCAACTCCGGCAGCAAGCCGGCGGGCAAGTTGTCGATGCAGTAGAAACCGTTGTCCTCAAGAACGTTGAGGGCGGTGCTTTTACCCGAGCCGGAGCGGCCGCTGACGATGATCAAACGCATGATTACTGCCCGTTCTGTTCATCCAGGACAACCTGGTACAGCGCCTCATTGCTGCTGGCGCTGCGCAGTTTGTCGCGTACTTCCTTGCGGTCGAGCATGCTGGCGATCTGCCGGAGCAGTTCCAGGTGCGCATCGGTGGCGGCTTGCGGGACCAGCAGGACGAACAGCAGGTCAACCGGTGCGCCATCGATGGCGTCGAAATCGATGGGAGCGTCCAGGTGCAGCAGGGCGCTGACAGGTGCCTCACAGCTTTTGAGGCGGCAATGGGGAATGGCGATGCCGTTGCCAAAACCGGTGGAACCGAGTTTTTCACGGGCAATCAGAGCCTCGTACACATCTTGCATCTCCAGGTCAGGCACTTCGCGGCTGATCAGGTTGGCAATTTGTTCGAGGGCTTTCTTTTTACTGCCACCCGGCGCGTTCACGAGGGAACGGCCGGGGGTCAGGATGGTTTCAAGTCGAATCATGGGTGGGGAGTGTTAGCGGCCAGTGCCCTGGAGAAGGCTCTGCTGCTTTTCCTTATGCTTTTTGATTTGGCGATCCAGCTTGTCGGTCAGGTCGTCAATGGCGGCATACATATCTGAATGCTCGGCATTGGCGACTACTTCCCCGCCGGGTATACGCAAGGTGGCTTCGATTTTCTGCTTCAGCTTTTCGACAGTCATGATGACTTGCACGTTGGTGATCTTGTCGAAATGCCCCTCAATTCTTTTGAGTTTTTCGCCGATATAGGCGCGCAGCGGTTCGGTCACTTCCAGTTGGTGTCCACTGATGTTGACTTGCATACAGCTTCTCCTTCGTTGCCAGTGCATAAAGCGGCAGGCAAAAGCGCCTGCCACTGGAACGCTGTGGCCCGCCCGTCACATCAAACGCTTACGCTCGCTGGAAGGCGCGATCCCGAGGGACTCGCGGTACTTGGCGACGGTTCGACGGGCGACCTGAATGCCTTGTGCCTCCAGTAAACCAGCGATCTTACTGTCACTCAATGGCTTTTTCTGATTTTCCGCGGCAACCAGTTTTTTGATGATCGCGCGGATCGCCGTGGACGAGCATTCGCCGCCTTCGGAGGTACTGACGTGGCTGGAGAAAAAGTATTTCAGCTCATAAATGCCCCGTGGGGTATGCATGAATTTTTGCGTGGTCACCCGTGAAATCGTCGATTCGTGCATGCCAACCGCTTCGGCGATGTCATGCAGCACCAACGGTTTCATCGCTTCATCGCCGTACTCCAGGAAGCCGCGCTGGTGCTCGACGATCTGGGTCGCGACTTTCATCAGGGTTTCGTTGCGGCTCTGCAGGCTCTTGATAAACCAGCGCGCCTCTTGCAACTGATTGCGCATGAAGGTGTTGTCGGCGCTGGTGTCGGCACGGCGCACAAAGCCCGCGTATTGCGGGTTGACCCGCAGGCGCGGCACCGATTCCTGGTTCAGCTCCACCAGCCAGCGCTCGTTGTCCTTGCGCACGATCACGTCAGGGACCACGTATTCGGCTTCGCTGGACTCGATCTGCGAGCCTGGGCGCGGGTTGAGGCTCTGCACCAGCTCGATGACCTGGCGCAGGTCGTCTTCCTTGAGCTTCATGCGGCGCATCAGCTGGCTGTAGTCGCGGCTGCCCAGCAGGTCGATGTAATCCGTGACCAGGCGTTGGGCTTCAGCGAGCCAAGGGGTCTTGGCGGGCAGTTGGCGCAGTTGCAGCAATAGGCATTCGCTGAGGGTGCGGGCGCCAATGCCGGCGGGCTCGAACTGCTGGATGCGGTGCAGGACGGCTTCGATCTCGTCCAGTTCGATGTCCAGTTCCGGGTCGAACGCTTCGAGGATCTCCTCCAGCGTCTCGTCCAGGTAGCCCTGGTTGTTGATGCAGTCGATGAGGGTCACGGCGATCAGGCGATCGGTGTCCGACATCGGCGCGAGGTTCAGTTGCCACAGCAGATGGCTCTGCAGGCTTTCACCGGCGGAGGTGCGGGTGGTGAAGTCCCACTCGTCGTCATCGTTGCTGGGCAGGCTGCTGGCGCTGGTCTGGTAGACGTCTTCCCAGGCGGTGTCCACGGGAAGCTCATTGGGAATGCGTTCGTTCCATTCGCCTTCTTCCAGGTTATCCACCGTTGGGGCGGTTTCCTGATAGGAGGGTTCTTGCACGTCGGAGTTGGGTTTTTGCTCGATGTTGTCGGCCAGCGGGTCTGCATTATCGAAGTCGTCGCCTTCTTCCTGGCGTTCGAGCATCGGATTGGACTCCAGGGCCTCCTGGATTTCCTGTTGCAGGTCCAGGGTCGACAATTGGAGCAGGCGGATGGCCTGTTGCAGCTGCGGTGTCATCGTCAGCTGCTGGCCCATTCTCAGGACTAGCGATGGTTTCATGGCAGGGGCTTAACACCTTATTCGCCGGCGCAATGCGCCATCCACGACAGGGCGCGTGAGCGCCAAACATAAGCAAATTATATGCCTGATATCGCGGGCTTTGCCTAGAGCGCGGTAACAATAAAAATCCAGAGGTTTTCATTGACTCCCGCGCATCTTGGCAGCGGCCGTGACACCACGGTGTTTACAGGCGGAACTCGTGACCCAGGTACACTTCCTTCACCAGTTCGTTGGCAAGGATAGTCTCGGCGTCGCCTTCGGCAATCAACTGGCCATCGTTGACGATATACGCGGTTTCGCAGATATCGAGGGTTTCACGCACGTTGTGGTCGGTGATCAGTACGCCGATACCCTTCGCCTTGAGGTGATGGATGATCTGCTTGATATCACCGACCGAGATCGGGTCGACGCCGGCAAACGGTTCGTCCAGCAAGATGAACTTTGGCGCGGTGGCGAGGGCGCGGGCGATTTCCACACGACGACGCTCACCACCCGACAAGCTCATGCCGAGGTTGTCGCGAATGTGGTTGATGTGGAACTCCTGCAGCAGGCTTTCCAGCTCCTTGCGACGGCCGTCACGGTCGAGTTCCTTGCGGGTCTCGAGGATTGCCATGATGTTGTCGGCTACCGACAGTTTGCGGAAGATCGACGCCTCCTGCGGAAGATAGCCGATGCCGGCGCGTGCACGACCGTGCATGGGCTGGTGGCTCACGTCCAGGTCGTCGATCAGGACGCGACCCTGATCCGCCTGGACCAGGCCGACGATCATATAGAAGCAGGTCGTCTTGCCGGCGCCGTTGGGGCCGAGCAAGCCGACGATCTGGCCGCTGTCGATCGACAGGCTGACGTCACGCACGACCTGACGGCTTTTGTAGGCCTTGGCCAGATGCTGGGCTTTCAGGGTTGCCATTACTCGGCCTTCTTCTTCGGCTGGATAACCATGTCGATACGCGGACGTGGTGCAGTCACCTTGGTGCCATTGGCGCGGCCGGCGTTGGCGATTTGCTTCACGGTGTCGTAGGTGATTTTCTCGCCTTCCGTGGAGTTGCCGTCCGGGCTGAGCACCTTGGCCTGGTCGATCAGGACAATGCGGTTCTGCTGGGCGTGGTACTGGATGGTCTTGCCGTAGCCCTTCATCGGGCCGGTGTCGGTAGGCGACTGCTTCTGTTCGAAGTAAGCCAGGTTGCCCACCGAGGTCACCACATCAATGTCGCCATTGGCGGTACGGGTCAGGGTCACCGTGTTGCCGGTGATCTTCATCGAGCCTTGGGTGATGATCACGCCGCCGGTGTAGGTGGCGACGCCTTGCTTGTCGTCCAGTTGCGCATCGTCAGCCGAAATGTGGATCGGTTGCTGGCTATCGTTCGGCAGAGCCCAGGCGCTCACGCTTCCCAGTGCTGCGCCCAGACTGAGCAAAATAGGGAGAGTTTTAACGAGCCTCATACTGTCCTCTTACGTTCGATAGCAGGTGTATCCTGCTTTCTTTCAAATACGCTTTCATTCCCTTGCCAGTCGATACCCCGCCAGCGCCGTCGATTCTAACGTCTTGCTCGGTCTGCGCATATTGCTTCTGCGGGAATACGGTCATGCGACTGCTGGTAATCACGGTGTCACGGTTTTTATCATCGGTACGCGCAACGCGTACCGAGTCGATCAGTTCCACTTCGGTGCCGTCCGGGTTGACCTCGCCACGCTTGCTGGTGACGTGCCACGGAAACTCGGTGCCGCGGTAGATGTTCATGTCCGGGTTGGTCAGCAGGGTGACTTCGGACGTCTTCAAATGCTCGACCTTGTCCGAGGTGATCTCGTACTGCACCTTGCCATCCGGCAGATACTGGATGCTGTAGGCATTGGTGGCGTAATAGTCGATAGCGCCCTGATCAACCTGCGCGACAGGCTGGTCGAGAAAGCGCTCCGGGCTGATATTCCAGTAGCCCACCGCCAGGAACAGCGCGGCGATGACCCCGAATAACAGGAAGTTGCGAATCTTTTTACTCAGCATAAAACGCTCTATAGGTAGGCGGCGTGGGCCGCTTCAAGGCTGCCTTGGGCACGCAGGATCAGCTCGCAGAACTCGCGGGCGGCACCTTCACCGCCACGGGCAGTGGTGATGCCGTGGGCGTGCTCGCGAACAAACGCCGCCGCATTGGCGACGGCCATGCCCAGGCCGACCCGGCGGATCACCGGCAGGTCAGGCAAGTCGTCGCCCAAGTAGGCGACCTGCTCATAGCTTAGGTTGAGTTGGCCAAGAAGCTCGTCCAGAACCACCAGTTTATCCTCGCGGCCCTGATACAGGTGAGGAATCCCCAGGTTTTGTGCGCGGCGTTCCACAACGGGGGTTTTTCTGCCGCTGATAATTGCCGTTTGCACGCCCGCCGCCATCAGCATCTTGATGCCTTGACCGTCGAGGGTGTTGAAGGTCTTGAATTCGCTGCCATCTTCGAGGAAGTACAGGCGGCCGTCAGTCAGCACGCCGTCCACGTCGAAAATCGCCAATTTGATGTGTTTGCCGCGTTGCAGCAGGTCGCTGGTCATTTACATCACTCCCGCACGCAGCAAGTCGTGCATGTTCAGGGCGCCGATTGGGCAGTCGTTGCTATCAACGACCACCAACGCACCGATTTTGTGGTCTTCCATGATTTTCAAGGCTTCGGCCGCCAGCATCTCGGGGCGGGCAGTCTTGCCGTGGGGCGTCATCACTGCGTCGATGGTGGCAGTGTGGATGTCGATGGTACGGTCCAGGGTGCGGCGCAGGTCGCCGTCGGTGAAGACGCCGGCGAGTTTGCCGTCGGCTTCCAGGATCACGGTCATGCCCAGGCCCTTGCGGGTCATTTCCATCAGCGCGTCTTTCAGCAACGTGCCGCGTTGGACGTGGGGCAATTCATCGCCCGAATGCATGACGTTTTCCACTTTCAGCAGCAGGCGACGGCCGAGGGCGCCGCCCGGGTGGGAAAACGCGAAGTCTTCTGCGGTGAAACCGCGGGCTTCCAGCAGTGCCACGGCCAGGGCGTCGCCCATCACCAATGCGGCGGTGGTGGACGAGGTCGGCGCCAGGTTCAGCGGGCAGGCTTCGTGGGCCACGTGAACATTGAGGTTCACTTCGGCAGCCTTGGCCAGCGTCGAATCGGGGTTGCCGGTGAGGCTGATCATCTTGATGCCCAGGCGCTTGATCAGCGGCAACAGGGTCACGATCTCGTTGGTGGTGCCCGAGTTGGACAATGCCAGGATGATGTCATCCTTGGTGATCATGCCCATGTCGCCGTGGCTGGCTTCGGCGGGATGCACAAAAAATGCGGTAGTCCCGGTGCTGGCAAGGGTGGCGGCAATCTTGTTGCCGACATGGCCGGATTTGCCCATGCCGACCACGACAACGCGGCCCTTGCTGGCCAGAATCATCTCGCAAGCGCGTACGAAATCCGCGTCGATATGGGCCAGCAAGCCTTCTACGGCTTCAAGCTCAAGGCGGATGGTGCGTTGTGCGGATTGAATAAGGTCGCTGGATTGGCTCATGTCTGAAATCGTATAGCCTGACGAAAAGTCGGCGATTATAGCGGCAATGCGCAATTCCCTCACGCAAGTTCGTCAGGGTTTATTCGCAATGCCCGTGAGATTCATCTAAAGCAACGCTTTTTCCCTGTCCTCTGTCTGAACAAGCGCGGTTCCGGCCTTGGGCGCGTTGTACCAGCAGTGATATAGTTCGCCGCCAGTTCGGTCCGCCCAGCCCATGTGGCTAACTATTGCACGAACGTTGCAAACGTTTGGCGCAAACATGGTGTCTGAGTGAAAGGCTGCATCCCAAGGAGTTTAGATGAGTGCCGATAACGCCTACGCGGTCGAGCTGAAGGGCCTTACCTTCAAGCGCGGGACGCGCAGCATCTTCAATAACGTCGATATCCGCATTCCCCGCGGCAAGGTCACGGGCATCATGGGGCCTTCCGGTTGCGGCAAGACCACTTTGCTGCGCCTGATGGGCATGCAATTGCGCCCGACTGCCGGTGAAGTATGGGTCAACGGCCAGAATCTGCCGACGTTGTCGCGCAGCGATCTGTTCGATGCGCGCAAGCACATGGGTGTGCTGTTCCAGAGCGGTGCGCTGTTCACCGATCTCGATGTTTTCGAGAACGTAGCCTTCCCGCTGCGGGTGCATACCCAGCTGTCCGATGAAATGATTCGTGACATCGTGTTGCTGAAACTACAGGCCGTAGGGCTGCGTGGTGCCATCGACCTGATGCCCGACGAACTGTCCGGCGGCATGAAGCGCCGTGTGGCCCTGGCCCGTGCCATTGCCCTCGACCCGCAGATCCTTATGTACGACGAGCCTTTCGTGGGCCAGGACCCGATCGCCATGGGCGTGCTGGTGCGCCTGATCCGCCTGCTCAACGATGCGCTGGGTATTACCAGTATCGTGGTTTCCCACGACCTGGCAGAAACCGCGAGCATTGCCGACTACCTCTATGTGGTTGGCGATGGCCAGGTGCTGGGGCAGGGCACGCCTGAAGAGCTGATGAACGCCGATAACCCGCGCATTCGCCAATTCATGACGGGCGACCCCGATGGCCCGGTGCCTTTCCATTTTCCGGCAGCGGACTACCGCTCAGATCTTCTGGGGAAGCGTTGATGCGCAAGACTTCACTCATCGAGAAGGTCCGCCTTTTCGGTCGTTCCGGCATCGACATCATCGAAGTGCTCGGCCGGTCGACGATTTTCCTCTTTCACGCCTTGCTGGGCCGCGGCGGCATTGGTGGCGGTTTTGGCCTGCTGATCAAGCAACTGCACGCAGTGGGCGTGATGTCCCTGGTGATCATCGTGGTCTCCGGGGTCTTTATCGGCATGGTGCTGGCGCTGCAGGGCTTCAATATCCTCTCCAGCTACGGTTCGGAGCAGGCGGTCGGGCAGATGGTGGCCCTGACGCTGCTGCGTGAACTGGGGCCGGTGGTCACCGCCTTGCTGTTCGCCGGGCGTGCAGGTTCTGCATTGACCGCCGAGATCGGCAACATGAAGTCCACCGAGCAACTGTCCAGCCTGGAAATGATCGGCGTGGACCCGCTCAAGTACATTGTTGCCCCGCGCCTGTGGGCCGGCTTCATTTCCCTGCCACTGCTGACGATGATCTTCAGCGTGGTCGGTATCTGGGGCGGTTCGTGGGTGGCGGTGGACTGGCTGGGGGTCTACGACGGCTCCTATTGGGCCAACATGCAAAACAGCGTGACCTTCAGCGGTGACGTGCTCAATGGCATCATAAAGAGCATTGTCTTCGCCTTTGTAGTGACCTGGATCGCCGTATTCCAAGGCTACGACTGTGAGCCCACCTCAGAAGGGATCAGTCGCGCCACCACCAAGACCGTTGTGTACGCCTCACTGGCGGTACTGGGCCTTGACTTCATTTTGACCGCCTTGATGTTTGGAGATTTCTGATGCAAAACCGCACTGTGGAAATCGGTGTCGGCCTTTTCTTGCTGGCTGGCATCCTGGCTTTACTGTTGCTGGCCCTGCGAGTCAGCGGCCTTTCGGCCAGCCCGACCGCCGATACTTATAAACTTTACGCGTACTTCGACAATATCGCCGGTTTGACTGTCAGAGCTAAAGTGACCATGGCCGGTGTAACCATCGGCAAGGTCACGGCAATCGATCTGGATCGCGACAGCTTCACCGGTCGAGTGACGATGCAGTTGGACAAGAAGGTAGATAATCTGCCGACTGACTCCACGGCATCTATCCTCACTGCGGGTCTGCTGGGCGAGAAGTACATCGGTGTCAGCGTGGGTGGGGAGACAGCCCTGCTCAAGGATGGCTCGACCATCCACGACACGCAGTCGTCGCTGGTGCTTGAGGACCTGATCGGTAAATTCCTGCTCAATACGGTCAATAAAGACGCCAAATGAGGAATCTGTTCATGATCTCTACCTTGCGACGTGGCCTGCTGGTACTGCTTGCAGCGTTGCCGCTGATGGCCAACGCGGCAGGTTCTGCGCACGAGCTGGTGCAGGATACGACCAACAAGATGTTGGCTGACCTGACGGCCAACAAAGAACAGTACAAGCAAGACCCGACCAAGTTCTACGACGCGCTGAACACCATTGTCGGCCCAGTGGTCGATGCCGAAGGTATTTCCCGCAGCATCATGACGGTCAAGTATTCGCGCAAGGCCACGCCTGCACAGATGCAGACCTTCCAGGAAAACTTCAAGAAAGGCCTGTTCCAGTTCTATGGCAACGCTTTGCTTGAGTACAACAACCAGGGCATTACCGTCGATCCGGCCAAGGATGAATCCGGTGACCGCACCAGCGTTGGCATGACCGTCAAGGGCACCAACGGCGCGGTCTATCCTGTGCAGTACACCCTGGAGAAGATCAACGGCGAGTGGAAACTGCGCAACGTGATCATCAACGGCATCAACATCGGCAAGCTGTTCCGTGACCAGTTCGCCGACGCCATGCAGCGCAATGGCAACGACCTGGACAAGACCATCAATGGTTGGGCCGGTGAAGTCGCCAAGGCCAAGGAAGAAACCGACAAGCAAGCTGCCGGGAAGCCTGCGCAATGACCGAATCGGCCGTTCGTCTCGGCGATGCCGGCGAGTTGTTCATCAGTGGCGTACTGGACTATCGCTCCGGGCCGGGCCTGCGCAAGCAGGGCCAGGCTCTGATCAACAGCAGCAACGCGCCCGCATTGGTGGTGGATTGCTCGCAAGTGACCAAATCCAGCAGCGTGGGTTTGTCCTTGCTGCTGTGCTTCATGCGTGACGCCGAGGCGGCCAATAAAACGGTCAGCATCCGTGCCATGCCCGAAGACATGCGTGAAATCGCCGAAGTTTCCGGTCTGACCGAGCTGTTGGCACATCCTTAATACACATTATTAGAGAAGCCCCCCGTCAGAGTCCTGCTATGCGGGGTTCGCAGGCGCGGGGCTTTTTTGTATGATGTGCGACCCGTGCGCACTGGGCGCCGATAGAGGTTGAGCATGCAGGCCCTAGAAGTTAAGAGCTTCCTTGAAGGAAAGCTGCCGGATACTGAGGTTGCAGTTGAAGGCGAAGGCTGCAATTTCCAGCTGAACGTGATTAGCGATGAACTGGCGGCATTGAGCCCGGTCAAGCGTCAGCAGCAGATCTATGCCCATTTGAACCCGTGGATCACCGATGGCAGCATCCATGCGGTCACTATGAAATTTTTCAGCCGCGCGGCCTGGGCCGAGCGCACCTGAGCCCCCAAGGCGTCGAGATTCTTATGGATAAATTGATTATTACCGGTGGTGCCCGCCTTGATGGCGAGATCCGCATCTCCGGCGCGAAAAACTCCGCCTTGCCGATCCTGGCAGCGACCCTGCTGTGTGATGGCCCGGTCACCGTGGCCAACCTGCCGCACTTGCACGACATCACCACCATGATCGAGCTGTTCGGTCGCATGGGCATCGAGCCGGTGATCGACGAGAAACTCTCGGTCGAAATCGACCCGCGTACCATCAAGACCCTGATCGCACCGTACGAACTGGTGAAAACCATGCGTGCGTCGATCCTGGTACTGGGCCCGATGGTTGCCCGTTTTGGCGAAGCCGAAGTCGCACTGCCTGGCGGTTGCGCCATTGGCTCGCGTCCGGTTGACCTGCACATCCGTGGTCTTGAAGCCATGGGCGCAGTGATTGACGTCGAAGGCGGCTACATCAAGGCCAAGGCGCCGGAAGGCGGCCTGCGTGGCGCCAACTTCTTCTTTGATACCGTCAGCGTGACCGGTACCGAGAACATCATGATGGCCGCTGCCCTGGCCAAGGGCCGCAGCGTCCTGCAGAACGCCGCGCGCGAGCCGGAAGTGGTCGACCTGGCCAACTTCCTGAACGCCATGGGCGCCAAGGTTTCCGGCGCTGGCACCGACACCATCACCATTGATGGTGTCGAGCGTCTGCACACCGCTACCTACAAGGTCATGCCCGACCGTATCGAGACTGGCACCTACCTGGTTGCCGCTGCCGTCACCGGTGGCCGCGTCAAGGTCAAGGACACTGATCCGACCATCCTGGAAGCCGTCCTCGAAAAACTGCGTGAAGCTGGCGCAGACATCACCACCGGCGAAGACTGGATCGAGCTGAACATGCACGGCAAGCGTCCAAAAGCCGTAAACGTGCGTACCGCTCCGTACCCAGCGTTCCCGACCGACATGCAAGCGCAGTTCATCTCCCTGAACGCGATTGCCGAAGGCACCGGTGCCGTGATCGAGACCATCTTCGAAAACCGCTTCATGCACGTGTACGAACTGCACCGCATGGGCGCGAAGATCCAGGTCGAGGGCAACACTGCCATCGTCACCGGTATCGACAAGCTCAAGGGCGCGCCAGTCATGGCCACCGACCTGCGTGCGTCGGCCAGCCTGGTGATTTCGGCACTGTGTGCCGACGGCGACACGCTGATCGACCGCATCTACCACATCGACCGTGGTTACGAGTGCATCGAAGAAAAACTGCAGATGCTCGGCGCGAAAATCCGCCGCGTACCGGGCTAGTTCCCGAGGCTGCAATGCTGGTGAGGGAGCTTGCTCTCTCACCACAGGATTTGTTTCAAATCGAGGCTGTCATGGCCTCGATCTGTGTCCGGCGCCGTTTGCGACCGGACCGCAATAGCCTGATGAAGGACTGACGTTTCCCATGTTGACCATCGCACTGTCCAAGGGCCGCATCCTTGACGACACTTTGCCGCTTCTGGCTGAAGCGGGCATCGTGCCGACCGAGAATCCGGACAAGAGCCGCAAGCTGATCATCCCCACGACCCAGGACGACGTTCGCCTGTTGATCGTGCGGGCTACCGACGTGCCGACCTACGTTGAACATGGCGCGGCCGACCTCGGTGTCGCCGGTAAAGACGTGCTGATGGAATACGGCGGCCAGGGCCTGTACGAGCCCCTGGACCTGCGTATCGCCCTGTGCAAGCTGATGACCGCCGGCCGTGTCGGTGACGTCGAGCCCAAGGGCCGCCTGCGCGTGGCCACCAAGTTCGTCAACGTCGCCAAGCGCTACTACGCCGAACAAGGCCGCCAGGTCGATATCATCAAGCTCTACGGCTCGATGGAGCTGGCGCCGCTGATTGGCCTGGCCGACAAGATCATCGACGTGGTCGACACCGGCAACACCCTGCGTGCCAACGGTCTTGAACCGCAGGAATTCATTGCCGACATCAGCTCTCGCCTGATCGTCAACAAGGCCTCGATGAAGATGCAGCACGCCCGTATCCAGGCGTTGATCGACACCCTGCGCACGGCAGTGGAGTCGCGACACCGCGGTTGACTCACCCGCGCGGCCCTAGGTCGCGCCCGTCTATCCGCCTCATAGCCAGAATTCTCAGGTGCCCAAGCGGAAACGACTGCTAGTTTAGGGCGCCTGAGTTTTTGCCAATTCTATTGAGGCCCTCGCTATGACCACGTCCACTGCAATTGCCCGACTCAACGCTGCCGACCCGGATTTCGCCCATCATCTGGATCATCTGCTGAGCTGGGAAAGCGTGTCCGACGAGTCGGTCAACGGGCGAGTACTCGACATCATCAAGGCCGTGCGCGAGCGCGGTGATTCGGCGCTGGTGGATTTCACCCGCCAGTTCGACGGCCTGGACGTGGCGTCCATGGCCGACCTGATCCTGCCCCGCGAACGCCTGGAGTTGGCGCTGACGCGCATCACTGCCCCGCAGCGCGAAGCGCTGGAAGTGGCGGCGACACGGGTGCGCAGCTACCACGAAAAGCAGAAGCAGGATTCCTGGAGCTACACCGAGGCCGACGGCACCGTGCTGGGCCAGAAGGTCACGCCGCTGGACCGTGCCGGCCTGTACGTGCCGGGCGGCAAGGCGTCGTACCCGTCGTCGGTTCTGATGAACGCGATTCCGGCCAAAGTGGCGGGCGTGACTGAAGTGGTCATGGTCGTGCCGACCCCGCGCGGTGAAATCAACGAGCTGGTGCTGGCCGCTGCGTGCATCGCCGGTGTTGACCGCGTATTCACCATCGGCGGCGCCCAGGCCGTTGCCGCCCTGGCCTACGGCACCGAAAGCGTGCCGAAAGTGGACAAGGTGGTCGGCCCCGGCAACATCTACGTCGCCACCGCCAAGCGCCACGTGTTTGGCCAGGTCGGTATCGACATGATTGCCGGCCCTTCGGAAATCCTCGTGGTGTGTGATGGCCAGACCGACCCGGACTGGATCGCCATGGACCTGTTCTCCCAGGCCGAGCACGACGAAGACGCCCAGGCGATCCTGGTCAGCCCGGACGCCGAGTTCCTCGACAAGGTCGCCGCGAGCATCGACAAGCTGCTGCCGACCATGGAGCGCGCCGAGATCATCGAGAAGTCGATCAATGGCCGTGGCGCCTTGATTCTGGTGAGCGACATGGAGCAAGCCATCGAAGTGGCCAACCGCATCGCGCCGGAGCACTTGGAGCTGTCGGTTGCCGACCCGCAAGCCTGGCTGCCATCGATTCGCCACGCCGGTGCGATCTTCATGGGCCGCCACACCAGCGAGGCCCTGGGCGACTACTGCGCAGGCCCCAACCACGTGCTGCCGACCTCTGGCACCGCACGCTTTTCGTCGCCGCTGGGGGTGTATGACTTCCAGAAGCGTTCGTCGATCATCTTCTGCTCGCCACAAGGCGCGTCCGAGCTGGGCAAGACTGCCTCGGTGCTGGCCCGTGGCGAATCGCTGAGCGCACACGCACGTAGCGCCGAATACCGCATCGTCAAGGGAGAGTGAGGCATGAGCAAATTCTGGAGCCCCTTCGTCAAGGACCTCGTGCCTTACGTGCCGGGTGAACAACCGAAGCTGACCAAGCTGGTCAAGCTCAACACCAATGAAAACCCCTACGGCCCATCGCCCAAGGCGTTGGCTGCGATGCAGGCCGAGTTGAACGACAACCTGCGCCTGTACCCGGACCCCAACAGTGACCTGCTCAAGCAGGCCGTGGCCAAGTATTACGGGGTGGACGCGGGCAAGGTGTTCCTCGGCAACGGTTCCGACGAAGTCCTCGCGCACATCTTCCACGGCCTGTTTCAGCACGACTTGCCGCTGCTGTTCCCGGACATCAGCTATAGCTTCTACCCGGTGTACTGCGGTCTGTATGGCATCCAGTCCGACCCGGTGCCGCTGGACGAGCAATTCCAGATCCGCGTGGCGGACTACGCCAAGCCGAACGGCGGGATCATCTTCCCCAACCCGAACGCGCCGACCGGCTGCGTGCTGGCGCTGGATGCCGTGGAGCAGATCCTCAAGGCCAGCCCGGATTCGGTGGTGGTGGTCGATGAGGCCTATATCGACTTCGGCGGCGAAACCGCCATCAGCCTGGTGGACCGCTACCCGAACCTCCTGGTGACGCAGACCCTGTCCAAATCGCGCTCACTGGCCGGTTTGCGCGTGGGCCTGGCCGTGGGCCACCCGGACCTGATCGAGGCGCTGGAGCGGGTCAAGAACAGCTTCAACTCCTATCCGCTGGATCGCCTGGCGATTGTCGGCGCGGCGGCGGCGTTTGAAGACCGTGAGTACTTCGAGAAGACCTGCAAGTTGGTGATCGACAGCCGCAACACGGTGGTCGCGCAATTGGAAGGGAAGGGCTTTGAAGTGTTGCCGTCGGCGGCCAACTTTATCTTTGCCCGTCACCCCAAGCACGACGCTGCCGGCCTGGCGGCCAAGTTGCGTGAGCAGGGTGTGATCGTGCGGCACTTCAAGCAGGAGCGGATTGCCCAGTTCCTGCGGATCAGCATTGGTACGCCGGAGCAGAACCAGGCGTTGATTGATGGGCTCGGCGAGCTGTAAGCCACGCTGAATATCAAAGAATGTGGTAGGCGCTTTGTGTGGGAGCGGGCTTGCTCGCGAAGGCGGCGTATCAGTCAAACATCTCTAGACTGACACTCCGCTTTCGCGAGCAAGCCCGCTCCCACATTGGTTTTGCGGCGTTAATTACAGCAGTGGTTCGTCAGGCTTCTTGTTCTTCCAGCCATCATTACCCGGCAGCAGCAGGTTCAAGGCAATCGCCACCACCGCACACAGGGCAATGCCCTTCAGGCCGAAATCATCCGGGCCAGTACCGGTGCCGACCAGCACACCGCCAATCCCGAACACCAATGTCACCGAGACAATCACCAGGTTGCGCGCCTCACCGAGGTCGATCTTGTGGCGAATCAGCGTGTTCATCCCCACCGCAGCAATCGAACCGAACAGCAGGCACAGAATCCCGCCCATCACCGGCACCGGGATGCTTTGCAGCAGTGCGCCGAACTTACCGATAAACGCCAGGCTGATGGCAAACACCGCGGCCCAGGTCATGATTTTCGGGTTGTAGTTCTTGGTCAGCATCACCGCGCCAGTCACTTCGGCGTAGGTGGTGTTCGGCGGGCCGCCAAACATCCCGGCAGCTGTGGTGGCAATGCCATCACCCAGCAGGGTGCGATGCAGGCCCGGCTTCTTCAGGTAGTCGCGACCGGTCACGCTGCCCACCGCAATCACACCGCCGATATGTTCGATCGCCGGGGCCAGGGCCACGGGGACGATGAACAGGATCGCCTGCCAGTTGAATTCCGGCGCGGTGAAGTGGGGCAGTGCGAACCATGGTGCGGCGGCGATCTTCGCCGTGTCGACCACGTCAAAGTAGAACGCCATCGCAAAGCCCACCAGCACACCGGAGATGATCGGCACCAGGCGGAAAATGCCCTTGCCGAACACCGCCACGATCAACGTGGTCAGCAGCGCCGGCATCGAGATCATCATCGCCGTCTGGTAGTGAATCAGCTCGCTGCCATCACCGGTTTTGCCCATGGCCATATTGGCGGCAATCGGCGCCATGGCCAGGCCGATGGAGATGATCACCGGACCAATCACCACCGGTGGCAGCAGTCGGTCGATGAAGCCGGTGCCCTTGATCTTCACGGCAGCGCCGAGGAAGGTGTAGACGAAACCGGCCGCCATCACCCCACCCATGGTCGCCGCCAGGCCGAACTGCTGCTTGGCGAGAATGATCGGGGTGATAAAGGCAAAGCTCGATGCCAGGAATACCGGCACCTGCCGCCCTGTGACCAGCTGGAACAACAACGTGCCCAGGCCAGCGGTAAACAGTGCAACGTTTGGATCAAGACCTGTGATCAGCGGCATCAACACCAGCGCGCCAAATGCCACGAAGAGCATTTGTGCGCCAGACAGGATCTGGCGCCAAAGCGGGTCGTTGAATTCATCCTGCATGCTCACGCGTCCTTCTGCTTGGTGCCGAAGATCTTGTCACCGGCATCGCCCAGGCCTGGGATGATGTAGCCGTGTTCGTTCAGGCGCTGATCGATGGACGCGGTGTAGATCTGCACGTCCGGGTGGGCCTTCTCGACGGCGGCGATGCCTTCGGGAGCGGCCACCAGCACCATGGCGCGAATGTCCTTGCAACCGGCTTTTTTCAGCAGGTCGATGGTGGCAACCATGGAGCTGCCGGTGGCGAGCATTGGGTCGATGATCATGGCCAGGCGCTCGTCGATTTCCGGGACGAGTTTTTCCAGGTAGGTGTGGGCTTCCAGGGTTTCTTCGTTGCGGGCCACGCCCACGGCGCTGACCTTGGCGCCCGGGATCAGGCTGAGCACGCCTTCGAGCATGCCGATACCGGCGCGCAGGATCGGCACCACAGTGATCTTCTTGCCGGCGATTTTTTCGACCTGCACGGGACCGGCCCAACCTGGAATCTCGTAGGTTTCCAGGGGCAGATCCTTGGTGGCTTCGTAAGTGAGCAACGCTCCGACTTCCTGAGCAAGCTCACGGAAATTCTTCGTGCTGATGTCGGCGCGGCGCATAAGGCCGAGTTTGTGTTGGATCAGCGGGTGGCGGATCTCGCGAGTGGGCATGGGAAAGGCTCCGGCGGCGGGCAAAAAAACCGGCCTAGATTAATCTATCCGAGGGTGTTGTCCTATAGACATCTAGTACGTTAGTCCATTAAGGCTTGATCCGAGCGCACGAGAAGCGTACCTTCGCCCGCTTTTCTTGCCACAGCACCCCCTTGGAGAGCGCCATGTCCGCTGATCTCGAGCATATCCGTCAAATCATGCGCGAGGCTGACTGCCTGTACACCGAAGCGCAAGTCGAAGAGGCTATCGCCAAGGTCGGCGCCCATATCAGCCGCGAAATGGCCGACACCAACCCGGTGGTTTTCTGTGTGATGAACGGCGGCCTGATTTTCGCCGGCAAATTGCTCACTCATCTGCAATTCCCGCTGGAAGCTTCTTACCTGCATGCCACTCGCTATCGCAATGAAACCAGCGGCGGCGACCTGTTCTGGAAAGCCAAGCCAGAAGTGTCGTTCATCGACCGCGACGTGCTGATCATCGACGACATCCTCGACGAAGGTCACACCCTCGGCGCGATCATCGACTTCTGCAAACACGCCGGCGCGCGCAAAGTGCACACCGCCGTGCTGATCGATAAAGATCACGACCGCAAGGCACGCCCTGAGCTGAAAGCGGATTTCGTCGGCCTGCCGTGCGTTGACCGTTACATCTTCGGTTACGGCATGGACTACAAAGGCTACTGGCGCAATGCCAACGGCATCTACGCCGTCAAAGGCATGTAAACGCGCTTCATCAGGTGTGGGGCCGGCATGCTAGAGTGCCTGGCCCTGCGTCTGGAGCCTGTCATGAGCCTGTTGATCCGCACGTGCGCCGCCCTGGCGCTGACCCTCAGTTTGCCCCTGGCTGCAGCCCCCCTGCACAGCCAATTCCTGCCGCCAGACGACCTGACCCTGCGCGCCGAAACGCCCGACCAGCAGCAATTGCTGCAAGTCACCGAGTACGCGGTGGTGGTGGGGAATCAGCGTCAATCCAGCCAGCAACCGATTCCGGTGACGTCGCCACTGATGATCCGCCTCAAGGGCAAGTCCCTGAACAAGGGCGCGACCATTACTCAAGTGGTGCTCAATTTCGACGCTGAAAGCAAAAGCCTGAAGAAGCCGGCGTATGACGATAAGAGCAAGACCCTGACTTTGTCGTATCCGGTGGCGCAGTACCGCGTCATCGTCGACTTGCTGCGTAACGACACCCTGTATGTGCAATTCCTCAGCTACGCCAACGGCCACATCTGGGCAGACCTGCACACCGGTGCCGTCCGTACCAAATAGTCAGAACACCGTAGATCCAAATGTGGGAGCGGGCTTGCTCGCGAAAGCGGTGTGTCAGTCAGAGCTGTTTCAGCTGACCCACCGCTTTCGCGAGCAAGCCCGCTCCCACATTGGTCCTCCAGCGCTTTCGAAGGCGGCGTCGCGCAGGTAGACTTCCAGTCCCGTGTAAATGTCTGCAGGCTGGAGTCGGTAATGCGTAAAGATAAGAAACAGGTGATTGGCGATGAGATCGGCGACGATCAAATCAAGTTGTTCCTGGACTTCGAGCCGGTTGACGCGACTTCCCCGTCCCTGCACAAACTGATCAAGGCCTACCGTGGCTTGCGTATCGACGACTTCGAGCGTTTCCTGGGCTTTTTCAAGGAAGCCGGCCTGGACCTCGACGGCAAGGACGAGCATGGCCAGACCTTTGTCGACCTGATCAAGGACCAGCGCAACGCGGACGAGTACATCGAACTGATCGAAAAAGCCCGCGGCTGATTCCCAAGGCATAAAAAAACGCCCCGTCCTCATGCAGAGGGCGGGGCGCTCGTTCCCACGCTCTGCGTGGGAATGCATCCGGTGACGCTATGCGTCACAACCTCAAGCGTAGCTCTCGGTCTCGGCGGCAGGCTCAACCAGTTCCAGGCTGATGTTGTTCTGCGTGTTGATCTTGCGGTACAGGTCGGCATCCGTTTCCAGAACCTTTTCCCGTGCCGGGAAGATCTCGTGCAGCTTGGCTGCCCATTCACCAGCCGCTTTCTGCGGGAAGCACTTCTCGATCAGTTCCAGCATGATCGAAACCGTCACCGAAGCACCCGGGGATGCGCCCAGCAGTGCGGCCAGCGAGCCGTCCTTGGCCGCGACCAGCTCGGTGCCGAATTGCAGCACGCCGCCTTTCTTCGGGTCTTTCTTGATGATCTGCACCCGTTGGCCGGCCACTTCCAGGCGCCAGTCTTCGGCTTTCGCTTCAGGGTAGAAGCGGCGCAGCGATTCCAGGCGCTGCTCCATGGACTGGCGCACTTCGCTGACCAGGTACTTGGTCAGGTCCATGTTATCGCGGGCCACGGCCAGCATCGGGCCGATGTTGCCGGCGCGAATCGACATCGGCAGGTCAAGGAACGAGCCGTGCTTGAGAAACTTGGTGGTGAAGCCTGCGTATGGCCCGAACAGCAGGGATTTCTTGCCATCGACCACGCGGGTGTCCAAGTGCGGCACGGACATCGGCGGCGAACCCACGGCGGCCTGGCTGTAGACCTTGGCCTGGTGGTGCTTGACCACGTCCGGGTTGTCGCAACGCAGCCACTGGCCGCTGACCGGGAAACCGCCAAAACCTTTGCTTTCTTCGATGCCCGAGGCTTGCAGCAGCGGCAGGGCCGCACCACCGGCGCCGAGGAAGACGAACTTGGCGTCCACTTCACGGCTGTTGCCGCTGTTGACGTCCTTGATGCTCACGGTCCAGCCGTCGCCATTGCGCTTGAGGCCAGTGACGCGCTTGCAGTACTTGACCTGGGCATCCGGCGAGCTGGTCAGGTGCCCCAGCAGCTGGTTGGTCAGGGCGCCGAAATTGACGTCGGTGCCGTTGAGCACACGGGTGGCGGCGATTTTTTCGTCGAGCGGGCGGCCCGGCATCATCAGCGGCATCCACTCGGCCATCTCGCTGCGGTCTTCGGTGTAGTGCATGTCCGAAAACGCGTGGTGCTGGCTGAGGGATTCAAAGCGCTTCTTGAGGAAGTCCACGCCTTTTTCGCCCTGCACGAAGCTCAGGTGCGGCACCGGGCTGATAAAGGACTTGGACGAGCCAAAGGTGCCCTTTTGGGTCAGGTACGCCCAGAACTGCTTCGACACCTCGAACTGGGTGTTGATGTGCACGGCTTTCTTGATGTCGATGGAGCCATCGGCGGCCTGCGGCGTGTAGTTCAGCTCACACAGCCCGGCGTGGCCGGTACCGGCGTTGTTCCACGGGTTGGAACTTTCCGCGGCACCCGAATCCATCAGCTCAACGACTTCCAGCTTGAGGCCGGGGTCGAGCTCTTTGAGCAGCACGGCCAGGGTGGCACTCATGATGCCGGCCCCTACCAGTACTACGTCGACTGCTTCGTTATGCGCCATTTAACGCGTCTCCAAAATCTGCAGCACCAAATTGACGGCATGGCTGCCAGGAGTGACGGGGCGGTTCACGTGTTGCCCCAGGTTACCCATGGCCAGGATCGCCATGTCCGTTTCGCAATTCTTTGCAACTTCAGCACACGCTTCCTGCCGGGCTAATCTGCCTATGAACGCATTCATGGGCGCCTGTGGCAATTCGACTTATGGTCAAAGCGTGCGATTCGTGCAACCAATCCGTAGCGGACAGGCTCAAGCTCCGGTTTTTGAGGAGTGCTCGGTCCTGTGTGGTTGGGCTGTTAAAGACGCTGATGGTGCTTGTACAAACGCCAAACTATTCATTTGCTCGCCACACTCTTGTGAAGTTGTGAAAACCCGTTTTTTTCACGCTCTTTTGAAGACGTGAACCTCAAAAAAGGGCTGCCTCAGCCTGGCACCTGGCCCGGATACCTTGCCGACACGCGGCAAAACGGGCAAACAACTCAAGTGGCCGAGCGCAATGGCAGCTCTGGCAGATGCGATATAAAGAGGGGTGGGTTGCAACTAAAACAGCAAGCACGCCAGCTCTATTCGATCTGTGTGGGCGGCTCTCTGTGGGCGATTGGGGGGTTAATACCGAGGCATTAACGATGCTGCGGGGCCCGATCAGGAGACGTCCTTATAATCGGGGGGAGATTGTAGCGAAGAACGCCAAGGAAATGGGCGTGTTTTATGACTTTTATTAGGTGTTCGGTCAGGCGGCCAACGGCTGGTGCCGGGACGACCGCGCTGGACGCGGGCTTACGCGGGCGCGGGCCGGCAGCGGGCGGTGCATCCAGCTCAGGCGAATCTCGTCGATTTCCACCCAGCCATTGCCCACCGGTGGTTGGTTGCACTCTTTAAAGGCCTGGCAGCGGCCTTGCGCATCGAGCAGGGCGAACTGACGCAGGGCGGGTTTGCGCATGAACAGCGACCAGAGAAAATTCATGGTGATAGCCTCCTGAGATTGAGGTAAAGCTTGCCAGCCCGGGATGACGAGTGCATGTATCGGCTGTGACATCTCGGTGACATCGAACCGCTTCGGCCGGTGCCGGTCTCAGGATGTAACTGATGCTAGTTCCCGGCAGTGGCGCACCGCTATACTGCCCGCCTGTCGGTACCTGATTTCTGGAGAGAAGCGCATGTTGCAACGCCTGTTGTTCGGTTTGATCACTGTGACCAGTTTGGCCCTGGTTGGCTGCGCCAACAGCCCGCAACAACTCAGCCCGCAACCGAAACTCACCACGCAGCTGGCGCCAGTGGGCCACGGCCAGCCGGTGTCGGTGCGTGTAGTGGACGGCCGTCCGTCGCCAACCCTGGGTTCCCGTGGTGGCTTGTACCCGGAAACCGCGCTGATTTCGGTTACGGGCCAGGACGTACTGCCCAAGCTGCAAGCCCAGGCCGAAGCCGCTGTGCGCCTGCTGGGCTTTACCCCAAGCCCGAACGCGCCGGGCGCTCCGCAGTTGACCATCACCCTGGCAGAGCTGAAGTATCAGTCGCCTAAAGAAGGTCTGTATGTGACCGAAGCCTCCATCGGCGCGACGTTCAAGTCCGACGTCACCGCTGGCACCCGTCGCTACAGCGGCCGCTACGGCGCATCGCTGAATCAGCGCTTCGGCATGTCGCCGAACCAGGACACCAACACCAAGCTGGTCAGCGACGTGTTGAGTGACGCCTTGACCCGCCTGTTCAAGGACCCAAGCATCGGTTCGTTGCTCAGCTCGCAATAACCGCTGCATAAAAAAACCGGGCTCAGTGATGAGCCCGGTTTTTTTGCGCCTTGAGTTTCACGCGGCGGTGTCGATACAGAAGTCCAGCAGGCTCACGCCGGTCAATAAATCCGCTTCCGGCAAGTCCGCATGCTGGTGCCCGCCGAGGGCGCAATACACCAGCCAGTGGCGGTCCTGCACGTTGAACGCGAGGCCGCCGACCAGCGCCTCTTGCTCATCGCTCTGGGCGATCAGATACAGCCGATCCTGGTTGTGCGCGTGCAGCATGACAAGCTCCCGAACGTTCGAAGGGCAACAGAGTGGCTTGTTAAGGTGACGTTCAGGTGACGCCGTAAATTACTGGCTACATTAGCCGTCCATGCTGGGAATGAAACATTGGTGGCCGATGATGCCACTGCGTCCGGATAGGTATCCGAACTGACACCCAGGCACTGTTTCCCCGAGGTTTGCGATGGCACTGCCCGCACTGTTGATCAATGTTGTAGCTCTAGCGGTGGCGCTTCCGGGGGCGGCGCTGCTGGCCATCACTCGCCTGCGCGAGCAACGCGCGATGGCTGACCTGACCGCACAAAGCGAAGCGCGCGCGATTGACCAGCCGATGCTGTTTCTGGATGTGCGCACCGAACGGGCGCATCGCTTGGCGTACCGCATCGGGTTCGCCTGCCTGGGGTTGGCGCTGCTGATCTCCTGGATCAGTACCCGCCTCTAAAGCGCACCACAGAACCAAATGTGGGAGCGGGCTTGCTCGCGAATGCAGTGGGTCAGTGAATGCATCTTTGCCTGACACTCCGCCTTCGCGAGCAAGCCCGCTCCCACACAAGCCCGCTCCCACATTTTTTTGCGTTGCTATTTTACAGCGCAATGCCAGCCTTCACGCGGTACTGGTTACGCACCGGCGTCGCATACTGCACCACCAGAAACGGCCGATGCTCAACCGGGCATTCGTTCAAGCGCCGTTCCCACTCCGCCTTAGCTTTGGCCAGTTCATCCGCCGGGAACACCTCGGCTGCCGTCGGCACCTGCAATTGCGGATCAGCCTCGCTCCACTGCGCATACGCCAGGTAATGCACCGGGAACAAGCGGTAGCCGCCGAGAATCTGCCGATCCATCTCCATCGCCAGCACTTTGGTGTCTTCGAAGCGCTCGGTGATCGGCGGGGCGAAGTTCACATGCACCCGGCCCTTGTAGCCGGTGATGCCCAGGGCAATGCTCACGTCATCTTCGCCCGGTGCCTTGCTGTAGGTGCCGGTGGTGGCGCGGATGTACAGTTCGCGGGCCTTGGCCGAATCGCACGGGTCGTATTCGTAGCTGATGGACACCGGCGTCAGGTTCAGCGATTGGATCACCTCGGCAAACGGCTCATCCTTGCGGCTGACGTGGAACATCTTGAGGATCGCCGACTCGGTGCGGTCATCCCCATCCTTGGCGCGGCCTTCGGCCTGGGCGATCCAGATCGACTCGCAGTCGTTGCGGATCGAATGGTTGATGTAGGCCGACAGCAAGTTGAACGCCGCCATCTTTTCTTTTCGCCCGGTGATCGAGCGGTGCACGATAAAGCTTTTGTTCAGGCGCATCAGGTCGCTGACAAACGGCTTTTGCAGCAGGTTGTCGCCGATGGCGATACGCGGCGTCGGCAGGCCGGCGTGGTACACGGCGTAGTTGACGAAGGCCGGGTCCATCACGATGTCGCGGTGGTTGGCCAGGAACAGGTAGGCGGTGCCGGACTTGAGCTGCTCGACGCCGGTGTAGGTCACGCCGTCGGTCGCGCGGTCGATGGTGTGATCGACGTAGTACTCGACTTTGTCCTGCAGCGTCGCCACGGTAGTGACGCCGGCGAATTCACGGCGCAGCTTGCGGGCGATCATCGGCTTGAGCAGCCAGCCCAGGGCGCCGGCGAAGCGCGGAAAGCGGAAGTGGGTCAGGATGTCCAGAAAGGCCTTGTCACTGAACAGCCGGTCCAGCACTGCCGGGACTTCGCTGTCGTTGTAAGGTCGGATGGTATCGAATTGGCCCATCATGCTCTCTTGTTAGAAACGGCTAGGGTAAGTAAAGGAAATGCCAGGGAACGGTCCGGGAAATGGGCCCGGCCGGAAATAGCCCTGTAAATAGACCGGCGATTATACGCACAAGTCACTCTGGAGGCTGCGATGCTGGAAACCGCGACGTACGATTGTCCTTATTGTGGTGAAGAGGTTGAGACAACGGTGGATTTGTCTGGCGGTGACCAGAACTATATAGAGGACTGCCAGGTGTGTTGCCGCCCGATCATTTTCGATCTACAGGTCCATGGCGACGAGTGGATGCTTGAAACCCGCAGTGAAAACGAATGATAGGACCGCCCATGCAGCGAATCTACGAACCGGAAAACCTGATGGAGGGCGAGTTGCTGCAGCAGATGCTCGCCAGCGAGGGTATCGAGGCGCACCTGGTGGGGCGCCATTTGCTCGGAGGCACCGGCGAGCTGCCGATTTTCGGCTTGCTGGGGCTGGAAGTGGACAACGACCAGGCCGCGTGTGCCCGTGAGTTGATTACTGCCTACATCGGCGCGCAACCCATGCCGGGCGATGAACCTGACAGCTTCCCCGACGTGTTGGTCTGTTAGGCTGTCGGTCGGTTTACCCAAGAGTCGTGTTGCCCCATGTGTGGACGTTATGCCCTGTTTCGCTGGACCCCCTCCTTTGCTGCCTTGCCGGGCTTTCCGGCCGACCAGCAGGCCCAGTGGAACATCTCTCCGAATGACTCGGTGCTGATCCAGCGTTCCGATGCCGGCCAACGCACCCTGGCTCGTGCCCGCTGGGGCCTGACACCGCCCTGGCTGACCGACCTCTCGCGCACGCCCGCCCATGCCCGCGCCGAAACCCTGGCCGAGCAACCGATGTTTCGCGAAGCGTTTCGCCAGCGCCGCTGCCTGCTGCCCGCCAATGGCTTCTACGAATGGCGCGGCACCCAGCGCAAGCGCCCGTACTGGTTGACGCCGGGGGAGGGCTCCACGCTGTTTTTTGCGGCGATCTGGGAGGCCTATCCGGTGCAGGAGCAAGTGTGGCTGAGCACGGCGGTGGTCACCCAGCCGGCGCAGAGCCAGCGCCGGCCGCTGATCCTGGATGCGGCGGGGCAAGAGGCCTGGCTTAATCCTGAGACACCGTTGCACACCCTTCAGGCGTTATTGGCCAGCGAGCCTGCGGCGTTGCGTGAGCGTGTCTTGGCCAATATGGTCAACGATCCGAAGCTGAACGGGCCGGAATGTCTGACGCCAGGTTGAGCGGCGAGTGGGATGTGTCTGAAATTCTGCGGTTACACGTCTGTTGTATCTGGCGTCGATACACATGACCGCCTACGATACGCGCCATGTTTTCAGGGAGAGTGTTCATGAAGAAATCATTGGCAATAAACGTACTGGCAGCCGCGCTGCTGCTGGCCGGTTGCCAGTCGGTCAACACCACCAGCGGCGGTGCCGTCGGGGTTGAGCGCAAGCAATATATGTTCAGCATGCTGTCGAGCCAGGAAGTCGACCAGATGTATGCCCAGTCCTACCAGCAGACCTTGGGCGAAGCCAGCACCAAGGGCCAACTGGACAAGACCAGCACCAATGCCAAGCGTGTGCAGGCCATCGCCAACCGCTTGATCGCCCAGGCACCGACCTTCCGCCCCGATGCGGCGCAGTGGAAGTGGGAAGTGAACCTGATCAAAAGCGACGAGATGAACGCCAACTGCGGGCCTGGCGGCAAGATCTTTGTGTACAGCGCGCTGATCGACAACCTCAAGCTGACGGATGACGAACTGGCTGCGGTGATGGGCCATGAAATCGCCCACGCCTTGCGCGAACACGGCCGCGAAGCCATGTCCAAGGCCTATGGTATCCAGATGGCCAAGCAGGGCGCTGGTGCGCTGTTCGGCCTGGGTCAGGACAGCCTGGCATTGGCCGATACCGTGGCCAACTACGGCATGACCTTGCCCAACAGTCGCGCCAATGAAAACGAGGCAGACCTGATCGGCCTGGAACTGTCGGCTCGCGCCGGTTACAACCCGAATGCGGCGATCACGCTGTGGAACAAGATGGCCAAGGCTTCGGAAGGTGCGCCACCGGAGTTCATGAGCACCCACCCAGCGTCGGATAGCCGGATCGCCTCGTTGCAGGCGGCGATTCCGAAGGTGATGCCGTTGTATCAGCAGGCCAAGAAATCCTGATACCCCCACTCTTATAGAAACCCAAATGTTGTGGGGGGCACCCCGTTAGCAAGGTGTCAGTTAATGAAGACGGTACTGACACACTGCTATTGGGGGGCTCTGAAAAAGCGCCATCGTCTTTTACGCAGGCCACTTGTGTGATGCCTTGATGAGCTAGTCACCGTATCTTCGCCGCAGTGGCAACCTAAGCTCGCCGAGGAGCGCGTTTTCGTTGTAAGGCCAGGGATTAGTGTTCGTAGGCGGCGTCCGGGGATTGCCGTCAAAGTCAAAATAGCTCCCTGTGGGGAGTCCTACCGCCTGGCGCTCATAATTCGACTCCCATTCGAAACTGCTGCCATTCCAGGCTGGCGTTGACCCCGGCAGAACCGTGCCACGCCCCCCGTTGACCGCATGGGAAAGCTCATGCTGGAGAATAACCAGTGGAGGCCGCTGGTGCCCGGGAGAAATGAATGTTCGGTCATATTCAACCACTGGGTTTTGCGCCGGAGTACCTGCAACACCGCCTTTTATTACGCCAGCCGTTCGCGCCAAACCATGCTGCTCCTCGTCCATGCGACGCCCGCCCGGGTCGGAGTAATAATAGAAACTACCTGATACGCCTTCTCTTGCGGTAACAGGTGCATCAAGCGAATCTATGATTTTCAGGGTTTCCTGCCCGGCCCGAGTACTTCTCAGGGACTCCAGGTCATCATTCACGCGCTGCCTGAATGCAGGACTACCCTGGATGTTAATGCCGCGCTCGCCGGCATTAGGGGAGGGTATGGTGTGCTCAAAGGACGACGACGGGTGGACATGACTAAGATCGTCTGCTTCTTCCCCAATGACATGATCATTCCTGGAGTATGTCTGCACCCAGTCGTTACCTTTGCCTGGAACAATAGTGCTGCTGTCACCCGCGTAGATGTAGTCATCTCCGTTCCCTCCAAACAACACGTTACGACCCCTCCCGCCATAGATGAGGTCCCTGCCGTCTCCCCCGTCCACGTAGTTGATTTTCGTATCCGGCCCTCCACCCGCACGTATCTCATCACTGCCAGGTCCACCGTAAATCGTTGCATGTCCTGAGCCACCAGTGATGAAGTCATCCCCATCACCGCCTTCAGCGTAGCCTTCGCCACTTCCCAGATTGATATTGTCCTGGCCAGGCCCTCCGAAGATTTTGGTCCTTCCAGCCCCGGCGAACGCACTATCATCGCCCTTTCCAAGGTCGATGTTGACGTCATGCGAGAGTCTGTTATCAATAACGACGGAATCGTTCCCATCGCCAGTATTGACATCAATGGTCTGTTGATTCCGCCTGTTTGCCTCAAAAGGAATCTCGTAAGACCGCCCGTTTACCTGTGCAACAATTCCGCCATTTCGCCCCCCGGTAACATAAACCGCATCATTTCCCTGGCCGGTTTCAATCGACAGCCTTTCGTGGACTGTATTTGAGCCGTCCGGGCGCTCTGCGGAGTATTCAATTCGAACATTCCCATCATTGAATCCGTTACTCAGGTCAACCTTGGTTGGTGCAGACGACGATTGAGGGCTGCCGTATTGAATCGGTCCTTTGTGGCCTTGGGCCTCATAGCGGATCTGTTCTGGCGTGGGACCGCGCTGATAGCTGGAACCACCGCCGCCCCTTTGCTCAGGCTGATGGGACATACCCCCCGCGTCGCCTTGGGGAATCGAGCTAACGCCGATCGAGCGCTGCTCCGATGTGGATGGTTCAGAGTTGTTGTTGTACGTAAATGGCACATTCGCCATGTAAGGCGCAGCGTTCGCCGCTTGATAGGCAGGGTCACTCGCATTTTTGTATGCGGCTCGGTCGTTATCATCCGCGCTTGAATGTTGTCGTTGATCGGCGTTAGACGAAGAAACTGGAGATGACGTGTCCATCGGTAGCTCCCATTGCATAGAAAGGGCTATGACACGTGTGTGGTATTCGGACGTGGAAGTGTTCCTTCAGATAATTCCGCAAGGGCTCGCGCACTAGCGAGCCCTTCTGTGTAGCGCTTCGACCGTTGCGGGTTATGAACTGCACGAGTTTGCGCAGAAAGCCTAAAGCCCTCCCACGTTGGATTGGTTTTGGAGTCTTAGATCCAGCCGCTGCTCTGCATGGCCTTGTACACCGCAACAACCGCCAGCACAAAGAACGCCGTAGCCGCCAATCGACGAATCAGGGTCAGCGGCAGCTTCTCCGCGGCAAAATTCCCCGCCAGAACCACCGGCACGTTGGCAATCAGCATGCCCAGGGTGGTGCCGATAATCACCAGCCACAACTCGGGATACTGTGCCGCCAGCATCACTGTAGCGATCTGGGTCTTGTCACCGATTTCGGCGATGAAGAATGCGATCAGCGTGGTCAGGAACGGCCCGAACTTGCGGGTGGTGCTGGCTTCGTCGTCATCGAGTTTGTCTGGCACCAGGGTCCACAGCGCGGTGGCGCAGAAGCTCGCCGCGAGGATCCAGTGCAGCACCGCATCCGAGAAGAAGCTGCCAAACCACGCGCCCACGGCACCGGCGGCCGCATGGTTGGCCAGGGTCGCGGCGACGATGCCGGCGATGATCGGCCAGGGTTTGCGAAAGCGTGCGGCCAGGATGAGCGCGAGCAGTTGCGTCTTGTCGCCGATTTCGGCCAAGGCAACGATTGCGGTAGGAACGAGTAATGAATCCAGCATCAGGTAGGTTTCCAGGGGCGGGTCGACACGGCTATGACACGTACAGCCTTCCCGCCCCGGGTAAGGTGTGCGTGTCATAGGTCTTGTCAAACCCCGGTCCGTCTGTGCGGACACCTGGGTCGCATACGCCATGGTCTGTTGACCAAGTATGTTGACGTATGCCGGACGAGCATGGCGCTCGTGGGAGACTACTCCCCTAGGACGGAGCGGATTCTGCCTAGGCAAAACCCATTCGGCAAGCCTTCTTTTTCAAACGCCCGTCAGCCGCGCTTGGCGCGGTAGATGCGGAAACCATTGCCTTCGGCCTTGATTGCGCACACGCCCAGATGCTCTTCGATCAGCGGCTGGTACTTCAGGAAGCTGTTGGCGACCAAGCGCAGTTCGCCGCCTTTTGCCAGGTGTTTCGCTGCTTTTCGCAGCAAGTTTTCCGTGGCGAAATAATCCGTGTGTACGCCGACGTGGAACGGCGGGTTGCTCAAAATCGTGTTCAAACCCATCGGCGCAGCGTCGATCCCGTCGCCGGTCAGCACTTCGGCTTCCAGACCATTGGCAGCCAGGGTCAGGCGGCTGCTGGCGGCGGCGAAGGCATCCACATCTAGCATCGTCACCGTGTTGTGCGGGTAGCGACGTTTGACCGCTGCGCCCAACACGCCTGCACCGCAACCGAAGTCCAACAGGTGACCGCTGGGCAGTTTGTCCAGATGCTCCAGCAGCAGTTCAGTACCGCGATCCAGGCGACCGTGGCTGAATACGCCCGGCAGGCTCACGACCTTGAGCGGACCTTCAGGCAGCGGCACTTCGAACACTTGAGCCAGGCTTTCCAGTTCGACCGCCTGCGGCGCGTTGGTCACGGTGACTTGCCACAGTTGGCAATGCCGCGCGTTGTCCAGCTTGCGCGGCTTGCCGAAGGGGATCATTTGCTTGGCGGCGCTTTCGATACCGCCTTTTTTCTCGCCCACCAGAAACAGCTCGGCGCCGGGCAAACGTGCGGCCACGGCATTGAGCAGGTAGTCGGTGAGGTCCTTGGATTTGGGCAGGAAAATCACCGCCGCATCAAATGCACGCTCGGGCACGTTTACCCCGAACTGGCTGCGTTCGGGGAAGCGTGCATCGAGTGCCGCCTGGTCGCCGGCGTGCCAGCACCAGCCGTGGGCGTTGGGCAGGCGACCCAGCAGGTCGTCGGCGGGCAAGCCTACCAGCAGTAGGTTGCCTTGAAAAAGTTCGGCCTGACGAAGCAGTACTTCACTGCGCGGATCCATGGTCTGCTCCTTGAAAAGGAGCGCAGTTTATCAACTGACAACACGTAGCGGGGCGCCGCTGAAAAAGCCCCGGGCGTTTTCCGCCAGTTGGCCGACGATGCGCTGGCGCGCTTCGCGACTGCCCCAGGCGTTGTGGGGGGTAACGATCAGCCGCGGGATGTCACCGGCCAGCAGCGGGTTGCCGTTGACCGGTGGCTCCACGCTGAGTACGTCGGTCGCCGCGCCGCCCAGATGACCGTTGCGCAGCGCATCGGCCAGGGCCTGTTCATTGATCAAACCACCGCGTGCAGTATTGACGATAAACGCGCCCGGCTTGAGCAGCGCCAGCTCGCGGGCACCGATAAAGTCACGGGTGTGTTCGTTGAGGGGGCAGTGCAAGGTCAGGGCATCCACTTGGGCCAGCAGCTCATCCAGCGGCACGCGATCGGCGCGGGCAGGGCGCCCGGGAATCGCGCCGAGCAGCACGCGCATGCCAAAGGCTTCGGCCAGGCGCGCCACGGCGCTGCCCAACTCACCATGGCCAAGCAGGCCGAGGGTTTTGCCTTCCAGTTCGACAATCGGATGATCCAGCAGGCAGAACTGCTTGGCTTGCTGCCACTGGCCGGCGCTGACGTCCCGTTGATAGTCCTGCAAGCGTGTCGCCAGGTTGAGCAGCAACATGATCGTATGCTGCGCCACCGACGGCGTGCCGTAGCCCTGGCAGTTACTCACAGTGATGCCATGGGCGCGGGCGGCTTGCAGATCGATATTGTTGGTGCCGGTGGCTGACACCAGGATCAGCTTGAGGTCTGGGCATGCCGCCAGGGTTTCGGCGTTGATCGCGATTTTGTTACTGATTGCCACCTGGGCGCCCTGCAGGCGTTCAAGCACATTCTGCGGCGTGGTCTGCTCGAATAATTGCAGTTCGCTGAAGCTGTCTCGCAGCTCGCTGAGGTCGAGGTCTCCCAGGTCCAGGGAGGGGTGATCGAGGAAGACCGCGCGGCGATTGTTCGTCATCAACTGTACCTTTTGCGACAGGGTTCGAAGGCGTAATCTCCCGAGCCTATCAGATGAAATAATCAGTTACTTGAATTGGAGCGCGCATGTACGTCGCCGAGTTTTTGACCGTGGCCTTGATTCACTTGTTGGCGGTGGCCAGCCCGGGCCCGGATTTCGCCGTGGTGGTACGCGAAAGTGTTACCCACGGCCGCCGCGCCGGAACCTGGACCGCGCTGGGCGTCGGCTCGGCGATTTTCCTGCACGTCGGGTATTCGTTGCTGGGGATTGGCTTGATCGTGTCCCAGTCCATCGTGCTGTTCAACGCGCTCAAATGGGCCGCCGCCGCGTACCTGCTGTACATCGGCTTCAAGGCCCTGCGTGCCCAGCCGGCCAAGCCTGCCGCCGAAGGCGAGTTGCACCGCGAAGCCGGCGAACGCACCCCACGCGGGGCGTTTACCGCAGGCTTCGTGACCAATGGCTTGAACCCAAAGGCGACGCTGTTCTTCCTGTCGTTGTTTACCGTGGTGATCAACCCGCACACACCGTTGGCGATCCAGGCGGGTTATGGCCTGTACCTGGCGGTGGCGACGGCGGTGTGGTTCTGCCTGGTGGCCATGCTGTTCAGCCAGCAGCGCGTGCGCGCGGGTTTTGCGCGGATGGGGCATTGGTTTGATCGGACGATGGGCGCGGTGCTTATCGCTATCGGAGTAAAGCTAGCCTTCACCAGCATGAAATAAAACCTGAGCGAGCACAGTCCCTGTGGGAGCGGGCTTGCTCGCGAATGCGGTAGATCAGTCACAATATTTTTCGACTGATACTCCGCTTTCGCGAGCAAGCCCGCTCCCACATTTGATCTCCATCAATCCACGCTGATAGCTCAAGGCTATCATCCGCCACCCTCTGCAAATCATTCCTTTGGCTGATTTGGCTGAAACATAAGCGCTCTACAGTGCAGATCTTTCAGCCAAGACCGTGCAGTCATAAAAAGGGATTCCTATGTTGCAGACCCGTGTTATCCCGCCCGCCGAAGGCGCGTACCAGTACCCGTTGTTGATCAAACGCCTGTTGATGTCCGGGGCCCGCTACGAGAAAACCCGCGAAATCGTGTACCGCGACAAGCTGCGTTACACCTACCCGACCCTGATCGAGCGCGTCGCGCGCCTGGCCAATGTGTTGACCGAAGCCGGGGTCAAGGCCGGTGATACCGTGGCAGTGATGGACTGGGACAGCCATCGTTACCTGGAATGCATGTTTGCCATCCCGATGATTGGCGCGGTGATCCACACCATCAACGTGCGCCTGTCGCCGGAACAGATCCTCTACACCATGAACCACGCCGAGGACCGCTTCGTGCTGGTCAACAGTGAGTTCGTGGGCCTCTACCAGGCGATTGCCGGGCAGCTCACCACCGTCGACAAGACCTTGCTGCTGACCGATGGGGGCGCGAAAACCGCCGAGCTGCCCAACCTCGTGGGCGAGTACGAAACCCTGCTGGCCGCCGCCAGCCCGACATACGATTTCCAGGACTTCGACGAGCATTCCGTCGCGACCACCTTCTACACCACCGGCACCACTGGCAATCCCAAGGGTGTGTACTTCACCCACCGCCAACTGGTGCTGCACACCATCGGTGTAGCGACCATCATGGGCAGCGTCGATAGCGTGCGCCTGCTCGGCACCAACGACGTTTACATGCCGATCACGCCGATGTTCCACGTACACGCCTGGGGCCTGCCGTATGTGGCGACCATGCTTGGCCTCAAGCAGGTCTATCCCGGGCGCTACGATCCGGAATACCTGGTGGAGCTGTGGCGCAAGGAAAAGGTCACCTTCTCCCACTGCGTGCCGACCATCCTGCAAATGCTGCTCAACGCCAAGGCGGCGCAGGGTGTGGACTTTGGCGGTTGGAAAATCGTCATTGGTGGTAGTGCGCTTAACCGAACGCTGTACGAAGTGTCCAAGGCGCGTGGGATCCAGCTGACGGCGGCGTACGGCATGTCCGAGACCGGGCCGTTGGTGTCCTGCGCCCACCTCAACGAAGAGTTGATGGCCGGCAGCGAAGACGAACGCACCACCTACCGCATCAAGGCCGGCGTGCCCGGGCCGTTGGTGGAGGCGGCGATTGTCGACGGTGACGGCAATTTCCTGCCCGCCGATGGCGAGTCCCAGGGCGAACTGGTGCTGCGCGCGCCGTGGCTGACCGAAGGCTATTACAACGAGCCGCAGAAGGGCGCCGAGCTGTGGGAAGGCGGCTGGATGCACACCGGCGACGTGGCCACGCTGGATGCGTTTGGGGTGATCGATATCCGTGACCGCATCAAGGATGTGATCAAGACCGGTGGCGAGTGGGTTTCGTCCCTGGCCCTCGAAGACCTGGTCAGCCGTCACCCGGCGGTACGCGAAGTAGCGGTGGTGGGCATTGCCGATCCGCAGTGGGGCGAGCGCCCGTTTGCCTTGCTGGTGGTGCGTGATGGCCATGTGATAGGGGCCCGCGAGCTCAAGGAGCACCTGAAGCCGTTTGTGGAATTGGGCCATTTGAGCAAGTGGGCGATCCCTAGCCAGATTGCCGTTGTTACGGAAATTCCCAAGACCAGTGTCGGCAAGCTCGACAAAAAGCGTATCCGCATCGACATCATTGAATGGCAGGCCAACAACAGCACGTTCCTGTCCACCCTCTGACGGCCCTTGCCGTGCCCGTTCGGGCACGGTAATGCTCTATCTGGCACCTTTACTTGTGATTTGCCGATTTTCAGCCATCCTTGCCGCGTCGGCCCTCGCCGACGTGGCGAAAGGGTTGAGGCAGACGGGTCGGTGATGCAAATCACACTTTAGAGGGATCAAGCACTACCCCCCTGCTGGCTATAGTCCCCCCTGAGTTTTTCAAGGATGTTGCGCTTCGGGCCATGGGGGCTCGGTTGCCGTCCGGCATTGGAATCGTTGTATTCCGGCCGTTACATGCATCCAGAAGATTGAACTCACTGCCATAACAATAATGCACATGGAGTAGCGTCGATGACCTCAGTAAACCAGTTCTGGCGCCGGGCAAGACTGCCCCTGGCCGTCAGTCTCGCTTCTACGCTCGCCGGGCCCGCATTCGGCGTCAGTTTCAACGTCGGTGAAATCGAAGGGAGTTTTGACTCGTCGCTTTCCGTGGGTGCCAGTTGGTCTACAGAAAAAGCCAACAAGAACCTCATCGGTTCCAACAATGGCGGGCATGGTCTCTCCCAGACTTCTGACGACGGGCACTTGAACTTCAAGCGCGGCGAAACGTTCTCGAAGATCTTCAAGGGTATCCACGACCTGGAACTGAAGTACGGCGACACCGGTGTATTTGTGCGTGGCAAGTATTGGTACGACTTTGAGCTCAAGGATGAAAGCCGTCCGTTCAAGGACATCAGCGACAGCAACCGCAAAGAGGGCGCCAAGTCCTCGGGCGCGCAGATTCTCGACGCCTTCATCTATCACAACTACAACATTGCCGATCTGCCGGGTTCGGTGCGCTTCGGCAAGCAAGTGGTCAGCTGGGGTGAAAGTACCTTCATCGGCGGCGGTATCAACTCCATCAACCCGATCGACGTGTCCGCATTCCGTCGTCCGGGGGCCGAGATCAAAGAGGGCTTGATTCCGGTCAACATGTTCTATCTGTCCCAGAGCATTACCGACAACCTTTCGGCCGAAGGTTTTTATCAGCTTGAATGGGATCAGACCGTCACCGATAACTGCGGTACCTTCTTTTCACAGCCTGACGTGATTTCCGACGGCTGCAATAACAACCTGGCCGTACTGGCTACCCGTAACAACTTGAACAATGGCCTGGCTGCCCGTGGGATTCCGGCCAACTTCCGTTCCTCGATCATCAACACCCTGCAGGCACGAGGCGTGAATTTCGGTAGCCCGGATGAGGGCACCATTGTCAAACGCGGCCCTGATCGCGACGCGCGAGACAGCGGTCAGTTCGGTTTGGCATTGCGTTACATGTTCGAGCCGCTGGACACCGAGTTCGGTGCCTACTTCATGAACTACCACAGCCGTGCGCCGATCTTCAGCGGTAGAGGGGCGCCTGCAAGTGCCTACAACCCTAATGCATTGGCCGGTTCCTTGATTGGTGCGGGCGTCCCAGCCGGGATCGCGACCAACCCAGCGCTACTGACATCCCTTATGCCGTTGGTGGTTGCGGGTAACTCCAGCTACTACGTCGAGTACCCTGAAGACATCCGCCTCTACGGGTTGAGCTTCTCCACCACGTTGCCTACCGGTACGGCCTGGAGCGGTGAAATCAGCTATCGCCCGAACGCGCCTGTACAGCTCAATACCACCGATATCCTGTATTCCGGCCTGACCCCGTTGGACAAGAATGCGTCGGTTCTGCAAGGCAAGGCGGATACCGACCAGCCGGGCTATCGCCGCAAGGAAATCACCCAGCTGCAGACAACGTTCACCCACTTCTTCGACCAAGTCATGGGCGCAGAGCGGCTGACCCTGGTGGGCGAGATTGGCTTCACCCATGTGGGCGGGCTGGAAAGCACGTCGAAAGCACGTTATGGCCGCGACCCGGTTTATGGGCCAGGTCCTCTGCCGAGTGGCCGCTGCCAGACTCTGAACGCGAGCACATTGGCCGGCGCAGCCATGAACAACGTGTCGCGCTACTGCGAAAACGACGGCTTCACCACGGCCAACTCCTGGGGTTACCGCGGGCGGGCAATATGGGACTACAACAGCGTATTCGCCGGCGTCAACCTCAAGCCAAGCGTGGCCTGGTCCCATGACGTGAGCGGTTATTCGCCTGGCCCTGGTGGCAACTTCGAAGAAGGCCGCAAGGCCGTCAGCCTTGGGTTGGATGCTGAATACCAGAACACCTACACCGCCGGTCTGTCGTACACCAACTTCTTTGATGGCAAGTACACCACGGTGGATGACCGGGATTTTGTTGCGCTCAGCTTCGGCATGAACTTCTAAGCGACCGTATTTCAGGAAGAACCAGCATATGAAAATAACTAAAAGTCTGTTGCACGTGGGTGTGCTTGGGCTGTCGATCCTGGCGAGCAACGTCATGGCGGCAGTCTCGGCGAGCGAGGCCGCCAAGCTCGACACAACCCTTACCCCAATGGGCGCTGAACGCGGCGCCAACGCTGCGGGCACCATCACCGCCTGGCAGCCGTTGCCGACCAACGCCGGTGCCGTTGATGCCCGTGGTTTCCTGGCCAACCCTTACGCCAGCGAGCAACCCAAGCTCGTCATCACCGCGCAGAACGTCGATCAGTACAAGGGCAACTTGTCCCCTGGCCAGTACGCGATGTTCAAGCGTTACCCGGAGACCTACAAGATCCCGGTCTACCCGACCCATCGTGGCGCCACGGTGCCGGCTGATGTGTTCGCCTCGATCAAGAAGAACGCCACCAGCACCAACCTGGTGTCCGGCGGCAACGGCCTGGAAAACTTCGAGTCCGCCATTCCGTTCCCTATTCCGAAAAGCGGCGTCGAGGTCATCTGGAACCACATCACCCGCTATCGCGGCGGCAGTGTGACGCGTCTGGTGACCCAGGCTACTCCGCAAACGAACGGTTCCTACAGCCTGGTGTACTTCCGCGACCAGTTTGTTTTCCGCGACAAGATGAAGGATTACGATCCGAAAAATCCGGGAAACATCCTGTTCTACTTCAAGCAGGAAGTAACCGCGCCTGCGCGTCTGGCGGGTACCGTATTGCTGGTGCATGAAACCCTGGACCAGGTGAAGGAACCGCGTTCGGCGTGGGTCTACAACGCTGGCCAGCGCCGTGTGCGCCGGGCCCCGCAAGTGTCCTATGACGGCCCGGGTACGGCCGCCGATGGCCTGCGTACTTCCGACAACCTCGACATGTACAACGGCGCACCGGATCGCTACGACTGGAAGCTGGAAGGCAAGAAAGAGATGTACATCGCCTCCAACAGCTACAAGCTTGACGACCCGAAACTCAAGTATGCCGACATCATCAAGGCCGGCCACATCAACCAGGACCTGGCCCGCTACGAGCTGCGCCGCGTCTGGCACGTGGTCGCCACCTTGAAGGAAGGCCAGCGCCACATCTACGCCAAGCGTGACTTCTACATCGACGAAGATACCTGGCAGGCGGCGGTGATCGACCAGTACGACGGTCGCAACCAGCTGTGGCGCGTGTCCGAAGCCCATGCCGAGAACTACTACGACAAGCAAGTGCCGTGGTATGCCCTGGAAACCATCTACGACCTGCAATCCGGTCGCTACCTGGCCCTGGGCATGAAGAACGAAGAGAAACAGGCGTATGACTTCGGCTTCAAGGCCAGCACCAGCGACTTCACCCCAGCGGCCCTGCGCCAGGACGGTGTTCGCTAACCAGCGATAACGATGTAGTTCACCTATGTGGGAGCTGGGCTTGTGTGGGAGCTGGCTTGCCTGCGATAGCATCACCTCGGTAGATCTGAATAAACCGAAGTGCCTGCATCGCGGACAAGCCTTCCCCACACAAGCCCAGCTCCCACATTTGCTTGTGTCGAATTTTTTTGTCGCAGTTCTTTTTCAGGCAAATGTTGCAAAGATCTACAAACCTGCCGCTTTTACCGCTAGTCTGCGGACATCTGCAATGCCGACAACAGCCTTCTACAAGAGCCCGGCGATGACTGATCTGTCCCGAATCCAAGGGCCTGCCAGTGCGGTGATTCCGACCCTGGAAGGTCGCTTCTACAGGCCTCCCTTGCCTGACGGCTACGTGCTGCGACCGCGGCTGTGCGAACGGCTGGCTGCCGGGCTGGACGGGCGACTGTTGCTGGTCAGCGCGCCGGCGGGGTTCGGCAAGAGTTCGCTGGCGGTGGAGTTCTGCCAGAGCCTGCCCGCGCACTGGCAAAGCCTGTGGCTGGGCCTGAGCCCACGGGACAATGATCCCGGGCGTTTCCTGGAGCGCTTGCTCGACGGCTTGCAGCACTATTTTCCGCAACTCGGCGCCCAATCCCTGGGCCTGTTGAAGATGCGCCAGCGTCATCAACCGTTCGCCTTTGAAGAATGGCTCGATGGCCTGCTCGATGAGTTGACGGTCCACCTGTCCACCCGCGCGCCGCTGTTGCTGGTGCTGGATGACTATCATCTGGCCCAGGGCCCGGTGCTCGACCGTTGCCTGCAATTTTTCCTCAATCATTTGCCCGATGGCCTGGTGGTATTGGTCACCAGCCGCCAGCGTCCCGATTGGCACCTGGCGCGACTGCGTTTGTCGCGGCACTTGCTGGAGCTGCATGAGCAAGACTTGCGCCTTACCCATGCCGAGTCCCTGGCCGTGCTGGACCGCCACAGCAGCTCATTGCGCGGCGAAGCCCTCGACAACCTGATTCGCCGCAGCGAAGGCTGGGTGGCTGGCCTGCGCTTCTGGGTGCTGGCGGCTTCCGAAGCCGGCAGCGACGGCGCGTTGCCGCAAAGCCTGCATGGTGGTGAAGGGCTGATCCGTGACTATCTGCTGGAAGAGGTCATCGACTGCCTGCCCCCGGAAGTGCAGGCGTTTCTCTACGACACCGCGCCGCAAGAGCGGTTTTGCAGCGAGTTGTGCGACGCCGTCCGCGAAGCCCACGACAGCGCCGAAATCCTGCGCTACCTGCAAGCCCATCAAGTGTTCCTGGTGCCGCTGGACGACCAAGGCCACTGGTACCGTTATCACCATTTGTTCTCTGATTTGCTGCGCACCCGTCGCGCCAGCAGCAACGTATTGCCGCCCGCCAGCCTGCATTTGCGCGCCTGCCGCTGGTTCAATGCCCAGGGTTTGATCGACGAGGCGGTCGAGCAGGCGCTGCGCGCCGGTCACCTGGACGTGGCGGCCAACCTGGTGCAGAACCTGTCCGAGGAACAACTGCTGGCCGAGCAGAATGTCGGCATGCTGCTGCGCTGGAAGATGGACTTGCCCGACAGCCTGCTGATCAGCACACCGCGCTTGATCGTGCTCTACAGCTGGGCCTTGGGCCTGGCGTGCCAATTGGATGCGGCGGAAGAATTGTCCGGTTATCTCAGCCGCTTCCTGCCGGCGCCGTCGGCCACCGCGCAAAAATCGATGCTGGCTCAGTGGCTGGCATTGAGCGGGATCATTGCGCGCGGCCGGGGTGATCGCGAGCTGACCCAGCGTTATTGCAGCGAAGCGCTGGAAAGCCTGCCGCAGCGGCGTTACGGCCAGCGGTTGATGTGCCTGTCGACACTCTCCAACCTGGCCATCGTCGATGCCGATCTATGGCGCGCCCGTGGCCTGAACCGCGAATCCCTGGAGCTGGCGCAGCGTGTCGGCAATCCACTGTTTGAAGCCTTGGCCCACTACGATCGCGCACGCGTCCTACAGGCCCGTGGCGAAATCCTGCGTTCCCTGGACGAAGTCCGCCAGGGCTTGCAGCGTTTGCAAGGGCTTGCACCGCAGCGGTTGTACGCAGTGCGCGCACGCCTGGCGCTTTACGAAGGCTACTTGTTGCTGATGCGCTGCCAGCCCGAAGCCGGGATCACACGTTTGCGTGCTGGCCTGGCGGAGGCCCGCGCCTGCCGCGATATCAGCGTGCTCATTGGGCATTGCGTGATCGCCAACTTCGAAGGGCGCCGTGGTGACTTCCCCAGGGCGTTCGCCGAGTTGGCCGAGGCGGAGCGCTTGATGCATATCTGGGACGTGCCGCCGATCTACTACCTGGCGATGATCACCCTGATCAAATGCGAACTGTGGCTGGCCCAGGGCCGCACCGACCTGGCCGATGCCTGGTTGACCCGGCTGGGGCAAACCTACAACGGTGAACACGCCGCGGCCGCGCCGGAGTTTCATCCGCATCTGCCGCAACATATCGGCTTGCAGCAGGCCGCGCTGGATGCCACGCGCCATCAATCCGCCGCTGCCCTGCATCGCCTTGAAGAGCTGGCGCAACAGGCGCATAACAGCGGCCGGCAGATGATCGCCCTCATGGCGCTGACCCAGCAGGCACAGTTGCTGCTGGAGAGCGGCCAAGACGCCAAGGCCCGCCTGATCGTGGCTCAGGCCCTGGAGTCGGGCACCGGCGGCGCACTGCAACCCTTCCAGCGCCTGCTGGAAAACCATCCCGAGTGGATGCGCGAACAACTGGGCAAAGACCCCCACGGCCTATTGAATCAGGCGCTGCTGGCGCTGTTGCCGGTGGTCGTGGTGGTGGACGCCTCGCCCATGCAGGAAACCCTGAGCGCGCGGGAGATGGCGGTGCTGCAATTGATCGCCGAGGGCTGTTCGAACCAGGAAATCAGCAACCGGTTGTTCATCTCCCTGCACACGGTCAAGACCCACGCCAGCCATATCAACAGCAAATTGGGCGTGGAGCGGCGCACCCAGGCGGTGGCGCGGGCGCAGGAGTTGCGGTTGATTGGCTAACGCCTGAGGCCAGTCTGGTTTAATAGTGCAATTATTCCGGCGATAGTCGCCCGAAAATTCCATGTGATTTGCACTAGAGGACCGTTCATGGAAACCGTGACACCGACACTTATCCGCGAAACCTTCCCCGTCGGCCCGTTGCAGTGCAACTGCACCATCATCGGCGACCCCATCACCAAAAAAGCCATCGTGGTCGATCCGGGTGGCAATCACGAATTGATCCTCGCGCGTCTGGATGCGCTGGGCCTCAAGGTGGTGAGCATCATCCATACCCACGCCCATCTGGACCACTTCCTCGCTTCCGGCCAGTTGAAAGAGAAGACCGGCGCCACCTTGCACCTGCACAAGGAAGACCAATTCCTGTGGGACAACCTTGAGATGCAGTGCCAGATGTTTCGCGTGCCCTACACCCCGGTGCCGTCGCCGGATCGCTGGCTGGAAGATGATGAGGAGCTGGCCTGCGGTTGTGGTGTAGCGCTGCATACCCCGGGGCATACGCCGGGTTCGATGAGCTTCTGGTTTGCCGATGCCAAGCTGCTGATTGCCGGGGACACCTTGTTTCGGCGCGGTGTGGGGCGCACGGATTTGTGGGGCGGGGATCAGGCGACCATCGTGCGCTCGATCAAGCAGCGCTTGTATACCCTGGACGAAGACGCGACGGTCGTGACCGGGCATGGGCGGGACACGCGATTGGGTGACGAGATGCGTGAGAACCCGTTTGTCAGGGCTTGAGAAGCTCCTGGGTATTTTTCCGGATATCCAGTGGCGACCGTCCGACGAAACTTACAGAGAAAAAGACAATTCCCGTTCAGCTACTGTCTGCTAGGGTTTTAGTGTGCTCACCTGTTGTAGAGCGGGCGCCTGCCGCCCATGGAATTTTTACCCTTTCTCGTGTTCCAAACTCGGCACAGGTCCATTGCCAATGTCCTCTGCATCACAGAATGCAAAAGTAGGAGCTTCCTTCATGTTCACTTCCCGTCGTCTGCTTGTTGTCGCTACCGTCGTGGCCCTGTTATCCGGCTGCGCTACGCCTAACCCTTATGACGGCAGCAGCCAGGGGCAGGCAAGTAATGAATCCGGCGGCATGAGCAAGACTGCCAAATATGGTGGCCTGGGTGCTCTGGCCGGTGCATTGGCAGGTGCCGCCATCGACCATAACAACCGTGGCAAGGGTGCGCTGATTGGTGCCGTGGTGGCCGGCGCGGGTGCTGCGGGTTACGGCTACTACGCCGACCAGCAAGAAAAGAAACTGCGTGAAAGCATGGCCAATACCGGGGTTGAAGTGCAGCGCCAGGGTGACCAGATCAAGTTGATCATGCCGGGCAACATCACCTTTGCCACCAACTCGGATGCGATCTCCAGCAGCTTCTACCAGCCGCTGAACAACCTGGCCAACTCCCTCAAGCAGTTCAACCAGAACACCATCCAGATCGTCGGCTACACCGACAGCACCGGCAGCCGCCAGTTGAACATGGACCTGTCCCAGCGTCGTGCGCAGAGCGTGGCCAACTACCTGACTTCCCAGGGTGTGAGCTCGGCCAACCTGAGTGTGCGTGGTGCCGGCCCGGATAACCCGATTGCCAGCAACGCCGACGTCAACGGCCGTGCCCAGAACCGTCGTGTAGAAGTGAACCTCGGCCCGATCCCTGGCCAGCAGTACGGCCAGCCAGGCGCCCAGGCGCCGCAACAGAACAACCAGTTCCAGGGCAACCCGTACTCGCAGTACCAATAACGCCGCAGCCACAAAAAAGGGCGCCATGCAGTCAATGCACGGCGCCCTTTTTGTTTGATCGTTCCCACGCTCTGCGTGGGAATGCTCCCTGTGACGCTCTGCGTCACCATTGCTCAGGGCTTGAGTGAGGCGCTGTCTGGCGGGACGCGGAGCGTCCCAAGAGGCGTTCCCACGCAGAGCGTGGGAACGATCAGGTAACGCCGCACCAATAAAAAGGGCGCCGTGCAATCAATGCACGGCGCCCTTTTTTGTGGCTGTCGGTTACATCAGTCTATGTACTCGAACACCTTGACGATCTTCTGCACACCGGACACGCCCTGCACCAGGTTGGCTGCGCGGGTGGCTTCCGCCTGGGTCAACAAGCCCATCAGGTAGACGATACCGTTGTCGGTGACGACTTTGATCCGGGAGCCGGGAATCGCGTTGTCAGTCAGCATCTGGGCCTTGATCTTGGTGGTCAGCAGCGCGTCATTGCTGATGGCCAGCAGGGTGATCGGGTCCATGACTTGCAGTTCGTTATGGACCTTTTTCACGCGCTGCACGGCCGAGGCGGCTTGTTCAGCCTGGGCCTTGAGGTCGGCACGCGGGGTTTGGCCGGCCAGCAGGACCACGCCGTTGAAGCTGGTGACGACGATGCGCGAGGCGCCGTTGCCCAGGTCGGTAGCAGCTTTGGCGACGTTGACCTCAACCTTGGTTTCGATCAACGAGTCGTCGATCTTGCTGCCGAAGGTGCGAGTGCCCTTGTCGTCCTGGATCGGGGTGTCACGTGTTGCGGTGATGGCGGTGCTGCAACCGGTGATAGCAAGGCACAGCGTGATGGCCAATAGGCTGAGGCGGTTAACGGTCATTCTTCACTCCCAAACAATTGGCTGTCGATCAGATCGCACAGGCAGTGGATCGCCAGCAGATGGACTTCCTGGATACGTGCAGTGACGTTGGCCGGGACGCGAATCTCCACGTCCTCTGGCAATAGCAGCGAGGCCATGCCGCCGCCATCGCGCCCGGTCAATGCTACGACAATCATTTCGCGATCATGTGCGGCCTGGATCGCTTGAATAATGTTCGCCGAGTTGCCGCTGGTGGAAATCGCCAGCAGCACGTCGCCAGGCTGGCCCAGGGCGCGGATCTGCTTGGAGAAGATTTCGTTGTAGCTGTAGTCGTTGGCGATCGAGGTGATCGTCGACGAGTCGGTGGTCAGGGCGATGGCCGGCAGGCTCGGGCGTTCGCGTTCGAAGCGGTTGAGCAGCTCGGACGAGAAGTGCTGGGCATCACCGGCCGAACCGCCGTTGCCGCACGAAAGCATTTTGCCCTCGTTGAGCAGGGCATTGACCATGACCTGACTGGCTTGCTCGATGTGCGGTGCAAGTACGTCCATCGCCTGTTGCTTGGTGTCGATGCTGGCCTGGAAAAGCTGGCGAATTCGGGATTGCATGTCCATCTGTGTGACCTTAAGTAGCGCGGCTGTTTGGCACAGGAATGTGCAGCCCGCAAAGCAAAGAGCAAAAGTGTGTGGTGAAGATGTCCGGCGAATCAGCTGTCGAAGGCATCTTTGAGCCAGTTCAGATCAGCCTGACCAGACGGTGTGCGTTCTATGGCAACCACATCGAAACGGCAGGGGGCGTCGGCCCAGCGATGCTCTTTTTGCAGGAAAAACTGCGCGGCGAGTATCAGCTTCTGACGCTTGCGCTCGTCGATACTGGCGAGCGCGCCACCCCATTGTGCGTGTTTTCTGTAGCGGACTTCGACGAATACTACTGTATCGCCGTCAAGCATGACCAGATCAAGCTCACCGCGTTTACACAACCAGTTCTGCGCCAGAAGGCGCAGACCCTGCTGTTGCAAATGTTTCAGAGCCTGCAGTTCGGCGTCCTTGCCGCTTTGTGCGCTGGACCGCTCGGGCATCAGCGCGGTGTGTCGGGCAGGCGCTGGATGTCGCCGCCGACGAACTTGGCCCATGGCATCTGGCGGTCAACGCGCTGGCTGGCGCTGATGCCCAGGTTGCCAGAGAGGCCGTCAATGCGGGTGTCCGGCAGTGCCTTGAGCTGACCCAGGCGCGGCGCCAGGCGATAGGCGTCAACGCCCATCGCGTACAGGCGACCCAGGCTGCCATTGGCTTGCGGCCATTGTGCGGCAACCTGGTTGCGCAGCGGGTCGGTGCTGTTGAGCAGCCAAGGGGTTTCGCAGAACATCACGTTGGTCATGTCCAGGTACTGGTTCTTGTCACCGCTGGCGCTGAACACGTGGGACGTCGCATACACCGGTACATCACCGGCGTACTGGAAGTTCAGGGTCGGCTTGATCTGCTGGGCCAGTTGCGGGGTCACGGCCAGGAAGATGAATTCGATGTCCTGGCGGCGCGAAGGCTGTGCAGCAACGTCAGTGCCGACAGTGCTTTGCAGGCTCTTGGCGCGGCCTTCGCTTTTGCGCAGTTGGAACAGGTCGGCGATCTGCTGGGCGAGGGCCACCGGTTGATCGACGTATTCGACGCCGACAACGGTGCCGCCATTGGCTTCCCAATCTTGACGGAAGGCTTTGTAGACACGCTCGCCCCACTCGCCACGCGGCACCATGGCCGCCGCACGATGCAGGCCGTCGGCGCGGGCGCGGCGCGAGACTTCGCGGGCTTCGTCTTCAGCTGCCAGGCCGAACTGGAACAGCTGCGCCGGGTTCTGGTCGGCCTCGCTGTAGTTCAGTGCCAGGGTAGTGATCGGCAATTGCGGGCGGGCGCTCAGCTGTTTGACCAGAGGTTTTTCCAGCGGGCCGACCACCAGTTGTACGCCGGCAGCCTGGGCCTTGGCGTAGAAGTCATCGATGGAGGTCATGCGCGAGCTGTCAAAGAACTCGATGACCGGTGGCTTCTGCCCGGCTTGCTCAGCCTGGTAGTGCGCTGCCATGAAGCCTTCACGCAGTGCCTTGCCAACGGAAGCCAACGGACCTTCCTGCGGTAACAGCAGGGCGATCTTGGTCAGGGGCTGGCTGGCCAGTTCCTTGAGCTTGGTCAGCGGAGTTGGCAGTTGCAGCGCCGCAGGATGGCCTGGGTTCTGCGCGCGCCAGGTGTCGATGGCGGCTTGCTGTTGCTCCAGGGTGCCGGCGCCCTTGACCGCCTGGGCCAGGGTGATCCAGCCGTCGAGCGTCGGGTTGCCGCTGGCTTGCAGTTGGTCTGCAGGCACAGCGGCAATCAGGGCCCAGATAGCTTCGTGATTGCTTTTGGCGGCATCGCCGCTGAGCAGCGGCGCCATGGCCACGCGCTCGCGGGCGGCGGCCAGTGTCTGGCCATCGGCTTCATAGGCGCGGGCATGTACGCTGCCGGTGCGCAGCTGCTGCTCGGTCGGCAGGTCCTTCAGGCTGAGCAGGCTGGGATGGCTCAGCGCCGTCAGCGCGGCCTTGGGCTGGTTGCGCGCCATGGCCAGTTCGGCGGCCAGGGTGCTGGCAAAGACTTGCGCGGCGGGCTTTAGGACATCCAGGGGCACTTGCGCAAGAATCTGCGACGAGCGGCCAGGGTTGTTCTGCTTGTAGGCCATGTCTGCCGCACTCAGGCGCAGCAGTGCGGCCTTTTCTGGCGTCTTGGCGGTGGTGGCCTGTTCGAGCAATTGCTCGATACTGGCGTCCGGGGTCCGTGGAAGGTCGCCAAGGCTGGACGAGGGCGAGCTGGCGCAGGCCGCCAGAAGGGCAGCGAGGCAGAGGGCGGAGAGCAGCCGCAGGCAAGCGATCATGTAAGTGTTCCTGATACCGATCAAATTAGCGTGGAATTGTACCCAAGCACTGGCCCAGGCGCGATGTTACTGGCGTGAAACCGTCGAATTAGGTCGTGCAAATGTTGCTGGTGACCGTCCGTGGCTGAAAAGGCATCGGCCCTGATGGCATATTTTCCAGGCGTCTACGCGCTACAATGCGACTTTTGCCAACCATCGAGGTGTGCGTTTTGACTGCTCCAGGTCCTTTGAATTCCACTGCAGGCTCGCTTTTTGTCGTGGCGACGCCCATTGGCAACCTGGACGACATCAGTGCCCGGGCGCTGAAAGTGTTGCGTGACGTTAAATTGATCGCGGCGGAAGACACGCGGCACTCCCAACGCTTGATGCAGCATTTTGGTATCAGCACGCCACTAGCGGCTTGTCACGAGCACAACGAGCGCGAAGAAGGCAGCCGTTTTATCGTGCGCCTGCTGGCCGGTGACGATGTGGCACTGATCTCCGATGCGGGCACGCCGTTGATCTCGGACCCGGGTTATCACCTGGTGCGCCAGGCGCGGGCCGCTGGTATCAATGTAGTGCCTGTTCCGGGGGCGTGCGCGCTGATTGCTGCATTGTCTGCTGCGGGCCTGCCGTCGGACCGCTTTATTTTCGAAGGTTTCCTGCCGGCCAAGGCCGTGGGGCGGCGTGCGCGTCTTGAGGCGGTAAAGGAGGAGCCGCGCACGTTGATCTTCTATGAGGCGCCCCATCGCATCCTTGAATGCCTGCAGGATATGGAGTTGGTATTCGGTGGCGAGCGCCTGGCGCTGCTGGCCCGCGAGCTGACCAAGACCTTTGAAACCCTCAAGGGCCTGCCTCTGGAAGAACTGCGCGCCTTTGTCGAGGGTGACAGCAACCAGCAGCGCGGCGAGTGCGTGGTGCTGGTCGCAGGCTGGACGGCGCCGGAGAGCGAAGATGCCGTGGGCAGCGAAGCCATGCGCATCCTCGACCTGTTGCTCAAGGAGATGCCCCTCAAGCGTGCCGCTGCATTGGCTGCGGAAATTACCGGTCTGCGCAAGAACGTGTTGTATCAAGTGGCGCTGGATAAACAGAAAGCCGAATAGTTCAGGGGCGAAAGCTGTATTTCGTCTGAACGTGATGGCAATTCTGAACTTTTATTACTTGTCCTAAGTCCGCCGTGCCGTTAACCTGCGCGGCGGAGAGTCGATTGGACAGTCGCTGCCCTCTATGAAAATTAGGGGGGGGAGGAAAGTCCGGGCTCCATAGGGCGAAGTGCCAGGTAATGCCTGGGAGGCGTGAGCCTACGGAAAGTGCCACAGAAAATAACCGCCTAAGCACTTCGGTGCCGGTAAGGGTGAAAAGGTGCGGTAAGAGCGCACCGCACGACTGGCAACAGTTCGTGGCTAGGTAAACCCCACTTGGAGCAAGACCAAATAGGGTCCCAAGGCGTGGCCCGCGCTGGGACCGGGTAGGTTGCTAAAGGTGTCCAGTGATGGCCATCGTAGACGAATGACTGTTCAAGACAGAACCCGGCTTACAGATCGACTCTCCACCTTTTTTCCTTCTGTCCGAATCTCGGGCAGAAACCCGGTAGTAACGCAAGAATCCCTCCCTGCCAAATCATTGGCAGATGCATCTTCGTAATACCAAAAAAATCTTACTCTTAATAAATTACTTTAACTTCGAGCCATAGCTCTTTGAGCTGTTTGTGCTTGTTGGGTCAAAAACATCGCCAAACTCTCGTTTCTCCTCCCTTTACGCTCCTAAATCTCCGTTCTGTAAGGCTTTTCCTTGAATCCGCGCCTTGACGGTGTGGTGGGCGCATTCCTATAGTGTGCGCAAGTGGCGGAAAGTGGCACAAAGTGGGTTTTTTGAACGTAAAACGCTAAAATTTGGAGAAACGCATCTGTGTTTCGCGGAGCTAACGCTATCAGTCTCGATGCAAAAGGCCGTCTCGCTATGCCGAGCCGGTATCGTGACGAGCTGATTTCGCGAAGTTCCGGGCAGTTGATCATCACTATCGATGCCGTTGACCCTTGTTTATGTGTTTACCCCCTCGATGAGTGGGAACTGATTGAAACCAAGTTGCGTGCCTTGCCTTCATTGCGTGAAGAAAACCGCCGCCTGCAGCGTTTGCTGATTGGCAATGCCGTTGACCTTGAGCTCGATGGCAGTGGTCGTTTCCTGGTGCCGCCGCGTTTGCGCGAGTACGCCAAGCTGGACAAGCGCGCAATGCTGGTGGGCCAACTGAACAAGTTCCAATTGTGGGACGAAGATGCCTGGGATGCTGTTTCTGCAGCTGACCTGGCTGCTATTCAACAACCGGGCGCCATGCCTGATGAACTGCGTGATTTGATCCTGTGACTATTGATAGCGGCTTTAACCACATCACCGTATTGCTTGACGAAGCCGTTGAGGCTCTCGCCGTGCGCGCGGATGGTTGCTATCTGGATGGCACATTCGGCAGGGGCGGGCACAGCCGGTTGATACTCAGCCAGCTCGGGTCCGACGGTAAACTCCTCGGGTTCGATAAAGACCCCCAAGCGATTGCCACCGGGCAAGCGCTAGCGGCCGAAGACGGCCGCTTTGTCGTTGTGCAGCGCAGCTTTGCCGAGCTGGGTGCCGAAGTGGCCGAACGCGGCATGGCAGGCAAGGTGGCCGGGGTTTTGCTCGACCTGGGTGTGTCTTCGCCACAGCTTGACGACCCTGAGCGCGGCTTCAGTTTCATGAACGATGGCCCCCTCGACATGCGCATGGACCCTACCCGGGGCATCAGCGCTGCGCAGTTCATCGCCACCGCGCCCCATGAAGAAATCACCCGCGTGTTCAAGGAATACGGTGAAGAGCGCTTCGCCGGTCGCATGGCCCGTGCCGTGGTCGAGCGTCGTGAAATCCAGCCGTTCGAGCGCACCGCCGACCTGGCCGAAGTGCTGAAAGTCGCCAATCCGGCGTGGGAAAAGGGCAAGAACCCGGCAACCCGTGCGTTCCAGGGCCTGCGCATTCACGTCAACAACGAATTGGGCGATCTGGAGGCGGGCCTCGAAGCCGCGCTGGACGCCTTGGAAGTGGGCGGTCGCCTGGTGGTGATCAGCTTCCACTCCCTGGAAGACCGTATCGTCAAACTGTTCATGCGTCGCCTGGTCAAGGGTGAGTCCGACAACCTGCCGCGCAACTTGCCGGTACGTTTCGAAGCCTTTGTGCCGAAAATCAAAATCCATGGCAAAGCGCAGTTCGCTTCCGAAGCCGAACTCAAGGCCAACCCACGCTCCCGCAGCGCTGTCATGCGCGTTGCCGAGAAGCTGCGGTGAGCAAGCTTTTTGCCAAGCCCCTCCCGGGCGGCAGCTTCTTCATGATGCTGCTGTACGTCGGCGTGCTGGTGTCCGCGATTGCGGTGTCCTACAGCGCCCACTACAACCGCCAATTGCTCAACACCCTGTATGGGGAGTTGAGTGTGCGCGACAAGGCGCAAGCGGAATGGGGCCGGCTGATCCTGGAACAAAGCACCTGGACGGCCCATAGCCGTATCGAAGTGCTGGCCACCGAACAGCTGAAAATGCACATCCCTGGCGCGGCCGAAGTCCGCATGGTGGCGCCATGATGAAACTCGAAGGCGCGCTCTACCCATGGCGCTTCCGCCTGATGCTCGGCTTGCTGGCATTGATGGTGGGCGCGATTGCCTGGCGGATCATCGATCTGCAAGTGGTCGATCGCGACTTCCTGATCGGCGAGGGCAACGCCCGTAGCCTGCGTCATATCCCGATTCCTGCACACCGCGGCCTGATCACCGACCGTAACGGCGAGCCCCTGGCCGTCAGTACCCCGGTGACCACCCTGTGGGCCAACGCCAAGGAATTGCAGGTGGCCAAGGATCGCTGGCCGGCACTGGCCAGTGCCCTCGGCCAAGACCCGAAAGCCCTGGCCGAACGCCTGGAAGCCCAGGCCAACAAAGAATTCATCTACCTTGTTCGCGGGCTCACCCCTGAACAGGGCCAGCAAGTGCTCGACCTTAAAGTCCCCGGTGTCTATGGCATCGAGGAGTTCCGTCGTTTCTATCCCGCCGGTGAAACCACCGCCCATATGGTCGGCTTTACCGACATCGACGACCACGGTCGCGAAGGCGTGGAACTGGCCTACGATGAATGGCTGGCCGGGGTTCCCGGCAAACGACAAGTCATCAAGGATCGGCGCGGCAGACTGATCAAGGATGTCCAAGTCACCAAAAACGCCAAGGCCGGTAAGCCCTTGGCGTTGTCGATTGACTTGCGCCTGCAATACCTGGCCAACCGCGAGCTGCGTAACGCGATCATCGAGAACGGCGCCAAGGCCGGCAGCCTGGTGATCATGGACGTGAAGACCGGCGAGATCCTCGCCATGGTCAACCAGCCGACCTACAACCCGAACAACCGTCGCAACCTGCAACCGGCGATGATGCGTAACCGCGCGATGATCGACGTGTTCGAACCGGGTTCGACCATGAAAGCCATCTCCATGAGTGCCGCCCTCGAAACCGGCCGCTGGAAGCCCAGCGACAAGGTCGAGGTGTATCCGGGTACCTTGCAGTTGGGCAAATACACCATTCGTGACGTGTCCCGCACCGAAGGTCCGGTGCTGGATCTGACAGGTATCCTGATCAACTCCAGTAACGTGGGCATGAGTAAGGTCGCCTTCGATATCGGCGGCGAAACCATCTACCACCTGGCGCAGAAAATCGGCCTGGGCCAACCCACCGGCCTCGATTTTCCAGGTGAGCGCGTGGGCAACCTGCCGAACTACCGCGACTGGAAAAAAGCCGAGACCGCCACGCTGTCCTACGGCTACGGCCTGTCGGTGACCGCGATCCAGCTGGCCCACGCGTTCTCTGTTTTGGCCAACAATGGCCGCATGGTTCCGCTGAGCCTGATCCATGTCGACGAAGCGCCGAAAGCCACCCAGGTGATCCCGGAAAACGTCGCCAAGACCATGCAAGGCATGCTGCAACAAGTGATCGAAGCCCCACGTGGCGTGTTCCGTGCGCAGGTGCCGGCGTATCACGTGGCAGGCAAGTCCGGTACCGCGCGTAAAACGTCGGTGGGCACCAAGGGCTATGCCGAAAACTCCTACCGTTCGCTGTTCGCCGGCTTCGGCCCGATGAGCGACCCGCGCTACGCCATCGTCGTAGTGATCGATGAACCGAGTAAAGCGGGCTACTTCGGTGGCCTGGTATCGGCGCCGGTGTTCAGCAAAGTGATGTCCGGCACCCTGCGCCTGATGAACATCACGCCGGACAACCTGCCGCCGACCCAACAAGCGAACGCCGGACCACCGGCCGCTGCCGTAAAAGCCAATGGAGGGCGCGGCTGATGTCTCTGAGCCTGAACAAGATTTTCGCCCACGCTGGCCGCGATCTATTGATCCGCGAGCTGAGCCTGGACAGCCGCAATGTGCGTGCCGGTGACCTGTTCCTGGCCGTGCCGGGTGGCAAGGTCGATGGTCGTGACCATATCGCCGATGCTTTGCAGCGCGGCGCGGCGGCGGTGGCTTATGAAGTGGAAGGCGCTACCGTGCTGCCGATCACTGACGTGCCGTTGATTCCGGTCAAGGGCCTGGCCAAACAGCTGTCGGACATCGCCGGGCGTTTTTATGGCGACCCGAGCCGTCACGTCAATCTGGTGGGCGTCACCGGCACCAATGGCAAGACCAGCGTGACCCAGTTGGTCGCCCAGGCCTTGGATCTGCTCGGTCAGCACTGCGGCATTATCGGCACCCTTGGCACCGGTTTTTATGGCGCGCTGCACAGCGGCCTGCACACCACGCCGAACCCTATCGCCGTGCAAGCGACCCTGGCCGACCTGAAAAAGGCCGGTGCCAAGGCGGTTGCCATGGAAGTCTCGTCCCACGGTTTGCATCAGGGCCGCGTTGCTGCGCTGGCCTTTGATGTGGCGGTGATGACCAACCTTTCCCGCGATCACCTGGACTACCACGGCACCATGGAGGCTTACGCTGCCGAAAAGGCCAAGCTGTTTGCCTGGAATGACCTGAAGTGCCGGGTGGTGAACCTGGACGACGAATTCGGTCGCCAGTTGGCGGCGCAAGAGCATGAGTCGCGCCTGATCAGCTACAGCCTGGAAGATTCCAGTGCGTACCTGTATTGCCGCGATGCCCAATTTAATGACGAGGGCGTGCGTGCCACGCTGGTGACGCCACAAGGCGAGCACCATCTGCGTAGCAGCCTGCTCGGTCGCTTCAACCTGAGCAATGTCCTCGCCGCTGTCGGCGCGTTGCTCGGCCTGGATTACGCCCTCGACGAAATCCTGCGGGTTCTGCCCAAGCTGGAAGGCCCGGTCGGTCGCATGCAGCGTTTGGGTGGCGGTTCGCAGCCACTGGTGGTGGTCGATTACGCCCACACCCCGGATGCCCTGGAAAAAGTCCTGGTCGCCCTGCGCCCACATGCCAAGGGCAAATTGCTTTGCCTGTTCGGCTGCGGCGGCGACCGTGATCGCGGCAAGCGTCCGTTGATGGCCGAGATCGTCGAGCGCCTCGCAGACGGTGTGCTCGTCACCGACGACAACCCGCGCAGCGAAGACCCGAGCCAGATTTTCGACGACATCCGTGTCGGCTTCAAAGACGCGTCCAAGGTGACGTTTGTCGCCGGACGGGGCGCCGCCATTGCCCAGCTGATTGCCAGCGCCGGTGTGGATGACGTCGTGGTGCTGGCCGGCAAGGGGCACGAGGACTACCAGGAAATCAACGGCGAACGCCATGCCTTCTCCGATCTGGTCGAGGCCGATCACGCCTTGACCGCCTGGGAGGTCGCCCATGCTTAAGGCGATGACATTCAGCGAACTGACCCAGGCCCTGGCGGCCCGTGTACTGTCGAGCGATTGCCGCTTCGACGGTGTCAGTATCGACAGTCGCAACATCAAGCCGGGCCAATTGTTCGTCGCCTTGGCGGGCCCGCGTTTCGATGGTCACGACTACCTGAATGACGTCGCTGCCAAAGGTGCCGTGGGCGCCTTGGTGCAGCGTGAAGTGGCAGATTCCACCTTGCCGCAATTGCTGGTCGCCGATACCCGCTTGGCCCTGGGCCAGTTGGGCGCGCTGAACCGTGCCGCGTTCGATAAGCCTGTTGCAGCCATCACCGGCTCCAGCGGCAAGACCACGGTCAAGGAACTGCTCGCCGGCATCCTGCGCACGCGCGGCCCGGTGCTCGCTACCCGTGGCAACCTGAACAATGATTTTGGCGCACCGCTGACCCTGCTCGAACTGGCCCCGGAGCACACGGCGGCCGTCATCGAGCTGGGCGCGTCGCGCATTGGCGAGATCGCCTACACCGTGGCGCTGACCAAGCCCCACGTGGCGATCATCAACAACGCCGGTACCGCCCACGTCGGCGAGTTCGGCGGCCCGGAGAAAATTGTCGAAGCCAAGGGCGAAATCCTTGAGGGCCTCGATGCCTCGGGCACCGCTGTATTGAATCTGGACGACAAGGCCTTCGAGACCTGGCGTGTACGCGCCGCCGGTCGCAAGGCCCTGACGTTTGCCGTGCGCAATGCCGCGGCTGATTTCCATGCGTCCAACATCACCGTTGATGCCCGTGGCTGCCCGTCCTTCACCTTGCACACGCCACAAGGCAGTGAGCAGGTGCAGTTGAACCTGCTGGGCAACCATAACGTCGCCAATGCACTGGCCGCCGCCGCTGCCGCCCACGCCCTGGGCGTGTCGCTGTTCGGTATTGCCGCTGGCCTGGGTGCGGTGCAGCCGGTCAAGGGCCGTACGGTGGCGCAGTTGGCGACCAATGGCATGCGTGTGATCGATGACACCTACAACGCCAACCCGTCCTCCATTAATGCCGCCGTTGATCTGCTGAAGGGCTTTGCCGGCCGCAAGGTGCTGGTGCTCGGTGATATCGGTGAGCTGGGCGACTGGGCTGAGCAAGGCCACCGCGAAGTCGGTGCCTATGCCGCTGGCAAGGTCGACGCGCTGTATGCCGTGGGTACGAACATGGCCCACGCGGTCAATGCCTTCGGCCCCGGCGCACGGCATTTCGCCACCCAGGCCGAGTTGATCCAGGCGCTGGCGGCGGCCGAACACGACAAACAAACCACTATTTTGATCAAGGGATCGCGCAGCGCGGTGATGGAAAACGTCGTCGCGGCCTTGTGTGGCTCAAGTACGGAGAAACATTAATGCTGCTGCTGCTGGCTGAGTATCTGCAACAGTTCCACAAAGGCTTCGCGGTCTTTCAGTACCTGACCCTGCGCGGGATCCTGGGTGTGCTGACCGCGCTGTCGCTGTCGCTGTTTTTGGGGCCGTGGATGATCCGCACCCTGCAGAACCTGCAAATTGGTCAATCGGTTCGTAATGACGGCCCGCAGTCGCACCTGTCCAAATCCGGTACTCCGACCATGGGCGGCGCGTTGATCCTGTCGTCGATTGGCATCAGCACCTTGCTCTGGGCCGACCTGCACAACCGCTACGTGTGGACGGTGTTGCTGGTGACCCTGTTGTTTGGCGCCATCGGCTGGGTCGATGACTACCGCAAAGTGATCGAGAAAAACTCCAAGGGGCTGCCAAGCCGCTGGAAGTATTTCTGGCAGTCGGTATTCGGCCTGGGTGCAGCGATCTTCCTGTTCATGACGGCGCCAAGTGCGGTGGAAACCACCCTGATCATCCCGATGCTCAAGGACGCCAGCATTCCACTGGGCGTGGGCTTCGTGGTGCTGACCTATTTCGTGATCGTCGGCTCCAGCAACGCGGTGAACCTCACCGACGGCCTCGACGGCCTGGCGATCATGCCGACGGTGATGGTGGGCGGCGCGCTCGGCATCTTCTGCTACCTGTCGGGTAACGTGAAATTCGCTGAATACCTGCTGATCCCCTACGTACCGGGCGCGGGCGAGCTGATCGTGTTCTGCGGCGCGCTGATCGGTGCCGGCCTGGGCTTCCTGTGGTTCAACACCTATCCGGCGCAAGTGTTCATGGGCGACGTCGGCGCACTGGCGCTCGGCGCAGCCCTGGGCACCATCGCCGTGATCGTGCGCCAGGAAATCGTGCTGTTCATCATGGGCGGTGTGTTCGTGATGGAAACCCTGTCGGTGGTCATCCAGGTGGCCTCCTTCAAGTTGACCGGGCGCCGCGTGTTCCGCATGGCGCCGATTCACCACCACTTTGAACTCAAGGGCTGGCCTGAGCCGCGTGTGATCGTCCGTTTCTGGATCATCACCGTGATTCTCGTGCTGGTCGGCCTTGCCACCCTGAAACTGAGGTAGAAACGAGTGTCCCTGATCGCTTCAGACCACTTCCGCATCGTTGTCGGCCTCGGCAAGAGCGGCATGTCCCTCGTTCGCTTCCTGGCGAACCGGGGCACGTCGTTTGCCGTCGCCGATACGCGGGAAAATCCACCGGAGCTGGTCACGCTGCGCCGTGACTACCCGCACGTGGAAGTGCGTTGTGGCGAGCTGGATGTCGAGTTTCTGTGCCGTGCCGACGAGCTCTACGTGAGCCCCGGCCTGGCCCTGGCGACACCGGCCCTGCAAGCCGCCGCCGCACGTGGCGTGAAGCTGTCCGGTGACATCGACCTGTTCGCGCGTAACGCGAAGGCGCCGATTGTGGCCATCAGCGGCTCCAATGCAAAAAGCACCGTGACCACCCTGGTCGGCGAGATGGCGGCTGCGGCCGGCAAGCGCGTCGCCGTGGGCGGCAACCTTGGCGTGCCGGCACTGGACCTGCTCAGCGACGACGTCGAGTTATACGTGATGGAGCTGTCGAGCTTCCAACTGGAAACCACCCACGACCTCGGTGCCGAAGTGGCCACTGTGTTGAACGTGAGTGAAGACCACATGGACCGCTACAGCGGCCTGCCGGCTTATCACCTGGCCAAGCACCGGATCTTCCGTGGCGCCAAGCAATTTGTGGTCAACCGCCAGGATGCCCTGAGCCGTCCGCTGATGGGTGAGGGCATGCCTTGCTGGACCTTTGGTCTCGGCAAACCCGACTTCAAAGCCTTCGGCATTCGTGAAGAGAACGGCGAGAAATACCTGGCCTTCGAATTCCAGAACCTGATGCCGGTGCGCGAGCTGAAAATCCGTGGCGCCCATAACCAGTCCAACGCCCTCGCGGCGCTGGCACTTGGGCATGCCGTGGGCTTGCCGTTCGATGCCATGTTGTCGGCGCTGCGCAGCTTCGGCGGTCTTGAGCATCGCTGCCAATGGGTGCGCGAACTCGATGGCGTCAACTATTACAACGATTCCAAGGCCACCAACGTCGGCGCCGCATTGGCTGCCATCGAAGGCCTGGGTGCCGATATCGACGGCAAGCTGGTGCTGATCGCCGGTGGCGATGGCAAGGGCGCCGACTTCAAGGACCTTAAAGGCCCGGTCGCCGCACATTGCCGCGCCGTGGTACTGATGGGCCGGGATTCCGACCTGATCGCCGCCGCCCTTGGTGACGCGGTGCCGCAAGTGCGCGCCACGTCCCTGGACGACGCCATTGCCCAGTGCAAGGCCCTGGCCCAGCCGGGCGATGCGGTGCTGCTGTCGCCGGCGTGCGCCAGCTTCGACATGTTCAAGAACTACGAAGAGCGCGGCCAGTTGTTCGCCCGCGCCGTGGAGGCTTTGGTATGAGCCTCGGTCTGAGAAACATCATCAAGCCGTACCCGTCGCCGATCATCACCGGGCGCGGTATCGACCTCGACTTCCCCATGCTTGCCGGTTGCCTCGCGCTGCTGGGCCTGGGCCTGGTGATGATCACGTCGGCATCGTCCGAAGTGGCCGCCGTGCAGTCGGGCAACACCCTGTACATGATGATCCGTCACTTGGTGTATCTGGTGATCGGCCTCGGCGCGTGCATCGTGACCATGATGATTCCCATCGCCACCTGGCAGCGCCTGGGTTGGCTGATGCTGATCGGCGCGTTTGGCTTGCTGATCATGGTGATCCTGCCAGGCATCGGCCGCGAGGTGAACGGTTCGATGCGCTGGATCGGCTTCGGTGCGTTCAACGTGCAGCCGTCGGAAATCGCCAAGGTGTTCGTGGTGATCTACCTGGCCGGCTACCTGGTGCGTCGCCAGAAAGAAGTGCGCGAAAGCTGGATGGGCTTCTTCAAGCCGTTCATCGTGCTGCTGCCCATGGCTGGCCTGTTGCTGATGGAGCCCGACTTCGGTGCCACCGTCGTGATGATGGGCGCCGCGGCGGCGATGCTATTCCTGGGCGGCGTCGGCCTGTTCCGTTTCACCTTGATGGTGGTACTGGCCGTCGCGGCCGTGACCATCCTGGTGCAGGCGCAACCCTACCGGATGGCCCGTCTGATTACCTTTACCGATCCGTGGTCCGATCAGTTCGGTTCCGGCTACCAGTTGACCCAGGCGTTGATCGCGTTCGGGCGCGGCGAGTGGCTGGGCGTGGGTCTGGGCAACAGCGTGCAAAAGCAGTTCTACCTGCCGGAAGCCCACACCGACTTCGTGTTCTCGGTACTCGCCGAAGAACTCGGCGTGGTGGGGTCGTTGTGCACCGTCGCGCTGTTCGTGTTCGTGTGTGTACGCGGCATGTACATCGGCTTGTGGGCCGAGAAGGCCAAACAGTATTTCGCCGCGTATGTGGCGTACGGCTTGTCGTTCCTGTGGATCGGCCAGTTCCTGATCAACATCGGCGTGAACGTCGGTCTGCTGCCGACCAAGGGCCTGACCTTGCCGTTCCTCAGTTACGGCGGCAGTTCGTTGGTGATTTGCTGCGCGTGCCTGGGCTTGTTGCTGCGCATCGAGTGGGAGAGTCGAACCCACTTGGGCAGCGAAGAGATGGAATTCAGTGAGAGCGATTTTGCCGAGGAGCCAACCCATGGGCGCTAACGTGCTGATCATGGCGGGCGGCACCGGGGGCCATGTGTTCCCGGCCTTGGCGTGCGCGCGTGAATTCCAGAACCGTGGCTACACCGTGCACTGGTTGGGCACGCCGCGCGGTATCGAAAACGACTTGGTGCCGAATGCCGGTTTGCCGCTGCACCTGATCAACGTCACTGGCCTGCGTGGCAAGGGCAAGTTGTCCCTGCTCAAGGCGCCGTTCGTGTTGCTCAAGGCGGTGTGGCAGGCGCGCAAGGTGATTCGCGAAGTGCAGCCGGTGTGTGTGCTGGGCTTTGGTGGTTATGTGACCGGCCCGGGTGGCGTCGCCGCCAAGCTCGCCGGTGTGCCGGTGATCGTGCACGAGCAGAACGCCGTGGCCGGGACTGCCAACCGCCTGTTGGTGCCCTTGGCTGCACGGGTGTGCGAGGCCTTCCCGAAGACTTTCGACGCATCCGACAAACTGCGCACCACCGGCAACCCGGTGCGCACCGAACTGTTCATGGACATCGCTCGCGAAGCACTGAGCGGGCGCAAGGCGCACCTGCTGATCATGGGCGGCAGCCTGGGCTCCGAGCCGTTGAACAAACTGCTGCCGGAAGCCCTGGCGCAACTCCCTGTGGAATTGCGTCCGGAGGTCTTCCATCAGGCCGGCAAAGATCATGGTGAAGTCACCGCCTCGCGCTATCGCGAAGCCGGTGTCGAGGCGAACGTCCAGCCCTTCATCAAAGACATGGCCCAAGCCTATGGCTGGGCCGACCTGGTGGTCTGCCGCTCCGGCGCGTTGACCGTCAGTGAACTGGCCGCCGCCGGTCTGCCGTCCTTGCTGGTGCCTTTGCCCCACGCAATCGACGATCACCAGACCCGCAACGCCGAATATTTGGCCGGGGAGGGCGCTGCCTTCCTGCTGCCGCAAAGAACGACTGGCGCCGCCGATTTGGCCGCACGCCTGACCGAGGTTTTGATGCAACCGGAACGACTCAACAGCATGGCGAGCACCGCAAGCCGCCTGGCCAAACCTGACGCAACCCGCACCGTGGTCGATATCTGCCTGGAGGTGGCCCATGGTTGAGAATCAGAAAGCCATGCCACATCCCGAGATGCGCCGCATCCGTCGTATCCACTTCGTCGGTATCGGCGGCGTGGGCATGTGCGGCATTGCCGAAGTGTTGCTGAACCTGGGCTACCAGGTGTCCGGCTCGGACTTGAAAGAGTCGCCGGTCACTGATCGCCTGAAAAGCTTCGGCGCCCAGATCTTTATCGGCCACCGTGCCGAGAACGCCGCCGAAGCCGATGTGCTGGTGGTGTCCAGTGCCGTGAACACTTCCAACCCGGAAGTGGCCACCGCCCTTGAGCGCCGTATTCCGGTGGTGCCACGTGCCGAGATGCTGGCCGAGCTGATGCGTTATCGCCACGGCATCGCCGTCGCCGGTACCCATGGCAAGACCACCACCACCAGCCTGATCGCCTCGGTGTTCGCCGCCGGTGGCCTGGACCCGACCTTTGTGATCGGTGGCCGCCTGAATGCAGCCGGCACCAATGCACAACTGGGCACCAGCCGTTACCTGATCGCCGAAGCCGATGAAAGCGACGCGAGCTTCCTGCACCTGCAGCCGCTGGTCGCCGTCGTCACCAACATCGACGAAGACCACATGGCCACCTACGACGGTGACTTCAACAAGTTGAAGAAAACCTTCGTCGAGTTCCTGCACAACCTGCCGTTCTACGGTTTGGCCGTGGTGTGCCTGGACGACCCGGTGGTGCGTGAAATCCTGCCCCAGGTCAAGCGCCCGACCGTGACCTACGGCTTCAGCGAAGACGCTGACGTGCGCGCGATCAATGTGCGCCAGGAAGGCATGCAAACCTTCTTCACCGTGCTGCGCCCTGATCGCGAGCCGCTGGATGTATCGGTGAACATGCCGGGCAACCACAACGTATTGAACTCCCTGGCGACCATCTGCATCGCCAGCGACGAGGGTGTCAGCGATGAAGCCATCGTCGAAGGCCTGTCGCGTTTTGCCGGCGTGGGTCGGCGCTTCCAGGTCTACGGCCAACTGCCGGTAGAAGGCGGCGACGTGATGCTGGTGGACGACTACGGTCACCACCCGACCGAAGTCGCGGCCGTGATCAAGGCCGTGCGCGGTGGCTGGCCGGAGCGCCGCCTGGTGATGGTCTACCAGCCGCACCGCTACAGCCGTACCCGCGATCTGTACGACGATTTCGTCAATGTATTGGCCGATGCCAACGTGCTGCTGCTGATGGAGGTGTACCCGGCCGGTGAAGAACCGATCCCGGGCGCCGACAGCCGCAAGCTGTGCAACAGCATCCGTCAGCGTGGCCAATTGGACCCGATCTACATCGAGCGTGGCGTGGACCTGGCGCCAATCGTCAAGCCGCTGCTGCGTGCCGGCGACATCCTGCTGTGCCAGGGCGCCGGTGACATTGGTGGCCTTGCCCCGAAATTGCTGGCGAGCCCGCTGTTTGCCGCCGCCGAGAAGGGGAAGTCGAAATGATCACTGACTACGCCTCCCTGTTCTCCAAAATCGCCCCTGCCGACTTCGGTCGCGTAGCGGTATTGTTCGGCGGCAAAAGTGCTGAGCGCGAAGTGTCGCTCAAGTCCGGCAATGCCGTGCTTGAAGCCCTGCAAAGTGCTGGCGTGAACGCCTTCGGCATCGACGTGGGTGATGACTTCCTCGCCCGCTTGCAGGCCGAGAAGATCGACCGCGCCTTCGTCATCCTCCACGGCCGTGGCGGTGAAGACGGCAGCATGCAAGGCCTGTTGGAATGCGCCGGCATCCCGTACACCGGCAGCGGCATTCTTGCTTCCGCGCTGGCCATGGACAAGCTGCGCACCAAGCAGGTGTGGCACAGCCTGGGTATTCCAACCCCGCGTCACAGCGTTTTGTGCAGCGAAGACGATTGTATTTCTGCAGCCAAGGAACTGGGCCTGCCTTTGATCGTCAAACCTGCCCATGAAGGCTCCAGTATCGGCATGGCCAAAGTGAACTCGGCCGCCGAATTGATCGACGCATGGAAAGCGGCAAGTACCTACGACTCACAAGTGTTGGTGGAACAGTGGATTCAAGGTCCCGAGTTCACCATCGCCACCCTGCGTGGCCAGGTGTTGCCGCCTATCGCATTGGGCACGCCCCACACCTTTTACGACTACGACGCCAAGTACGTGGCCTCCGATACCCAGTACCGGATCCCGTGCGGCCTCGACGCAACCAAGGAACAGGAATTGATGGACCTCACGGCGAAAGCCTGTGAGGCGCTGGGTATCGCCGGTTGGGCGCGGGCAGACGTGATGCAGGATGACCAAGGGAATTTCTGGTTCCTGGAAGTCAACACCGCTCCCGGCATGACCGATCACAGCCTGGTACCCATGGCTGCTCGTGCAGCGGGCCTGGACTTCCAGCAGTTGGTGCTGGCGATCCTCGCAGCAAGCATTGAGCCTAGAGGCTGACAGACATGAACGGCGCATCGCTTCGACATCAGCAACCCCCAACACCCGGCCGCAAGCCGGTGCCACGGGGTGCCAGCCGCATGGTGGCTAAAGAGCCGATGTCGGCGCGCCTGCCGAAAGCCAACTTTGGTTTTCTCAAGGCGCTGTTCTGGCCGGTGTTGCTGGTGGTGTTGGGCTTCGGCACCTACGAGGGCGCGCAGCGCCTGTTGCCGTATGCGGACCGACCGATCACCAAGATCAGCGTGCAGGGCGACTTGAGCTACATCAGCCAGCAGGCAGTACAGCAGCGCATCGGCCCGTACCTGGCGGCGAGCTTCTTTACCATCGACCTGGCCGGTATGCGCGGTGAGCTGGAACAGATGCCGTGGATCGCCCACGCCGAAGTCCGCCGCGTCTGGCCGGACCAGGTGACGATCCGCCTGGAAGAACAACTGCCCGTGGCCCGTTGGGGTGACGAAGCGCTGTTGAACAACCAGGGCCAGGCGTTCACCCCGCGTGAACTGGCCAACTACGAGCACCTGCCGCAGTTGTTCGGGCCGCAGCGGGCGCAGCAGCAAGTGATGCAGCAGTACCAGGCCTTGAGCCAGATGCTGCGGCCAATGGGCTTCTCCATTGCACGCCTGGAATTGCGTGAGCGGGGCAGTTGGTTTTTGACTACCGGGGCCGGCAGTTCCGGCCCGGGCATCCAGTTGTTGCTCGGACGCGACCGCCTGGTGGAAAAGATGCGCCGCTTTATTGCCATCTATGACAAGACCTTGAAAGAACAGATTACGAACATTGCGAGCGTCGACCTGCGTTACGCCAACGGCCTTGCCGTCGGCTGGCGTGAACCGGCTGCGCCCACGGCAGCGCAACCCGCTGTCGCGAAGAATTAAGAAGAGGCAGGACCCATGGCAAACGTGCAAAGCGGCAAAATGATCGTCGGTCTCGATATCGGCACCTCCAAGGTGGTGGCGCTGGTCGGCGAGGTCGGAGAAGACGGCGTAATCGAGATCGTCGGTATCGGCACGCATCCGTCCCGGGGCCTGAAGAAGGGCGTGGTGGTGAACATCGAGTCCACCGTGCAGTCGATCCAGCGCGCCATCGAAGAAGCGCAGCTGATGGCCGGTTGCCGGATTCACTCGGCGTTCGTCGGCGTGGCGGGCAACCATATCCGCAGCCTGAACTCCCACGGCATCGTGGCGATCCGCGACCGTGAAGTCAGCGCCGCCGACCTTGAGCGTGTACTCGACGCTGCCCAGGCCGTGGCGATCCCGGCTGACCAGCGTGTGCTGCACACCCTGCCGCAGGACTACGTGATCGATAACCAGGAAGGCGTTCGCGAGCCCCTGGGCATGTCGGGCGTACGTCTGGAAGCCAAGGTTCACGTGGTGACCTGCGCCGTCAACGCCGCACAGAACATTGAAAAATGCGTGCGCCGCTGCGGCCTGGAAATCGACGACATCATTCTGGAGCAGCTGGCATCGGCTTACTCCGTGCTGACCGACGACGAAAAAGAACTGGGCGTATGCCTGGTGGACATCGGCGGCGGTACCACCGACATCGCGATCTTCACCGAAGGTGCGATCCGTCACACCGCCGTGATCCCGATTGCCGGTGACCAGGTGACCAACGACATCGCCATGGCGCTGCGCACACCGACCCAGTACGCCGAAGAAATCAAGATCCGCTACGCCTGTGCCCTGGCCAAACTGGCCGGCGCCGGCGAGACCATCAAGGTGCCAAGCGTGGGCGACCGTCCACCGCGCGAACTGTCGCGCCAGGCCCTGGCCGAAGTGGTCGAACCGCGCTACGACGAGCTGTTCACCCTGATCCAGGCGGAACTGCGTCGCAGCGGCTACGAAGATTTGATCCCGGCCGGCATCGTGCTGACCGGTGGCACCTCGAAGATGGAAGGCGCGGTCGAACTGGCCGAGGAAATCTTCCACATGCCGGTGCGCCTGGGCGTGCCCCATGGCGTCAAAGGTCTGGGCGACGTGGTGCGCAACCCGATTTATTCCACTGGCGTGGGTTTGCTGTTGTACGGCCTGCAAAAGCAGACCGACGGCATTTCCCTGTCGGGCCCGAGCATCCGCGACAGCTACCGCAGTGACGACGAAGCGAAAGCGCCGTTGTTCGAGCGTCTGCAAGCGTGGGTCAAAGGCAATTTTTAAAGCTTTACCGCAACACCGCTGGAAGCAGTAGGCGAAAAAACTAGAGAAAACGAAAGGAGAGGGAACATGTTCGAACTCGTAGACAACATCCCCGCAAGCCCGGTCATCAAAGTGATCGGTGTCGGCGGTGGCGGCGGCAACGCTGTCAACCATATGGTCAAGAGCAACATTGAAGGCGTTGAATTCATCTGCGCCAACACTGATGCCCAGGCGCTGAAAAGCATCGGCGCGCGGACCATCCTGCAATTGGGCACCGCGGTGACCAAAGGCCTCGGCGCTGGCGCCAATCCGGAAGTCGGCCGTCAAGCCGCCCTGGAAGACCGCGAGCGTATTGCCGAAGTGCTGCAAGGCACCAACATGGTGTTCATCACCACGGGCATGGGCGGCGGTACCGGTACCGGTGCAGCGCCGATCATTGCCGAAGTGGCCAAGGAAATGGGCATTCTGACTGTCGCGGTCGTGACACGTCCGTTCCCGTTCGAAGGCCGCAAGCGCATGCAGATCGCCGACGAAGGCATCCGTCTGCTGTCTGAAAGCGTCGACTCGTTGATCACCATTCCCAACGAGAAGCTGCTGACCATCCTGGGCAAGGACGCGAGCCTGCTGTCCGCATTCGCCAAGGCTGACGATGTACTGGCCGGTGCCGTTCGCGGTATCTCCGACATCATCAAGCGCCCAGGCATGATCAACGTCGACTTTGCCGACGTACGTACCGTGATGAGCGAAATGGGCATGGCGATGATGGGCACTGGCTGCGCCAGCGGTCCGAACCGTGCGCGTGAAGCCACTGAAGCGGCCATCCGCAACCCGTTGCTGGAAGACGTGAACCTGCAAGGCGCACGCGGCATCCTGGTGAACATCACCGCCGGTCCTGACCTGTCCCTGGGTGAGTACTCCGACGTGGGTAGCATCATCGAAGCCTTCGCTTCCGAGCACGCCATGGTCAAAGTCGGTACCGTTATCGACCCGGACATGCGCGACGAACTGCACGTGACCGTGGTTGCGACCGGCCTGGGTGCCAAGATCGAGAAGCCTGTGAAGGTCATCGACAACACCCTGCACACCAGCCAGGTGAGCCAAGCGGCTGCCGCTCCAGCGCCTTCGCGCCAGGAACTGCCGTCGGTGAACTACCGTGACCTGGACCGTCCGACCGTGATGCGCAACCAGGCTCAGGCCGGTGCTGCGGCGTCCCGTAGCCCGAATCCGCAAGATGATCTGGACTACCTGGACATCCCGGCATTCCTGCGTCGTCAGGCCGATTGATGGAATGTATCAGGGCTATGAAGGTGATTGGTGTTCAGCAAAGGTCTGGTCTGCTATTATCGCCAGCCTTTGTTGATACCAGTTCGCAATTTGCGCTCAAGCGGTCCAAGCCATGATTAAACAACGCACCCTGAAGAATATTATCCGTGCCACAGGTGTAGGTCTGCACTCCGGGGAGAAGGTATACCTGACCCTCAAACCTGCACCTGTCGACACCGGCATCGTGTTTGTTCGTGCCGACCTGGACCCTGTGGTGCAGATTCCTGCTCGCGCGGAAAACGTTGGCGAAACCACCATGTCGACCACATTGGTCAACGGTGACGTCAAAGTGGACACGGTGGAGCACTTGCTCTCGGCCATGGCTGGCCTGGGCATCGATAACGCCTACGTCGAGCTCTCCGCGTCTGAAGTCCCGATCATGGATGGTAGCGCTGGACCTTTCGTATTCCTGATTCAATCTGCCGGCCTGGAAGAACAGGACGCAGCCAAGAAGTTCATTCGCATTCTGCGGGAAGTGACAGTAGAAGACGGCGACAAGCGCGCCACCTTCGTCCCGTTCGAAGGCTTTAAAGTGAGCTTTGAGATCGATTTCGATCACCCGGTATTCCGTGACCGCACCCAAAGTGCAAGCGTGGATTTTTCCAGCACTTCGTTCGTAAAAGAAGTCAGCCGCGCCCGTACCTTTGGTTTCATGAGTGACATCGAGTACCTGCGCAAGCACAACCTCGCACTCGGCGGCAGCGTTGAAAACGCCATTGTGGTCGACGCGGATGGTGTACTGAACGAAGACGGCCTTCGCTATGAAGACGAATTCGTGAAGCACAAGATCCTCGATGCAATCGGTGACCTCTACCTGCTGGGCAATAGCCTGATAGGCGAGTTCAAAGGCTTCAAGTCGGGCCACGCCCTTAACAACCAGCTGCTGCGCAAGTTGATTGAGCAGACAGACGCTTGGGAAGTCGTGACCTTCGAAGATGCCAGCACCGCACCGATCTCTTACATGCGTCCCGTTGCGGCGGTGTAAGTAACAACTCTCTTTCTTTAGTTTTGAAAGGCTGCCTTCGGGTGGCCTTTTTTTATGCCTGCAATTCAAGCCCTACGGAGATCTTGCTCGTTCCCACGCTCTGCGTGGGAATGCCTCTTTGGACGCTTCGCGTCCAGCTTTCAAGGGCGGACGCGGAGCGTCCAGGGCTGCGTTCCCACGCGGAGCGTGGGAACGATCAGTCAGAGGGTCGCAGCATCCACAATCCGGTTGCGCCCAGTGTGCTTGGCCTCATACAGCGCTTGGTCCGCACTCAACAACAACGCCTCCAACGACATACGGCTGCGCTTGTCCCACGTGCTCATCCCAATACTCACCGTGATCGGCCGCTCATCGCCCGCCACCCTAGGCAAATGCTCGATGCCGCTGCGGATATGTTCGGCGATCACCTCGGCGCCCTTGGCATCGGTGTGCGGCAGCACCACCGCAAACTCTTCACCGCCATAGCGTGCGGCCAAGTCGGCAGGGCGGCGGATATTGGTACCGATCACCTGGGCCACAGTGCGCAATGCTTCATCGCCGCCGTGATGGCCGTGGCGGTCGTTGAAGGCCTTGAAGTGGTCCACGTCGATCATCAGCAGCGTCAGCGGCTCGGTCGAGCGTTGCGCGCGGTCCCATTCCAGGCGCAGGCGTTCGTCGAGAATACGGCGGTTGGCCAGGCCGGTGAGGGCGTCGGTGGCTGCCAGTTCTGACAGCACCCGCTCGGTGCGATAACGGCGGCGCAGTTCCCGGCGCAGCATCCAGGTCAACCACAACAAGCCGATACACAACACGCCGGTGGCGCCGGCGGTCAACAGTGCGGCGCGTTCCCAGGGCGCGAACACGTCTTCGCTGGACAGGGCCACCACCACAATCAGCGGCAGTTCACCGACGTTGCTGAAGGTGTACAAGCGTTCTTTGCCGCTCATGGAGGAGATCGCCCGGAAACTGCCTTCACCTTCGCGCAACATGCGTTTGAAGTTGGGGCGATCGCTGAGGTCCTTATCGATCATTTCGCGTTCCAGCAGCGGCTGCTGGGCGAGGAGAATGCCGTGGGTGTTCATCAGGTTCACGCTGCTGCCATTGCCGATGGTCAGGCGGTTGAACAACTGATCGAAATACGCCAGGCGCATGGTGGCCACGGCGACGCCGGCAAACTCACCGTTTGGCCCCGATACGCGTCGGCTGAACGCGATGCGCCACACTTGATCGCAGGCGCAGCGGATCTTGAACGGGCGGCTGATAAACAGGCCTGCCTGGGCGTTGTTCTGATGAATCTGGAAATAATCGCGGTAGGCGAAATTACGTGGCGTTGGCCACAGCGTCGAAGAGTCGGCGACCACCGCGCCATTGGCGTCCAGCAACAGCACCTCACCTTTGAAGGGCGCTGCCGTGGATTGATCAAACTGCACCAGGTGCCGGATATCCGCCGGCACCTGCGCCAAGTCCTTGCGCGTGGTGGCAGCGATCAGCCCTTGCAGCGCCATGTCGTAGAGTTCGACGTTACGCAGCACATCGGCATTGATCAGTTGGGTAATGTTGGTGGTGGCGCGCTTGGCCGACTGCAGGGTGCTGGCATGTTCGCGGATCAGCAGCGCCGCGACGATGACCATGATAAGGGCGACAGTGAGGCCACTGCCCAGCAGCAGCAATAGCTCTGGGCGTAAAGGCAGGGTACGACCACGGTCTTGGCTCATCGGGCAGACTTCAGCACTTGGAATGCTGGCAGTTTAGTGCTACCCGATGAAAATTAAATAGTTGGTTAAGAAAGAAAGTTCGCGGCTTAGAACACGTTGATCGGGTAGTCGACGATCACGCGGTACTCATCCACGTCATTGTCCACCGCCGAATAACCGTTGCTGCCGCGGTTGGTCGCCCATTGCAGGCGCACGGCCAAGTCCTTGGCCTTGCCGCCTTGCACCACATATTTGAGGTCGATGTCCCGTTCCCAATGCTTGGCGTCCTTGCCATCGGCGCTGTACCAGCGGCTGTAGCCACGGCTTTGCGGGTCGACCTTGGTCAGGTCGGTCTTGCCGCTGATGTAGGACACGGCCGAGGTCAGGCCAGGCAGGCCGAGGCCGGCGAAGTCGTAGGCGTACTTGAGTTTCCACGACCGTTCGTTGGGGCCGTTGAAGTCCGAGTATTGCTGGGAGTTGTCCAGGTACACGCTGTCGCCCTGGGTGATGTAGTCGAACGGCGTGTTGCCGTTGACCCGCTGGTAGGCGGCGGTGACGCTGTGATGACCCACGCCGACGGTGAAGTGCAGGCTGTAGGTGTTGTTGTCGATATCCCCCAGCAGCGATTGGCCGGTGTCCTGGGTGTGGTAGTAGTGCAGGCCCGGATTGAGGCTGACCAGGTCGTTCAGGGCGTAGGTGTAGTCCAGGTCGTAGTAGTACTGGTTCCATACATCCTTGAGTTCGGAGGCGTAGAGGTTGCTGGTCAGCCCGGGGATGCCGCTGAACGACACACCGGCCCAGTTGATGTGCTGGGCGTCGGTATGGCTTGGCAGGGCGCCGTAGCTGGTGCCGATGCGCTGGTGGCCGCTCTGGTTGTAGAGCTTGGTGAAGCTGGCCTGGCCGCCTTCGAACATCCAGCCGTCGAAGCTGCGGTTGTTCAGGCTGACGCCACGAAAGGTCTGCGGCAGCATGCGCGTCATGCCGCCGGCGATCACCGGGTTGTTGAGGAACAGGTCGCCGGCCTTCAGCTCGGTGTCGAATGCGCGCATTTTCAAGGTGCCGCCGGCGGTCGAGAACGAGCCGGGCGCCATGCCGTTGCCGCTGCCGTAGGGAAGGATGCTGGAGCCGTCGGTGCCGCCACCGCCGTCGAGCTTGAGGCCGAGCATGGCGTGGGCGTCCAGGCCAAAGCCGACGGTGCCTTGGGTGTAGCCGGATTCAAAGGTGCCGAGAAAACCCTGGCCCCATTCCTTGCTGTCATCGGTGTGAATATCGCGACGGTCGCGGTTCATGTAGTAGTTGCGGGTGTTGATCGTGAGGTGGGAGCCTTCGACGAAACCGTCGGCGGGGGTGGTGTCTGCCGCGTGGGCGAGAGGGGCGATCGTTGCTGCAATCGCCAGGAATAGCGGGGTGAACGTCAGCGAGTTCTTCACCGGTGGAGCTCCTTTGGTCAATCGAAAACGGCCATGTCGTGGGGGTGTTCCTGGCCTTTTTTACGGCAAAAAAAAGCCGCTGAAGTCAGCGGCTTTAAAACAGATTCCCAGTGTAGAGCCCTGGAAATAAGTCGAGGGAAATTCGGGTAAGCGGATAACTGTCTTTGCCGTCGCGCTCATCGGTGCGTCAAATTAACGCGGGCGAGCGGTGCGATACAGAGTGTAACAAGATAATGACTGTTGCCCAAATCGCAACAGTGGCAAAGAAGCAGAGTCCATGTGGGAGCGGGCTTGTGTGGGAGCGGGCTTGCTCGCGAATGCGGTGGGTCAGTCAACTTATGTATCACTGACACACCGTATTCGCGAGCAAGCCCGCTCCCACATTTTTTATCCGAGGTGTCTAGACGGGCAGGGTGATACCAAAGGTATTGCCGCCGCCTTCGCTACGCACGAACACGTCACCGCCATGCATCAGCGCTATCGCCTTGACGATGGCCAGCCCCAGGCCGTGATTGCCGCCGCTGTTGCTGCGCGACGCATCAACTCGATAGAACCGCTCGAACAGCCGTGGCAAGTGCTCGCTGGCGATCACGGCACCCGGATTGGTCACCGCGATTGCCACCCGGTTTGCCTGCAGGTCTATCTTCACATCGATGACCTGCCCTGGCGCGGTATGCTGCACCGCATTGCTCAGCAGGTTGATCAAGGCCCTGCGCAGGTGGGCTCTTTCGATGTGTACCGTAGCGTCACCGCGTACGCGCACCTGGACCTGGGCGTCTTCCAGGATGAAGTCCAGGTAGTCGAGGGTGGTTGCCACTTCGTCGGCCAGCGAGCTTTCAATCAGCGTGGTGGCCTTGCTGCCCTGGTCGGCGCTGGCGAGGAACAGCATGTCGTTGATGATTGAACGCAGGCGCTCCAGCTCTTCGAGGTTGGATTGCAGGACCTCGAAATAATGCTCAGCCGAGCGGCCGCGCGTCAGCGCCACTTGGGTCTGGCCGATCAGGTTGGTCAGCGGCGAGCGTAGCTCATGGGCTACATCGGCGTTGAACGATTCCAGGCGCGAATAGGCGAGTTCCACACGATCCAGCGTGGCGTTGAACGAGTTGACGAACTGGCTCAGCTCCGGCGGCAGCGGTGACAACTGCAGACGCCCGGAGAGCTTGGGCGGTGCCAGTTTTTGCGCCTCATCCGAGAGTTTGCCCAGCGGCTTGAGGCCGATTCGCGACACCCAGAACCCCAGCAGCGCGGCCAACACCACACCGACAAACGCCAGGCCGATCAGGGCCATCAGCAAATGATGCTGGGTGGCGTGGAAGTTTTCGGTGTCGATGGCAATGATGAAACGCAACGGCGGCCGCTGGTCCTTGGCCGGAAACTGGCTCACCAGTGCCTTGAACGGATGGTCGTAGCCTGGCAGACGCAAATCGCGCTTGCCGCTGCCGCCCTCGGCAAAGGCGCGGATCTGCGCATCGGGGCTGCCATATTCGTAGGACGGATCGCTGCTGACCACCCAGAATCGGATGCGCTTGTCTTCTTCACTGAGCAGCTTGAGCTTGCTGGTGATCTTCGCCCAATGATCGGGCGTGCCGAAGCGGCCCACCGACGACTCCAGCACGCTGTAGCGCGCATCCAGTTCGGCCTCCGGCAACAGGCCGAGGCCCCGGTCCACCTGTTGATACAGCGCACCGCCGATCAATACGAAAATCAGCAGCGCCACCAGGGTGAACATGCCGCTCAGGCGCAGCGCGATTGAGTTAGTCGACACTGCGACTCTCCAGCACATAGCCCATGCCACGAATGGTGTGCAGCAATTTTTGTTCGAACGGCCCGTCCAGCTTGGCGCGCAGGCGTTTGATCGCCACTTCCACCACGTTGGCGTCGCTGTCGAAATTGATGTCCCAGACCATTTCCGCAATCGCGGTCTTGGAGAGGATCTCGCCCTGGCGTCGCGCCAGCACGCTGAGCAGCGAGAACTCCTTGGCGGTCAGGTCCAGGCGCAGGCCATTGCGACTGGCCTTGCGGCTGATCAGGTCGATCCACAGGTCGGCGACTGTGACCTGCACCGGTTCATGGCCACCGCTGCGGCGGGTCAGGGCTTGTAGGCGCGCCACCAGTTCCAGGAAGGAAAACGGCTTGCCCAGGTAATCATCGGCGCCTTCACGCAGGCCGCGAATGCGGTCTTCCACGCGTTCGCGGGCGGTGAGCATGATCACCGGCGTCTGCTTGCGCGCGCGCAACGCACGCAATACGCCAAAGCCATCCAGGCCCGGCAGCATGACGTCGAGCACGATCACCGCGTAGTCGTTTTCCAGCGCCAGGTGCAAGCCCTCGACGCCTTCGCGCGCCACATCGACGGTGTAGCCTTGCTCCGTCAGGCCGCGGTGCAGGTAGTCCGCGGTTTTTTCTTCATCTTCAATAATCAGGACGCGCATGAGCCTTTTGTTCCAGGACGGGGCCTAGGCCTTAATGTGTGGTCGCCAGCTCAAGGGCTGGTTTGGGCCTGTGGAAAAACTTCTCAAGGTACAAGTATATGACCGGTGTGGTGAACAGCGTCAGCGCCTGGCTCACCAGCAGGCCGCCGACCACCGCGATACCCAGCGGCTGGCGCAGCTCCGCGCCGGCGCCGTAGCCGAGCATCAGCGGCAAAGCACCGAGCAACGCGGCGAGGGAGGTCATGATGATTGGCCGGAACCGCGTGATACAGGCTTCGAAGATTGCATCATGAGGCGATAATCCCCGTTCGCGCTGGGCCTCCAGGGCGAAGTCGATCAGCAGGATGCCGTTTTTCTTGACGATGCCGATCAACAGCACCAGGCCGATCAGCGCCATGATCGAAAAGTCCTGGCCCAACAGCCACAGCATGATCAGTGCTCCCAGGCCCGCCGAGGGCAACGTCGAGATGATCGTCAGCGGGTGTACAAAGCTCTCATACAACACGCCGAGAATGATGTAGACCGCCACCAGCGCCGCAAGGATCAGCCACGGTTGGCTGGCCAGCGAGCTTTGGAACGCCTGCGCCGCGCCCTGGAAGTTGCCGATGATCGAAGCCGGCATGCCGATCTCGTTTTTCGCCTGGTTGAGTAGGATCACCGCATCCCCCAACGCCACGCCGGGCGCCAGGTTGAACGACAGGTTGGCCGCCGGGAACATGCCGTCATGGCTGATGGACAACGGCCCGACCGTGGGCGCATCCACCGTGGCCACGGCCGACAGCGGCACCATCTCATTGGTCAGCGGCGAGCGCAGGTAGAAGTAGTTCAGGCTTTCGGCCTTGCCGCGTTGTTGGGTGTCCAGTTCCAGCACCACTTGGTACTGGTTGATTTCGGTCTGGAACTCGTTGACCTGGCGCTGGCCGAAGGCGTCGTACAGCGCCTGGTCGACATCGGTGGCGGTCAGGCCGAAACGTGCGGCGGCGCGACGGTCGATGCTGATGTGGGTGATGCTGCCGCCCAATTGCAGGTCGTTGGAAATATCGCGGAAGGCGGGGATTGACCGCAGTTTTTCGGTGAGGCGCTGGGTCCAGGTGTTCAGCGTCGCCCCGTCATTGCTTTTGAGCACGTACTGGTACTGGCTGCGGCTGGGGCCGGAGCTGAGGTTGATGTCCTGGCCGGCGCGCAGGTACAGGACGATCCCCGGTACCTTGGCCAGCTTGGGCCGGATGCGGTCGATAAATTGGCTGGCGGACACATCCCGGTCACCACGGTCCACGAGGGAGATCCAGAAGCGGCCGTTGGCGATGGTCTGGTTGCTGCCGGTCACACCCACCGAGTGGGAGAACGCCCGTACGGCCGGGTCATCCTTCATGATTTCTGCCAGCGCCTTGTGCTTGGCGACCATGTCCGGGTAAGACACATCCGCCGCCGCTTCGCTGGTGCCGAGGATAAAACCGGTGTCCTGCACCGGGAAGAAACCCTTGGGGATAAACACATAACCCACCACAGCCAATGCCAGGGTCAGCATGAAAATGCCCGCCATCGTGCGTTGGTGGGCGAGGGCGCGGCGCAGGGTGCGTTCGTAAGCCGCCAGCAGGCGCTCGCCAAAACCGGGCTTGTCGTGGGGGCGATGGCTCGGCGCTTTCATGAACAGTGCGGCCAATGTCGGGGCCAATGTCAGGGACACCACCACGGAAATCAGAATGGTCGAGGTGGCGGTCAAGGCAAACTCCTTGAACAGCCTGCCGACCACCCCGCCCATGAACAGCAACGGAATGAAAGCCGCCACCAGTGACACGCTGATGGACACCACGGTAAAGCCGATTTCGCTGGCGCCCTTGAGCGCCGCCTCGCGTTTGTCCAGGCCGGTTTCGAGGTGGCGATGAATGTTCTCTACCACCACGATTGCATCGTCCACCACAAACCCCACGGCCACCACGATGGCCACCAGGGTCAGGTTGTTCAGGCTGAAACCCAGCACATACATCAGGGCAAAACTGGCGATCAGTGACACCCCCAACACACTGGACACAATCAGCGTTGCCGACCACTGGCGCAGGAAAATCGCCATCACCCCGACCACCAGCAAGACGGCGATCAGCAGGGTCATTTCCACTTCGTGCAACGAGGCGCGGATGGTGGTGGTGCGGTCCATCAATACGCTGACCTGCACCGACGCGGGCAGCATCGCCTCCAGGCGCGGCAGCTCGGCCTGGATACGCTCGACGGTCTCGACAATGTTGGCGCCGGGTTGGCGGGTGATCACCAGGTTGACGCCGGGCGTGTCCACGGCCCACGCCTGGACGTAGGCGTTTTCCGAACCGTTGACCACTTTGGCCACATCACGCAGCTGCACCGGGGCGCCGTTCTTGTAGGAGATGATCAGGTCGCCGTATTCATCCGGGTGAAACAGTTGGTCGTTGGTCGCCAGGGTCGAGACGCTGTTCTTGCCGTACAGCGCGCCCTTGGCCAGGTTGAGGCTCGATTGCTGGATGGCGAGGCGCACGTCGGCCAAGGTCAGGCCGATGGCGGCGAGTTTGTCGGGCGAGGCCTGCACCCGGATCGCCGGGCGTTGCTGGCCGGTGATGTTGATTTGGCCGACGCCGTCGATCTGGCTGATCTGCCGGGCCAGCAGGGTTTCCACCAGGTCACTCAGTTCGGTGCCGGGCATGTCGTGGGAGCTGACACTGAGAATGAGTACCGGGCTGTCCGCCGGGTTGACCTTGCGCCAGGTCGGCAGGCTTGGCATATCGCTGGGCAGTTTGCCGGCTGCGGTGTTGATCGCCGCCTGGACTTCCTGCGCAGCAGTGTCGATGCTTTTGTCGAGGGTGAATTGCAGGGTCAGCAGGCTGGAGCCCAAGGCGCTGCTGGAGGTCATCTGGGTCATGCCGGGGATGGCACTGAATTGCACCTCCAGCGGCGTGGCGACCGACGAGGCCATGGTGTCGGGGCTGGCGCCGGGTAACTGTGCGGTGACCTGGATCGTCGGAAATTCCGCTTCCGGCAGTGGGGCGATGGGTAGCTTAGGGAAGGCAATCAGCCCAAGCAGCACCAGGGCGAACGTCAACAGCAAGGTGGCGACCGGGCGGTCGATGCACCAGGCGGAAATCGAACCCCGCGACGTCATGGTTGCACCTGGATATCGGCGGTCTGGTTCACCTGGGGCGTGTCCTTGAGAATCTCCACCTGTGCCCCCGCCTTGAGCCGCGACTGACCGTCGCTGACCAGCACATCACCGGCCTGGATGCCCTTGAGGATATTGCGATCGCTGTCCTGATACACCACCTGCACCGGCACGATTTCCACCTTGTCGCCGTTGACGCGGTACACGAAGTGCGCGTCGAGGCCGCGTTGCACCACGGTGGGCGGGACGGCGAGGGCGTTGCGGTCGAGTGCGGTCTGGATCTTGACCGTCACCAGTTGCCCAGGCCACAGCTTCTGCGCGTTGTTGCGGAACTCGGCCTTGACGCGGATGGTGCCGGTGGTGCTGCTGATCTGGTTGTCGATCAGGCTCAAGCGGCCCTGGCCCAGCAGGTCGCTGTTGGCGCCCTCGGTATCGGCACCCAGGAAGGCATCGACGCGGGCGGGGTCGCTGGCGGCGATCAGGCCTTGCAGTGTCGGCAGCATCTGCTGCGGCAGGGAGAACTCGATGGCAATCGGGTCGATCTGGGTCACTGAGAACAGGCCCTGGGCGTCGCTCATGCGCAGGAAGTTGCCTTCATCCACGGTGCGAATGCCAACGCGACCTGTGACTGGCGAGTGTATTTGGGTGTAGGAAAGTTGTACCTGGGCAGAATCGATAGCGGCCTGGTTACCTTGCACCGTCGCCTTCAACTGGTTGACCAGCGCTTGTTGCTGGTCGTAGGTCTGCTTCGACACGCCGTCATCGACGCTCAGGTCCTTGTAGCGCTTGAGATTGACCAGCGCCACTTGCAGTTGCGCCTGGCTTTGTCCCAATTGCGCCCTGGCCTGGTCGAGGCTGGCGCGGATCGAACGGTCGTCGATGGTTGCCAGCAGGTCGCCGGCCTCGACCAACTGACCCTCCTTGACCAGCAACTTGGTGAGAACGCCATCAATCTGCGGGCGGATTACCACGCTGTGCAGTGACAGCACCGAGCCGATCCCCGTGACATAACGTGGCAGGTCTTGCTCAACGACTTTCATCACCCGAACTGGCACGGCCGTGGAAGCCACCAACCTGGTCTTGGCGGGCCGGGTCAACGCCCAGGCCGCGACAGCCAGTACCAGTAGGACTGCCACGATCAATACAGTTCTTCTTTTAAGGGTGTGCATGCTTGTAAGGCGCCAGGGCAGGGAATGGAGAGACGGGGGAGTATTTATAGCGCGTAGACCCGGTCAGTAAAGTGACCGCTATCTGACAGCCACGACAGTTAGCTCCTGACCATTCGTACGACGTTGGTCAAAGATCTGAGGTGCGCAGGTATACTTCCTGCCATTGTGGCTCGCAACTCGGGTCCGCATCATTTTTTGCACGCTCCGGAGCGCTCATGACTTCCCCGACACAAACCCCTATTGAAGCGGTCGACCTCGTCGAATCGGCCAATGCCGACGGCGTTGAAAAAGCCGAGATTCCGGCCTTCAAGTTTCCGTTTAAACCCGGTGAACTATCGGGTGCCAAGAATGCTGCCCAGCCTTGGTACAAAAACGGCGCAAAGAACGGCCACACCAAGTCCCCAGGCATGGCGCCACCGGGTACTCGTCGTTCCATGGGTAAACGCTAAGAGTAGAATCCACGTTATGTAGTGGTTATTGCCTACAGCTAGTGCTGACGTTTCTGATTGTAGGCCCACGTCTTTTTCTTGAAAGCTTTCACGCCGCCTCTTCTCCCCGGTTTTTTCATCGGACTGGGTGAAGGTGGCGCCGGCTTTTCTGGAAAAGGACGTTCCTGATGGTACTTGTCTACCTGCGTATTTCCCTCGTCGTGCTGTTGTTGGGCGTGCTCACCAGCGCCAACACGCTGGCCGAAGAGCCGGCACGCCGCGAAATCCGCTTCGCCGTCGCCGCGCAGTTCCCCCCGTTCCAAAGCCGTGACAGCCAAGGGCAGATGGTGGGCTTGAACATCGATTTGGGGAATGCGTTGTGCCAGCAACTCAATGTGCGTTGCATCTGGGTCGATCAGGTCCTGGTGGAAAATTTTCCGGCCCTTGAAGCGCGGCAGTTCGACGCGATCATGGGCATGGCTCCTACGTCCAGACGGCGCCTGCGGGTGAGCTTCACCGAAGACCTCTATCCCTTTACCACGCGCCTGGTGGCGCGCAAGGCTTCTGGCTTGCTGCCGACCAAGCAGTCACTCAAAGGCAAGCGTGTCGGGGTGCTATTGAAGAGTAATCGCGAGGCTTTCGCGCTGGCGAAGTGGGCGCCGGCCGGCGTAATCGTCAAGAGTTTCTGGCTCAACGAGGATCTGGTCCGCAGCCTGGTGGCCGGCGACATCGATGCAACATTGCAAGGCACCGTAGAAATTCGCGAGGCCCTGCTCGACACCGCCGATGGTGAGGATTTCGACTTCCTCGGGCCGGCCGTCTCAGCGCAATTGTTGGGTAATAGCGTGGCGATTGCGGTGCGCAAGCCCGATACGGCGTTGCGCAGCGACCTCAACCGCGCCCTTGAGCAACTGATCCACAACGGCGAGTACCAGCGGATCATCCAACCCTATCGCCTGGATGACAGCCCTTCCGCCACGCAATGATGGCGAACTAATTGCGCAGAACATGCGCTGGATCAGTATTTGCCCCCTCCGTGCGCTTAGAGTCGGTCGCCCTGCCGACTCCTTCAACAATCACGAGCGCGCTTATCCATGAAAATCAATCTGCCGGTTACCGGTCGAAGTGTGGACTTTGCCCCTGACGCCAATATCCTCTCGACCACCGACCTGACCAGCGCGATTACCTACGCCAACGAGGACTTTATCAACGTCTGCGGGTACCGCCGTGAGGAGCTGATCGGCGCGTCGCATAACCTCCTGCGCCATCCCGACATGCCGGCTGCGGCGTTCGCACACATGTGGAAAACCTTGAAAAGCGGGCGCTCGTGGATGGGCATGGTGAAAAACCGCTGTAAGAACGGTGACCACTATTGGGTCAGCGCCTACGCCACACCGGTGACCCGAGATGGCGTGACGGTGGAGTACCAATCGGTGCGCACCAAGCCCGATGCGCGCAGGGTGGCAGCAGCAGAACGTGCCTACACGCGGCTGCGGGCGGGCAAGCGACGGCGCTTGCCGAGGCTCGGCCTGGGGGTGAAATTAACGGCTTGGGTGGCTGCTACCAGTAGCGTGACCTGGGCGCTGGGGCTGGGCTTGGCCACCTATTCGCTGGCCTGGCAACTGCTGGCGTTGGTGGCTGGCTGCGCGGTCGGCGCGGTGGGTGTTAAAGCTATCCTGCGGCCTTTGGCACAATTGGATCAACGGGCTCGCGCAATCGCCGACAACCCCTTGAGCCAGGGGATCTACACCGGGCGCGATGATGAATGCGGGCAGATCGAATTTGCCCTGCACATGCTCGAAGCCCAAGTGGGCGCAGTGGTCGGGCGGATCGGCGACGCGTCCCTGCGCCTGTCTGGGCATGCGGCGCAACTGGTCGAGCAGTTGGACAGCAGCCACACCAGTAGCCTGGGCCAGCAGACCCAGACCGATCAGGTTGCGGCGGCGATCCACCAGATGGCGGCGAGCGTGGCCGAGGTGGCCAACCATGCCGTCGAGGCTTCAAAGGCGGCGGGCCAGGCGGGCGATGAAACCCGTGAAGGCCATTTGCGGGTGGATGAAAGTCGCGATGCGGTGTTGCGCCTGTCGCAGGAGCTGGCCCGCGCGACCGAGGTGATTCATCAACTGGAAAGCCACAGCGGTGAAATCAGCGGTGTGCTGGAGGTGATCCGCACCATTGCCGAACAAACCAACCTGCTGGCGCTCAATGCCGCCATCGAAGCGGCGCGGGCAGGTGAGCAGGGCCGTGGTTTTGCCGTGGTCGCCGATGAAGTGCGCGGCCTGGCGCAACGCACCCAGCAATCGACCAACGAAATCCAGCGCATGATCAGCACCCTGCAAGGCGGCGCGCGGGATGCGGTGCAGGCCATGGCGCAAAGCAGCGAGCATGTCGATGCCAGCGTCGAGCAGGCGCAACGGGCGGCAGCGGCCCTGGACGGGATCAGCCAGCGTGTTGGCCAGATCACCGCCATGAGCCAGCAGATTGCGGCGGCGGTGGAGGAGCAAAGTGCGGTGAGTGAAGATATCAATCGCAATATCGTCGGTATTCGCAATGCCGGGGAGGCCACTGTCAGTGCGGGGCAGCAGAGCCAGCTCAGTTCTGGGGATGTGGCGGCGTTGGCGGAGGATTTGCGGCAGTTGGCGCAGGAGTTTTGGGGCAAGCGGCACTAGCTGGGACTTGTAGTGAATGTGCGGGCCTCATCGCGGGTAAGCCCGCTCCCACAGGGGATCGCATTCCAACCTGTGGGAGCGGGCTTGCCCGCGATGAGGCCAGTAAGCCCTACGCGGCCCTCAACGAAATAAACGCATAGTTCGCCGGCACCTCAGTCGCCAACTGCGCCCCCGCCTCCAACAGCTGCCCGGCGATATCGGTCGCGGACACATGAAACACCCACTCACCGGCCACCGCCGGCCGCTCCACCGCCAACTCAATCGCCTGGGCAAACGCGCTCATGTCCGGCAGATACGCGGTAAACCCATCGCCCTTGAGCGCAGTGGTACGGATACCCAGCAAGGCACATACCGCTTCCTTGGTCTGCACGTCGTCGCGGTCGGCCTGGCGTGAGCGCTGGATCAACGCGGCCAACTGCGGATCCGCCAGCTCACCGCCGACGATCAACGCCGGGCCCTGTTCCCACGATTCGGGCGGGCAGTCCTTGGCGCCAGGGTTCAACGGAATATGCGGATTGATCTCCATCGGGTAGATCCGGCACACCAACGGCCGCCGCTCATAGATGCGACACAGGTTGTCTTCGTCAAGATTCCGGCAGCGTCCGGCGTTGTAGGCGGCAAAGGTGATTGCCACAAACGCCTCGGTGTTGCCGCTGGGCACCACCACCGAACGGCGTTCGGCATGTTCGCGTTGTTGTACGGGCAGGCCCAGGCCGCTGGCCAGGAAACCTTCTACCAAAACGATGACATTGCCGCCGTCCGCCGCCCACATACGGGCTTCGTCGAGGGTCAGGGGCACATGGTGGTCGGTGCAGCACTTGCCACAACCGACGCAGGAAAAATGGGTGTTCATGGCGGATCTGTCACCAGGCTAGGTCAGAGGGCTCGCTGGAACGGTGACGGGTTTTTACCTCTGTTCACCGTATTGCCACTCTGGAAGCAAGTTGTGCGCCAGTGCCTTCAGTCCGCTGCCACTACGTCGCGTAGGACAAGTCGCATTTCTGCGCTGGCGTAGAGCTTGCGCGCGCGCAGGTTGCTCTCCAGCACCTTGAGGTCCACATAGGGTTCGCCGCGTTGCTTGAATACCTGGAAGCTGTGCAGCAACAACGCGCGGCCCAGCCCTTGACCTTGGGCGCAGGGATGAACGGCAAGATTCTTGATAAAGGCGCTGGTCCAGCATTGCGCGACGCCAAGGATGCCGTCGGCGTTACTGGCGACCAGGCACAGCGTGGGGTCGAACTCGGCATCGCTGACGAACTGCTGGCGCCATTCCTCCAGGTTTGGCACGCGGCCGCCGCCCTGGTCCTGGGTCATGCGCAATACCGCATGAATCGCCGGGGCCAGCTCGTCGCGGTAATGATCCAACTGCGTGCCGGCCGGCCATTGCGGCGCGGGCAGGCTGGCGGTGAGATCGCGGCGCAGCAGTTGGAAATATTCGCTCACAGGCCTTTTTGCGCCACTGTTTGCGCGGCCACCACCAGGCACTTGGTCAACTCGGGCGACGAGAATTTGGTCAGCACCGAGTCGGCACCGGCCAGGCGGGCTTTTTCGCTGTTCATCGCGCTGTCCAGAGAGGTGTGCAGCAGCACGTAGAGGTCCTTGAAATCCGGGGTTTCACGCAGGGTGCGGGTGAGCGCATAGCCGTCCATTTCGGACATCTCGATATCTGACACCACCACGTTGATCTGCTCGGCCGTGCCTTGCAGCTCCAGCAGCACATCGATGGCTTCCTTGGCGCTGCGCGCGGTGTGGCACGTCAGGCCGAGGTTGCGCAAGGTATGCACGGATTGTTGCAGCGCCACCTGGCTGTCGTCCACCACGAGGATGCGGGCATTGCCCAGCACTTCGGCTTCTTCCATGGTCAGGTCGGTCGGCGCGGCTTCGATCGGCGCCGGGGCGATGCCGTGGATGACTTTCTCGATATCCAGCACCTGCACCAGGCCGCCTTCCACCTGGGTCACCCCGGTGATAAACGCGCGGTTGCCGCCAGAGCCATAGGGCGGCGGGCGGATGTCGGTGGTCAGGCAATGCACGATCTTGCTCACTGCCTGCACATGCAGGCCCTGCTTGGAGCGGCTCACATCGGTGACGATCAGGCAGCCACCGTCCGGGTCTTGCAGGGGCATTTCCCCCAGGGCACGGCTGAGGTCGATCACCGACAGCGAAGCCCCGCGCAGGATGGCGATGCCTTTGACGTGGGGGTGCGACTCCGGCAGCTTGGTCAGCGGCGGGCAGGGAATGATTTCACTGACTTTCAGCAGGTTGATTGCCATCAGCTTGCCACTGCGCAAGGTAAAGAGCAGAAGCGAGAGTGAATCTGCGCGGGCTTTGGTGGTGGACATAAAAACCTTCTGTGGATCAGGGATGATGATCTATACAGAGTTATCGACTTGGGGGAGCCAGGCTTTAACCGGATTTTGTGTGGACTCGGTCTTAATGTGGGAGCGGGCTTGCTCGCGAATGCGGTGGGTCAGACAACACATCTGTGCCTGATACACCGCATTCGCGAGCAAGCCCGCTCCCACACAAGCCCGCTTCCACAGGGAGATTTATGTCAGCCTTTCCACACTTGCGGGTTCACCAGATCCTGAGGGCGCTGGCCCAGTAGGGCACTGCGCAGGTTCTCCAGAGCACGATTGGCCATGGCCTCACGGGTTTCATGGGTCGCCGAGCCGATATGCGGCAAGGTCACCGCATTGCTCAGCTGGAACAACGGCGACTCCGCCAGCGGCTCCTGCTCATACACATCCAACCCCGCCCCGCGAATCCGCTGGGTTTGCAGCGCTTCGATCAGCGCCGGCTCATCCACCACTGGGCCACGGGAGATGTTGATCAGGATCGCGCTGGATTTCATCAGGCCCAGCTCGCGGGTGCTGATCAGGTGGCGGGTCTTGTCGCTCAATGGCACCACCAGGCACACAAAGTCTGCTTCGGCGAGCAACTGGTCGAGGCTGCGGAACTGCGCGCCCAGCTCCTGTTCCAGTGCCGTCTTGCGGCTGTTGCCGCTATAGAGGATCGGCATGTTGAACCCCAGGCGCCCGCGGCGGGCCACGGCCGCGCCGATATTGCCCATGCCGACGATGCCCAGGGTCTTGCCGTGCACATCGCAGCCAAACAACGGCGCGCCAACGCTGGCTTTCCACTGGCCGGCCTTGGTCCAGGCGTCCAGCTCGGCGACGCGGCGTGCGCTGCTCATCAGCAGGGCGAACGCCAGGTCGGCGGTGCTTTCGGTGAGCACGTCAGGGGTGTTGGTGAGCATGATCCCGCGTTCAGTGAAGTACGGCACGTCGTAGTTGTCATAGCCCACTGATACGCTGGACACCACTTCCAGCTTGCCCGCGCCTTCGAGTTGCGCACGGCCCAGCTTGCGGCCCACACCGATCAGGCCGTGGGCGTGGGGCAGGGCTTCATTGAACTGCGCGTTGATGTCACCCAGCTTGGGGTTGGGCGCGATCACCTCGAAATCCTCTTGCAGGCGTTCGATCATTGGCGGGGTGATGCGGCTGAAGGCGAGGACAGTCTTTTTCATTGCAGGCGGGCTCATCGACTACGGGAGAATGCCAAGCAAGCTAACATTCCTCGTGGCGATTGGGCAGCCTGCGCCGCAGAAACTGCTGTGGGTACGGCCTTAATTGGGGTCGTAGTTGATCAACCCGTCCACTGACAATGGCGGCTCGTTACCCTTTTGCACCGAAAGCTTGAAGGTGGCATGCACCGCGTTGTTGGAAGGATCAGAACGGATGACGGTTACCCCACCGGAATGATCAACGCCGCTGTAAGTGATCGTCGTACTGGAACCTGATTGGTGGGTGGTCTCCGAGTAGGCGAAGTGCGCGAAGTGTTCGCTGCCTTGTTCGTAAGGGGTGTCGCCGAGGGGGATATAGACGCCCAACGTTATTGCGATTGACCTGGATAGGTTCGCGTCAACGTCTTCGACGGCCTTGATAATGGTGAAGAAAGGATTCACTGAGTACGAGATTTGCGTCGCGGTAAACCGAGGTTTTGTCGCTATCGTGGCGGTGCATTCGCGAACGGCGGAGGGAGAGGAAGACGACATGGCGGAACTCCACAGTGAGATTCCGCTTTATTGTCAGAAGTTGAGCCATTCGCTTCTACTGTCATAAATAACAGTTATCGGCATTTTTTCAGATCTTTCTACGATAAGGGTAATTGCCGGCGCTGTTTACGAACACGGCTGCGACTCAAGTGGTCAACCGCACGGCCCCCAACCCCCCACTCAACTCATACGCCGCCAACTCCGCCTGATGCGCCGCGAGAATCTCCGGCAACGACCCGCGCAGGTATTCCACCCACGTCTTGATCTTCGCATCCAGGTACTGGCGCGACGGGTAGATGGCGTACAGGTTCAGCTCCTGGGAGCGGTACGTCGGCATCACCCGTACCAGGGTGCCGTTGCGCAGGCCTTCAATGGCCGCATACACCGGCAACAGGCCAACGCCCATGCCGCTGGTGATCGCGGTTTTCATCGCGTCGGCCGAGTTGACCAGGAACGGCGAGCTGTTGATGGCCACGCTTTCCTGGCCTTCGGGGCCGTTGAAGGTCCACTTGTCCAGCTGGATCACCGGGCTGACCAGGCGCAGGCAGGCGTGGTTGAGCAAGTCAGTGGGGCGTTGCGCACAGCCCTTGGCCTTGACGTAATCCGGCGAGGCGCAGGCGATGCTGTAGGTGATACCCAGGCGTTGGGAGACGAAACCCGAATCCGGCAGCTCGCTGGCCAGCACGATGGACACGTCGTAGCCCTCGTCGAGCAGGTCCGGCACGCGGTTGGCCAGGGTCAGGTCGAAGGTCACGTCCGGGTGGGTGCGGCGGTAGCGGGCGATGGCGTCGATCACGAAGTGCTGGCCGATGCCGGTCATGGTGTGCACTTTCAACTGCCCGGCGGGGCGCGCGTGGGCGTCGCTGGCTTCGGCTTCGGCCTCTTCGACGTAGGCCAGGATCTGTTCGCAGCGCAGCAAATAACGTTTACCGGCTTCGGTCAGCGCGATGCGGCGGGTGGTGCGGTTGAGCAAGCGGGTTTGCAGGTGGGCCTCCAGGTTGGAGACCGCGCGCGAGACGTTGGCTGTGGTGGTGTCCAGTTGCGCGGCGGCGGCGGTGAAGCTGCCGGCCTCGGCCACGCAACTGAAAGCGCGCATGTTTTGCAAAGTGTCCATGGGGTGTTCTCAAGGGAGATAGCAAATTGTGACAGAAAGTTACGCCGTCCAGTGATCCCTACCAACGGATTATCGCTTGAACGGTAACAAAGATTCACAGGAATGCCAGCTTATCGTCCTCAGTGCCGCCGCCTAGAATTGCGCCACCTACCCCGCAATACCACCTCAGGAATTCGTTCGCCGTGCCGCGTCGCATCAGCAGAGAGTTCAAGACTCTCAGTGTTTGGGCCTTATCGTTAGCAATCAGCGGCTGCATCGGAACCGGAGGAATCGCCCCCCAAGGCCAGGCCCTCAGCGCCAATACCCTGGCCACCGACGAAGCAATCCAGAGCGCCGCCAGGGATGCCCATTGGCCCACCGCCCAATGGTGGCAAGCCTACGGCGACCCGCAACTCAACCACTGGGTGGCCCTCGCCACGCACAACAGCCCGAGCATGGCCATGGCCGCCGCGCGCGTTCGCGAAGCACGGGCCATGGCCGGGATTGCCGAGTCGGCCGAGTCGTTGCAGATCAACAGCAATACCACCCTCAAACGCCACAACTGGCCGAAGGATCAGTTCTACGGCCCCGGCGAGTTGAGCGGTGCCAACACCTGGGACAACAATTCGTCCCTGGGCCTGAGCTATGCCCTCGACCTGTGGGGCCGCGAAAGCAACACCAGCGAACGTGCCGTGGACCTGGCCCATATGAGCGCTGCCGAAGCACGCCAGGCTCAGCTTGAGCTGCAGAACAATGTGGTGCGCGCCTATATCCAGCTGTCGTTGCACTACGCCAACCGCGACATCGTTGCGGCCACCCTGGCCCAACAACAACAGATTCTCGATTTGGCCAACAAGCGCCTGGACGCCGGGATCGGCACGCACTTCGACGTCAGCCAGGCCGAAACCCCGTTGCCGGAAACCCATCGCCAACTGGACGCCCTCGATGAAGAAATCGCCCTGAGCCGCAACCAGCTCGCGGCCTTGGCGGGCAAAGGCCCGGGGGAGGGCGCGCAGCTGCAACGGCCGAGCCTGGCCCTGGCCGCGCCGCTGAAATTGCCGTCGAGCCTGCCCGCCCAATTGCTCGGCCAGCGTCCGGACGTGGTCGCCAGCCGCTGGCAGGTCGCGGCCCAGGCCCGTGGCATCGATGTGGCCCACGCCGGCTTTTATCCCAACGTCGACCTGGTCGGCAGCCTCGGCTACATGGCCACCGGCGGCGGCATGCTGGAGTTTCTCGCCGGCAAGAAATTCAACTACAACGTCGGCCCGGCGATCACCTTGCCGATCTTCGATGGCGGGCGTCTGCGTGCCGAATTGGGCGAAGCCAGCGCGGGCTACGACATCGCCGTGGCCAAGTACAACCAGACCCTGGTCAATGCGCTCAAGGGCATCAGCGACCAATTGATCCGCCGCGAGTCCATGGATAAGCAATCGTCATTCGCCGCGCAATCGGTGGCCTCGGCGCAGAAAACCTACGACATCGCGATGATCGCCTACCAGCGCGGCCTCACCGATTACCTCAATGTGCTCAATGCGCAGACCTTGCTGTTTCACCAGCAGCAGATCGCGCAACAGGTCCAGGCCGCACGCCTGACGGCCCATGCCGAACTGGTCACCGCCTTGGGCGGCGGCCTCCAGGCCGGCGACGACGTGCCGCAAGACACCAAGACCCTCCCGAGCAAGACCCCGGCGGCGCTCGCCGTGTTTGATCACTGAGTAGGATTTGATGACTCCCTTGCCTGTACCGCTGCGCTGGCTGCACGCCCTTGAGTGGCGTCGCGGTTTCTTCGACTGGGCACGCAGCGACGGCGTGACCTGGGTGTATATCTTCAAGGTGCTGATCGCTGCGTTCCTCACGCTGTGGCTGGCCATGCGCCTGGAACTGCCGCAACCGCGTACCGCGATGATCACCGTGTTTATCGTGATGCAGCCGCAGAGCGGCCAGGTGTTTGCCAAGAGTTTCTACCGTTTCCTCGGCACCTTGGCGGGGTCGGCGGTGATGGTGTTGCTGATCGCCTTGTTTGCGCAGAACACTGAATTGTTCCTCGGCGCATTGGCGATCTGGGTGGGCGTCTGCACGGCGGGCGCGACCCGTAATCGCAACTTCCGCGCCTATGGTTTTGTATTGGCCGGCTATACCGCAGCGATGGTGGGATTACCCGCCCTGGCGCACCCGGACGGCGCGTTCATGGCGGCGGTGTGGCGGGTGCTGGAAATCTCCCTGGGCATTCTGTGCTCCACCCTGGTCAGCGCCGCGATCCTGCCGCAGACCTCCAGCGCCGCCATGCGCAACGCCCTGTACCAACGCTTCGGCGTGTTTGCGCTATTCGTCACCGACGGCCTGCGTGGGCGTAGCCAGCGTGAAGGATTCGAGGCCAGCAACGTGCGGTTTATCGCCGAAGCCGTGGGCCTGGAAGGGCTGCGCAGCCTCACGGTGTTCGAAGACCCGCACATGCGCCGGCGCAATGGCCGGCTCAGTCGCCTCAACAGCGAATTCATGAGCATCACCACGCGCTTCAACGCCTTGCACCAGTTGCTTGAGCGGTTGCGCACGGATGCGGCCGATCATGTGGTCGCGGCGATCAAGCCGGGCTTGCACGACCTTGCCGAAGTGCTCGACGGCTTCTCTGGTCGCGCCCTCACCAGCCCGGATGCGGCCCGATTGGTGGCGCAACTCGCCGCCTACAAGGACGACTTGCCCGCCAAGGTGCGCAGCCTGCGGGCGGTATTCCAGGAAGGCGAGCCCACCGAGGCGGAGCAGCTGGATTTCCACACGGCCTATGAGTTGCTCTATCGCTTCGTCGACGACCTGCACAACTACGCGCTGACCCACGCGTCCCTGGCCGATCACAGCCACGCCCGCGAAGACTGGGACGAACCCTACACGCCGAAAACCAACTGGCTGGCCTGCGCCGCCTCGGGGATTCGTGCGTCGTTCATCCTTATCGTGCTCGGCAGTTATTGGGTCGCCACCGCCTGGCCCAGCGGCGCGACCATGACCCTGATCGCAGCGGCCACCGTCGGCCTGTCCGCCGCCACGCCCAACCCCAAGCGCATGGCCTTCCAGATGGCCTGCGGCACCTTGATCGGGGCGCTGGTGGGCTTTGTCGAAATGTTCTTCGTGTTCCCGTGGATCGACGGCTTCCCGCTGCTATGCGTGATGCTCGCACCGGTGATCATTCTCGGCGCCTTCCTCGCGTCACGCCCGCAATACGCCGGGGTAGGCGTCGGCCTGCTGATCTTCTTCAGCACCGGCTCGGTGCCGGACAACCTCACGGTCTACAACCCCTACACCTTTATCAACGACTATATCGCGATGATCATCGGCATGCTCGTCTGCGCGGCGGCGGGGGCGATCATCCTGCCGCCCAACAGCCGCTGGCTGTGGCGCCGCCTGGAGCAGGACCTGCGCGAGCAAGTGGTGTATGCCATCAGCGGCAAGCTCAAGGGCCTGGCGTCGAGTTTCGAAAGCCGCACCCGCGACTTGCTGCACCAGGCCTATGGCCTCGCCGTCGGCCAGCCGCAGGTGCAGCGCGACCTGCTGCGCTGGATGTTTGTAGTGCTGGAAGTCGGCCACGCGATCATCGAGTTGCGCAAGGAGCAGGCGATTTTGCCGATTCATCCGGCGTATGCCGAGTCCCAGCCGTGGCGCCAGGCGATCCGCGTGATGGGCCGCTCGCTGGTGCGCCTGTTCCTGCAACCCAGCGCGAGCAACCTGGAGCGCGGCCTGATCGCCGTGGACCATGCGATCAGCCGCGTGCAGGCCACCGACGAACCCTTCGCCCCGCACTTCGATACCTCGGCCCTGCGCCGCGTGAAGAGCTACCTGCACTTTATCCGCACCTCGCTGCTGGACCCGCAATCGCCCCTCGCTGCCCTCAAAGGAGCTGCGCATGCCCCGTGAAATCGCGTTCCACGGCATCTACATGCCGACCATGACCCTGATGTTCCTGATCGCGGCCGCCGTGGCCTGGGCCCTGGACCGCTTCCTGGCCGGGTTCGACCTGTACCGTTTTTTCTGGCACCCGGCGTTGCTGCGCCTGAGCCTGTTCGTTTGCCTGTTCGGCGCCCTCGCGCTGACCGTCTACCGTTGAGAATGCCCCGATGAAAAAGTTTTTCAGCCTGCTCGCCACCTTGCTGGTACTGGCTCTGGCGATCTGGATTGGCCGCACGTTGTGGGTGCACTACATGCAAACCCCGTGGACCCGCGACGGCCGCGTGCGCGCCGACATCATCAACGTCGCCGCCGATGTTACTGGTGAAGTGGTGGACGTGCCGGTGCGCGACAACCAGCTAGTCAAAAAGGGCGACCTGCTGATGCAGATCGACCCCGAGCACTACCGCATCGCCGTCAAACAGGCGCAATCGCTGGTGGCGTCACGCAAAGCCACCTGGGAAATGCGCAAGGTCAACGCCCACCGCCGCGCCGACCTCGACGCCCTGGTGATCTCCAAGGAAAACCGCGACGACGCCAGCAACATCGCCGACTCCGCCCTGGCCGATTACCAGCACGCGCTGGCGCAACTGGAAGCGGCTGAGCTGAACCTCAAGCGCACCCAGGTGCTGGCGGCGGTGGACGGTTATGTCACCAACCTCAACGTGCATCGCGGCGACTATGCGCGCATCGGCGAGGCGAAAATGGCTGTGGTGGATATGAATTCCTTCTGGGTCTACGGCTTCTTCGAAGAAACCAAGCTGCCCCATGTGAAGGTGGGCGACAAAGCCGACATGCAGCTCATGAGCGGCGAGACCTTGAAGGGCCATGTGGAAAGCATCTCGCGGGGCATCTACGACCGTGACAACCCCGAAAGCCGCGAGTTGGTGGCGGATGTGAACCCGACGTTCAACTGGGTGCGGTTGGCGCAACGGGTGCCGGTGCGGATTCATATTGATGAAGTGCCGGAAGGCGTACTGCTGGCTGCCGGTATTACCTGCACCGTGATCGTTAACCAAACACACAACTGAATGTGGGGCTTGTGTGGCGAGGGAGCTTGCTCCCGCTCGACTGCGTAGCAGTCGCCGGCTGTTGGGTTTGGGGGCGCTTCGCACCCCAGCGGGAGCAAGCTCCCTCGCCACACTGAGTCAGTCATGTCAGTGACTGAGCGACCCGGCGGCTCTGGTTTTGCGTCGGCGCTTGACCCGCAGCATGCTGACGAAACGACGGTGGTTTCTTGTCTGGAGCATCACTAGGCAGGCCAGGGATTGGAACAGAGGGAATACTGCAAACATCGTCACGGGGTGGTTCCCAAGATAGTCCGCCGACAGCAAAGCGTTCAAAACAGCGACGCAGACGAGCAATGGCGGCCCTAGTCGAAACCCAGCCGCTACCAGGGCTAGCCCAATGCACATTGCGAGTAGCAATACCAAACTGGCCGCTACTGCGTATTCGCTGGGGAGATAATTTATTCGTGCGTAATACGTCAGGCTATGTGAGAGGTTGCCTGAAATGGCGACCATATTCATGGACACCGCACTTCCCACAGTGAATGCAAAACGTTGGGTGTAACGACGCAATGTTCGTGGTGCTTGCACGGTGTCGATGTTATTGCTCATGGCTGCCGAACTCCTCGTAAATAGCAATGACGACGTGGTTGATATTTCCCGAAATGCCGCTGCCCATTACCGCAAACGCGGCGCCCACCTGATCGGCCAGTTGAATGAAAATGTCCCGACGTAGTTGGGCATTGCTGAAGCGTTTGGGGAGTTTCCCGGCCAACTGCATTAACCGGATCATTTCGCGAGGACGGCGAATGTTTTGTAGACGCAGAACTTCACTTGTCAGTTTTGCGCGTTCCTGGCGGCTCATGCGCCTCAAAATGTCATTCAGGTCGCGGCCCGTGGTGGTTTTGATAGTCATGACGGTCTTTACCGTGGCAAACGTCGTGCTACCCGCGCCCACCAGCGAAATGCCGTCCAAGGCTAGAGTCATCGCCTGATACCAACTCAGGCTGTCGTAAAAATCGTTTTCGGCTGGGTTGGTTAGCTCTTTGTAGGTTCGCCATAAGCCGTTGGCACATTGCATGGCACTGGCGGCGGAAGCTGTATAAGCAATGTAAGTGACGGCAAGACTAACGCCTGCACTTAAGGGCGCCGCTGCGATGCCTGCCCTGGCAACGAAGATTCCAATCGCAGCCCCGGCGCATGAAAACGCCAGCCCTGATGCCTCCTTCCATAACTGCGACTCACGCGGCGAGTTTGCCGCCAGCTTTGCGTACTCATCAGCAGTCATTATCTGCCCGGTCACCTCCCGCAAAATCACGCGCTTGGGCCTGACACTGCACAGCGGTACAAACTCCCGGAGCACCGTCACCTGATAATCACTGCCAATATGCACCACCCCAGCCCCGACGATGGCCGGGTCGGCGTCAATGGTTTGATAGAGTTTTGGCAGGTCCAGCAGGCTGGTCAGTCGCTGGCGCGTGGTGGTGTGCGCGGTTGGCACGCCGCTTTGCAGGAAATCCCTTGGCATCCTTTCACCTGTGGGTAGACAGAGGTGAAAGAGCCTGAGGATTGGTTCCTTGAAATGATGTCAGGCGGTTCGCTGTTTCTTGTAGTACCTGGCCCTACGAACCCAACACAAATCTAAAAATGTGGGAGCGGGCTTGCTCGCGAATGCGGTGGTTCAGCAACAAATGTGTCGTCTGACACACCGCATTCGCGAGCAAGCCCGCTCCCACATTTTTTTAACCGCATCAGGCCTTGATGAAGGTCTCGTGCAGATGGCGCCACAGCAGCGCGCCGCTGGCTTGTTTCTCGAACACCACCGTGGCGCGTCGGTCGGTCTGCGTGCCGCTGTCATCCACCTGATGCTCGCGATAAGTCACCGTCGCCCCACGCGCATGGCGGTCAATCCCGGCCATTTCACTCAAGGTGATCTTCAACCCCGGGCGCATCCCGCCCAGGCGGGTGAACAACGCGTTGACCCCGGCCGCATTCACCCGTGTGCCGGTGGCGGGCGCGACCATGCTGAACTCCGGGGAAAAACGCGCGAGCAGACTTTGCAAGGTGCCCTCCGGCGCGACGCCGGCGAACCATTGCTCGATCTCGACATGGGTCTGGATCACTTCTTCAAAAAAATCGCTGTAGTCGATCATTACAAACTCCGTTCCAAGCCAAAGCGCTTCTTCAAGACACTCTCCAATAAACCTTTGGGCAACAACGCCGCCATCAATGGCAACGCGCGGCTGCCATTTCCTGCGCGCAACAGGCGCGGTGGCGTCGGTTGTTGTACGCCCTTGAGCACTTGCGCGGCAAACCGGGTGGCCGGCGTCGGGTTGTCCTGCGAAGCCTGGGAGCGTGCGCGGATACCTTCGCGCAATGGCCACCAGGGGGATTTTTCGTTGATCAACAACTCGGCCTGGGCGCCGGCGTTTTTTGCGAAGCTGGTATCGATGGCCCCCGGTTGTACTTCCATCACGCGAATACCAAACGGTGCCACTTCCATGCGCAGGGCATCGCTCAGGGCATGCACGGCGGCTTTCGACGCGCAGTAGGCACCGGCAAACGGCGTGACCAATACGCCGGAAACACTGCCGATGTTCACCACCAGGCCTTTGCTGCGCCGCAGGGCCGGGAACAGCGCCTGGGTTACGCCGACGATGGAAAACACGTTGGTCTCGAATTGACGCTGCATCGCTTCGGTGCCGCCATCGAGCAACGGGCCCATGGCGCCGTAGCCGGCGTTGTTGACCAGCACATCCAGCTCGCCCAGTTGTTCTGCCAGGTGCTGCAAGGCGGCGCTGTCGTTGACGTCCAGTTGCACGGCGTTGAAGCCGGCGGCGGCCAAACCGGCGACATCCTCCGTGCGGCGGGCGCTGGCCCACACGCTGTAGCCGGCGGCTTTGAACGCGTCAGCCAGGGCGCGGCCGATGCCGCTGGAGCAGCCGGTGATAAGTACGTTGGGCATGGATCAGTCCTTTGTCAGTCCGAGAAACTGCCTTGCAGATGCTCGGCACGAAATTCCAGGGTTTGCGGGCGGTAGCCGGGGCGCAGCGGTGGGGCGGGCAGGCAATCGTCCCAGGTGGCGCCGGCCTGCAACTCGCCGGGCCCGCGATAGCGTGGGGCGGCGTAGACGTTATCGGCCAGGTTGACGGTGTCCCCCGGCGCATAGGCGGCGACGCGCCAGCGCAGTTCGGTAAGGGGCACGTCGTTGCCGTTGTTGAGGATCAGTTTCAGCGGGCGGTCGGCGGGGCACTCCTCGGGCGCGTAGGTGATGCGCAGTTCCAGGCGTGCCAGTTGCGAGGCTTCGCGGTTGTCCAGCCAGACCACCCAGATGGCGACAAAACCCAGGCCCACGGCGGCGGCCAGGGATACCGGCAGGGCCTTGGCGGGGTAGCGCAGCAGCAGGATCAGCCAGGTGATGATCAGGAGAACGCCGAAAAACATGGAGACCACCTCGAATGGGGAACGAGCATCCTAACTTAAGCTTAGGTGGGATTGGGTGGCTTGAGATGATCGTTCCCACGCTCTGCGTGGGAATGCATCCCGTGACGCTCTGCGTCACCCATTTGCAGCAGGCAGGACGCGGAGCGTCCAAGGCGGCATTCCCACGCGGAGCGTGGGAACGATCAGCCCCCGCCCAACCGGCTGCGGATAGGGGACGCAGTCGGCTGGACGGGGGCTTTTTGTACGGCGGTATTACTGCGCGATGGTTTTCACCGACACGCCACGCTCCACCGGCGTCGAACGCCCGTAGATATCTTCAAAGCGCTCGATATCGTCTTCGCCCAGATAGCTGCCCGATTGCACTTCGATGATCTCCAACGGGATCTTGCCCGGGTTGCGCAGGCGGTGCACCGACGCAATCGGGATGTAGGTGGACTGGTTCTCACACAGCAGGAACACATTCTCGTCGCAGGTCACTTCGGCCGTGCCGCTGACCACGATCCAGTGTTCGGCGCGGTGGTGGTGCATTTGCAGCGACAGGCATGCACCCGGTTTGACCGAGATGTGCTTGACCTGGAACCGCCCACCCATGTCCACCGAGTCGTAGGAGCCCCACGGACGATAGACTTCGCAGTGGTTCTGGGTCTCGCTGCGCCCCTGTTCGTTGAGGGTGTTGACCATCTGCTTGACGCCCTGGACCTTGTCCTTGTGGGCAATCATCATCGCGTCCTTGGTTTCCACCACCACGATGTTTTCCAGGCCGATCACCGACACCAGCTTGCCGTTGCCGTGGATCATGCAGTTCTTGCTGTCCTGGATCACCACGTCGCCCTTGGTCACGTTGCCGTTGGCGTCTTTATCGTTGACCGCCCACAGCGAGGCCCAGCAACCTACGTCGCTCCAGCCGGCGCTCAGCGGCACCACGCAGGCGCGCTGGGTTTTTTCCATCACGGCGTAGTCGATGGAATTGTCCGGGCAGCAGGCGAACGTCGCTTCGTCGAAGGATACGGTGTCGGCGTCCTGTTCGCTGCGCTCAAGGGTCAGCAGGCAGGTGTCGTAGATGTCCGGATCGTGCTTTTTCAGCTCTTCGAGGAAGCGGCTGGCGCGGAACAGGAACATGCCGCTGTTCCAGAAATAGCCGCCGCTTTTGACGAACTCGACCGCGCGTTTTTCATTGGGTTTTTCCACGAACTGCTCGACGCGGCTCACGCCCTCGGGCAACAGCGAATCGGCGGTGGACTTGATATAGCCGTAGCCGGTTTCCGGGCGAGTCGCCGGCACACCGAACAGCACCATCTCGCCACGCTCGGCCGCCACGGTGGCCAGGGCCAGCGCACGTTGCAGGGCTTTCTGGTCGTCGATCACGTGGTCGGCCGGCAGCACCAGCATCAGCTCGTCGCGGCCTTCGTTGACCAGCATCATCGCGGTCAGGGCCACGGCTGGCGCGGTGTTGCGACCGAACGGTTCCATCAGGATGCGCTGGCAGTCGAGTTTGCGGTTGCTCAGTTGCTCGTTGACGATGAAGCGGTGGTCCTTGTTGCAGACCACAATCGGCGCGTCCATGCCTTCGAACACCAGGCGCTCCAGGGTTTGCTGGAACAGCGTGTGCTCGCCGGTCAGGGCCAGGAATTGTTTCGGGAACTGTTTACGCGACAGTGGCCAAAGACGGGAGCCGCTACCACCGGAAAGGATTACTGGGATCATGGGTGTTTCTCCTTGAATCGATTGGGGTCAGAGCCCGCCCCTACTGGGGCGGACCTCAAGTTGAAAAGCTAATCAGCGGGTCGATACCGGGCGTTTCACCCAGACTGGCGACAGGCTCGAACCGGAGCCTGTGACATACAGCACCGCCGCTTCACCACGTTCCAACGCAACCGGCTTCACATCACCGACTTTCTTGTCACCGTCATACAACGCCAGGCTCACTTTCACCGGGTTGATCTCACGCTCGCCACGGCCCTTGGCCGCCACCGACTTGACCACATCGGTCTTGCCGTCGGCGGTCTTCAGGGTCAGGGCCTTGTCACTCAGGTTCTGCACGCGCACCAGGGATTTCTGCTTGTTCTTGAACGGCGGCTCTTCGATCAGTTGCGGCTGGCCGCTGCCGTTGTTGACCAGGGTGTAGTAGTGGTCGGCGGCGAGTTTGACCGGCACGGTCTGGCTGCCGACCTTGGCGCTGTAGTCACCGCCGGGCATGAAGCTGAAGTCGCTGCTGGCCAGGGGCGCAACGTCGCTGAGGTTGGTGCTGCCAACGGTCGCGCTGACTTCCTGGTTCGAGGCGTTGAACACGCGCACAAAGCTGGAGCCTTTCGGTGCAACGGGGCCGTACAACGCGGCATCACCGGCGAAGGCCGACATCGATGCGATGCTCATGCCAGCGGCGAGGGCCAGGGTCTTGGCGAGACGACGAGGAGTAGTAGTGAAAGTCATGTGAGTTACCTCTCTTTCAGTTTTGCGCCCGGTCGGGCGTCTCGGATTTTTGGTTTTTAACTGGGGTGTTCAAAGCCATGTTCTGTTGGCGCGAACCGGCTTGTTTAAGCTGCGCAACCCACGTCGGGTCGGCATCACCGATTTCGTTGTTCACGGGCAGATAACGTTCAGGAAATTCCCAGATCAGCACTTGCGGTGGGTTGTTCTTGAAGTCATCGCTTTTCAGGTAGCTGAGCATCGGCAGGATTGGGCCGTGACCGTCTTCCGAATAGTTGATGACATCGCTGTGCAGGGCTTGCTTGAGCGCACCGACGAAGTTCCAGTTGGGGTTGGCGCTGTAGCTGGTGCCGACCAGTGCCACCGGGGTTTCGCTGTTGCTGAACAGCGCGTCGTCGCCACCGGTTTCGGCCAGGTGGGTGACGCGTTTTTGCAGCGGTTCTTTCGGTGGCATCAGGTTTTCAAACAGCGGGTCCAGGGGCAGGAACAGACGCAGGTCGCCTTTGTGCGGTGCGGTGTTCTCGGCCTCGGTGACAAAGCGCTGCGGCTCGCCGCTCAGCGGGGTTTTCTCGGTGATGGTCTTGGCCAGTTGCTTGGCCGCGATCTCGGCACCGTCCGGCGTCCAGTGGGTGTCGGTGCGCAGGAACACTTGCGTGCCGTCCAGCTTGGCCTGTTGCAGCGGGCCGAGCAGGTCGGGTGCCGGGATCTTGTCGGCGGCGACACGGGCGTGGAAGTCCTGGTACAGGTTGGCGTGGATGCTCGCCGGCTTCACGTCACCGACGTGTTCCGGGTACAGGCGCACCTTGGCCGGCACAATCGCCATGACCAATTGGATACCTTGGGCCTTGAGCTTCTGGCGCACGCCTTCGACCAGCGCGTAGTTGCCTTGCAGGTTCTGGTCTTCGTTGACGATGGGGTTGAATTCCTCGTCGCTGTACAACCAGTGATCGCGACCCAGCACCACGCCAGGGCGGCCTTCGTTGAACAGCTTGTAGTCCAGCGCTGCCCAGAGGTTGGTGCCGATGCGCTTGATCGGGAACTCGTCGTCGTAATGGGTCTCGACGGCCTTGGTCCAGCGACCGTTGAGCACCGTCGCGTCGGCGTTGGTGCTGAAGCCCAGGAAACTGCGCGTCGACCACAGCCCCAGCACCAGCAGCATGGCCAGGAACACAGTGATGTAGAGCACGCGGAATGAACGGGTCATGTCGGCTCCCTCAGAATTGGAAGTAAAGGAACGGCGAGAAACTCTGCGCCGACAGTTTCAGGATCGACGCCGCGAACAGCAGCAGCACACAGGCACGCATGGCGTAGCCCGGTACGGTGCGCGCCGGGTTTGGCGTCGCTGGATGATCACGGTAGAAATCGCGCAGGCCGAAGAACGCCAGGGTTGCGTACGCCACCACCAGGGTCGCCACTTGCAGGTCGGTGAGGCTGGCGCGGTTGAGTTCCGACAGTGACCACTCGTTGAAGCTGAACATCGCGCCATACATGCGGCCGGCGACGTGCAGGTTCTCGGCGCGGAAGATCACCCAGCCGACCACCACCAGCAGGAAGGTGAAGGCCCAACGCACGGGGTTGAAACTGCGCGGCGAAGTGTTCAGGCCGATGGCTTTTTCAATCGCCAGCCACATGCCGTGCCACGCACCCCACAGGATGTAAGTGATGTTCGCGCCGTGCCACAGGCCACCGAGGAGCATGGTCAGGAACAGGTTGCGGTAGGTGGTCAGCGTGCCTTTGCGGTTGCCGCCCAACGTGATGTACAGGTAGTCACGCAGCCAGGTGGACAGGCTGATGTGCCAGCGCCGCCAGAACTCGGTGATCGACTGGCTGATGTACGGCTGCTTGAAGTTTTCCATGAAGCGGAAACCCATCATCAAGCCCAAACCGATGGCCATGTCGCTGTAGCCGGAGAAGTCGAAGTACAGCTGCGCGGTATAGGCCAGCGCGCCGAGCCAGGCATCGCCCGTGGTCGGGTTTTGCAGGGCGAAGCAATGGTCGGCCACCACCGCGAGGGTGTCGGCGATGAACACCTTCTTGATGAAACCCTGCATGAACCGCGTGCAGCCCTCGGAGAATTTGTCGAGGGTGTGGGTGCGGTTGTTGAACTGGTCGGCCAGGTCGCGAAAACGCAGCACCGGGCCGGCGATCAAGTGCGGGAAGATCGCCACGAACGCCGCAAAGTCGATGAGGTTGCGCGTGGCCGGGGTGTCGCCGCGATACACGTCGATGATGTAGCTGATGGACTCGAAGATGTAGAACGAGATCCCGATCGGCAACAGCACGTGGGTGAGAATGAACGGCTCCAGGCCCGCCGACTTCATCATCAGGTTGATGCTGTCGACGCCGAAGTTGGCGTACTTGAAGTAGCCGAGGATGCACAGGTCGACGGCCACGCCGAGCAGCAGCCAGCGCTGGGCCGGCTTGGTACGCACACCCGCGGCACCGACTTTGAGGCCGATCCAGTAGTTCCACAGCGTGACGGCGGCGAACAGCGCCAGGAAGTCCACTCGCCACCAGGCGTAGAACACATAGCTGGCAATCAGCAGCAGCAGGTTGCGATAGCGTTGCCCGCTCAAGTAGTACAAGCCGAGGAAGATCGGCAAGAACAGAAACAGGAACACATTGGACGAGAAAACCATCCCGATCTCTCCATGTTTAACCAACAGTCAAGGGCCGCAGCCCCCCCAAACCCCCCCACGAAAATTCGGGGGAGGGCGGTACACCATTCCAACTGTCGAAACCGGTTCAACTGTGGGAGCGGGCTTGCTCGCGAATGCGGTGGTTCAGTTACAGATGTGTCGACTGACACACCGCATTCGCGAGCAAGCCCGCTCCCACATGGGGACCCTGTTCCTTCAGTTAGTTATTCAGGAACCTTTGTTGCCTTTTTCATGCGCCGGGTCGTAGACCTTGGTCAGGTCACCCCCCAGGCGGAACGTCTTGAACGGCTGCATGCCGTGCTTGCGCTCGAGCACATCCGGGGCGCAGGTGTAGAGGTTGCAGAACGGTTCAAGCCAGGCATATTTCATGTCTTCCTTGAGGTCCTTCATGTCCTGCTCCTTGCCGTTCTTCTGTTCGAAGATGTCCGGGTCTTTCACGCCGGCCAGGACTTTTTCACCCAGGCGCTTGAGCGCGCTGTTGTTTTCCTGGCGCAGGTCCACACCGTTGACCAAGGCAAAACTGGCGATCATCGACAGCGGCGGCAGGGCGTAGTTGTGGTACGACAGGGCGCGTTGCTGGCGCTTCAATTCATTCGGCAAAAAGCCCTGGTCATCGACCTGGTTCACGCCGACCTTGTATTCCTTCACCGCCCAATCAAACAGGTCGCGACGGTTGGTGGCGATGGACGTTGCCATCACCGACCACGCGGCCCAGTAGGAATGGTTGTTGGTTTTTTCCAGCGGCAGGTTGTCCCAGTCGCTGATCACTTGATCGGCAAGTTTGTTGAACCACGCCTCGATCAACTGCGATTCCTGCTGGTGGTTGGCCAGCGGGTGCGAGTCGGAGAACTTCAAGCGCACATAGGCCGAGGCCATGCTGCCCAGCGCCCATTTGCGCATGGACTTGCCGGTGTGGTTGAAGTCCTTGGACATCAACGCGTCGGCCTTGGCCCAGCTGGTGAGCCAATTCAAGGTGCACTCCAGCTGCTCCGGGCGCCCGTCGCGCATGAACTGCATCACGCGTTTGCTGGTGTCTTTTTCCAGCTTGGTGATGTCGGCGGTGCTGTCGCGGAAGGCTTTTTCCGACTGGGTGTTCAGGGTGGCGCGAGCCTTGTCCGAACCTTCGTACTTGCTGCGAAATTGCAGCGAACCGGTGTACGGCGCCGGCATGGCGTCGCAGTCATTCTTGAAGTCGCCGGTCTTGAACGCTTCCACCGGGGCGAAATAACCCTGGGGCGGACGCAGTGGCGCGGCGGCGTTGACTGCGCCGGCGAACATCGCCAAGCCCAGCAACGTGGGGATCAATAACTTCTGCATAGGTAACCTCATTGCCCGGCTGAGGCGGTCTGTTGACCACCGGCAGGGAATACGTTGCGTGTGCAAATTTTCGCTTCAACCTTCTGCGCGCCCTTTTCTGGACCCTGCACTTCCACGGCGAGCAGGTTCTGCGCGGCCCAGTCTTCATCGGTGCGCAGTTCGAAGGCGAAACGCCCGTCTGTATCGGATGTCTCGGGTTTCTCGATCTTGATGTCCTCGTGGCGCCCGTTCATGTACCAGAGGGTGGCTTGCAGGGTTTTCACCGACGGGTCGGCGAAGCGGATATCAACCTGGTGATTGGCGTTACGCAGGTCTTTGTTCGAACTGTTGACCATCAATTCGTTCTTGCCCGGCTTCAAAGAAGTGCTGGCGCTCATCTGTGCCGGCTTGCCTTCGCAGCCGTTGTCCAGCAGCGACATCATCTGGCGGTAGATGGTCTCCTGGTCCAGGCGGTACAGCGGCGAGAATTCCCAGATAAGGATTTTCGGCGGGCTCTTCTGGAATTCATCGCTGCCCAGGTACTGGATCATCGAGCCTTCCAGGCCACCGCCGGGGAAGGCGACGTTGAGGATGTCGGCACCGATTTCCTGTTCGAGGAAGCCGGCAAAGTTGTAGTTCTTGCCGCTGTGGCTGGTGCCCACCAGGGTGATCTGCGGGTTGCCCGAATCGCCGAACAGGTCGCCGTCGCCCGCTTCGCCCTTGGGCTCGGTGGTGAACTGGTCCATGTACTGGATCGCGTAGCTGGTGCCGCACAGTTGCCCAGCCATGTTGTGCAGGGTGCCGGTCTTGCCCATGCGCCCGGAGCGGGTGGTTTCGAATTCGCGCTTGGGAATATCGGCGAACTCGGGCATGGCGCGCACTTTCGCGCCGACGATTTTTGCCGTGCGCTGGGCGCCGTATGGGGTCCAGTGCTGGTCGCCACGGAAGTAGAAATCGTGGGCCGGCAGTTCATCCGGCAACTGCTCATTGGTCAGTGGCGACAGGTCCGGCACCACGTAGCCCATCTTGGCGAAACGGCCAAGCATGGTCTTGTAGTTGCCCAGGGCCTTGTCGAAATCGAACTTGGCTTTCTCTTCAGGGTTGAGCTTGTTGCGGTTCACCAAACCACGGGTCGGCTGGTAGACCACCACCAGTTCCACGCCCTTGGCCTTGAACGCATCGTGCAGTTGTTGCATGCGTTTGTAGCCGGCGGGGGTGGTGTCGAATTCGGTGCGCAGGTCTTCCTGGGTCCGGAACAGCCAGTCGCCCTGGGCTTGCACCAGGGTGGTGAAGTTCTGCTGGTAGCGCGTGGTGTAGTTCTTCGCGTCATGGGCGGCGGGGCACAGGCTGCAGCACGGTTCGGCAGTAAAGCTCGGCGCCTGTGCTTCATCGGCGCGCACGCCCTGGCTGGCCGCGAGCAGGCCGAGGGTCAGACCCGAGAGGCTCAGCAGTTTGATCATGTGTGGGTGCATAAGGGTCATCCTCAGTCCTGCATTTCGGTCTGGCGTTCGACAGGGTCGATCAGCACGGCTTTCTGCTGGCGCACCAGCAGGTCGAGAATCTCTTCCTGGCGATCACCCAGCACACCGTTGAAGCTGATGCCGCTGGATTTGGTCGGCGCCAGCATCGATACGCGGTACAGCTCCACGCTCAATGGCGAGTCGATGGACAGCGGCCCGCTGCCGTTGCCCGCGAGTTCGCCGCCGACCACGATCAGCGAGACTTTCGCGTCAAACGGGTCGAGGGCGATGTCGCGGTCGGTGTCGGTCAGGTCTTTGATGTGGCCGTAGAGGCCGGTCAGGCCGTTGGCCATCGAAGTGTTCTCGTACAGCTTGATGTTCACGCTGTTGCGCACGCGGATACCGTGGCGACGGTTGGCGATCACCTTGTTGCCCCACAGCAGGTTGTCACCGCTCTCATAGAGGGTGATGCCGTCGGTGTGGTTACGGTAGAACTCGTTGTCGGCCACGATGTTGTTGACGCTGTTACGGTCGAGCACCAGGCCCGAGAGCTTGTTGTCGTAGCTGCGGTTGTTGAAGATGAAGCTGTCATTCACTTCCCGGGAAATGATGATGCCGTGCTTCTTCTTCGTCCCGTAGACCGTGTTGTCGGCGATGATCAGGCCGTGGGAACGGTCGTGGGGGTCGATGCCGTAGACGATGTTGTCTTTGTAGGTGTTGCCCTTGATCACAAAGCCTTCGGTTTCGTAGCAGTAGAAGCCGTACCACATGTCCGAGAACTCGGAGTCGATGATCCAGCCGGTCGGCTCGGAACGCTTGAGCACCTTGGCCATGTTCGGCGTGTACTGGGAAATACTCACCCCGTACGACTTGCTGTTGGCGTAGCCAAAGCTGGCCATCTTGGTCTTGGAGATATAGGTCTCGGTGCCGCCCCAGGCCAGCAGGAACGGGCGGAATTCCTTGGGCGACTTGAACAGCGCCGGGCCGTTGGCTTTTTCGCTCCAGCCGGTGACCTTCGTATCACGCACAAACAGCTGGCCGTCGTTGATCAGGAACGAGCCGGCTTCCTGGGACAGGCGCAACTCCTGGGTCTTGCCGTCGATGTCGAGGATGCCCTTGCGCCCGACCACAATCGGCAGCTTGGCGAGGAACACACCCGGCGAGGTTTCGCTGAAGTACTGCTTGGGCACCTTGCCGAGCAAGTCCTTGAGGTTCATGTAGCCGTCGTCGACAAAGATCGCCTGGGGAATGCCGTGCTGGCGCACCACCCATTCGGCCATCTTGTTGTCACCGCCGATAAAGTCCTTGAGGGCGTCTTCCTGCATCATGCGGCGGATGCTGGCCTTGCCCTGTTTGCTGCGCACGATCTTCTTTTCCATCGCCGCAGCGGTGTAACCCGACAGGTCAGGCAAGGCCGGCTTGGCCATTTCCAGCGGCGCCGTCGGCGGGCTGGAAATGGTGTAGGTCTTGGCCTGTTGCAGCCCTTTGGCGATGGTCGGCGCCTTGGCCTGCTGCGTGGTGTCGGCGAAGGCTGTGGCGTTGGCCATCAGCATCGCGGCGACCAGCAACGTATGAGGTTTCATCGCGCAGGCTCCCATCAGAATCTCCACACCACATCAACAAACGCGCGGTGCATGTAGGAATCGACTTGGCTGCCGTAGGCGTCGCCCGGCTTGAACACGCCGGCACGGAAGCGCACCAGGGCCGAAGGCTCGTCGATGGACTGGCTGAGGGCGGCGGGCAGCAGGCCCTTCTTGAAGTACTTGGTGACCACCAGGTCCATCTCTTGGCCGAGGTCTTTCTTGCCGTCTGCCAACGGCAGGGACGTGCTGGAGACGATTGCGCCGGTGACGTCGTCGGTGTTGTTCTGCACCGCATCGATGCCGTTGCTGCCCACCGGTTTGTTGCCGTCCACGCGCCAGAACTTGTGATAGACCAGGCTGGCGTCGTAGTCCTCACGCAACTGCCACGAACCAAACAGGCTCATGGACTGCATGTTGTTCATCTCGCCGCGAAACGCTTCGCCGAAGCGATGCACGCGGGACTGGGTGCCGGTCCAGTTCGAGCGGTTGCTTTGCAGGCCGTTCTGCTCGTACTCGGCGCTCGCACGGGAGTAGGCGGCACCGACTTGCCACTGCGGGTCGAGGCGCAGGCGGATACCGATGTCGGTGGCCCAGCCGCTCAAGTCGTCGCTGCGCTTGGCTTGGGCGGGGCTGGAACCGTCGGCCTGCAAGGCGTTGACCTTGTCGCGGTCGCCGCGCATGCCGGTGATGCTGGCCCAGTAGTTGACGGTGTTGGTGTTGCGCCAGTTATAGGCGTCGCTGTTGGCTTCGATGCCGAGCCAGGTCAGGTCGCCGTTCTCGCGCTTGTCCAGCGAGTCGGTGGCCACGCCCGGTTGCGGGTAGTCGAGCTTGCCGTTGTCATGGGTGTGGTGACCGCGCAGGCCGATCCACTGGCCCGGCGTCCACTGGTAGGCGGCGTCGGCGTAGAGGTGCTGGCGGTCTTTGTCCACCGGCGCCAGTTCTTTGAGGTCGGTGCGGTATTCGCTGAAGCGCTCGGCGACGCCCACATTGGCCTTGAGCAAGGTGGTGTCGAAGGTCCAGTTCAGCGCTTCGATATTGGTGTCGCGCCACTGGCCGTCGTCATTGCGCAGGCGTTGGCGGCCGAGCTTGAGGATCTCGCCAGGGTAGGGCGTGAAGCCGCTGTAGCCGACCCAGAACTCGCGCAGGGCCAGGTAGTTTTTCTTGGTCTTGCGGTCGTTGTTGCTGGTCTGCTGGTTCTCGTCATCGGCCGACTGTTGCAGGGTGTCGGTCTCGATGATGTCGCTGGAGGCCACGGCCTGGCCCATGGCGTAGGCGCTCCACGCGCCGCTTTCGCCGTAGACCCACGGGCGCACGTCGAGGCCGATGCCGTTGACGTCGCCGCCTTTTTGCGTGCCGAGGTCACGGTCGTCTTCGGACTGGCCGGTGATTTTCACTTCGAGGCCGAAGTTCTTCGCTTCGGTGAGTGCGGCCAGGGTCGGGCACGACCACAGCAGGGCGAAGGTCAGGCCGATGCCGGCCTTGACGAATGGGTTGAGCTTCATAGGGATTCCTCGCCGTCGTCTTCTTCCAGGGCGTGCAGTTGCAACGTGCTCTGGGCCAGGGTGCCGCGGGTGGCCAGTTCTTGTTGCACCAGGCGTTGGCCTTGGGCGCGTTGCTCCGCTGTCAGCGGGGCTTCAAGTTGCGTGGCCAGGTCGTTGGCTTCCGGTGTGTCCTGGGCTTTGGCCAACTGGCTGAAGACATAGGCGTTCAATGGGTCGGGCTTGGTGCCCTTGCCTTGGGAAAACAATTGGGCGATGGCGAAGTCGGCGCTGTTCTGGCCGTTGCGCGCAGCGGTCAGCAGGTGGTCCAGGGCTTTTTGCGAGTAGACCTGGCCGAGGTAGCCACGGCGGTAGATCTGGCCGAGGTAGTAATCGGCGGCGACTTCCTTGCCCTGGGCTTTCTGGAAATGTGCTTCGGCAGCCTTGGCGTCGGCCGGCACCCACTTGCCTTCGTAGTAGAGCTTGCCCAGCAACAGCTCGGCGCGCGGCTGGTCGGCGGCGCGGCCGTTGTCGAGGTACTTCATCATTTGCTCCACATCGCCCAGTTCAGGGAAGTCGTAGAGCAGTTGCGCCAGGCTGACCCAGGACGCCGGGTAGCCGGGGGCGATTTTTTCCAGCAGGGCCTGGGCGGTTTTTTCGTCCGGGGTGCCGAGGCTGGCATCGCCGAGTACACGGGCGACGCTGTCGACACGCTGGGCGGTGACGGTGCCACGGCTGTAGCCCGCTTCCAGTTGCTTGAGCAGCTCGGCTTGTTTTTCGGGCGCGGCTTGTTTCTGGTAGACCGTGGCCAGCTCGACGTAGCAGATATCGGTGCTGTTCAGCGCGGCTTTGCAGATGCGTTCTACATCATCGAGATGCTGGTCGTAGGTGCCTTGGGTGCGATACAGCAGCACCTGGGCCAGACCGGCTTCCGGGTAACCGGCGGCCTGCCATTTACTGATCTGCTGCTGGGCATTTACGTCCGGGAAACTGTGGGGGTATTGCAGGTACAGCATCGCCAGCGGGATCAGGGTGTTGCCTTCGCCATTGGCAAAGGCTTTTTTCAACAGGCCTTCGGCTTCGCGGTGCTCGGCTTCGGTGCTGCCGGGCTTGGCCACCAGCAGGCGACCGAGACGGGCCTGGGCGCGCGGCGAGGTATCGGCCGCTGCGCGGTAGGTGGCTTCGGCCTGTTTGATCTGCGCCGGATCGCGGGTGCCCACCTGGATATCGGCCAGGCCGACTTGGGCCTCGCTGTAGCCCAGGTCGGCCAGTTGCTGGTAGTTCTGCTGGGCGGTGACGGTGTCGCCGCGTTTCAGCGCTTCATTGGCTAAACGCTGATCTGGCAAACCGGCACATCCGGCGAGGCTGACCGCCAATGCCAGTACGCAATACACAGCGGCTGAATGAGATCTGCTCTGTGTGGGAGCTGGCTTGTCGGGTCGCCGCATCGCTGCGATGGCGATGTTGAATTCACCACCGCCATCGCGGGCAAGCCCGGCTCCCACATTGGCCGGTGTTGTTGTTGAAATAGGGTTCACAGGCATGTCCTCTGCTTACAGACCGTGGGCCATGGCTTTGTCGATCAGCCAGTTCAGCGATGGGCCGCGGTCGCTGGTCACTTCCACCGGGCGGCCGGCGTAGGTGCTGTCCAGCGGCGCGTCAGGCTTGATCTGCACGCGGATGTCGGAAGACAGGTCGGCGCTGTTCAGGCTGGTGCTGCTGACGATGGTGCCGGTGCGGGTCTGTTCTTCGTCGGCGACCTGGAAGCTCACCTGGGTGCCTGGACGCACGTCGGCGAACTGGCGATAGGTGAAGCGCGCTTCCACATTGGCTTGGCTGCCACGTGGCACCAGTTGGAAGATCACGTCGCCTTTGTTGGCGTATTGGCCGTCGGCGACCATTTGCTGGGCGACCACGCAGTCGCATGGCGAAGTCAGGGTGCCGGTCATTTGCTTGCCGAACAGTTCTTCAACCTTGGCCGGTTGCAGTTGGTCTTCGTCCAGGTGGCCCTTGAGCACATCCAGCATGCTGGTGCTGAAAGTCGCCAGCGGTGCGCCTTTGGCGGCAATCGCGTCACCTTTGAGCAGGCTCTGCACGGTGCCGTCGCGGGGCATGGTCACGTTCATGCCGGGCACGCTGACCAGACCGGCCTGGGCGTGGCTGACGAAGTACATGCCGTACACCGACTTGAAGACGAAACCAAAGGCGGCGAGGCCGACGATGAAGATCCCTGCGCTGAACACCACGGCACGCAGGCGGCCGAAGGCGGTCATGCCGCTGCCGCTGTCCTTGACCTTGCGCGCCTTGGTGAAGTTGTCGCGTTGCAGGGTCGCCAATACTTCGCCCATGGACACGATGTCACCGGACAAGTGCGACGTGATCAGGTGGCGCAGGGTGGAAATATCCTGCGGCTCCAGGTTCTGGAACTGGCAACCGGTGCGGCCGCTCTGGCGGTCGTGGGAGCGGATTTGCAGCTCCACGTCCATCGCCAGGCCAAGGTTATCGATCACGAATTGCAGGCGGCCCTTGTGCACTTCGCCGACGTTCAGCGGCTGGGTGGCGGTGAACGCCAGGCCGCCGGCAGACAGGTCGATCACCCGCGCTTCGGTGGGTTTGCCGTCATTGCCGAAGAAGCGCAGCTTGGCCGGGATTTTGACCCGCGCATGTTGGCGCTGGGCTTCGGATTCGTGGACAACATTGACGTTTGCTTGGCTATTCATGGTGTGTAGTTCCTAGTTAATTCAGGCTTGGCTGGGTCAGACCATCATCAGCAACACGGCGACGAAAATGCTGCCGGCGGAGAAGGTCATGGTCCGAGACGACCAGGTGTTGAACCAACGTTGAAAGCTGGCCAAATCGCGGGTCAGTTTGGTGTCCTGGCGGGTCCAGGACTGTTGATCAAGGCGGAAGAACACGTAGATCTTCACCAGCGCGCCCATGATCTGGTTGTAATAGAGAATCACCGGGTACGCCGGGCCGATCTTGTGGCCGGAGCACGACAGCAACAGGGTGAGGATCAGGCGGGTGATGCCGATCCACAGCAGGTACGCGAGGATGAAGGCGCCGCCGTATTTGAAGGTGGCGATGATTGCCACGGTCAGGCCTAGCAGGGAGGTCCACATCGACACGCGCTGGTCGAACAGCACCACGCTGGTGAACAGGCCCAGGCGACGTACACCCAGGCCGAGGGCGCGGGAGTTCTGGCGCAGGTTGTTGCCGTACCAGCGGAACATCAGCTTGCGGCTGGCCTTGATAAAGCTCTTTTCCGGCGGGTGTTCCACGGTGTTGATCGCGGCGTCGGGCACGTAGAAGGTGTCGTAGCCCAGGCGCATCAGGCTGAACCAGCTGGACTTGTCGTCGCCGGTGAGGAACTTGAAGCGGCCCAGGCGCCAGTGTTGCAGCGAGTCGCTTTCGACGTCGGCGATGAAGTCCGGGTTGGTGACCACACTGGCGCGGAACACCGACATGCGCCCGGTCATGGTCAGCACGCGCTTGGACAGGGCCATGGAGCACATGTTGATGTGGCGTTGGGCGAAGCGCAGCTTGTGCCACTCGCTCATGATGTAGCCGCCGCGCACTTCGCAGAATTCGTTGGTGGTCAGGCCACCGACATTGCCGAACAGCTGGAACCACGGCACGGTCTTGCGTACCACGCCTTCGGCGAGCACGGTGTCGCCATCGATCACCGCAACCACGGCGCGGTCATCCGGCAAGTGGCGGGAAATCGCACGGAAGCCGAAGGCCAGGCCGTCGCGCTTGCCGGTACCGGCGATGCGCACGAAGTCGAGCTTGACGTGCTCTGGCGGGTTCATGCGTTCCCACAGGCTTTTCACCAGCAGCTCATCGGACATCTCTACCAGCGAGCAGACCACGGTGGTGGGGAAGCCGCATTCGATGGCTTCGCGGATCACCGAGCTGTAGACCTGCGCGGTGGTCAGCGCATCGATACGGAAACTGGTGACCATCAGGAACACATGGGACGGGTCGGCGGCCTTGCCCAGCTTGCGCACTTTACGGCGCAGGTGCGGGTAGACCACGTACAGGAACAGCATGCCGCGAAAGAAATGCGTAGCACCCATCGAGTAGCGCCAGATGCCGACGGCGCCAATCAGGAAAATAAAATTCTTCGACTCCGAGTCGAACGTACTCGCCGGCAACAGCAGGGCGAGTCCCATCAGCAGGCTGAGAAAGAACAGCCAGCCGGCAGATTGCAGCAGTACATGTTTTAACTTGGACATAAGCGTCATCCGAAGGTGATGAAGGCTCCAGGCGGCGCGCGCTGGGGATGGAAACGCGCGCCGCCGGGAACTTGCCGTTGCTGTTACCAGCAAATGCCTTCGGTGCGACCGGTCGTGCAGGTGGCCTTGGACATGAAGCCCACCAGGTCGATCACTTGCTTGCCGTGCGGGGCGTTCTGCGCCAGGGCGCGGAATTTCTCGTCACGGTTGCCGAGGATGATCACGTCGGAGTTGTTGATCACATCATCGAAGTCCGAGTTGAGCAGGGACGACACATGGGGGATCTTGCCTTCGATGTAGTCCTTGTTCGCGCCGTGGACACGGGCGTACTCGACGTTGCTGTCGTAGATGCTCAGGTCGAAACCCTTGCCGATCAGCATCTCGGCCAGCTCGACCAGCGGGCTTTCACGCAGGTCGTCGGTGCCGGCCTTGAAGCTCAGGCCCAGTAGGGCGACTTTGCGCTTGTCGTGGCTGTTGACGATGTCAAAGGCGTTTTGCACCTGGGACTCGTTGCTGCGCATCAGCGAGTTGAGCAGCGGCGCTTCCACGTCCAGGGAGCTGGCGCGGTAGGTGAGGGCGCGCACGTCTTTGGGCAGGCACGAACCGCCGAAGGCAAAGCCTGGGCGCATGTAGTACTGGGACAGGTTGAGGGTCTTGTCCTGGCACACCACTTCCATCACTTCACGGCCATCGACGCCGACGGCCTTGGCGATGTTGCCGATCTCGTTGGCGAAGGTGACCTTGGTGGCGTGCCACACGTTGCAGGTGTACTTGATCATTTCGGCGACGGCGATGTCCTTGCGGATGATCGGCGCGTCGAGTTCTTCGTACAGCGACTGCAGGACATCGCCGGAGGCTTTGTCGAATTCGCCGATGACCGTCATCGGTGGCAGGTCGTAGTCGGCGATGGCGGTGGATTCGCGCAGGAATTCCGGGTTGACCGCCACACCGAAGTCGACGCCGGCTTTCTTGCCGGAGCAGTCTTCGAGGATCGGGATCACCACGTTGGCCACGGTGCCGGGCAGCACGGTGCTGCGCACCACGACGGTGTGGCGGGTGGACTTGTCACGCAGGACAAACCCGATTTCGCGGCACACGGCTTCGATGTAGTCGAGTTCCAGGTCGCCATTTTTCTTGCTCGGGGTACCGACGCAGATCATCGACAGGTCGGTATCGCGAATGGCGTCGGCGAAGTTGGTGGTGCCGCGCAGTCGGCCGGTTGCAATACCCTGGCTCAACAGTTCACCCAGACCTGGTTCAACGATCGGCGATTTGCCTGCATTGATCAGGTCGATCTTGTCCTTGGAGATGTCTACGCCGACCACTTCGTGGCCACGGGCAGACAGGCAACCGGCACAGACTGCGCCAACGTAACCGAGACCAAATATGCTGATGCGCATCGCATTTACCTCTTTAATATTCATGCCAATAATTGGCCGGAGTTCATGTTTGCAAGCGTCACTGATGCCACGGAAGTTAGGCGAATAGACGCCGACTTACCGCGTACAGGCATGTTGAATAACGAGTGACTAACTATTGCACTCAAGTTGTGCGCAACTTGGCCTTGTTATTGGGGCTTGCCCTCAAATGCAGCCGGCCTTCCTGGGGGAAGGGCCCGGCGCCAGTGCCGCAGGGTCTTGATAGAGGCGTTAAGCCCTTAACTATCAATACCTTGGGTGTCATCACTGACACATTTGGGTAAGCGCTGCCTTGGCCTATAGGGGATAGCAATTAATCCTTATCGCTGCCCTCAACTCATATCAGTTGATGATGTGACCCATGAGTCAAAGTTGCTGGGGCAACTTCGCTACTTCCTTGAATCGCTGTGTAAGTTATCTCCTACAGAAACAGAGAATTTCGTTACCGGTGGTATGAGCCGCCCATTTTGACGAAGTTCCAGCCCGCTCATCCTGTTTCCAGAAATTTCTTGAAATATTAGTAAAGATGGCACTGGTACTATATTGATAGCACTTGCTATTTGGGCCAGTAGTTATGGGGAGTTGGTGCGCGGGGATAGTTTTGTGCCACCAGTGTTTGAAAAAAGTGGTGCCACTACGAAAAAAAATGACGAATGTCGAGTGAAAGAATTGTTAGGAGTAAGTCAAAATGTTTTTTGACGCCAAAATAATGGCGATCCAGAAGCTGAAATGCGATCAAAACTGTGGGAGCGGGCTTGCTCGCGAATGCGGTGTGTCAGATAAGAATCTATCGACTGACACGCCGCATTCGCGAGCAAGCCCGCTCCCACATTTGGATCTCATTGTCTGAAACCGGCGGGTTTGGCTTTATTCCGGTGCGTGATCGCGCAAAAACACCAGCTTGTCCGGCTTGGACTGCTCCGCATTGAAGCGATAACCCTGCACGTCGAATTCTTTCAGCTTGGCCGGGTCGTTGATGCGTTCCTCAATCACAAAGCGGCTCATCATGCCCCGGGCCTTTTTGGCGTAGAAGCTGATGATCTTGTATTGGCCGTTCTTCAGGTCCTTGAACTCGGTGTTGATGATCCGCGCGTTCAGGGCCGTGCGCTTGACCGCCGAGAAGTACTCGTTGGACGCCAGGTTCAGCAACACATCGTCACCTTGCTCGGCCAGGGCCTCGTTCAGCCATTCGCTGATGCGCGTGCCCCAGAAGGCGTAGAGGTCCTTGCCACGGGCGTTGGCCAGCTTGGTGCCCATCTCCAGGCGGTACGGCATCATCAGGTCCAGGGGACGCAGCAGGCCGTAGAGGCCCGAGAGCATGCGCAGGTGGTCCTGGGCGTAGCTGAAGTCGGCGTCGCTGAAGGTCTGGGCATTCAGGCCGGTGTACACGTCGCCCTTGAACGCCAGCAGGGCCTGCTTGGCGTTGGCCGGGGTGAACGCTGGGGTCCAGCTGCCGAAGCGGGCGGCGTTGAGGCCGCCGATCTTGTCGGAGACGTGCATCAGCTCGCTGATTTGCGCCGGGCTGAGCTCGCGCAGTTGCTCGATCAGTGCCTGGGAATGGTCCAGGTACTGCGGCTGGGTGAAGCGTTCGGTTGCAGGCGCGGTCTCGAAATCGAGGGTCTTGGCGGGGGAAATCACCGTCAGCATGAAGTCGTCTCCTTAAATCGTGCGGGGATTCTAGGGGGTTGGGCGGTTTGACTCCACCTATGATGGCGATAGGCACGATCCGTTATGATGGCCGGTAACTCTGGAGAGGAAGACCCTGCGTGCGAATAGCGCTTTTATTGTCGGCATGCCTGCTATGCCTGAATGTCCAGGCCGCCCCGGCAGATGTGGCCAGCCTGGACCGTGGCACCTGGCCGGAAAAACTCAGCAGTCCGGCGCTGTTCGACGTGGCCTCGCGCGCAGAAATCCTGATGTTCGCCCACAGCCTGCTGGCCAGCGAAGCCCAGGATGAGACCGCCCTCAAGCAGCGCCTGGGGTTGAAGATCGTCAACCTGGCAGCCATCGATGACCTGCGCCGCCAGCTCTGGCAGCGCCTGCTGGAGAACTACACCTTCGCCCAGCAGAGCTGTGAGGAGGATGCCTCGTTCTGCTACCTGGTGGAAAACATGGACGACTTGCGCGAGCAGGCCGGCAAGTTCGAGGTCAGCGAAAATTCTTTCTATATAGGTTGGGCGGCCCCCAGCCATGCCTTTCATGAACGCTATCTGGATGAGCTGCTGCGCAAGGCCGCGCTGTTTCCGCAGATCAGCAGTGAAATCGCGCGTTTCGGCGACCACGAGCGCAATGGCGATGAATTCAACGACCGCCTGTTCCTGCTGACATTTGACGGTGGCCCCGCGCCGGTCAGTGGCAATACCGACTGGCTCGCCTACTACCTGCGCAAGCAAAAGATGAACGCCACCTTCTTTGTCCTCGGCAGTAGCCTGCAAACGCGGGTAGAGCGCAGTTCCGCCGCCGATGTGCAGGCGTTGTACCAGGGCCAGTGCGTGGGCACCCAGGGTTGGCAGTACCGCTCACACAGCCACTGGGTCGATTGGCAAAGCTCGATCACCCGCAGCGCCTCGCTGGCGCAGAACCTGATGCCGGAAAACTATGTACCGCTGTTCCGCCCGCCGTACGGCCAGCGCCGCGCCGACAGCCAGGGTTTCTTCCAGTCCCAGGGCTTGCAGGTGGCGTTGTGGGACATCGATTCCCAGGACGAACCGGGCAAGCTCAAGGCCGATGAGTCGGCGCAGCGGGTGCTGACGCTGATGTTGCTGTGGCGCAAAGGCGTGATTGTGTTTCACGACACCCAGGACAAGGCGCGGGTCGCATTGCCGCAGTTGATGCAGGCGACGGCACAGAGTGGCTTGGGTTGGCAGGACTGCCGCGAGGCGTTTCGCTGAAGTGCCCGGCCCTGTTGGGTGCGAGGCATTTCTGGGGTGATTTTGTGCGACAAATCGATGCAGGCGGACTTCCGACTTTAACGGGGTGCATGGCACTCGGCTAGTGCTATTCGTCATCCTGAAAAATAAACTTCAAAAAAGCGTCAAAGTGCTTTTTCCTGTCACATGTTTTGCGGTATTACGAAGTCAGATCGCCGAAACCTGCAACACAGGTGGCGTCTTTCAAGACTCCTCATGTGGGCATGCACTTGACGTCCCTCAGGTGCATTCGGTGGTCGAATCGAGGCGCAGCACCGCCCAGGTATTGCGTCGACTGGCTCCCACAAAAGGTGACCGAGTATGGATGATCATGGACGCACCCCTTCTTCCGACCAGCCAATCCTTTATGTGCTTGATACCAACGTATTGATCCACGATCCAAACGCACTGCTCAATTTTGAAGAACACCACGTCGCCATCCCGATGATCGTGCTTGAGGAACTCGACAAACTCAAAAGCGGGCACCACAGCGTTGCCGCCGAATGCCGCCAGGCGATCCGCCTGATCGACAAGACCCTGGGCGAAGCATCGCCGGAGGACGTTGAAGTCGGCGTACCGATCCAGCGTGGCAAAAGCGGGCCCAAGGGTTTGCTGTCGATCCTGATGAGCAAGCGCAGCGAGCCCAACAGCCTGCTGCCGGAAAACCTCAACGACAACAAGATCATCAACCAATTGATCGACCTGCATGCGCGTGACAAGGACCTGCGCGTGGTGCTGGTGACCAAAGACATCAATATGCGCCTCAAGGCCCGTGCGTGTGGGATCGCGGCCGAGGATTACAGCACCGACCAACTGGTCGATGACGTGTCGATGCTGTCCCGTGGTTATCACATGATTACGGGTTCGTTCTGGGACCGCGTCAGCAAGGTTGAAACCCGGCAGGACCATGGCCGTACCTGGCACCAGGTGCAGTTGATCGAAAATCTGCCGGCCGTGCATATCAATGAATTCATCGTCGATGAACAGGGCTTCGTGGGCTGGATCAAAGAGATCCAGGTCGACAAGCTGCTGATCCTCGACCTGCATCAGGAGCCCCTGTTGCACCAGGAAGCCTGGGGCCTGAAACCGCGTGACATCTACCAGAGCCTGGCGCTGTACGCGCTGCTCGACCCGGACATCCACCTGGTCAACCTGACGGGCGCCGCCGGTTCCGGCAAAACCATCCTCGCTCTGGCTGCCGCCATCGAGCAGACCATGGTGACCAAACGCTATCGCCGTATCATTGCCACCCGCAGCGTGCAGGGCCTGGACCAGGAAATCGGCTTCCTGCCCGGCACCGAGGCAGAAAAAATGGAGCCGTGGCTGGGGGCGATCACCGACAACCTCGAAGCCTTGCACATGGATGACGAAAACACCCATGGCAGCGTCGACTACATCCTCAGCAAAGTGCCGTTGCAGTTCAAATCCCTCAACTACATCCGGGGTCGCAGCTTCCAGCAAAGCCTGATCTTGATCGATGAATGCCAGAACCTCACGCCGCACCAGATGAAAACCATCATCACCCGTGCCGGCGCCGGTTCCAAAGTGGTGTGCCTGGGCAACCTGGCACAGATCGACACCCCTTACCTGTCCGCGACCAGCTCCGGGCTGACCTACCTGACGGAACGCTTCAAGGACTTCCCGAACGGCGTGCATATTGCGCTGCAAGGGGTGCCGCGCTCGATTCTGGCTGAATACGCAGAATCTCACCTGTAACCAATGTGGGAGCTGGCTTGCCTGCGATAGCATCACCTCGGTTTACCTGAACCACCGAGGTGCCTGCATCGCAGGCAAGCCAGCTCCCACAAAGGCCTGCGCAAATCTGACCGCCGGGTTTACAATCGATGCTCCTGATCAGGAGTATCCCTGTGCTGACTCATCTCGATTCCCAAGGTCGCGCCCACATGGTCGACGTCACCGACAAGTCCGTGACGTTCCGTGAAGCAGTGGCCGAAGCCCGGGTGCGCATGCTGCCCGAGACCCTGCAAATGATTGTCGACGGCGCCCACCCCAAGGGCGACGTGTTTGCCGTGGCCCGCATCGCCGGGATCCAGGCAGCGAAAAAAACCAGTGACTTGATCCCGCTGTGCCACCCGTTGATGTTGACGGGCGTCAAGGTCGAACTGAGCGCCGACGGCGCAGACTCGGTGCACATCCTGGCGCGCTGCAAACTCTCCGGGCAGACCGGCGTGGAGATGGAAGCCCTCACCGCCGCCAGCGTCGCTGCCCTGACCATCTACGACATGTGCAAGGCCGTGGATCGCGGCATGACCATCGAAAGTATTCGCCTGCTGGAAAAGCTGGGCGGCAAGAGCGGGCATTTCAAGGCGGACCAGGTATGAGCATCAACGTATTGTTTTTTGCGCGTTACGCCGAGGCGGTGGGGTTTGACTCGCTGGAGATGGAGGGCGATTTCGCCACTGTCGACGCAGTACGTCTGGCGTTGGCCAGTGACCCGGAGTTTGCCGTACTCAACGAGACCAGCCTGATGTGTGCGCGCAACGAAGAGTTGTGCGGCCTCGATGAGCCGGTGCAGGCGGGTGACGAAGTGGCATTCTTCCCACCGGTGACCGGAGGCTGAGCATGGCCATTCGTGTGCAGGCCCAGGCGTTTGACCCGGGTGCAGAAGTGAATGCGATGCATGCGGCCAATGTGGGCGTGGGCGCGGTGGTGAGTTTTGTCGGCTACGTGCGCGACTTCAACGATGGCCTGGATGTGGCGGGGATGTTCCTGGAGCACTATCCGGGCATGACCGAGAAAGCCCTGGCCAAGATCGCCGTGGAAGCCGAGCAACGTTGGCCGTTACTCAAGCTGGAAGTGTTGCATCGCATTGGCGCGCTGGAACCGGGTGAGCCGATTGTGTTTGTCGGGGCAGCGAGTGCCCATCGCCAGGCGGCGTTTGATGCCTGTGCGTTTGTGATGGACTACTTGAAGACGCGGGCGCCGTTCTGGAAGAAAGAAAATACCAGCGAAGGGCCGCGTTGGGTGGAAGGGCGTAGCAGCGACCACACCGCCGCTGACCGCTGGAAATAGCGGGTCGAACACCAAACCAAATGTGGGAGCGGGCTTTTGTGGGAGCCGGCGGTTCGACGCCTCGACTTGCCCGCGATGCAGGCGCCTCGGTTTTTCAGTTGAACCGAGGTGATGCCATCGCAGGCAAGCCCGCTCCCACAAAAGCCCGCTCCCACATTTTTATCGTATTTCAGCTTTACGGGCGTTTGCGTTCTACTGGGCGCAGCAAGTGCGTCGGTGGCGTCTCGCAGCTGATCTTGCGCCCCAGCAAGGTCTCGATCGACGGCAACTGGTACGAGTCATCTTCCCCGGCAAAACTGATCGACACACCCGCAGCCCCCGCACGACCGGTACGGCCAATACGGTGCACGTAGTCATCCGGCACTTCCGGCAGGGTGAAGTTGATCACATGGCTGATGCCATCAATGTGAATCCCACGCCCGGCCACATCGGTAGCCACCAACACACGAATCTTGCCTTCGCGGAAGCCTTCCAACGTCTTGATGCGCTTGTGCTGCGGCACGTCACCCGACAATTGCGCGGCGTTGACACCATCACGCACCAGGCGCTCTTCGATGCGGCGCACTTCGTCCTTGCGGTTGGCGAACACCATCACGCGCTCCCAACCGTTGTCGTTGACCAGGTTGTAGAGCAGCTTGTACTTGTCGGCACCGGCCACGGCGTAAATGTGTTGCTCGACGTTTTCGCTGGCGACGTTTTCCGCTTCGATCTCGACGATGGACGGGTCGGTGGTCCACTGCTTGGCGAGGTTCATCACGTCTTCGGTGAAGGTCGCGGAGAACAGCAGGGTCTGGCGCTCGTTTTTCGGCGGGGTCTGGCGAATGATCTGGCGTACTTGTGGGATAAAGCCCATGTCGAGCATGCGGTCGGCTTCGTCCAGCACCATCACTTCGACCATGTCCAGGTGCACGTCGCCGCGCTGGTTGAAGTCCAGCAGGCGGCCAGGCGTTGCCACCAGGATGTCGCAGTGGCGGGCTTCGAGGTGCTTGAGCTGCTTGTCGAAGTCCATGCCGCCGACGAACGTCATGACGTTGAGGCCGGTGTACTTGGTCAGGTCGGCGGCGTCCTTGGCGATCTGCACCACCAGTTCGCGGGTCGGGGCGATGATCAGCGCGCGCGGTTCACCCATGTAGCGCTCTTTTGGCGGCGGCGTTTGCAGCAGCTGGGTGATGATCGAGATCAGGAACGCGGCGGTCTTGCCGGTGCCGGTCTGGGCGCGGCCGATGGCGTCTTTGCCGGCCAGGGTGAAGCCCAGCACCTGCGCCTGGATCGGCGTGCAGTACGGGAAACCCAGGTCCTGGATGGCGTGCATCAGTTCCGGGGCGAGTTTGAAATCGTGGAAGCGGGTCTTGCCTTCCTGGGGCTCGACGACGAAGTCTTCGAGTTTCCACGGGATTACCGGCGGTTTTGGCGCACGTTCGCGACGCGGCTTGGGGGCCGGCGCTGCTTCTTTTGCCGGTTCAGGCGCGGTCACCGTAGGCGTCGTCGGCTGGGCGACAGGCGCAGTCCGTGCGGGCTGTTGGCCGTCATGGCGGCTGCCGGCAGTCGGGGCAGGAGCACTGGGAACAGGCGCGAGCGGCTCGGCCTCGCTTTTGCCGAACATCTTCTTGAGTGCTTCGAGCACGGTGATCTCATTAATTGGTTAAGGAATGTACGCCGGCCAGTGTAATGCAAGAAACGGGCGCGGCGTAGTGCGTCTGTCATACGGCTACATAAACTTAAGTTTCAGCCCAGGCGTGCGGTCAACCAAGTGCCGATATCGCGGATTTCCTCGGGTAACACTTCGTGGCCCATTGGGTATTCCTGCCATGTCACGGTGACACCACGGCTCTTCAAATGCTCATAGGCGCTGCGGCCCATGGCGTTTTGCACCACGTCGTCGTACTGGCCGTGCAGGCACAGGGCGGGAATGCGCTGTTGGCTGGCGGATAACTCCAGCTCATCGCCGAAGGTCGGCGCATAGGTGGAGAGCGCAATCACGCCACCCAAGGCACCTTGCCATTTGGTAAACGCCGTGTGGAAAACCACCGCGCCACCCTGGGAAAAACCGGCGAGAAAAATCCGCGACGCGTCTATCCCGCTGCTTTTTTGTTCCTTGATCAAATCGGTAACCATTTTTGCCGATTCTTCCAACTCTTCCAGGCTGATGGAACGGGCCGGGCTCATGGCCTTGATGTCGTACCAACTGGGCATCTCGTAGCCGCCATTAATGGTCACCGGACGGGTCGGCGCCTGGGGCAAAACGAAACGGGTGGTCAGCAAGCTTTCCTGCAGGGCTTCGGCCACCGGCAGGAAGTCGTAGCGATCGGCACCCAGGCCATGCAACCAGATTACGCAGGCGTCTGCGGGCTTGGCGGGCTGAAGAATCAAGGGTTCGGTCATGTCTGCTCCATATATGTGCGTGCGCTCCGATTAAGTGCGACTCAACGGTGCGCGTCAGGTTGATCTGTTAAGAGAATGTCGCAAGGTTGAATCTTTTGCGCTTGCTAGTGGGCTGAAACGACTCAGCCAGCACTCTGGTACGCGCCTTGCTATGTGTAGGTCGATGTCAGAACTTTCCTGAGACGGTAACACTATCAGTGCCTACCGCCTGTGGGAAAGCAGCTGGAATTACTGCGACAACTTCATGCTGCTTGACCCTAAAAAAAGCCAACACGGGTCAATACCGCCTCATAAGGGTGCGCTGAGGTTTGAGCTCCGACACAACAAGAGCAACTGGAGGTTTGAATGAAGGTATTGAAATCCACCCTGGCCATCGTGACTGCGGCGGCCGTATTGGGTGTCAGTGGTTTCGCCCAAGCCGGCGCCACCCTGGATGCCGTGCAGAAGAAAGGCTTTGTGCAATGTGGCGTGAGTGACGGCCTGCCGGGTTTCTCGGTGCCGGATGCCAGCGGCAAGATCCTCGGGATCGACGCTGACGTGTGCCGTGCTGTTGCCGCTGCCGTATTCGGCGACGCGACCAAGGTCAAATTCAGCCAGTTGAACGCCAAGGAGCGTTTCACCGCGCTTCAGTCGGGCGAAGTCGACATTCTGTCCCGCAACACCACCATGACCAGCTCCCGCGATGCCGGCATGGGCCTGAAATTCCCAGGCTTCATTACCTACTACGACGGTATCGGCTTCCTGGTTAACAACAAGCTGGGCGTGAAAAGTGCCAAGGAACTGGACGGTGCAACCATCTGCATCCAGGCCGGTACCACCACCGAGCTGAACGTTTCCGACTACTTCCGCGGCAACAACCTGAAATACACCCCGATCACCTTCGACACCTCCGATGAAAGCGCCAAGTCGCTGGAATCCGGGCGTTGCGACGTGCTGACCTCCGACAAGTCCCAACTGTTCGCCCAGCGCAGCAAGCTGGCGTCGCCGAAGGACTACGTGGTCCTGCCGGAAACCATCTCCAAGGAGCCGCTGGGCCCGGTCGTGCGTAACGGCGACGACGAATGGCTGGCCATCGTGCGCTGGGTTGGCTACGCCATGCTCAACGCGGAAGAAGCCGGCATCACCTCGAAAAACGTAGAAGCTGAAGCCAAGTCCACCAAGAACCCGGACGTCGCTCGTCTGCTCGGTGCCGACGGCGAATACGGCAAAGACCTGAAAGTGAAGAAAGACTGGGTGGTACAGATCGTCAAGCAAGTCGGTAACTACGGCGAAGTGTTCGAGCGCAACCTCGGCAAGAGCACCCCGTTGGAAATCGACCGTGGCCTGAACGCGCTGTGGAACAACGGCGGCATTCAATACGCACCACCTGTGCGCTGATCGCTGATGGTTCTATCACCCGGTGGGCCAACCGCCGGGTGATGTTCTGTTCCATTATTTTCGGGGCACTTCATGCAAAATCAAATCGGCGCACCAGAGCAGAAGCTCAGCTTCAGCGATCCCAAAGTGCGTGCGTGGCTCTTCCAGATCATCACGATTGTGGCGGTGGTCTCGCTGGGCTGGTACCTCTTCAACAATACCCAGACCAACCTTCAGCACCGGGGCATTACCTCGGGTTTCGACTTTCTTGAACGCAGTGCCGGCTTCGGCATCGCGCAGCATTTGATCGACTACACCGAATCGGACAGCTATGCCCGGGTCTTTGTCATCGGCTTGCTCAACACCTTGCTGGTCACCGTGATCGGCGTGATCCTCGCGACCCTGCTGGGATTCATCATCGGCGTGGCGCGGCTGTCGCCGAACTGGATGATCAACAAGCTGGCGACGGTGTATGTGGAAGTGTTCCGCAACATTCCGCCGCTGCTGCAAATCCTGTTCTGGTATTTCGCGGTGTTCCTGACCATGCCGGGGCCGCGTAACAGCCATAACTTCGGCGATACCTTCTTTGTCAGCAGCCGTGGCCTGAACATGCCGGCCGCGCTTGCCGCCGACGGCTTCTGGCCGTTTGTGGTCAGCGTCGTGGTGGCCATCGTGGCAATCGTGCTGATGGCGCGGTGGGCCAACAAGCGTTTTGAAGCGACCGGCGTACCGTTCCACAAGTTCTGGGCCGGCCTGGCACTGTTCATCGTGATCCCGGCGTTGTGCGCCTTGATCTTCGGTGCACCGCTGCACTGGGAAATGCCCAAGCTGCAAGGCTTCAACTTTGTCGGCGGCTGGGTACTCATCCCCGAACTGCTGGCACTGACCCTGGCACTGACCGTCTACACCGCCGCGTTTATCGCCGAGATCGTGCGGTCGGGCATCAAGTCCGTCAGCCACGGCCAGACCGAAGCCGCGCGCTCCCTGGGCCTGCGCCCTGGGCCGACGCTGCGCAAGGTCATCATCCCGCAGGCCCTGCGGGTGATCATTCCGCCGCTGACCAGCCAATACCTGAACCTGGCGAAGAACTCGTCGCTGGCCGCCGGTATCGGTTACCCGGAAATGGTTTCGTTGTTTGCCGGCACGGTGCTCAACCAGACCGGCCAGGCCATCGAGGTTATTGCCATCACCATGAGCGTGTACCTGGCGATCAGCATCAGCATTTCCCTGCTGATGAACTGGTACAACAAGCGCATTGCGCTGATCGAGCGGTGAGGAAACCTGCATGAGTACGCATACTTTCAAACCTGATATGCCGCCGCCGAGCAAAGTGTTCGGCCCGGTGGCATGGATGCGCGCCAACCTGTTTTCCAGTTGGCTCAATACCCTGCTGACGTTGCTGGCGTTCTACCTGGTCTATCTGGTGGTGCCGCCGATCCTGCATTGGGCGATCCTGGATGCCAACTGGGTCGGCACCACACGCGCCGATTGCACCAAGGAAGGCGCCTGCTGGGTGTTTATCCAACAGCGCTTCGGGCAGTTCATGTACGGCTACTACCCCGGCGACCTGCGCTGGCGCGTGGACCTGACCGTGTGGCTGGCCATCGTCGGCGTGGCGCCGTTGTTCATCTCGCGCTTCCCGCGCAAGGCGATCTACGGCCTGGGCTTCCTGGTGCTGTACCCGATCATCGCGTTCTTCCTGTTGCACGGCGGGATCTTCGGCCTGAGCAACGTGGCCACCAGCCAATGGGGCGGCCTGATGCTGACCCTGGTGATCGCCACCGTGGGTATCGCCGGTGCGTTGCCGCTGGGGATTGTGCTGGCACTGGGGCGGCGTTCGAACATGCCGGCGATTCGTGTGGTCTGCGTGACCTTCATCGAATTCTGGCGCGGCGTGCCGTTGATCACCGTGCTGTTCATGTCCTCGGTGATGCTGCCGTTGTTCCTGCCCGAAGGCATGGGCATCGACAAACTGCTACGGGCGCTGATCGGTGTGATCCTGTTCCAGTCGGCCTACGTCGCCGAAGTGGTGCGCGGTGGCTTGCAGGCGATTCCCAAAGGTCAGTACGAAGCGGCCGCAGCGATGGGCCTGGGTTATTGGCGTTCGATGGGCCTGGTGATCCTGCCGCAAGCCCTGAAGATGGTAATCCCCGGCATCGTCAACACGTTTATCGCGCTGTTCAAGGACACGAGCCTTGTGATCATCATCGGCCTGTTCGACCTGCTCAATAGCGTCAAGCAAGCCGCCGCCGACCCGAAATGGTTGGGCATGGCCACTGAAGGCTACGTGTTCGCCGCCCTGGTGTTCTGGATTTTCTGTTTTGGTATGTCGCGCTATTCCATTCATTTGGAACATAAGCTCGACACAGGCCACAAGCGTTAGGAGTTGTTGTTATGAGCGAAGCGATCAAACAGCCTGTGAGCCCTGAAGGCATTATCCAGATGCAGGGCGTCAACAAGTGGTACGGCCAGTTCCACGTGTTGAAAGACATCAACCTCAACGTCAAGCAGGGCGAGCGTATCGTGCTGTGCGGCCCGTCGGGTTCGGGCAAGTCCACCACCATCCGCTGCCTCAACCGCCTGGAAGAACACCAGCAGGGCCGCATCGTGGTGGACGGTGTGGAACTGACCAACGACCTCAAGCAGATCGAAGCGATCCGCCGCGAAGTCGGCATGGTGTTCCAGCACTTCAACCTGTTCCCGCACCTGACCATCCTGCAAAACTGCACGTTGGCGCCGATGTGGGTGCGCAAGATGCCCAAGCGCAAGGCCGAAGAAATTGCCATGCACTACCTGGAGCGCGTGCGCATCCCGGAGCAGGCCCACAAGTTTCCGGGCCAGCTCTCTGGCGGTCAGCAACAGCGTGTGGCGATTGCCCGCGCGTTGTGCATGAAGCCGAAAATCATGCTGTTCGATGAGCCGACCTCGGCGCTCGACCCGGAAATGGTGAAAGAGGTCTTGGACACCATGATCGGCCTGGCCGAAGACGGCATGACCATGTTGTGCGTGACCCACGAAATGGGCTTTGCGCGCACCGTGGCCAATCGCGTGATCTTCATGGACAAGGGCGAGATCGTCGAACAGGCGGCGCCGAACGACTTCTTCGACAACCCGCAGAATGAGCGGACCAAGTTGTTCTTGAGCCAGATCATTCATTGATCGATGCGTGAATAAATAGACCCGGCCTGGTGCCGGGTTTATTTTTGCCTGCTGCATTGTGTCAGGAGGCTTGAGCCGCCAGCAGCTGTGCATCTTTTTCGATGAGCAGTCGGTTCAAGTCTTCCCCGACATTCAGGGCCTCTATCTCTGCCAGCAGGTGAGGGTGTTTATCGAGCAGGCGCATCAATGTGAGCAACGGTTCCGGCGGAAAAATCTCGGCCCGTTCATAACGAGAAAATGCATTGTGCCCGCGGACGGTCAAGAGCCGCACCGCGTCTTTCTGTGTGAGGTGCAGCTTGCGGCGGATGCGCTTCATTTCGGCGGCGATGATTTTACGCGCGTCGATCAATAGCTGATCGGAAGCCTCTCGATATCGTTCAGCACTGTCGTCGTCGTGATCGAATTCAACTTCATGACAGACCTCGCATTCCCAGCCTGCAATGTCAGGAATATCCCGAATCATTCCCCGCGTGTTAATCGTGAAGGTGCGACCTTCGAAATGCTGCATTGCGTCATGGGTTCCACAGCTCATGCATTGCTGGGTTCTCATAGGGTTTTCTCCTTGAAGGCAATTACGGGAGGCCCACCGCCAGGGCGGTAAGTCACTTTGATGTAAATCTCCGTGCCGTAAATCTTGCTCAGGTAGACGTCCTGCCATACCCGATGGTCTGCGTACGTCGTCATTGATTTGTGCAACATGCGCTGCTCAAGCGCGCAGACCACCTGTTGCATTTGGCTCGTGCACAACTTGAGTCGCCGAGGGCCTTCCCAGGCACTTGCTGTAAACGCCTTTCTACCTGATCTGATGACTTCAGCCTTAACCAAGGCCAAATCTTAATGAGGTGTGTACTTTTCCATAAGACACCTGAGTCCAATAATTACCCTCAAAGGGTAATTTTACCAATCGAAAATACTGCTCCTTTTCCTGCCTGAAAAACCTAGTGCGTTGCTCTTGTAGGCGCGTCCGAATAGGCTGTGGGACTTTTCAACCAGTGATCAGGGCAAACGCCCATCCCTCTGCCGGCGTTTGATCCATGACCTCTGAAACCAAGCTTGAAGAACTGTTGATCGACGCCGAAGCCGACGACGAAGTGGTGGAACACCTTCCGCCGGTGGTGAGCCGCCCGTGGTTGTTGATCGTGGGACTGGTCCTGGTGGCAATGAACCTGCGTCCGGCGCTGTCGAGTCTTTCGCCGCTGCTCAGCAAAGTGTCCGACAGCCTGGGACTGTCGGCGGCCAAGGCCGGTTTGCTGACCACCTTGCCGGTGCTGTGCCTGGGGCTGTTCGCGCCGCTGGCGCCAATCCTCGCGCGGCGTTTTGGGGCGGAGCGGGTGGTGTTGGGGATTCTGCTCACGCTGGCCGCAGGCATCATCCTGCGCAGCTCGTTTGGCGAGGCAGGGTTGTTCGCCGGGAGCCTGATCGCAGGCGCCAGCATCGGCATCATCGGCGTGTTGCTACCGGGCATCGTCAAGCGAGATTTCGCCAAGCAGGCAGGCACCATGACCGGTGTCTACACCATGGCCCTGTGCCTGGGCGCGGCGGTGGCGGCAGGGGCGACGGTGCCCCTGAGCCAGTATTTCGACGACAGTTGGAATATCGGCCTGGGATTCTGGATTGTGCCTGCCGTGGTAGCGGCGTTGTTCTGGCTGCCTCAGGTCGGGCACAAACAGGGTACTCACCGGGTTGCCTACCGCGTGAAGGGGCTGCTGCGTGATCCGCTGGCCTGGCAAGTCACCTTGTACATGGGCCTGCAATCGTCGTTGGCCTACATCGTGTTTGGCTGGCTGCCGTCCATTCTGATCGGCCGCGGCCTGAGTGCCACTGAGGCCGGGTTGGCGCTGTCGGGTTCGATCATCGTGCAGTTGATCAGCTCCCTCGCCGCGCCGTGGCTGGCCACCCGTGGCAAGGACCAGCGCCTGGCCATCGTGGTGGTGATGCTGCTGACCCTCGGCGGTCTGTTCGGTTGCCTGTATGCGCCCATCGAAGGGCTGTGGGGTTGGGCGATTCTGCTTGGCCTGGGCCAGGGCGGCACCTTCAGCCTGGCGCTGACCTTGATCGTGCTGCGCTCACGGGACTCCCATGTGGCGGCCAACCTGTCGAGCATGGCCCAGGGGTTCGGCTACACCCTGGCGTCCATGGGACCGCTGGCGGTGGGCGTCCTGCATGACTGGACCGGTGGCTGGGGAGCCACCGGTTGGGTTTTCGCGGTGATCGGCGTCGGTGCAATTGTCACGGGTTGCGGGGCGGGGCGCGCCGGGTTCGTCGGCGTCACCAGCGAAAAGGTCTGATTACAGGTACACCACTTCCAGCGTCGCGGAGCCGTCCATGGGGGTCTCGACGCTCAGATCCAGGTTCTGCCTGGCATTGATCACGGCTTCCAGAGTCAAGGTACTTGTCAGGTTCCGGATGGCCGAAGGCCCGGCGGTGCTGCCCGCCACATCGGTAAAGCCCAGCAAGCTGCGTGAACCGATGTCGATGGGGTTGGTATTGGACGTACGCCAGGCCACGCCGCCGGTGGTCGACTCGGTGCCATAGGCCACTGCCAAGTCGTCGGCCACGGTTTGCTTGGGGTCGAATTTGACCGAGTACACGCCAATCCGGTTGCCTGCGCTGTCCAGGCCCAGGCCGTAGTAGATCTCGCTGTTGACGTGGGCCGTGCCGTCTCGGTTGTCGGCCATGCGCAGGGCATAGCGGCCGGGGGCGTTGCAGCTGACAGTCAGGTTCAGGGTTTTGAGTGGCAGCCGCGTGCCGGTGGCCTGGTTGAGGTCCTGCTGGGATATCTTGCCGAAGTCGATCAAGCCGCCGCCGGACAGCACGGGGGTGCAGGCCATGGGCGTGATCAGGCCGCCGACGGTCAGTTCGACGGTGGAAGCGGCCTGGGCGGGCAGTGCGCTGGCCAGCCATGCACAGGTCGCCAGAGGGATCAGTAACGTTTTCATGGTCTAGCTCCTACAGGTAGTTCATGGACAGGGTCACGGAACCGTCGATGGGCACTTCTTCGTTCAGCGGCAGGCTGTTCGCGGGGGCGATGGTGGGCCTGATCAGCACGCCTGCGGTGAGTTGCTGCACCGGTGCTGGAATGGGCAGGGTCGGGGCAAGTGCGAAGGACGAGAGAAAGTAATGGGACAGCAGACTGGTGGGGGCCCAAGTGGATGGCCCGCTGGAACCTATCGGGTGCATGCCGACACCATCGGCCACGATGGCGTTGAGGTCCAGCCGCATATAGCCCAACGGTACGGTTCCGTTGACCAGTCCTAGGCCAAACCGTGGGGCGCCTGCTTCGCTGGACCCGAGGCGATTGTCCCTGGGTTGCAGGGCTAGCAGGGTCGATGCGTCGCAGATAATCGACAGCTGCAGCGTGTGCTCTGGCAGCTGGGTGGGCTGGTCGGTGTTGAGGTCTTTGGCGGCGATTTTGCCCAGGTCGTACAGGCCACCATTGGACAGGCTGGGTTCGCAGGCACTGGGGGTAATCAGGCCAGTCACGTTCAGGTCAACGCTGGAAGCTGCCTGGGATGGCACAGTGGCCAGCCAGGCCAGGACGGCTAAAGGCATCAGAAAAGGTTTCATGCAGTGCTCCTATAAATAGTGAATTTCGAGAGTGCCCGAACCGTCGATCCGGACCTCGTTGCCCAAATCCAGCGAACCCAGGGGCGCAATGACCGCCTCCAGGCTCAGCGTGGCGTTGAGGTTTTGAATGGCGCTGGGGCCGCCGGTACTGCCGGAGGTGGCGCTAAAGCCCAGGTAGCGATTGGCACCGACCGCCGCCGTGCGGCTGCTGGCGCTGCTCCAGGGCAGCCCACCGGTGGCGGAGTCGGTGTTGAACACTTGGGCGAAGGTGTCGGCATTGATGTGGGCCGGATCGAACAGCAAGCGGTAGCGCCCGATCTTTTGTTGGCGGGCGTCCAGGCCCAGCCCGTAGGTGCTTTCATCGGCGACGCCGGTGGCCGAGCCCTGGCGGTTGTCCTGCATGCGTAGGGCGAACGCGGTCGGGGCATCGCAGACCACGCTGAGGGATACCGCCCGCGGTGCCAGGAGCGTGTCTTTGTCGACATTCAGATCACTGACCGACAACTTGCCCAACGCCACATGCCCGCCGTTGGACAGCGTGGGTGTGCACGCCGCCGGCGCGAAACGTGCCTGTAAGCGCAGCTCCCGCGAGCGACCGGCGGCGAGCGCATCGAACAGCCCGGTGGCGTCCCAGGTCACGGCTTCGCGCACCCGCGCGGCGTCCTCACTGGCCCAGGCGCTGGCGTCGATTTGCAACGACAGGTTGCGCCCCAACACGGCAACGCCGCCGCGCATCGGCACCAGGCCATGGCCTGGTTGCCAGGCCAGTTGCGCGCTGACCACCGACGGCGCCTGGCCCTGGCCGGCAATCCGGCCCAGCTCGACGGCCTGGCCATCCAGCACGGCTTCGCTGACCCGCAACGCGTAGCTGCCGCGCTCGGTGAAACGAAAGCGCTCATCGCTCGCGCCCGGCGCTCGGTAGAACAGGTTCAAGTCGGTGGGCTGCGGACAGTTAAGCGTCAGGCTGATGCGTCGCTCGCCCAGCAGCCGCTCGGGTGCGGGCACAAGCGCCACGGCGCGGTTCGTCAGGCCGAAGTCCAACTCGGCCTGGCTGAGGTTGAGCTGGCAGTCTTCCACGCCCCAGGCATGGGTGCTCAGCAGCAAAGCCAAGGGATGCAACAGGTGTTTGAAGCCCATGGTGTTAGTCCTCATGACGGGCGGCAACGGGCCGGTGCGGTTTCGAAATACACCTCGGGGTCGGCGTCTTCCGGCAGGTCGAATTCCAGGCGACAGCGCGGTTGCCCCTGAGCCTTGATCCACAGTGGGCGTGGGTCGAGCACGTCGGGCAGGAACACTTGGCTGCCTTCCTGCACCAGGGTGACGAACTCACCTTCAGCGGTACTGACGGTGGCCCCCCTTGGGATTGGCTGGCCACTGTCGGTGGTGACGTTGAGCAATGCACGGCGGGTGAGGGCTACGCCGAACTGCACCTTGTCCACCGCCCCGCGCCCGGCGGAGATCACCGCCAGGCCGTTGTGGATATCGGCATTGCGCGGCAGCGAGCGGGTTTGCACTTCCACCGGGCTGCGGCCATAGGCGCTGACCTGCGGCACCACGGCCAGGCCTTGCCAATCGGTCCAGACCGGGCCACTAGGGGTGCTGACCTTGACCCCGGACATCTCGCCCACCGACATCACGGCGAAGGTGTCGCGCACCGGGTAGGGCGAGAAGGTCACGCCCTCGCCATGCACCACCACGCCGCCACGAGCTCCGCCCTGGTAGCTGGAGCGCTCGTCGTCGCTGCGGGTGTAGTTGAAGTCCAGCTGGCTGTACCACGGCAAGGCCGATACGCCGAGCGACGACTCCACCTCGCGGTCGCGGCTGTCGCGCTCCACGCCCACCCGGTAACTGAGTTGATCGTTGAGCTGGTCACTCACCCCGACGCCGAGGCGATGTTCGCCACCCGTGCGACGCGCCCAGGCGCGGCCGCGTCGGCTTTCGCCCAACGGCACGCTGAGGTTCAGGTAGACGCTGTTGTCGTTCTGCTGGCGGCCACCGACCTGCCACTCGGCGCTGGCAGACACCGACACCCGGCCAAAGCTGGTGCCCCAGGATGCAAGCGCGCGGCTGCTGCTTTCGCCGTTATACGACGCCGTGCGCGATACGCCTGCGCTGAACGCCCCTAGCGCCGGATGCGCCCAGGAGGCGGTGACGCTTTGCTGATCGCGGTAGCGCGAGCGTTGTTGGTCGCGACTGTTGCCGATGTAGGTGGAATCCTCGAGGTCACGATAACCCTGGGAACGCCAGGAACCGGCGGTACTGACCGACCAGTTGTCGCTCAAGCGCTGGGACCAGGAAAGATCCGTCTGTACCCCGCGATCACGCCCCTCGCGGCTGGCTTCGGCGGCCTGGGCGGTGAACTGCAACTGGCTGTCCTGCCAGGGCAGCCAACCCAGGTTCACGCCAATGGCACGATACGCATCGGCCATCAGCACCCCACCGCCCACGCTGACTTGCGGGTGCACCGTGCCGCTCCAGCCGGCGCTGACTACCCAAGGCTCCTTGCCGTCGCTGTTGCCAATCTGGCGCACGCGGCCGGCGGCCATCGAATAGCCTGGCGCCGGCAATCCCAGGCCGAGCATGCCGGCGGGCACGGTGAAGCGGCGCTCTTCGCCGGTGGTTTCCTTGACCGTGACTTCCACGTCCGAGCGGCTGTTCAAGCGTCGCACATCGGTCAGGGCGAATGGGCCGGCGGGTACCACGGTTGAGTGGATCAGTGCGCCGTTCTGGCGTACCTCCACCTGGGCCGGGCTGTTGGCGATACCGGTAATGGTTGCACCCTGGTTCTGGTCCTGCAGCGCCGTTTCGGTCAGCACCTGGGCACCGGTGATCTGCGTGCCGGCCAGCACCGGGTTGTAGAGGCTGATCTGACCCGCCTGCAACACTGCCCGCTGTTCAGCGAAGGTGCGCTGGGCGTAGGCGTCCAGGTGCGTGGTGCGCGAGCGGCTGTCCTGCCAGGTCTTTACCTGGCGGCTGCGCACGATCCAATCACCGGCGTTGAAACCCACTTCCGTATTGGCCGAACCGAAGCGACTAGTGCTGTCGCCGAACTCGTTGTAGAGACCGGTCAGGTCGTAGTTGAGCAGACCGGCAAAGCCGCCGGTCTGGTAGCCGGAGATGTCCTGTTGCGCTGGGCGCAAGGCGTCGGTCGGTACGACCAGGGCCAGGCTCAGGCTGGCGGGGTCTTGCTCGATCACGGTCTGCGGGAAGCGTTCGGTAAAGCGATGGCAGGTCGGGGTGCCGTTGTCATCGGGCACGATCAGGTTTGCGGCATCCAGCAGTGTGCGGTTGAAACACAAGCCACCCTGTGGCTCGAAGGTCACATCCACCCGGCCACGGCGCTGGCCGTTGACGTTCAGGTTGACGGCGTGCCGGCCCGAGGCAAAGCGCGGTGCCTCCAGCAGCAGGTTGGCCAGTTCCGGGTCGATGCCGCGTCTCGACAGGGTTTGGGGGTCGAAGGAGCCGGCGATCAGGTCATCATGGGCCCGTGCCTCTCCCATGGGCAGTGCACTGCCCAACGCCAGGGCCAGCCCCGCCAGAATATAAGGTGCCGGGCGTGGTGAAACGCCAGGCACGGCGCCGCCGTCGCGGTCAGTCATAGCTGTGCTCACAAGGTCGTACTCAACAGTTGGCGGCCCGCTCACTCTGTGGTGAGTCAGGCCTGATGGTGGCGTTGGCAGGCCACTCTTTTTTATAGGCTGATGGGTGCTTCGTAGGGCGCCACGGCAAAGCCGTACACCGTGGCCGGCTGCAACTGCACACGGTTCGCACCGCTGCCGCTGGCCGTCACCTTCAGGGTTTCACCCGGCAGCACGTATGTGCGCGGCAACAACGCCGAACCACCACCGGGCAACAGCTTCAACTCCTGGGCCAGGCGTACCACGTAGGGCGTCGGGTTGCTCACGCTCAATTGGTCGCTGTTCAAACGCCACTCCAGCCCGGTCCACGGCGTGCGATTGGGCGCCAGGCCCTTGGGGTGCAGAATGACTGGCAGGTTCTGGCGCACGGTGACACCCACCCGCGCATGCCCGGCCAGTGCTGCGGCACGCCCCTGGGGCATGCCTTCGAAAATCACCCGCTTCAAGCGCTGGGTGGTCAGGGGCTCGGGGGATTGCAGGATGAAGCGGATCAGTTGGCTCTTGGTCGGCTCGACCCGCGCCAGGGGAGGCGTGACGAACAGCAGCGAAGCCTTGTCTTCGGGGATGTCTTCGAGGGTGACGTGCAACAGGGCCAGCTTGTCGTCGGTGTTGGTGACGGTGACCGATGCTTCACCTTCGGCTTCATTGACGATCACCACCGAGGTGTCGGGCACCATGCCATCGGCCAGTACCAGCGCAGGCGCGCCGGATGCCAGGGCGAGTGAGGCGAGGTAAATGCCGGCGTAGCGCAGGTACGTGAACAGTCGAGTAAAAAAGGGTAGGGGAGTCATGGCTACAGATACCTCAGGTCAAGCACGATGGAGCCGTCCAGAGGCACCTCCTGCTTGAGGGTCAGATAGGCGGCGGCGTTGATGGACGTGTTGACTTGCAATGTGGCTGTCAGCAGCCGGTGTGGCTCCGGCACCAGCGTGCCGGGGTGGGCAAAGCCCATGTAGTTGTTCGGGTATGCATTGGATTCCGGAAACCAGGTCAGGCCCTGGTTGCTGGACGCCAGCACCAGCACGCGCTCGCCATCGCCCATGACTTCGCGAAACGCCAGTGACACGGTGCCCAGACGTTCAGTGGGTACATGGATGTTGGTACCCAGGCCGTAATAAAAACCCGGACCCAACGAAGAGTCAGCGCGGTTGTCCATGCCGACCAGTACGAACAGCACCGGCTCGTTGCAACTCACCGTCAGGTCCAGGGCCTGGGCAGGCAGGGCGCTGTACTCGTACTGATTGAGGCTGCGTGCCGGTACCTTGCCATGGTCGACGATGCCGTCGGCCGACAACGTGGGGGAGCATGCACTGGGCGTGATCAAGCCCGTGACGTTCAGTTCGGTACTGGACGCTGCCAGCACCGATGAGCCGACGCTGAGCAGATAAAACAGGGCAAGAAGGCGTGAAGGGACGTGCTTCATGGAGGAGGTTCACCGGTTGCCTGGTTCAGTGGTCTAGGCGCGGCAACGGCAGGAAGGGCTGCCGTTGCACGCTTCTGGGGTTACAGGTAGCGCACGGTGATGGTCACCGAGCCGTCGATGGCGGCTTCGTTGGTCAGGGTCAAGCCACTGGCTGGGGCGATCTTGGGGTCGACACGTATTTCTGATGTCAGCACCTGAACCGGGATCGGCGCATCGGCGCTGGTGTTGGCGACCGAGATCAGGTTCTCGGGCATCAGGTAGCGCTCACTGAACCATGTGACGCCGCCGTCTTCGGAACCGATGGCCTTGACCCCCACGCCATCGGCAATAGGCGACATCAGTCGCAGGGTCATGGCGCCGAGTTTTTCGGTGTCATTGATCAAGCCCAGGCCGAATTCCATCATGTCGTTGCCGTGGTTCGACCCGGCGCGATTGTCGTCGGCGTCAAGGGCCATCAGGGTCGCCGCGTCACAGGTGACGGTGAGCTGCAGGGATTGCTGGGCAAGAGGGGTCACCTTATCGATGTTCAGGTCCTTGGCCGAGATCTTGCCGTAGTCCACGGCCCCGCCGTTGGACAGCGCCGGCGTGCAGGCACTTGGGGTGATCAGGCCCTTGACCGTCAGGTCGACACTGGACGCGGCAAACGCAGTGGCGCTGCTGGCGACCAGCAGGGCGGCGGTGACGGATTTGAATACGGTGTTCATGGTGAGGCTCCAGGTTGAGATTAAAAGTAGGGGTTACCAGTACTTGAGTTGCAGCGTGGCCTGGCCATCGATGGGCACTTCGTCGAGCAGGGTCAGGTCGCTGGCGGGCACGATCACGGTGAATGCCCGCAAACGTGCGCTGAGGGTTTGTAGGGCCATCGGGGTATAAGGGCCTGCAGGCGGGGCGAACGAAGTCAGGGCTGCGTGCCCCAGGTACGAGGACGGACGCCAGCTGGCGCCGTTGTCGCGGGACAGGATGGTTTGCACCGGCACGCTATCGGCCACCGGGTCGAACACGCCAAACGCCACGCTGCCGAGTTTCTGGTCATCGTTGATGATGCCCAGCCCGTGGTGTGCCGGGTTGATCGCCGAGCTGCCGGCGCGATTGTCGACGGTGGTCAGGGTGAAAAACGTTGCCCCCTCACACTGCACCTGCAGTTGCATTTCCCCGGCTTGCAGGCTGGTGGGAAAGTCCGGGTGCAAATCCTTGGCCGTCAGCTTGCCGTGGTCGATCACGCCACCGCCGGACAGCACAGGCGTGCACGACGCCGGGGTGATGATCCCGGTGACGCTCAAGTCCGTATTGCTGGCGGCAAAGGCGCCGGGGGTGAGGGTCGCCAACACGAGTGCGAAGACGGCAGGGGTGCTTCTCTGCATGGGCACAAATCCTTGTGAGTGGGTGTCTTTCGATTGAGGGTCAGAGGTACACCAGATCTATCGTGGCGTGGCCGTCCAGGGGGACCTCCCCGGTTAAGGTCAGGCTTTTGGCGGGGGCAATGCTGGTCATTACTTTCAGGTCAACCGCTACGTTACGCAGCGCCTTGGGGGAGTAAGGCCCGCCAGTGGAGGTATCGCCGAAACCTGCCCAGGAATCCGTGGCGAAATAGGTGCCAGAGGGGTTGCTCAACCAGGTTTCGCCATTGTCGGCGGAGTACAAGGGGGTCACTGGGCTGTCCCCGACCGGGTTGAAAAGCCTCAACTCATAGACCCCCAGTTTCTGGCTGCCATTGACCAAGCCCAGCCCGTAAAAAATCGGTAATGACAAGTAGGACGAGCCAGCACGATTGTCCGAAGCACGCAGCGCAAATACGGTTGCTGATTCGCAGTTGACGCCTAGTTGGAGCATGACTTCAGGGAGGTCTGTCATGCGCTCCACAGCCAAGTCCTTGGCTGGGATCTTGCCGTAATCGACGCTTCCTCCCTGGGACAGACTGGGTGTGCACGCACTGGGTGTAATGCTGCCTTTAACGGTCAGATCGGCGCTGCTGGCGGCTAGTACGCAAGACGTACCGCCCAGCAGGGCGACCGCCACCAGCGTGGCGAATGAGGCTTTCATTGAATGGGGCTCCTAGCGTATTAAAGGGACGGGGAGCTCTAGGCGGTGCGCTGAGGGAGTGGCAGTGGGTTGTTTTAAGCCCCCTCGCGCCTTCTTGAGCCCGAGCGACGGCGACTTTAGCGGTGGGGCATGCGAGGGTGAATGCAACTATTACGATAGTGCTCGCCGGTGTTGCAGGTGCGTTGGAAGGGCTCTCTGTGTCTGTAGGAAGTTCTGCGTTGTCGTAGTTGTTGTATCGCCATCATTTACCCATTCGGATATTTTCTGCGCACTTAAATAATGGCTATTCATTCATTTTGAATGGCTGTAAAGGCCCTTGCGCGAAAAATCGAGTGAGGTCGACCGACAGGTCGGCAACCGTCGTCCCTTGTTGTTGGGCTGGCGCGCTGATCGTTTTGCACGAGGTAGCTATGCAGGATCCGACTGCTGGCTGTAGTCCGCAATGCTTTCCCCCGTCAGTGCCCTCGCCTGTCCATTGGCAGAAAGTGCGGGTGTTACTGGCAGACGATCACCGGGCCTATCGTTTGTTGATCGGCTCCTTCTTGAGCACGCTGGGTGTGGCGCACCAAACCGTCGGTGACGGGCAAGCGGCCCTTGATGCATTGGCCGCACGACCTTTTCACCTGCTGATCAGTGACTGCCGCATGCCCGGGATGGATGGCTATGCCCTGACACGGGAGCTGCGCCGTCGTGAGAGCCGGGCTGGAACCGCACGTCTACCGGTGATCGCCATGACGGCCGGCCTCGATGCCGAGCAGATGCGCCGCTGTGTTGGCTGCGGCATGGATGACTGGATGCTCAAACCCGTCACCCTTGAGCAATTGCGTGAAGCGCTGCTGTATTGGTTGCCCGATCCCAAGTCCCGTGTACACCCGACAAGGCATGCGGCCAATTTGGCACGTATGCATGGCCGGTTTCCGACGCGCGCCAGCCTTATTGCCATGTTCGGCTTTTGGGAGGTAGTGGAGCCCTTGTTGTTCTGCCTGCTCCAGGAAGCGCACGATGACCTCGCCGCGCTTGAGCTGGCGCGCGAAGACTTGGACGTCAAGTTGACCGTCGAACATCTGCACCGGCTGGTGGGCGGGGTGGCTTTTTTCGGCGATACCGGTCTGGAGCAACGTGCAATCTGCTTGATCGAGCGGGTCCGGCGCAGTGGTATCGCGGCCAATAAACCCCTGCTTGAACGGTTCGAGCAAGAAATCGAGCGGTATCTGTCTTACTTGGCCAATCTGTAGCGTCCTACATAAATAAGAAGGAAGTTTCCTTTCTGTCATGTAGGTTGTTTCTGTACTCCGATTCTTTTTATGTTGTAGGCATAAGTTTTCGCCGCATAAATAAAGGGCGTACAGGAAATCGGATCGTTTCCAAGTGTTGTTGTAACAAGCGTGTCGAGGTATTTTGAAAAAACTCAAATTGCCATCATGGATAGCACGATGTTTCGGATAATAATTGCCGACGATCACCCCATTGTTCGTGTTGGTCAAAAAGTGGTCATAGAGGCCAGCGGCGTGTTCAAGGTCGTTGGGGAAGCCAATGGTCCCGACCAGCTCCTGGCATTGATGGCGACTACGCCATGCGATGTGATTGTGACCGACTTTGCCATGCCCGGTGACCAACAGGCAGACGGTTTTGGCTTGTTGGGACTGCTACAGCGCCAGCATCCGACGCTGCCGGTGATTCTGGTCACCATGTTCGCCAACGTGGCCACGCTCAGGGCTGCTTTCAGCCACGGCGCCCGCGCCATTGTGGCCAAGAGCGCCTCCGCGAGCGAGCTGCCGTTGGCCCTGAAGGCAGTGATCAATGGGCGCACATTTGTCAGCGAGTGCTTGCGTACCCAATTGGATATGGCGGGTGCCAGCAGTGATCAGCCGCCCCAGTTATCCGGCAAAGAGCGTGAGGTCGTACGCATGTTGGCCAGTGGCATGACCGTCAGCCAGATTGCCGCTCAGGTCAATCGCAGTATTTCGACCATCAGCAAACAGAAGAGTACGGCGATGTTGCGGTTATGTATTTCCACGGACGTAGATTTGTTTGCTTATGCTCGGGAAAGTGGCATGGTGCCCTGATGTTTGAGTGTTAGTTGCAGTTTTATGACGGTCGAAGTGGTCAGGTCTTTTCGTATTAGTTGAATGCCTAATAACGCTAGGGTCTATTAGAGTGGCGCTCTATAACGGCCGCGTTTTACTGTGGGTCCGTTGTGGCAAGTTTCCTTGGCTTGTCGGTTTCGTCCCTGCGAATGAGTGAGCGTGAAGTGCACTTGCCCGCGACCACACACTTTCCATGAATTATAACTGATGACATTCAAGCTGATGTATTTGCCTGCGGCTTTGCTACTGGCCGGAGTTACCCCTGCGTTCGCTACCTCCGGCGTGGACCTGAGCGTCAAAGGGTTGATTACCCCGGTGGCTTGCACACCGGTCCTGTCACGTGGAGGTTCGGTGGATTACGGCAAGATCTCAGCCCAGGACCTGAACCCCACGGGCCGTACACTGCTGCGCAAAGAGCGGGTGCAACTGACGGTCAACTGTGACGCCCAGACCTTGATGGCGGTGAAGGCCTCGGATAACCGCCGCGACAGCTCGCTCGGACTGCCCTACTACGGATTAGGCTTGGCTCCCGGTGGGGCGAGAATAGGCGGGTATGAGATGGCAACGGAAAATGCGATAGGGGACGGCGTGCCTCACCCTGTGATCGAGCGCAGCATTGATGGCGGTGGTTGGATGGACGTGGAAGGCAACATGTCTTGGCAACCCGGTTGGGAGCGTACGCTCAATGCCGGAAAGTATGTTCCGCTGCCGATGCAAGTGTTTCAAACCGATATAGTCATTGCCCCATGGATCAGTGACAAAAGTTCTCTGCCGATCACGAGCGAGATTGAGATGGATGGCAGTGTCACGTTTACCGTCATTTATCTCTGAGCCTAAGTAAATTGTGGCGTGTGACAATCGTAAGTCTCCAAATCGTAATGTTTGTATTCAACTAAGCGTTGGCGGGATCTACAGTAGCCACGTGTTTCGGTCTTGAATGATTGAAACCTAAAATCCTAGTCCTAAATAATAAAGTCGACAGTGAATGATTTGTCGGGCGAGAGGGTGCTCGTGCTTATTGACTCGCTGTCAGGCTATAGATGGAAGCCTTAACTAATGAAACAGTCTTTAACCCTGCTGGCGGCCGCGCTGATGCTGTCCGGCGTATCAACTTCGTTCGCTGCATCCAGCGTAGACCTGAGTGTCAAAGGGATGATCACTCCTTCGGCCTGTGTTCCCACCTTGTCGGGCGGGGGCGTAGTGGACTACGGCAAGATCTCCGCCCAGGATTTGAAGCCTAACGGTTTTACCCCATTACCCGAGGGCAGATTGGAACTGTCGGTGGCGTGTGAAGCGGCAACGCTGATGGCCGTCAAAAGCACTGACAACCGTCCTGGAACGTCCGCCGAGCCTGGTGCGTTCTTGAAAAACTTTGGCCTGGGCCTGGCCAGCGGCGATAAAAAAATTGGTTGGTACCTGTTGAAAATGGCCAATGCGACAGGCGACGGAGTGTCCCGGGCAATTATTGAATCTGAGGATGGCAACAGTTGGATAGATGCGTGGGATACCATTTGGCAGGTTGGCTGGATGCGCACGCTAAATGGCGCTTCGGGTGGAGCGGCGACACCACTGCCGCTGCAAAACTTGAAGGTCGATGTGATTATTGCTCCGACCCTTGCTGAGAAGCGATCACTGCCTATCACAGAAGAAATACTGCTGGACGGCAGCGCCACCTTCGACGTCGTTTACCTGTAAGCGCACCCAGTACCTGCGCTGTAGAGGGATCATGGCTTTCTTGCTCTGTCGGGACTATTGTGCGACATCCTGACGATACCCTCGGAGCCTGCCATGAGTGATACCCATAACGCCCTGATCACCCGCTTCTACCAAGCGTTCCAGCGCCTGGACGCCGAAGCCATGGCCGCCTGCTACACCGACGATGTCGTGTTCAGCGACCCGGCCTTCGGCGAACTGCACGGGCGCGATGCTGGTGATATGTGGCGCATGCTCACCACCCGCGCCAAGGACTTTTCCCTGACCTTCGACAACGTGCGTAGCGACGAACACAGCGGCGGCGCGCATTGGGTGGCGACCTACCTGTTCAGCGCCACCGGCAACACCGTGGTCAACGATATTCAGGCGCGCTTTGTCTTTCGTGACGGCAAGATCAGCGAGCACCACGACAGTTTCGACTTGTGGCGCTGGTCGCGTCAGGCGTTGGGCACCAAGGGCTTGTTGCTGGGCTGGACGCCGTTGGTGAAAAACGCAGTGCGTGCCCAGGCATTGCGCGGTTTGAAGGCATTCCAGGCCAGTCGTTGATAAGCTTGGCGCCTCTTTGCCTTGCCGAATCCATCTGTGAACACACCTGAACCCAAACCCTGGTTTGTCTACCTGGTACGCGCTGCCAACGGCTCGCTGTATTGCGGCATCAGCAATGACCCGCTGCGCCGTTTTGCCATGCACCAGAGCGGCAAGGGCGCGCGGTTTTTCCTTTCCAGCCCGGCCGTGGCCCTGGTGTACACCGAGCAATGCGCGAGCAAGGGCGAGGCGTTGCGCCAGGAACGGCTGATCAAGAAATTGAAGAAAAGCGCCAAGGAATGCCTGGCGGCCAGTGGTTCATTGATTTGACTGATGGGTTCCCATCGCCCCCAAACGGGATGTTGCAGGCTAAGCTAGCGGCTCACTTCTAGAGCGGAGTCCGGCATGTCTGAGCTTATTCTTCACCATTACCCGCAATCCCCCTTTGCTGAAAAAGCCCGCCTGTTGCTGGGCTTCAAGGGTTTGTCCTGGCGTTCGGTGTTGATCCCGCCAGTGATGCCCAAGCCTGACCTGACTGCCCTCAGCGGCGGCTATCGCAAGACCCCGGTACTGCAAGTCGGCGCAGACATTTACTGCGACACCGCCTTGATCGCCCGCCGCCTGGAACAGGAAAAATCTGCCCCGGCGCTGTTTCCCCAAGGCTTGGAACTGGTCAGCCAAGGCTTCGCCGCCTGGGCCGACTCGGTGGTGTTTTCCCATGCGGTGGCGCTGGTGTTTCAACCCGAATCCCTGGCGGTCAAGTTTGCCAAGGTGCCGCCGCAAATGCTCCAGGTGCTGGTGGCTGATCGCGGCAAACTGTTCAGTGGCGGCACGGCGGCGCGCGTGCAATTGGACCAGGCCCTGCACCAATGGCCGGCGATCGTCAGCCGTATCGATCAACAATTGAAGCACCAGGCCGGGGATTTCCTGTTCGGTGAGCCTTCCATTGCCGACTTCTCCCTGGCTCACCCGTTGTGGTTCCTCAAGGGCTCCTCGGTGACATCGCCGCTGGTGGACGCTTACCCGGCTGTTGCCGCCTGGCTGGACCGCGTGTTGGGCTTCGGCCATGGCACCTCCACCCAGATGAGCGCCGAGCAGGCCCTGGAAATTTCGCGCAACGCCACGCCGGCCAATCTGCCGGACGAAGTGTTCGACGACTTGAATGGCTTCACCCGGGGCCAGCAAGTGACCATCAGCGCCACCGACTATGGCACCGACCCCGTTGCGGGTGAACTGCTGTTTGCCGGGCGCGAAGAGCTGATCCTGCGCCGTAGCGATGAACGCGCTGGCACCGTGCATGTGCATTTCCCACGCATGGGTTTTCGCATTCAGGCGCAATAAGATCGTCCCCACGCTCTGCGTGGGAACGCATCCGCCGACGCTCCGCGTCTTGTTCTCGGAAATATTTTGAATTTTATGTGAGGTAAACCTGCGGCCCATCCGTGTAGTGCTTGAAACTGCGATCAATTCGCATTAACAGCGTTTTCTACACGGGTTCTCACAGCATGAAGTTGACGGCGGGCGGTTGGGTTAAACAGTGGCTGGGAGCCTCGGTATTGGCGGTCTCGGGGTTGGCGTTGCTGCCCCTGGCCGTGGCGCAGGCGCAAGAGCAACAAAGCGCCCAGTTCAACTTTGCCCTGGCAGCCAAGCCGCTGCCCCAGGCCCTGAGCGATTTCAGCCGCGTCACCGGGATCAGCGTGATCTACACCGATGAAGCGCCGTACGGCCTCAAGGCTCCAGCCGTCAGCGGGCAGATGAGCGCTACCCAGGCTCTGCAACGTCTGCTCGGCAACTCCGGCTTTACTTTCCGCCAGATCGACGCACGCACCCTCGCACTGGAACCTGCACCCACTGACGGCGCGGTCAACCTCGGTGCCACCACCATCAGCGGCGTCGGCCAGCAGACCCAGGACAGCACCAGCTACCAGCCGCCGCCCACCAGTTCGGTGATGCGCTCCAAGGCGCTGCTGCTGGAAACCCCGCAAACCGTCAACGTCGTCCCGGCCCAAGTGCTGCGCGACCAGACCCCACGCAACCTGGATGACGCCCTCGGCAATATCAGCGGCATCACCCAGGCCAACACGCTGGCCAGCACCCAGGATGCGGTGATGCTGCGCGGTTTTGGCGACAACCGTAACGGCTCGATCATGCGCGACGGCATGCCGGTGGTGCAGGGCCGTGCACTGAACGCCACCGCCGAGCGCGTCGAAGTGCTCAAGGGCCCGTCGTCGTTGCTGTACGGCATCCAGGACCCGGGCGGCGTGGTCAATATCGTCAGCAAAAAGCCGGAACTGGTGCAGTCCACCGCCCTGACCGTGCGCGGCTCGACCTTTGGCGACGGCAAGAACGGCAGCGGCGGCAGCCTCGACACCACCGGCCCGATCGGTGACAGCGGCCTGGCTTACCGACTGATCGTCGACCATGAAGACGAAGATTACTGGCGCAACTTCGGCACCCACCGCGAGACGCTGGTGGCGCCGTCCCTGGCCTGGTACGGCGACAATACCAAGTTGCTGTTTGCCTACGAGCACCGCGAGTTTCTCTCGCCGTTCGACCGTGGCACCGCCATCGACAAGTCCAACCACCCGCTGGACATCCCGTCCACCCGCCGTCTGGACGAGCCCTTCAACAATATGGAAGGCCGCTCCGACCTGTATCGCTTCGAAGCCGACCACGACCTGAACGACGATTGGAAAGCCCACTTCGGCTACAGCTGGAACCGCGAGACCTACGACGCCAGCCAAGTGCGCGTCAGTGCGGTGGCCACCGACGGCACCCTGACCCGCAAGATGGACGGCACCAAGGGCGCGATCACCACCGACCGCTTCACCACCGCCAGCCTCGAAGGCAAGGTCAACGCATTCGGCCTGCAAAACGACCTGGTGTTCGGCATGGATGACGAGTACCGCAAGATCTACCGTGCCGACTTGATCCGTCAGAACTCGCGTGGCTCGTTCAACTACTACAACCCGGTCTACGGCAACGAAGTCGCTGGCACCACCGTCAGTGCCGCCGACAGCGCCCAGACCGACCTGCTGCGCAGCGACTCGCTATTCTTCCAGGACGCGATCCACCTCACCGACCAGTGGATCTTCGTCGCCGGCGCGCGCTACCAGATGTACGACCAATACGCCGGCAAGGGCGTGCCGTTCAAGGCCAACACCAACGGTAATGGCCAGGCTTGGGTGCCGCGTGCGGGCCTGGTGTATCGCTACACCGACGAGTTGTCGTTCTACGGCAGCTACACCGAATCGTTCAAACCCAACTCCACCATTGCCGCCCTGGCGGATGGCAGCAAGTTGACCGGCGACCTGACACCCGAGGAATCCAAGTTCTGGGAACTGGGGGCCAAGCTCGATATTCCTGGACGCATCACCGCCAGCGCGGCGCTGTTCAATATCGACAAGCGCAATGTGTTGGTCTCCGTCGGTTCCGGCGCGAACACTATCTACAGCATTGCCGGCCAAGTCCGCTCCCGTGGCCTGGAACTGGACGCCAGCGGCCAGTTGACCGACCAGTGGAGCCTGATCGGCAGCTACGCCTACACCGACGCCGAAGACGTCAAGGACAAGGACCCGACCCTGGAAGGCAACCGCCTGCAAAACGTCGCCAAGCACACCGGCTCGCTGTCGGTGGCCTACGACTTCGGCAGCATTTTCGGCGGCGACCAGTTGCGTGTGGGCACTGGCGCCCGCTACGTCGGCGAGCGCGCAGGTGACGCGGCCAACGACTTCACCCTGCCGGGCTACACCGTGGCGGACGCGTTTGCCACCTACGACACCAAGATTGACGGGCAGAAGGTCAAGTTCCAGCTCAACGTGAAGAACATGTTCGACCGCACCTACTACACCTCGGCGGCCAGCCGCCTGTTTGTGTCGATTGGCGATGCGCGGCAGTTCTCGGTGTCCAGCACGCTGGAGTTCTAAGCCTGACCCCTGTGGCGACGATTCGACAAGCTCCCTCGCCACAGGGGGAGTGAGCTGGTAGCGTTGCTGCACTGATTTCTCGCGGAAACAAAGCACCGATGCAATTTGCAAAGTTGATCTACACCAGCGCACTGCTGTTGCTGCTGAATGGCTGCGCCAGCGTTTCGCAAACCACGTCCCTCGACCAACTGCTGGCCGACCCGGCGCTGCACGGCGCCACGGTTTCGCTGACCGTGCGCGATGCCCGCAGTGGCACCACGCTCTATCAGCACAACCCGCGCACGCGGCTGGTGCCGGCCTCCAACCTCAAGTTGCTGACCACCGCGGCGGCGATGGATGTGCTGGGTCCGCAGTACCGTTTTGCCACCCAACTGTTGAGCAGCGGTGTGCAGCAGGGCGAGCGCCTCAACGGCAACCTCTACCTGCGCGGCCTGGGCGACCCGACCCTGCAATTCGCCGACTACCAGGCCCTGGCCGCACAACTGGCAAGCAAGGGCATCCGCCAGGTGCAGGGCGACCTGGTGTTCGATGACACCTGGTTTGACGCTGAGCGACTGGGCGTCGATTGGTCCCACGATGATGAAAGCACCTACTACGGCGCGCAGATTTCGGCGCTGACCGTGTCACCCAATGCGGATTTTGATGCAGGCACCGTGCTGGTCACGGCCAAGGCGCCGGTGCGGACTGGCCAGCCGGTGGCGGTGACGATCTTTCCGCCCACCGACTACCTGCAACTGAGCAACCGCGCCATCAGCGGGCCGGGCAACACCTATGGGATCAACCGTCGCCACGGCACCAACCTGTTGCAACTCAGCGGCGCGGTCGCGCCGGGCAAGCAGAGCCGGCAACTGGTGAGTGTGTGGGAACCGACGCAGTTGGTCGCCAACCTGTTCGAGCAGGCGCTGGCGCAGCAGGGCATCACCGTGCTCGGTCGTCGCGTGATCGGCGGCGCAAGCCCGGCCACGGCGAGCGTGCTGGCCGAGCACCAGTCGGCGCCGTTGCAGGCGCTGATCACGCCGTTGCTCAAGCTGTCGAACAACAACATGTCCGAAGCCTTGCTCAAGGCCATGGGCCGCAAAGCGTCGAATAGCGGGACAGCGTCGGCAGGCGTGGCGGCGGTGGCGGGCTTCATGCAGCGACAGGGGCTGGATACGACGATGTTGAGGCAGGTGGACGGCTCGGGTCTGTCGCGGATGAACCTGGTGTCTTCGCAAGCGCTCACCGACCTGTTACTGGCCGCGAGCAAACAGCCCTGGTTCGATGCCTGGTACAACGCGCTGCCGATCGCCGGCAACCGCGAGCGCATGACCGGCGGCAGCCTGCGCTTTCGCCTGCGCGAAACCCCGGCGGCGAATAACCTGCACGCCAAGACCGGCTCCATGGCCGGCGTCTCCTCATTGGGGGGCTACATCACCGACGCCCACGGGCGCCGCTTGGTGTTCTCGATGATCAGCAACAATTACCTGGCCAGTGGCGCGCAGATCAAGGCCCTGGAAAACCGCGTCGCGCTGACCTTGGCCAACTGGTGACTCAGGGCTGATAACCCATGCGCCAACTCACGGCCCGGGTCGCCGCCAGCAAGTGCTGCGCCGCCGGGCCGTCTTCATCGGCGTGGAACAGTGAGGTGGGGCCGACCACGGTCATGACTGCCGCCACTTGCCCGACGGCATTGAATACTGGCGCTGATAGCGCATCCACACCGGGCATCAGCAAGCCATGCACAAAGTGCAGGCCACGGTTGCGGATCTGTTCGCACGTGGTGGCGTAGGCCTGATCGTCGGCCAGGGCGTGGGCGATCCCTGCCTCGATCTCGCGCGCCCTTAAATCCACCGTTTCCCGCGACGGCAGGAAGGCGCTGAATACCAATCCCGTGGACGAACTGAGCAGCGGCAACACCGAACCCAGTTGCGTCACCACCGTGACCGCACGCACGGCGGGCTCGATGTGCACCACGGTTGCGCCCTGGTTGCCCCACACCGCCAGGAAGCAGGTTTCATTCAGCTCATCGCGCAGCTCGGCCAGGGGCAGGGCGCCGACCTTCAGCACGTCCATGCTGCCCAGCGCGGCCAGACCCACGCGCAACGCTTCGCGGCCGAGGCCGTAATGGTTGGTGGCGGTGTTCTGTTCGGCAAACCCCGAGGCGATCAACGCCTGCAAATAGCGATGCACCTTGCTTGCGGGCATCTGCACATGTTCGGCCAGGCGCGACAGCGAAGTGGCCGGCGACAGTTCTGCGAGGGCCTTGAGGATGTCGGTGCCCACTTCGGCCGAGCGGACTTTCTGTTTACCGGTGTCGCGGGGCTTTTCCATGGAAGGGCGAGAATCCGAGAGATGAATGGGCGTCTTTATAGCTTGACGGTCGATAGTGATCAAATTACGTTATGCGTAACTGGATTACGATAAAAACAACTTCCGCGTAGAGGATGATCCATGAACCTCGAATACCTGTCGGGCTTCGGCAATGAATTCGCCAGCGAAGCCCTGCCTGGCGCATTGCCAGTCGGCCAGAACTCCCCGCAAAAAGCGCCCTACGGGCTGTACACCGAACTCTTCTCCGGCACCGCCTTCACCATGGTCCGCAGCGAAGCCCGGCGCACCTGGCTGTACCGCATCCAGCCGTCGGCCAATCACCCGGCGTTTATCAAGCTGGAGCGGCAATTGGCCGGTGGGCCGCTGGGCGCGGTGACCCCGAACCGCTTGCGCTGGAACCCGTTGGATATTCCCGGCGAGCCGACGGACTTTATCGACGGACTTGTCGGCATGGTCGCCAACTCCAGGTCGGAAAAACCCTCAGGCATCAGCATCCACCACTACCGCGCCAACCGCTCGATGGAGCGGGTGTTCTTCAACGCTGATGGCGAACTGTTGATCGTTCCCGAGCAAGGCCGCCTGCGCATCGCCACCGAGCTGGGCGTGCTGGACGTGGAGCCGCTGGAAATCGTCGTGCTGCCCCGTGGCCTCAAATTCCGCGTCGAACTGCTGGACGCTCAGGCGCGTGGCTACGTCGCCGAAAACCACGGCGCGCCGCTGCGCCTGCCGGACCTCGGTCCCATCGGCAGCAACGGCCTGGCCAACCCGCGGGATTTCCTCACGCCGGTGGCGCACTACGAAGATCTGAAACAACCGACAACCCTGGTGCAAAAATTCCTCGGCGAACTGTGGGCCTGCGAGCTCGACCACTCGCCGCTCAACGTGGTGGCCTGGCACGGCAACAACGTGCCGTACAAATACGACCTGCGGCGCTTCAACACGATTGGCACGGTGAGTTTCGATCACCCGGACCCGTCGATCTTCACCGTGTTGACCTCGCCCACCAGCGTGCACGGCCTGGCCAACCTCGACTTCGTGATCTTCCCGCCGCGCTGGATGGTGGCCGAGAACACCTTCAGGCCGCCGTGGTTCCACCGCAACCTGATGAACGAGTACATGGGCCTGATCCAGGGTGCCTACGACGCCAAGGCCGAAGGCTTCCTGCCCGGTGGCGCGTCGCTGCACAGCTGCATGAGCGCCCACGGCCCGGACGGCGAGACCTGCACCAAGGCGATCAACGTCGAGCTGGCGCCGCACAAGATCGACAACACCATGGCCTTCATGTTCGAGACCAGCCAAGTGCTGCGCCCGACCCAGTTCGCCCTGGACTGCCCGCAACTGCAACCTTCTTATGACGCGTGCTGGGCCTCGCTGCCCGCCACCTTCAACCCGAACCGGAGATAACCCATGACTCAGCCAACCACTACCCGCAGTTGGGTATCTTCTGCTAACGGTCACGCCGATTTCCCGCTGCAAAACCTGCCGCTGGGCGTGTTCAGCGTCAACGGTTCTGCGCCGCGCTGCGGCGTGGCGATTGGTGATTCGATCCTCGATCTGCACGCGGCCATCGACGCGTTTGCAGGCGAGGCGCGCCGTGCTGTCGAAGCCACTGCCGGTGGCCAGTTGAACGCGTTTTTCGAACTCGGCCGTGGCCCGCGCGTGGCGTTGCGCGAGCGCCTGCTTGAACTGCTCGCCGAAGGCAGCCCGCTGCAATCCCGTGAAGCCCAGGTGTTGCACCGCGCCACCGATTGCCAGATGCATGTGCCGGCGCGCATCAACGACTACACCGACTTTTACGTCGGTATCGAACATGCGCAGAACGTCGGCAAACTGTTCCGTCCGGACAACCCGTTGCTGCCGAACTACAAGTACGTGCCGATTGGCTATCACGGTCGTGCCTCGACCATTCGCCCGTCGGGTGTGGATGTGCGCCGTCCCAAAGGCCAGACCCTGCCTGCCGGCCACACCGAGCCGACGTTTGGTCCGTGCGCCCGCCTGGACTACGAACTGGAACTGGGCATCTGGATCGGCCAGGGCAATGCCATGGGCGACTCGATTGCCATTGGCGACGCGGCCGAGCATATCGCCGGTTTCTGCTTGCTCAACGACTGGTCGGCGCGGGACATCCAGGCTTGGGAATACCAGCCGCTGGGACCGTTCCTGTCGAAAAGTTTCATCACCACCATCTCGCCATGGGTGGTCACCACCGAAGCCCTGGAACCGTTCCGCAAGGCCCAACCGGCCCGCCCCGAAGGCGATCCACAACCGCTGCCGTACCTGCTGGATAAACGTGACCAGGCCGCTGGCGCGCTGGATATCGAACTGGAAGTGCTGCTGACCACCGCTGCGATGCGCGAACAAAACCTGCCGGCCCATCGCCTGGCCCTGAGCAATAGCCTGCACATGTACTGGACGGTTGCGCAGTTGGTTGCGCATCACAGCGTCAACGGCTGCCAGTTGCAGGCCGGTGACCTGTTTGGTTCAGGCACGTTGTCTGGCCCGCAGGAAGGGCAGTTTGGCAGCCTGTTGGAAATGACTGAAGGTGGTAAGAAAGTGGTCGAGTTGCCGTCCGGCGAAGTGCGCAAGTTCCTTGAAGACGGTGACGAAATCATCCTGCGTGCTCGTTGCCGCCGCGAGGGCTTTGCCTCCATCGGCTTTGGCGAGTGCCGTGGCACGGTCGTCGCCGCGCGTTAAGAGGGCTCGGGTGATGGAACTCTATACCTACTACCGTTCTACCGCGTCGTACCGGGTGCGTATCGCCCTGGCGCTCAAGGGCGTGGGCTTCACCGCGGTGCCGGTCAACCTGCTGGTGCCGGCCGGTGGCGCCAACCGCCAGCCCGAGTACCTGGCGATCAACCCGCAGGGCCGCGTGCCAGCCTTGCGCACCGAGGACGGCGAGCTGTTGATTCAGTCGCCGGCGATCATCGAGTACCTCGACGAACGTTATCCACAGGCGCCGCTGCTGTCCAAAGACCTGGCCACCCGTGCCCATGAACGTGCGGTGGCGTCGATCATTGGTTGCGATATTCATCCGCTGCACAACTCCAGCACGCAGAACCTGCTGCGCCAGTGGGGGCATGACGAGGCACAGGTGCTGGCGTGGATCGGCCATTGGATCAGCCAGGGCCTGGGCGCGGTGGAGCAGTTGATTGGCGACAAGGGTTATTGCTTTGGTGAGCAGCCGGGCATGGCGGATGCGTTTCTGATTCCGCAGTTGTATGCGGCGGAGCGCTTCAAGGTGCCGTTGGTGGCGTATCCGCGCATAGGAAGGGTGGCCGCATTGGCCGCTCAACATCCAGCCTTTATCCAGGCACATCCCGCCAATCAACCTGACACTCCCTAAATACAAATGTGGGAGAGGGCTTGTGTGGGAGCGGGCTTGCTCGCGAAAGCGGTCTGTCAGCCAAAAATGTTCTAACTGACCCACCGTCTTCGCGAGCAAGCCCGCTCCCACACAAGCCCGCTCCCACATTGTGATCCGCGTTGTTCCAATAAAAATAAGACAGGTACCTTGCGATGCACAATCAGATTGCCAGCTTTCGCGCGGCACTCGACGCCCGTCCGGTGTCGCGCTATCAGTGGTTGATCCTCCTGTTGCTGGCGCTGTTGCTGGTGACCGATGGCTATGACGCCCAGGTGCTGGGTTATGTGGTGCCGGCCCTGGCCAAGGATTGGGGCCTGGAAAAAGCCGCGTTCGGCCCGGTCTTCAGCGCCAACCTGCTGGGGCTGACCCTCGGCTCGCTGCTGGTGACGCCGCTGGCTGACCGCTTTGGCGTGCGGCGCATCCTGTTGGGCTGCGTGTTGATCTACGCCAGCCTCACCCTATTGATGGTGTTCGCCAACTCGCTGACCAGCCTGATGGCCGCGCGTTTTATCTGCGGCATCGGCATGGGCGGCGCCATGCCCAGCGCCATGGCGCTGATGTCGGACTACTCACCGCCGCGCCTGCGCACCTTGATGGTGACGCTGGCCGCGTGTGGCTTCTCGTTTGGCGGCGCGGCAGGCGGGTTTGTGGCCGCAGGGTTTATCGACAGCTTCGGCTGGCAGGCGGTGTTCCTCGCCGGTGGCGTGACGCCGTTGCTGCTGTTCCCGTTTCTGCTGTGGCTGCTGCCGGAGTCATTGCCACGCTTGCTGCGGGATGCGCCGCCCTATGCACGCTTGCACCAGGTCACCACGCGCATGTTGCCCGGTTGGCAGGCACCGCCGCCCAGCACGGCAGAAAACCTACAGGAGCAGGGCAGTAAACTGACGGTGGTGGAGCTGTTCCGCAACGGCTATGCACGCCCGACGCTGCTGATATGGGCGACGTTTTTTGTCAGCCTGATCCTGCTGTATTTCATGATCAGCTGGTTGCCGTCGCTGCTATTGGAAAGTGGCCTGGCGCTCAAGGAAGCCAACCTGGTGACCTCGATGTTCCTGTTTGCCGGCACCGTGGGCGCCATCGGCATGGCCTGGTTTGCCGACCGCTTGAAAAGCAAAGTGCGCCTGCTCTCCGGCGTGTTGGCAACGGCTGCGCTGTGCACGATCCTGCTCGGCTTGAATCACGACAACCCGCGTTATCTGGTGGCCTGCGTGTTTGCCGCCGGGTTTTGCATCATCGGTGGGCAACTGACCCTGAATGCCTTCGCCAGCAATTTCTACCCGGCGCACGTACGCGCCACCGGAACAGGCTGGGCGCTGGGTGTGGGTCGGTTTGGCTCGATCCTGGGGCCGCTGTTTGGCAGCCTGTTGTTGGCGATGCATATTCCTGTGCAGCAGATCTTTTTCTTTTGCGCGATTCCGGCGGTGGTGGCGGCGTTGTTGATTATCCAGGTGCGATCACCGGGCTCACATGAGCCAGTGAGTCCATTGCATGGCGACATTCTCAAAGCACCGATCAACCACTGATTCACCGCCGTTCAAAATGTGGGAGCTGGCTTGCCTGCGATAGCGGTGCAACAGTCAACAATGTAGTGGCTGACCCACCGCTATCGCAGGCAAGCCCGCTCCCACACAAGCCAGACCTCACTTGGTCAGTGCACCACTGAGTTGGGCGGTAAATGGCCCAATCGTTCGGTCAAGCGCAGGCGCTGGATCGGGTCTTCGCTGAGCATCAGCGCGTGTTCCAGGTCAAAACGTTCGGCATTGGGACAATCCAGCCGCTGGTACAGGCTGGCCCGCGCCAGATAGTCGGCGGCGCTGGCATTGCCCAGCTCCAGTACGCGTTCGGCATCCACCAAGGCCTCCAGCGGCGCGTCATTGGCCAGGTGCAGTTGGCGCAGGTTGCGCGACAGCCGTTGCAGGATCGAACGCGGGTCGGCGCTGTGCAGGTGCTCGGCCTGCAGCTTGAGGTTGGGGCCGTATTGGCGTTGCAGCAGTTCGCGGCAATCGTTGGGGTACAGGCGCCGGCCGCCGCAGGGGTCCAGCAGGTGATCGGCGCCGGGCACCCGCAGCAGGAAGTGCCCGGGGAAATTCACGCCGACCATCGGGATGTGCAGGCGTCGCGCCAGTTCCAGTGCGATCAGCCCCATCACCAGGGGTTGCCCGCGCTTGCGTATCAGCACTTTATCCAACAGGGCAGCGGCGGGGCGCAGCGGGGTAAAGTCGTCCTGGGCAAACCCCAGGTCATTCAGGCGCCGCAGCAACGGCTGGCCCAGTTCATCCGCCGGCAGCATGGGCATTGCCACGCTGACTTGCTGTTGCAGCACCGTCAGTTCCTGCAGGATCAGCAACGGCTGCACAGTGGGGTCGTGCTCGGCGGCAATCCACAGGGCTGCCTCAAACAGTGCAGGGGGCGAACGTTCCAGGCAGGCGAAAAAGGCGGTGCGGGGATTCATTGCATTCTCCGGCGGATGCTCCCGTTTTAGCCTTGCTGGGAATTTTCGTCCAGTAGCTTGGAAAATATCCTGCTTGCTTATGTCGCGTGACCTACAAAAACGCACGGCTTATTCCAGCGTAGTCCGTCGGATTTCTACCGCAAGCCTATACTTGGGCCACTACCAGAAGTGATTCGGGAGCTTGACGATGTTTGCGCTCATGCACAGCACCCGCCTTGAATCGCTGCACCTGAGCGTCGATCCGGTCACCGGGCTGAAGGCGGTCATCGCCATCCATAACAGCCGCCTCGGGCCCGCCTTGGGCGGCTGTCGCTACCTCGCTTACCCCGACGACGAAAGTGCCGTGGCCGATGCCGCGCGCCTGGCCCAAGGCATGAGCTACAAAGCCGCCCTGGCCGGTTTGCCGGTGGGCGGTGGCACGGCGGTGATCCTTCGCCCGGTGCACGTGGAAAGCCGCGCCGCATTGTTTGAAGCATTCGGCCGCTGTGTCGAAAACCTCGACGGTCGCTTCATCACCGCCATCGACAGCGGCACCTCAGTGGCCGACATGGACTGCATCGCCCAGCACACGCGTTTCGTCACCAGCACCACGGCTGCCGGCGATCCTTCCTCCCATACCGCGATGGGCGTGTTCACCGGCATCCGCACCACCGCCATGGCGCGCCTGGGCAGTGACAACCTCGAAGGCTTGCGTGTGGCGGTCCAGGGCTTGGGCAACGTCGGCTTCGCCCTCGCCGAACAACTGCACGCGGCCGGTGCCGAGCTGTTGGTGAGCGACATCGACCACGGCAAAGTGCAACTGGCCATGGAGCAACTGGGCGCGCATCCCATCGCCAACGACGCCTTGCTCAGCACCCCCTGCGACATCCTCGCGCCCTGCGGCCTCGGCGCCGTGTTCAACCGCCAGAGCGTCGGCCAACTGCGCTGCGCCGCCGTGGCCGGCTCGGCCAGCGCGCAGCTGACCAACCTGGACATTGCCGACCAACTGGAAGGACGCGGCATCCTCTACGCCCCCGACTACGTGATCAATTCCGGCGGTCTGATCTACGTCGCCCTCAAGCACAACGGCGCAGACCTGCCCGATATCACCGCGCACCTGTCGAAAATCGGCACGCGCCTGACGGAAATCTTCGCCCACGCCCAAGCCGAAAAACGCAGCCCTGCGCGGGTGGCGGACGAACTGGCCGAGCGCCTGCTCTACAAATAATCCACGCATTAAAAAGGCCCTGAATCCATGATTCAGGGCCTGTTCAATTCGGGCTTTATTCCGCCGGCGGGTTCAGCAACTCGGACAGCGCGTCCGGTTGGCTCTTGAACGCCTTGGCAAACACATCGCGGTTCTTCGCCATGTAGATCCCGGCTTCCTCAACCTGCTGTTCGCTCAACGACGGCACGGCCTTTTGCAACACTTCTGCGAGCAACTCAGCGAGTTCAAGCATTTTGTCATGACGGTCAGCTTCGGCTTTATCCATGAACAAACGCTCCAGATCTCGGCTGCTGCGGTATACCACTTCGACGGCCATTCACCACCTCACATGCCTTCACGATAGTTGTCTTTTGCGACTACTGTATTTATATACAGCTAAAAGGGTAAGCCAAACCGGGGGGTTTGGGTAGCAGTTTTTTACTGTAGTCCGTAAATACAGGTTTGAAGTGTCTCATGTCACCCCGCCATCATCTCACCTAGCAGTGTCTGGCCTTTTTTCTGCATGCAGAGCAACCGTCACGTCCAACCCGCATTATCCGGTCGAGCCGACCTAAGGAAGCATCATCGTGAAAATCAACTGGGCCGAAAGGCTGCGCCAGAACGTGCATGAACTGGCCGAGTCCCTGGGTAACCTGTTTGTCGAGTCGTTCCACTACCTGGCGCTGTTCGCCATTGGTGCGGTGACGGCCTGGGCGGCGGTGATGGAATTTTTGGGGATGCTGGAGAACGGGCATATCAAGATCGATGACATCTTGCTGCTGTTCATCTACCTGGAATTGGGCGCGATGGTCGGGATTTACTTCAAGACCAACCACATGCCCGTGCGTTTCCTGATCTACGTGGCAATCACCGCGCTGACGCGCCTGCTGATCTCCAACGTGTCCCACCACAACCCGCCAGACGTAGGCATCATCTACCTGTGCGGTGGGATTCTACTGTTGGCGTTCTCGATCCTGGTGGTGCGTTACGCTTCGTCGGCGTTCCCCTCGGTGAAAGTCGAAGGCCCGCGTCGCAAGGGCCAAGCGAGCCTGGAAACCGAGAAAGGCGAGCTTTAAAGCCCGACGCTGAAGGGCAGCGCTCGCGCCGGCGGGCGCTGCAATAGTTTGTGATCGCCGTCGGTCATCACCGCCAGGATCTCCATGGCGCTGTGGCCCTGCTCGATGGCGATGCCGAATTGGATGCTTTGCACCAGGCGTTTGAGCCGTTGCGGGTCGTTGCGTTGCTCGGCGCTGATCATGCGTTTGGCCACCACGCCCGCCTCGTTGGAGAGGGTGAGCATGATGCTGCCATCCAGCCGTTGAATGCTGAGGTTGACGCGGTACTCGGGTGTGAAGGTGTCAGTGATGATCTGAAAAGGATTGTCCATGGTGCGTACCGCCTGATAAGAACATGCAGTCATTGACGGCCGGTGGCGGGAATAGTTCGCGTTTCCTGACCACCGGCCATTTCCCTTATTCCCTGTACAGCAAGGGCCGTGCCGTACAGCACCCCTGTGGGAGCGGGCTTGCTCGCGGATGCGGTACATCAGCCAAGTATTCATTGACTGATCCACCGCATCCGCGAGCAAGCCCGCTCCCACATTTATTCAGTGTTGTTCTTCAGGTTTGTGCGTTGTTTCAGGGCAATACCGAAAAAACGATCGCAGACAGCGCAATCAGCCCAATCACCACCACAAACACATTCGACACCTAGCCCGAATACTGGCGCAGCGATGGCACGCGGCGAATCGCGTACATCGGCATCAGGAACAACAGGCACGCGATGATCGGCCCGCCCATGGTCTCGATCATGCCGAGGATGCTTGGGTTGAAAGTGGCCACGGCCCAGCAGGTCAACACCATGAAGATCGCGGTGGAGCGCTCCAGCCATTTGGCCGACATCGAGCGGTTGCGCCCACGCAGAGATTTGACGATCAAGCCTTGGAAGCCCTCACTGGCACCGATGTAGTGGCCAAGGAAGGATTTGGTAATAGCCACCAACGCGATCAACGGTGCCGCGTAGGCGATCACCGGGGTTTGGAAGTGGTTGGCCAGGTACGACAGGATCGAAATGTTCTGCGCCTTGGCGGCCGCCAGGTCAGCCGGTGACAGGGCCAGCACGCAGCTGAAGCAGAAGAACATCACCGTCAGCACCATCATGCCGTGGGCGGTGGCGAGGATGCCGCTGCTTTTGCGCTCGGCCTGTGGGCCGTACACGCGTTTTTGATCGACGGCGAACGCCGAAATGATCGGCGAGTGGTTGAAGGAAAACACCATCACCGGGATCGCCAGCCACAGGGTCTTGAAGAACAGTGGCATGGGCATGCCATCACCGGCCGAGGCGAAGAACGCGCCGTTCCAGTTGGGGATCAGGCTGAATGCCAGCAACAGCAGCGCGGCGACAAACGGGTATACCAGCACGCTCATGGCCTTGACGATCACGCCCTGGCCGCAACGCACAATGGCCATCAGGCCGAGGATCAGCACCAGCGACAGGATCGCCCGGGGCGGCGGGGCGATGTGCAGTTGGTGTTCCATGAAGCTGCTCAGCGTGTTGGTCAGCGCCACGCTGTACACCAGCAGGATCGGGAAGATGGCAAAGAAATACAGCAGGGTGATCAGCTTGCCTGCACCCACACCGAAGTGTTCTTCGACCACTTCGGTGATGTCGCCGGATTTGCCCGACAGCACAAAGCGCGTCAGCCCACGGTGGGCGAAGAAGGTCATCGGGAAGGCCAGCAGCGCCAGCACGATCAGCGGCCAGAAACCGCCGACACCGGCGTTGATCGGCAGGAACAGGGTGCCGGCGCCAATGGCGGTGCCGTAAAGGCCGAGCATCCAGGTGGTGTCGTGTTTGGTCCAGCCTTTGCTCACGGTCGTTGTTGCAGTTTCAGCAGGATTTTCGGCAGCAGGTGTACGTACATCGGTCATCGTTATTGCCTCGTTATTATTTTTGCGCGGGCTCACGTTGGGACGGTCAGGGAATGCTCCTCAGCATTCCACCCAGCTCACGGCCAGGCCGCCCCGTGAAGTTTCTTTGTATTTGTCATGCATGTCGGCGCCGGTATCGCGCATGGTGCGGATCACCCGGTCGAGGGAGATGAAGTGTTTGCCGTCACCGCGCAGGGCCATTTGCGTGGCGTTGATCGCTTTGACGGCGGCGATGGCGTTGCGCTCGATGCACGGCACCTGCACCAGGCCGCCGACTGGGTCGCAGGTCAGGCCGAGGTTGTGCTCCAGGCCGATTTCGGCGGCGTTTTCCAGTTGCTCCGGGGTGGCGCCGAGCACATCGGCCAAACCGGCGGCGGCCATGGCGCAGGCCGAGCCGACTTCGCCCTGGCAGCCAACTTCGGCGCCGGAGATCGAGGCGTTTTTCTTGCACAGGATGCCGACGGCGGCAGCGGCGAGGAAGAAATTGACCACGTCGTCATCCGACGCTTCGGGGTTGAATTTCATGTAGTAATGCAGCACTGCCGGGATGATCCCCGCCGCGCCGTTGGTCGGTGCCGTGACCATGCGCCCGCCCGCAGCGTTTTCTTCGTTGACGGCGAGGGCGAAGAGGTTGACCCACTCCATTGCAGACAAGGTCGACGTGATGACGTTCGGTTTACCGATTTCCAACAGGCTGCGGTGCAATTTCGCGGCGCGGCGCGGCACATCCAGGCCGCCCGGCAAGATGCCTTCATCGCGCAGGCCTTGTTCCACGCACTCGCGCATCACCGACCAGATGTGCAGCAGGCCGCTGCGGATCTGCTCGTCGCTGCGCCAGGCGCGTTCGTTGGCCATCATCAGTTCGGAAACCCGCAGGCCATGTTTGTTGCACAGGGCCAGCAGTTCCACGGCGCTGGAAAAGTCGTAGGGCAATTGCACGTCGCTGGTCGGCGCAATACCCGATTCAGCCTCAGCCGCTTCGATGATGAAACCGCCACCCACCGAGTAATAGGTTTGTTCGCTCAACAGGCCGCTGTCGCCGAAGGCGTGCAGGGACATGGCGTTGGGGTGGTAGGGCAGGCTTTCGTCCAGCAGCAGCAGGTCGCTTTGCCAGTTGAAGGCAATGTCCTGGAGGCCTGCGAGCAACAGCCGGCCGGATTCGCGCAGGTGCTGGATACGGGTATTGATCGAGGTGGGGTCGACTTGGTCCGGCCACTCGCCCATCAGCCCCATCACGCAGGCACGGTCAGTGGCATGGCCGACACCGGTGGCGGACAGCGAGCCGTACAGGCGCACTTCAACGCGGCGGGTGTCGCTCAGTAAGTGCTGGTCGATAAGCCCTTGGGCGAAGGTCGCCGCCGCCCGCATCGGGCCGACGGTGTGGGAGCTGGACGGGCCGATGCCCACCTTGAATAGATCAAAAACACTGATAGCCATGCTAAAGCCTTACAAGCAATGGAGTAGGAATCGCTGCCATGTTTTGTAGGACGAGCGCAATTGGCGCGATACTGAGCCTCTGGATCGGCACTGACCAACGAATTATCCTAAGACACCCTTTAGCAGGACTAAACCCTTAAGACCCGTCCCCTCCATGGCCAGACCTACGTCTGGTTGCACGTTTTCTCCTGCGCTGCGCGGCATTTGTCGTTCACCCGCTGCGCCGAAGAACTGCACATCACGCCGGGGGCGGTGAGCCAGCAGATTCGCCAGTTGGAGGAGCGCCTGGGGTTCCGCTTGTTCCATCGCCGCGCACGGGGTGTGGAGCTCAGCGCCGAAGGCCAGCGCCTGGCGGCGACGGTGGGGGAGGCCTACGGCAGCATCGATGCCGAGTTGCAGCGGCTGGACGCGGGGATGATCAGCGGCACCTTGCGCCTGCGCTCGATCCCGTCGTTTCTCGGCAAATGGCTGACCCCGCGCTTGCCGCGTTTGCAGCAACGTTTCCCGGACATTCAACTGCGCATGGTCGCCGAAGACAGCAGCATCGCCCTGCACGAGGGCGACTTCGACCTGGCCATCGACTTGAACGACGGCAGCTACCCCGGCCTGTTATCCACAGCCTTGTTGGACGAGCAGATTTTTCCGGTGTGCGCGCCGAGCCTGCTGCGTGGGCGACCGCCGTTGCATGGTCCGGCGGATCTGGCGCATTTCCCGCTGCTGCACGACATCACCGCCTGGCGTGGGAGTTATGAATACGCGGAGTGGGAGTTTTACCTGAATGCCATCGGCTATCACGAAGCCGACGTGCGCCGTGGGCACACCTTCAACCGCAACCACCTGACCATCGAAGCCGCCATCGCCGGCATGGGCGTGGCCATTGCGCGACGCACCTTGCTCAACGACGAACTGGAACGCGGCACCTTGATCGTGCCGTTCGGCCTGGCCGTGCCCAACCATAAACGCTATGTGCTGCTGTATGCGCCAGGCGCGCTGAGCCACCCGGGCGTGCGTGCGGTGCATGATTGGCTGGTGGAAGAAGCGGCGATTTTTCGCGGCTTGCACCCGTTGGGCGACGGGCAATTGTGAGGATTGCTGGGCGTAGGAAGTTGTAACTAACTCCCCACCCTAACAGCGTTTTTGATCGTAGTCAGTGTTAATTTGTAATGTGGGATTTATCTTTGAAAAGGGCTTGAATTGTTCGGCTGACTGCTCAATTGTGTAGTCAAGAGGTCATGGTTTCACCGCATCGGTGTTGCAGTTGTGACCTCTCGCGAGCTAGCTGAAATAAGGGAAAAACTATGCAAATCCAAGTCAATAGCGATAACCATATTGAAAGCAGCATCCGACTGGAGGAGTGGGTACGTACTACCATTGAAAGCACGCTCGAACGTTACGAAGAGGACCTGACCCGCGTTGAGGTCTACCTGCGGGATGAGAACGGCGACAAGCCCGGTCCCCACGATTTGAGCTGCCGCCTGGAAGCACGGCCAAAAGGCCATCAGCCGCTCTCGGTACTGCACAAGGCCGATACCCTGGAACAGGCGATCGACGGTGCTGCGACCAAGCTGGACCACGCGCTGGAGCATCTGTTTGGCAAACTGCAAGGCAAGCCCCGCGCTGCCGCGAAACCCCAGCCAGCCAAAAGCGTGAATGATGACGCGCTTGAAGAGGAATTCCTGGAAAACGAAAACGCTGCACTCAATAGCTGACAGTTTTTTCCATCCCACTGAGAACGGGCCTGCATTTGCAGGCCCGTTTGCGTTTAGTGGTTCCGTCGGAAGAAGTACCCGCTCAACAACGCCAACCCGCCCGCACCCATGCCCGCGAATAGCATCGCCCAACCTGTGCCATGACGCAGTGCGGCCTGGGCCTCGGCGAACGACAGCCCCATGGACCCTGTCAGCTTGCCCGCCGCAATGTCCTGGCTGATGGCTGGCCAATCCAAAGCCGTGCTGGCGGGCAAGATAGCTGCCAGTTGATGGCCGATGCCCAGCAACAGCACCAGCCCCATCAACGCGATGTTGAGTGCCAGGGTGATCAATCGTGCGCTGAGATCGATGCCCGAAGCCATGCCCGCGCGGTCGGCCGACACCGAGCCGGTGGTGGTGTTGGTGGTTGGCGAGTTGGTCAACGCCAAGCCCACGCCGGCTATCACGCAGCTGACCAGCACCAGCACGATGCTCGGCTGCGCCGCAGTGTTGACGGCAGCCATACTCAAGAACCCCGCACCCATCAACCCCAGCCCCAGGGGAATGATGCGTTCGGCGCCGTAACGCAGGGCCAGGCGTTCGGCCAGTGGCGGCACCAGCAAGGTCGGCAAGGTGTAGGCGAGCAGGGCGACGCCGGTGGTCAGGGTGTCGTAGCCCAGGCCAGCCTGGAAGTAGAGCGGCAGGTAGATCATGAACGGCCAGAAGCTGAAGTTCATGCCGATGGAACCCATCAGTGCACCGTTGAACCGCTGGATGCGAAACACCGAGAAATCAAACATCGGGTGGGCGCTGCGTTTCTCGATAACCATGAACAGCACCAGGCCGAGCAGTGACAAACCCGCCCAACCCAGCATGGCCGGGGTGCCGAAGCCGAGTTCGCTGCCTTGGGTGATGAAGTACACCAAGGCAAACACCGCCAGCGTTAAGGTCAGCATGCCGGCGATATCCAGGCGATGGCCGGCCGGGTCGCGGGATTCCTGCACGCTGATATGCAGCAATCCCAATGTAAGAAGCGTCAGCGGCACATGCACGAGAAACACCCAGCGCCAGTCCGCCACGGCCAGGATCAACGCGCCGACCATTGGCCCGAAGCCCAGCCCGACGCCTGCGATCACACCCCACACCGCAAAGGCGCGTGCGCGCGTCGCCGGTTCGCGGAACTGGTGCGACAGAATCGCAAACTGACAGATCATCATCGCCCCGGCGCCAATACCTTGTACGAAACGTGCGGCGATCAGCGTGGAAGCATCGTTGGCCAGGCCACAGGCAAGCGAGGCCAGGGCAAACAACCACAGGCATAGCACCAGCATGCGTCGCCGGCCGAAGCGGTCCGCCAAGGTGCCCGCCGCCATCAGTACGCTGGTGCAGGCCAGGGTGTAGGCATTCATGATCCATTGGGCGTCCTGGAAACCGGTGCCCAGTTGCTGTTCGAGGGTGGGCAGGATGACCGGCACGCTGGAGATTTCCAGGCCGAACATCAGGGCCACCAGGCACACGGCAGTGAGGGCGAGGCGGTCTCTGGTGGCGTGTGGTGGGTTGGCGGCGGATATCGTGGCGGCAGGTGGCATGGGATTCTCCTGGTCATAGTGAAGTCGGGCTATTTTCAGGGGAATCAATTTCTTTATTCGTGATAAGTTTTCCGCTGATAAGGGAATCAAGAGCGACAATTGAATCATGGCCACCCCACGTTTTGATGGCGTTGAACTGTTTCTGCAAGTGGTGGAAAGCGGCAACCTGACGGAAGCCGCCGAGCGCCTGAACCTCACCCGTTCGGCGGTGGGCAAAGGTTTGGCGCGGTTGGAAGCACGCCTGGGCACGCGCCTGTTGCAGCGTTCTACCCGTCGACAGCATCTGACAGAAGACGGGCAGGCGTACTACGAGCATTGCCTACGCGCCTTGGCGGAATTGGAGGCGGCCGAATCGGTGCTGGAAAGTGGGCGCCAGCAACCACGCGGGCGGTTAAGGGCGAGCGTGCCGCTGGCGTTCGGGCATCACTACGCGGCGCCTGCGTTATGGGGGCTGATGGATCGTTATCCAGAGTTGGAAATCGAGATCAGTTTTGCTGATCGCATGATCGATCTGGTGCAGGAAGGTTTTGATATCGCCGTGCGTATCGGACCGTTGCCCGACACCGATCGCCTCAGCGCCCGCCGCCTGGGGGAGCAAGCCATGGGCCTCGCCGCATCGCCGGCGTACCTGCAACGTGTGGGGCACATCGAATCCATCGATGATCTGGCAGGCCGTCGGGAGATTGCCTACAGAACCAACACCCCGCATCGCTCACGGCTGATAGCACCGCTGGTACTGGACGACCTCCAGGCCGTGGCCGATGCCGCCATCGCGGGCGTCGGCCTGGCCTGGTTGCCGAGTTGGTTGATTGCCCATTACGTCCTGCGTGGGCAACTGGAAGCGGTGCTGCCGGGCTACCGTGAACAGCCTTCGCCGATCCACGTGATTTGGCCGACCGCACCGCACATGCCGGCCAAGACCCGCTGCGCCATCGACGCATTGGTCGCCGCGACCCCCAGTTGCCTGGCGGGCAGCTAATGTGGCGAGGGAGCTTGCTCCCGCTGGGGCGCGAAGCGGCCCCACGCGTTGTTTGAACGAATGGGACTGCTGCGCAGTCCAGCGGGAGCAAGCTCCCTCGCCACAACAAGCTCCCCTGACACAGGGGTTTATGTGGTTAGAACGCGATGGAGGTCTGCACGTACACCGTGCGCGGCTCGCCGACGTACTTGCCCTTGTTGTTGTCGTCGAACGAGCGGGTGAAGTACTGCTTGTTGAAGATGTTTTTCACACCGACGGCGACGTTCAAATCTGACAGCTGTGGGCCAAAGTCATACGCCGCACGGCTGCTGAACAGCATGTAGCCAGGGATGCGTCCGGTGTTGCCGTCGGCATTTTCCTGCTCGGTATTGGCGTTGTCGGCGAACTGGCTGCTCTGGTAGCTGCTGTCCACGTTAAGTTTCCAGCGCCCTTCGGTGTAACCCACGCCCAGGGTGCCTTTGTGCTTGGACGAGAAGGGCACGCGGTTGCCTTTGTTCGGGCCGTCTTCACGGATGGTCGCATCGACGTAGGCGTAACTGGCGTACACATCAAAACCGGCCAGCGCCGGGCTCAAACCGTCGAGGGCATAGTTGATGCTGCTCTCGATGCCCTGGTGGCGGGTTTCACCACGGGCGATCACCGAGTCGTCGGTCTGGTTGCTTTCGTACTGGTTGTCGAAGTTGATCAGGAACGCGCCGATTTCTGCACGCAAGGCGCCGTCGTCGTAGCGCGTGCCGATTTCCCAAGTGCGCGCTTTTTCCGGTTTGACCTGGCCTTTGGGCACACGCTTGGCCATCTGGCTGTACTGCACGCTGCCGAACGAACCTTCGGTGTTGGCGTAGAGGTTCCAGCTGTCGGTGAGGTGGTAGAGCACGTTCAACGCCGGCAACGCGGTGTTGTAGTTGCCTTTGTAGTTGAGGTTGTTGATGTGGTCGGTCTGCTCGGACTTGATCATCTCGTAGCGCACGCCCGGGGTGATGGTCCACTTGCCGATATCAATCCGGTCGTCGATGAAGAACGCATTGGCTTCGGTGCTGCCACGGGTATCGCGGTCGTTCTTGCTGTTGGTGGTAGGAATTTGCTGGTTGGCCGAGATCGGCGTGGTGTAGCGCAACTCGTGGCCGGCTTCGTTGATATAGCGATAGCCCACGCCGACTTCGTGGCTGGTGTTGCCGAGGTCGAAGCCCTGGGCAAAGCGGGTTTCCAGGCCGCGCACCCAGTATTCGCGGGGCGACAGGGACAGGAAGCGGGTCTGGTCCAGGTAGCCGTTACGCAGGGTGGTGGTGAAGAAAGTGTTCACGGTGAATTCGCGGCGGTCTTCCTGGTAGCGGTAACCGGCGTTGAACATCGTACGGCGGCCCCAGAATTTGTCGTAGGGCCGGGTGGACTGATACGGATCAGCCTTGTAGTCCTTGACGTTCAAACCACCGGGCATATCCGCCTGGCCTTCGTAGTACTGCGCCATGGCGTTGAAGCTGTTGGCTTCGTCCAGCTGGTATTTGCCCTTGAGGATCAGGTCGTCGATGCGCGTGTTGCTGTTTTCGCGCCAGTCGCCGCCACGGGTGCCGGAGTACAGGATCGCGCCGCCCAGGCCGTTGTCGGCCGTGCCGCCGGCCAGCAGGTTGCCGGTAGTCTTGAAGCCATCATGGCTGGACGACGGGCTGGTTTCGGTCTGGAAGCCGCCTTTGACCGTGGGCGCATCCGGGATTGCGCGGGTCACGAAGTTGACCACGCCGCCGACGTTCTGCGGGCCGTAACGCACGGCGCCGCCGCCGCGCACCACGTCTACCGCGTCCATGTTGCCCATGCTGATCGGTGCGAATGACAACTGCGGCTGGCCATAGGGTGCAAAGGGCACCGGGATGCCGTCCATCAGCACCGTGGAGCGCGACGCCAGGCGCGGGTTGAGGCCGCGAATGCCGAAATTCAGCGCCATGTCGTGGCTGCCGGTGCCGTTGTTTTCCGGGGCGTTGACGCCGGGGATGCGGTTGAGCACGTCGCGGGCCTGGGTGGCGCCCTGGCGTTCGAATTCTTCGCGGCGGATCACGTCACGGGCGCCGGGGTGTTCGAAGACGTTGGTTTGCGCGGCATCGCCGAGCCAGTCGCCGACCACGCTGGAGGTGCCCAACTCGATGGTCGCCGGTGCATTGGCCGACTGCAGGCTGTAGGCATTGTCGCCTTCGGCGCGGGCTTGCAGGCCGGTGCCTTCCAGCAGTTTCTGCAGGCCTTCGGCGGCGCTGTAGTTGCCGGACAGGCCAGGGCTCTGCATGCCCGCGGTGACTTCTGAACCGAAGGAAATCAGCACACCGGCTTCGCGGCCGAACTGGTTCAGGGCGGTTTCCAGCGAGGTCGGTGCGATGTGATAGGGCTTGGCGTCAGCCGCCATCACCGCAGGCAGCACGGTAAGACTCAAGCTGGCGCCGAGTAGGAGTTGGCGCAGGGAGCGGGCAAGAAGCGTCGGTTGCTGGGGCATGAAGAGCGTCCTGAGAAGGAAGGATCAAGGTGGCTTTCCTTCTCTGTCACGCGAGGTGTGGAAAACGGCTCACAGGTATTGAAAATAATTTCAGGCGCGCGCCTCGACGGTCACCCAATAGCGGGTAAAGCGCCGCACCTTGACCGGCAGGCTCACGGTGAGCAGGTCGAGGATGCGTTCGCTGTCGTCCAGCGGGTAGCTGCCGGAGATCAATAGGTTGGCGACTTGCGGGTCGCAGTTGAGCTGGCCACGGCGATAACGTCCCAGTTCGCTGAGGAAATCTTCCAGGCGCATGTGGGCTGCGACCAGCATACCGTCGGCCCAGGCGCCGCTATTGGCGTCGGTGGCGCGCGGGGTGTCCCAACCTTTGCGGGTGAAGTTGACCTGCTGCGCCGCGTCGACGCGCAGCGGCAGGCCGCTGTAGGTGTTGGGCATCACGTCCACGTGGCCGTCGAGGACCGCCAGTTGGGTGTGGTCGTTGAACTGGCGCACATTCAGGCGTGCAGCCTGGCTGCTGAGCAGACCCTGGCCGGTCAAGACTTTGAGCGGTGCAGGACCTTTGACGCCGGTCAGCAGGATCTCGCCTTCGAGCAGGCGGACCAGGCGTTGCTGGCCGTCGAAGTGCACATCCACCGCGCTGCCGGTGTTGAGGTGCAACTGGCTGCCGTCGGCCAGTTGTACCTTGCGCCGTTGGCCCACCGGGCTGCGGTAGTCGGCGGTCAGCGGCGGCAGGATATGTTGCTGGCGCAGGCTCCAGGCGGCGGCCGAACCGGCACCGAGAATCAGCAGCAGCTTGAGGGCCTGGCGCCGGCTGGTGGAGGTTGGCGCGTTCAACGCCGCATGGGCCAGGGGCGAGGGCATGCCGCGCAGGCGCTGGTTGACGCGTTGCATATGGTCCCAGGCGCGCTGGTGTTCACTGTGGGCATTCAGCCAGTGCTGCCACGCCGCGTGCTGGCGCGGGTTGAGGCTGCCTTGCTGCATTTCCATCAGCCAATGCACGGCTTGTTCGGCGACTTGGGTGGAGAAGTTCATAGGGCAAAGTAGCAGCGCATGGCCGCTTTATTCAGGTGGCGTTTGACGGTGGCGATGGAGATGCCCAGTTCCGCGCCGATTTGTGCGTAGGTCAGGCCGTCGAGCTGGGCCAGCAGGAAGGCGCGTTTGACTGGGGTGGGCAGGCCGTCGAGCAACTGGTCCAGTTCGACCAGGGTTTGCAGGATGATGGCGCGTTCTTCTTCCGAGGGCGCCACGTGTTCGGGCATCTGCGCGAGGGCGTCGAGGTAGGCGCGCTCCAGGTCCTGGCGGCGGTAGAAGTTGAACAGCACGCGCTTGGCCACGGTGGTGAGGAAGGCGCGGGGTTCGATCAGCGTGGGCGCTTCACGGGCGGTGAGCACGCGGATGAAGGTGTCTTGCGCCAGGTCGGCGGCACTTTCCGGGCAGCCGAGCTTGCGTCGCAACCAGCCGGTGAGCCAGTGGTGATGGTCGTTGTACAGAACTTCGACGGTGTTGGACGGCTGCAACGCAATCACTCCACAAGCATTTCGCATGCTTTAGAGAACAAGAATTGTTCGCATTGTAGGCGGCCCGATACGGTTCGGCAATCCGCCAGCAGCGGTGTTTCATCCGTTCTGTTTTGCTTATGAGAATATTTATCATTAATATTGCGCGCTGATGAACCTGGCGCCTCCTGCATGAAAAGCAAAACCTCACTTCCCGTCGCTTACCGTCTTGCCGTGACATCACGGGTGCTTGCAGCTGTGGTCGGCGGCTATCTGATGGCCTCCCTGGCCGCCATCTGCCTGGCGCTGTGGCTGCCCACGTCCCGCGCCGACGCGGTGATCACCGGGATGATGAGTTCGTTTGTGTTCTATCTGCTGGCGGTGCTCTGGTGCTTTGCGTGCCGTACGGCCTGGCGTGCCTGGTTTGGCGTGATGTTGCCGAGCGCGGCGTTTGCCACCCTGGCGGGTGTGGGCTTGTGGATGGTGCGCACATGAAAGAGGGCTTTCGCCAGGCCATGGCCTGGTTGCACACCTGGAGCGGGCTGATCTTTGGCTGGCTGTTGTTTGCGATTTTCCTGACGGGCACCTTGGCGTATTTCAAGGAAGAAATCAGCCACTGGATGCAGCCCGAAGTGCAGGCCTATCCACTGGACAACGCACGCAGCCTGAACGTGGCGCAAACCTATCTGCAACAAACGGCGCCGAAGGCCGCGCGCTGGTTTATCAACCTGCCGGACGAGCGCGACCCGGCCTTGTCGGTGATGTGGCAAGACAAGCTCGACCCTGGCCGGCGCGGCAACTTCATGCAGAAAACCCTCGACCCGGTCACCGGCCAGGACGTGCAGGCCCGCGAAAGCATGGGCGGCGACTTCTTCTATCGCTTCCACTTCCAACTGCAAATGCCTCACCCCTGGGGCCGCTGGCTGTCCACCATCGCCGCGATGGTGATGTTTGTCGCGTTGATCACCGGGATCATCACCCACAAGAAAATCTTCAAGGACTTCTTCACCTTCCGCCCCCGCAAAGGCCAGCGCTCCTGGCTCGACGGGCATAACGCGGTGGGCGTGCTGGTGTTGCCGTTCCATTTGATGATCACCTACAGCAGCCTGGTGATTTTCATGAGCATGGTGATGCCAGCGCCGATCCTCGCCTCTTACAGCGGCGATACTCGCGCCTTTTTCAACGAAGTGTTCCCTGCCACTAATAACGCGCCGGCGCTGGGGCAACCGGGCCAATTGCTGCCGCTGTTGCCGATGTACGAACAGGCGCGGGCGCAGTGGGACGGTGGCCACGTAGGCCGGCTGGGGGTGAACAACCCCAGTGATGTGAATGCTTCGGTCAATGTGTTTCGCGCCAGTTCCGACAGCGTGGTGCATGAATTCAACAGCATCGTGTCGTTCAACGGCACCACTGGCGAACTGCTGCGCAGCAGTGACGGGCAATCGCTGCCGGCGATTATCGGTGGCAGTTTCTATGGCCTGCACATGGGCCATTTCGCCGGCCCGGTGCTGCGCTGGCTGTACTTTATCTGCGGCCTGGCGGGCACGGCGATGATCGGCACCGGGCTGGTGATCTGGCTTGGCAAGCGCCAGCTCAAGCATGCCAAGAGCGGCGTGATGCCGTTTGAACTGCGCCTGGTGGAAGTGCTGAACATCGCCAGCATGTCCGGGCTGATGATCGCCATTGCCGCGTTTTTCTGGGCCAACCGCCTGTTGCCGGTGAACTTCGCCGAGCGCTCGGACTGGGAAGTGCAAACCTTCTTTATTGCCTGGGGCTTGAGCTTGCTGCACGCGATTCTGCGCCGTGGCCGCCAGGGCTGGGTCGAGCAATTGGGTTTCGGCGCGCTGTTGTTTGCCGTGATTCCGTTGCTCAACGCGCTGACCACCTCGCACCACCTGGGCGTTTCATTGGCGACGGGCGACTGGGCCATGGCCGGCTTCGACCTGACCTGCCTGGCGAGCGGCGTGTTTCTCGCCTGGGCAGCCTGGAAGATGCAGCACCGCGTGGCACCGCAAGCCAAGGCTGAACGCGCGCGGCCGTTGACCCTCAAGCAGGAGACGAACTGAATGCTGCTCGCGCTCTTGATGTGCTACGCAGGGTTTACTGCGCTGTGCCTGTCCACTGACCGTCACCACGGTGAGCTGCTGCACAGCAAGCCGTCGCCCCGTCGGCGCCTGGGTTTGCGCGTAGCGGGGTGGTTGCTGCTGGTGCTGTCGATCTGGCCAGCCGTGGCGCTCGGCGGTTGGAGCCGTGGCTTGGTGGACTGGTGCGCCGTGCTGATGCTCAGCGCGTTGCTGCTGGTGTTGCTGTTGCCCTATCGACCAAGGTTGGCCTTGATCCTGGCGGGTGTTGGCCTACTGGCCAGCCCCGTCGCTGCTTTCGCCACCCTCTGAGCACCGCCCATGATGATCAGCACCCCACCGGAGTCCGAGGACAGCCAGCGCGCTGAATCAGCGGGTGGGCGTGCGCATTTCCTACAGGTGTTTCTCTCGCAGCGTTCGCAGATGGAAGCCCTGGTCAATCGGCGCGTAGGCTGCCGGGCCACGGCCGCCGACCTGGTGCAGGACTTGTTCCTGCGCTTCTGGCGTCGCCCGCTGGTGCAGGTCGAAGAGCTCAGCACCTACCTGCTGCGTTGTGCCGGCAATATCGCCATCGATCACTTGCGCAGCGAAGGCGCGCGGGTGCGCAGCAGCGAGGGTTGGCTGCCGGAACAGCAAGACAATCAGGGGTCCGAACCCCAGGCGGCGTTGGAGGCGGGCAATGATTTGCGTCACGTCGAAGCTGCGTTGCGCAGCTTGCCGGAGCGCACCCGGCAGATTTTCCTGCTCAACCGCATCCACGGCCGCAAGTACGCGGAGATCGCCAAGGCCATGGGTCTGTCCCAAAGTGCCGTGGAAAAACATATGATGCGTGCCCTCGAAGCCTGCAAAGCCAGCCTTCGTGAGCCATCACCCCCACGCACGCCAGGGAAAGCACCGTGAACCGCACCCCCACGCCTGACCAGGAACACGCCGCTCTGGCCTGGCTGAGCCTGTTGCACGACCAACCCAGCAGCGGCGACCAGGCCACGTTCAGCCGATGGCTGCGCGCCGCCCCGGCCCACGTCGAGGCCTATTCGCAGGCCCAGGTGCTGTGGGAATTGAGTGAAGTGCCTGCGCGGAAACTCGCGGACGAAGAGGCGTTGGCGTTGCAGGGTTACCTGAATGCGATGAATACCTCCAGGCGCTCACGGGCGGTGCGTTGGTCTGGCGCCCTGGCGATGGCGGCGTGCCTGCTGTTGATGGTGTGCATGGGTGCGGGTTGGCAGCCCTCGCGCTGGGTCGATGACTTTGGCGCCGATTATGTGAGCGCGCCGGGGGAGGTGAAGACGGTCACCCTGGCCGACAAGTCCCAAGTCACTCTCGACGCCGACAGTGCGATTGCCGTGGATTTCAGCCATGGCGAGCGGCATATCCAACTGCGCCGTGGCGCGGGTTTTTTCAGCGTGACCCACACCGGAGAATCCTTTGTGGTGCAGGCCGGCAGCGGTGAAGCGCGGGTGCTGGGCACACAATTCGAAGTGCGCCTGCAACCTGCGGGCGCACAGGTGACGGTGTTGTCGGGTCGGGTCGGCGTGACGCCGTCCAAACAGGGCCAGCAGCAGATTCTTACCGCCGGGCAGCAAGTGGCCTACGCCGAGGGTGTGGCCGATGCCATGCACCCGGTGGACAGCGAATCGCGCCTGGCCTGGCGCGACGGTTGGCTCAACTATTACAAGGCGCCATTGGCCGATGTGGTCAATGACCTGGAGCGTTACTACCCGGGCCGCATCCTGCTGCTCAACGAAGAGATGGGCGCCAAGCGCGTCAGTGGCAGCTTCCCGAGCAAAGACCCGCAGGCGGTGTTGAATGCGTTGCAGGCGGTGCTGGGGTTTGAACAGCATCACGTGCTGGGGCGGATGATCGTGGTGCGCTGATTACTTCAGCGCCGCCGTGATTTTTTCCGGGCTGAATTCCCGGATCAACGTGCCGTTCACATCCACAAACGGAATCCCGCCGCCGCCCAACGCCTCATACGCCTTGCGCGCCTGGGCGTCCTTGTCGATATCGAACGCCTGATACGGAATGCCCTTCTGATCGAGGAAGCGGCGGATCTGCTTGCAGTACCCGCACCACTCGGTGGAATAGAGCACCACCCGCGCCGAAGCCCGGGTTTGCTCCGAAACCACCTGCGACGGGTTGAACACCCGCTCGATCTTGCCCCAGTTCTGGATCACCACCACGACCAGCAACACCAGCAGGACTTTTTTAAAGACCCCGCCGAGCATCAGTTGCGGCGCTTGAGCTGGTCGGTCAGTTGAGTCGGCAGGCCCTTGATGATCAAGGTGCCAGCGGCTTCGTCGTATTCGATCTTGTCGCCCAGCAGGTGCGCTTCAAAACTGATGGACAAGCCTTCGGCACGGCCGGTGAAGCGGCGGAACTGGTTGAGGGTGCGCTTATCCGCGGGAATTTCCGGCGACAGGCCGTAGTCCTTGTTGCGGATGTGGTCATAGAACGCCTTAGGCCGATCTTCATCGATCAACCCCGACAGTTCTTCCAGGCCCATCGGTTCGCCGAGCTTGGCCTGGCTGCTGGCGTAGTCCACCAGGGTCTTGGTTTTTTCGCGGGCGGATTCGTCCGGCAGGTCTTCGCTTTCAACGAAGTCACTGAACGCCTTGAGCAGGGTGCGGGTCTCGCCCGGGCCGTCGACACCTTCCTGGCAGCCGATAAAGTCGCGGAAGTACTCCGAGACCTTCTTGCCGTTCTTGCCTTTGATGAACGAGATGTACTGCTTGGACTGCTTGTTGTTCTGCCACTCGGAGACGTTGATGCGCGCCGCCAGGTGCAATTGGCCGAGGTCCAGGTGGCGCGACGGGGTCACGTCCAGCTCGTCGGTCACCGCCACGCCTTCGCTGTGGTGCAGCAGGGCGATGGCCAGGTAGTCGGTCATGCCTTGTTGGTAGTGGGCAAACAGCACGTGGCCGCCGGTGGAGAGGTTGGACTCTTCCATCAGCTTTTGCAGATGCTCGACGGCGGTGCGGCTGAAGGTGGTGAAATCCTGGCCACCGTCGAAATATTCCTTCAACCAGCCACTGAACGGGTGCGCACCGGACTCGGCATGGAAGAAACCCCAGGCCTTGCCTTGCTTGGCGTTGTAGCTCTCGTTGAGGTCGGCAAGCATGTTCTCGATGGCGGCCGATTCGGACAGTTCCGAATCACGGGCGTGGAGAACTGCGGGGGTGCCGTCGGGTTTTTTGTCGATCAGGTGGACGATGCAATGACGGATCGGCATAGGCTTCTCGGCTGGTTGAAGGGGAGCGGTTGGCCTCCCCGAAAAGTCGCCCAGTGTACCGCACCCATTGGGCAAGACGTGCTCCGAAGGCCGTTTTGGCACTCTCCGACGGGGCATATTCCTTTTTTTCACGCTTTAGAGCGATAAAGCTGACCAAATGGGTAGGTAGAAGCGGATATTTCCCCGTCTCTGTGCTAGTTTTGCCCGGTCTTACGCCAAGTCTCGGCGTTAAGCGTGCATTCAGCATCTGTCAGGTCGAACCAATCCCCGTTTCAAGCATCTATAACCCCGAACTTCGTGGTTATGGTCAGGGGTGCCAGGCCTTGACGGTCGGGCTCGATGGCTGACACTGCACTCTGCAATCCATATGAATTTGATAGGGAAGGAACACCACAATGGCTATTACTAAAGACCAACTGATCGCTGACTTGGCTGAAGCCGTAGACGCACCGAAAACTACCGTGCGCGCTCTGCTGGACCAACTGAGCCAAGTTGTTGCTGATCAGCTGGAAAACGGCGGCGAAATCACTCTGCCAGGCGTTGGCAAACTGAAAGTGACCGAGCGTCCTGCCCGTACTGGCCGTAACCCTTCGACTGGCGCTGCCATCGAAATCGCTGCCAAGAAAGTTATCAAGCTGGTTGTGGCCAAAGGCCTGACCGACGCTGTTAACAAGTAAGACGCAGCAAAAAAAACCGTGCTCCGGAGCGATCCGGGCACGGTTTTTTGTTGCCTGCGATTTGTCAGTCGCGAACCCAGCGCTGGCGCCAGATCTGCTGCTCGTTCTTGGTCTGGAAGGTCCAGGCGACAAAGCGGCTTTGTTTCTGCCCCTGGGACATTTCCACCACTTGGCTTTCCAGCACGCCGGCCTTTTTCAGGGCTGTCTCGATCGCGGGCAGGTTTGACGCTTTTGACACCAAGCAGCTGAACCACAACACCTTGTGGGCAAAATGGGCGCTCTCGGCGATCAACTGGGTCACAAACCGCGCTTCGCCGCCTTCACACCACAGTTCAGCCGATTGGCCACCGAAGTTCAGTACCGGCAATTTACGCTTGGGATCAGCCTTGCCCAAGGCGCGCCATTTGCGCTCGCTGCCTTTGGTGGCTTCGTCCATGGACGCATGGAACGGCGGGTTGCACATGGTCAGGTCAAACCGCTCGCCCGGCTCCAACAGGCCCAGCAGGATCTGCTTGGGGTTGGTCTGCTGGCGCAGTTGGATGACCTTGCTCAGGTCGTTGGACTGCACGATGGCCTTGGCTGCCGCCACGGCGATCGGGTCGACCTCGGAGCCGAGGAAGTTCCAGCGGTACTCCATGTAGCCAATCAGCGGGTAGACGCAGTTGGCGCCCATGCCGATGTCCAGCACCTTGACGATGGAGCCACGGGGGATCTTGCCGTCATTGACGCTGGCCAGCAGGTCGGCGAGGAAGTGCACGTAGTCCGCACGCCCCGGTACCGGTGGGCACAGGTAGTCGGCCGGGATGTCCCAGTGCTGGATGCCATAGAAGGACTTGAGCAACGCCCGGTTGAACACGCGCACCGCATCCGGGCTGGCGAAGTCGATGCTCTCTTTGCCGTACGGGTTGATGATCACGAATTTCGCCAGTTCCGGCGTGGTCTTGATCAGCGCCGGGAAATCGTAACGGCCTGTGTGGCGGTTGCGCGGGTGCAGCGTGGCCTCTTTGCGCGGCGCGACGGGTTTGGCCGTGGCGGCGGTTTTAGGCTTCTTGCGCGGAGGCTTGGGTGTGCTGGGGGCGGTCATGATGATTCTGGTGTTGGCTCAAAGTGGTGGGCATTGTCACACATTCTCAGGGTGAACTCGGTTAAATGTGGGAGCGGGCTTGCTCGCGAATGCGGTCCATCAGAAACAGATGCAGTGCCGGACACACTGCATTCGAGAGCAAGCCCGCTCCCACATTGATTGGGTTGTCAGGCCAAAAAAAAGAGGCCCGAAGGCCTCTTTTCTACACAGATTGCAGCTTACAAGCTGGAAATCCGCGCATGTTGCTCCGCCAGCTTGCCCAGGGCCTGTTCGGCCTCGGCCAGTTTGGCGCGTTCCTTGTCGATCACTTCGGCCGGGGCCTTGTCGACGAACGCCGCGTTGGACAGCTTGCCACCCACGCGCTGCACTTCGCCTTGCAGGCGTGCAATTTCCTTATCGAGGCGAGCCAGTTCCGCGCCCTTATCGATCAGGCCAGCCATTGGCACCAGCACTTCCATCTCGCCGACCAGTGCAGTGGCGGACAGCGGTGCTTCGGCGTCGGCCGCCAGTACAGTGATGGACTCCAGCTTCGCCAGCTTCTTGAGCAGCGCATCGTTCTCAGCAAGGCGACGTTGATCTTCAGCGCTGGCGTTCTTGACGAACACGGCCAGTGGCTTGCCCGGGCCGATGTTCATCTCGGCGCGGATGTTGCGCGTGCCAAGCATCAGGGTCTTGAGCCATTCGATATCGCTTTCGGCCGCCTCATCGATACGCGCTTCATTGGCCACTGGCCAAGGTTGCAGCATGATGGTCTTGCCTTCGATACCGGCCAGCGGCGCGAGGCGCTGCCAGATTTCTTCGGTGATGAACGGCATGAACGGGTGTGCCAGGCGCAGCGCCACTTCCAGCACGCGCACCAGGGTGCGACGGGTGCCGCGCTGGCGCTCGACCGGGGCGTTTTCGTCCCACAGCACTGGCTTGGACAGTTCCAGGTACCAGTCGCAGTACTGGTTCCAGATGAACTCGTACAGGGCTTGTGCCGCCAGGTCGAAACGGAACTGGTCGAGTTGGCGGGTCACTTCGGCTTCGGTGCGTTGCAGTTGCGAGATGATCCAGCGATCCGCCAGGGACAGCTCGTAGGCTTCGCCGTTCTGGCCGCAGTCTTCGCCTTTGTCCAGCACGTAGCGCGCCGCATTCCATATCTTGTTGCAGAAGTTGCGATAGCCTTCGACGCGGCCCATGTCGAACTTGATGTCGCGACCGGTGGACGCCAGCGAACAGAAGGTGAAGCGCAGGGCGTCGGTGCCGTAGCTGGCGATGCCGTCGGCGAACTCGTCGCGGGTCTGCTTCTCGATCTTCTTCGCCAGTTTCGGCTGCATCAGGCCCGAGGTGCGTTTCTGCACCAGGGTTTCCAGGTCGATGCCGTCGATGATGTCCAGTGGGTCGAGGACGTTGCCCTTGGACTTGGACATCTTCTGGCCCTGGCCATCACGCACCAGGCCGTGTACGTACACGGTCTTGAACGGTACTTGCGGGGTGCCGTCCTCGTTCTTCACCAGGTGCATGGTCAGCATGATCATCCGGGCAACCCAGAAGAAAATGATGTCGAAACCGGTGACCAGCACGTCGGTGGAGTGGAATTTCTTGAGGAATTCGGTCTGCTGCGGCCAGCCCAGGGTGGAGAACGTCCACAGGCCCGAGCTGAACCAGGTGTCCAGTACGTCGTTGTCCTGTTGCAGCGCAATGTCGGCACCGAGGTTGTGCTTGGCACGCACTTCGGCTTCGTCGCGGCCCACATAGACCTTGCCCGACTCGTCGTACCAGGCCGGAATGCGGTGGCCCCACCACAGCTGACGGCTGATGCACCAATCCTGGATGTCGCGCATCCATGAGAAGTACATGTTTTCGTACTGTTTTGGCACGAACTGGATGCGGCCGTCTTCCACGGCAGCAATCGCAGGCTCGGCCAGCGGCTTGGTGGACACGTACCACTGGTCGGTCAACCACGGCTCGATGATGGTGCCCGAGCGGTCGCCCTTCGGCACTTTCAGGCCGTGGTCGTCCACGCTCACCAGCAAACCGGCGGCGTCGAAGGCCGCAACGATCTGCTTGCGCGCTTCGAAACGGTCGAGGCCGGCGTATTCGGCCGGGATCTTGCCGTCGATGCTCTCGTTCAGCGTGCCGTCCAGGTTGAACACCTGGCAGGCTGGCAGCACGGCAGCATTTTTGTCGAAGATGTTCAGCAGCGGCAGGTTGTGGCGCTTGCCGACTTCGTAGTCGTTGAAATCGTGGGCCGGGGTGATTTTCACGCAGCCGGTGCCGAATTCAGGGTCGCAGTAGTCGTCCGCGATGATCGGGATGCGGCGGCCGACCAATGGCAGCTCGACGAACTTGCCGATCAGCGCCTGGTAGCGCTCGTCGTTCGGGTTCACGGCCACGGCGGCGTCGCCGAGCATGGTTTCCGGACGGGTGGTGGCGACGATCAGGTAGTCGTTGCCCTCGGCGGTCTTGGCGCCGTCAGCCAGCGGATACTTGAGGTTCCACAGGAAACCTTTCTCGTCGTGGTTTTCCACTTCAAGGTCGGAAATGGCCGTGTGCAGCTTGGTGTCCCAGTTGACCAGGCGTTTGCCGCGGTAGATCAGGCCGTCTTCATGCAGGCGCACGAAGGCTTCCTTCACCGCTTCCGACAGGCCGTCGTCCATGGTGAAGCGCTCGCGGCTCCAGTCTACGGACGAGCCCAGGCGACGGATCTGACGGCTGATATTGCCGCCGGACTGGTCTTTCCATTCCCAGATCTTTTCCAGGAATTTCTCGCGGCCCAGGTCGTGACGGCTCTGGCCGGTGGCTTCGAGTTGGCGTTCCACCAGCATTTGCGTGGCGATACCGGCGTGGTCGGTGCCTGGCTGCCACAGGGTGTTGCGGCCCTGCATGCGGCGGAAACGGATCAACGCATCCATGATCGCATTGTTGAAGCCATGGCCCATGTGCAGGCTGCCAGTGACGTTCGGTGGCGGAATCATGATGGTGTAGGAATCGCCCGCGCCTTGCGGGGCGAAATAATTCTCGGATTCCCAGGTGTTGTACCAGGAAGTTTCGATAGCGTGCGGCTGGTAGGTCTTATCCATGCGCGGCGGGACCCTAGTTGGCATTTATTCAGGAAAGCCGGCAAGTATAACGGGGGATAGGGCGCAGGGCGAGGCGAAGACTGGCTTGAAATGTACGCTGAACAAATGTGGGAGCGGGCTTGCTCGCGAAAGCGGTGGATCAGTCAAAGTATGTGTTGACTGTCATACCGCATTCGCGAGCAAGCCCGCTCCCACAGGGGATCTGTGTTTAATTCAGGATTGGTATTGGCTGAGCAACCGCTCCATCCGCGCATCCAGCCGGCGTTTGATCTCGGTCTCGATATGCGGGGCGAAGTCATCGATCACGTCTTGCATGATCAATTGCGCGGCGGCGCGCAGTTCGTTGTCCAGGTGCAGCAGCAGGGCGTCCGGGCCTTTTTCGGCGGGGGCGGGTTCTACAGCGTCGGCAACCGGCTCCGGCGCAGCGGCCTTGGCGCCGACCATGTCGAACAACAGCGGAATCTGTACCTCTGGATCGACCGAATCGGTCAACAGCGGCGGTTGCAAATCATCATCACCGAGCAACTGGCGGATCGACTCGAGGTCGTCCAGCAGGTGGTCGTCTTTTTTTATAGGGTTGGGAGTGTCCATCATTTACTCAAAGTCGTTGTAGCCGGTGATCCTGCAAAGGATAGCCCTGTTCGCGATAGAAACGGAAACTCTCCCGCGCGGCCTGACGAATAGCCGGATCTTCCACCACCACCTCTGCCACGCGGGCAAACGCCTTGGCGAACGGCGGCACTTTCAGGTCGAGGTTGACCAGCAGGTCATGGTGCTCGCCGCAACTGTCGCCCAAACCCAGCACAACCAGGCCTTCGGGTTCAGATTCGGCAGGGCCGTGGGGCACGAAGCTTTCGCCCTTGAAGCGCCACAGGCGGGCGTCGAGCTCGTCGCGTTGGGCGGCATCGCTGCAATGCAGGTAGATGCGGTGGCCCATGCGCCAGGCTTTTTCGGTGAGTTTGCAGGCGAAGTCCAGGCGCGCGAGCGGGTCGGCGCTGGGCAATATATAGAAGTCGACTTGGGTCATTGCGGTTCCTGGAACCCAGGGGGGCTTTATAAAAACCGCCCTGGGGTTCTCATTTTCAGGCTTTGGCGCGGTCCAGCAGGTACTGGGTCAACAATGGAACCGGACGGCCAGTGGCGCCCTTGTCCTTGCCGCCGCTGGTCCAGGCCGTGCCGGCGATGTCCAGGTGCGCCCAGTTGAAGTTCTTGGCGAAACGCGACAGGAAACAGGCTGCGGTGATGGTGCCGGCTTTCGGCCCGCCGATGTTGGCGATGTCGGCGAACGGGCTGTCCAGCTGTTCCTGGTACTCGTCGAACAGCGGCAGTTGCCAGGCGCGGTCGTCGGCGGCCTTGCCGGCGCTGAGCAGTTGCTCGATCAACTCGTCGTTGTTGCCCAGCAGGCCCGAGGTGTGGGAGCCCAGGGCGACGATGCACGCGCCGGTCAGGGTGGCGATGTCGATCACGGCTTGCGGCTTGAAGCGCTCGGCGTAGGTCAGGGCATCGCACAGCACCAGGCGGCCTTCGGCGTCGGTGTTGAGGATCTCGACGGTCTGGCCGCTCATGGTGGTGACGATGTCGCCCGGACGCGCCGCGCCGCCGCTTGGCATGTTCTCGGCACAGGCCAGGATGCACACCAGGTTGATCGGCAGCTTGAGCTCCAGCACGGCACGCAGGGTGCCGAACACACTGGCGGCGCCGCCCATGTCGTATTTCATTTCATCCATGCCGGCGCCCGGCTTGAGGCTGATGCCGCCGGTGTCGAAGGTGATGCCTTTACCGACCAGGGCGTACGGCTTGTCGGCCTTTTTGCCGCCGTTGTATTGCATCACGATCAGGCGTGGCGGCTGGTCGCTGCCCTGGCCCACGGCATAGAACGAGCCCATGCCCAGTTCCTTGATCTTCTTCTCATCGAGGACTTCGACTTTCAGGCCCTTGAATTCTTTACCCAGCGCTTTGGCTTGTTCGCCGAGGAAGGTCGGGTGGCAGATGTTCGGCGGCAGGTTGCCCAGGTCGCGGGTAAACGACATGCCGTTGGCGATGGCGGTGGCGTGGGTCACGGCGCGCTGCACTTCAGCCTGGGCGGCCTTGATGGTCAGCAGGGTGATTTTCTTCAGGGCGCGGGGTTCGGCCTTGGTGCTCTTGAACTCGTCGAAGATATAGCCGCCGTCCACCAGGCTCTCGGCCAGCAGGCGGGTCTTGCCGTAGCTGTCGCGGCCCTTGACCACGACTTCATCCAGCGCCAGCGTGGCATCGCTGCCGCCCAGGCCCTTGAGGGTGGTGAGGATGCCGCTGATGATCTTGCGGAACGGGCGGTCGCCCAGTTCGGCGTCCTTGCCCACGCCCACCAGCAATACGCGGTCGGCCTTGAGGTTTGGCAGGCTTTGCAGCAGCAGGCTCTGGCCGACTTTGCCGGCCAGGTCGCCGCGCTTGAGGATGGCGCTGATGGCGCCGCCGCTCAGTTCGTCGAGTTGCTTGGCGGCAACGCCGAGTTTGCGGCCTTCGCCGATGGCGACCACGAGGGTGGCGGTTTTCAACGTTTCGGGGCTAACGCTTTTTACAACCAATTCCATTTTCGGGTCCCTTATCAAGGTCTGAGAGCCTTGCGTCTGTACGCAGGCTTTAATGCTTGGCAGCTGTGTAAACCGCCAGCGACAAAGGCCGCAGTTTGAACCTCGGCGGCGGAGCCTGACAACCCTTGGCGCAAGCTTTGTCCCCCTCGATGAGCATGCTCCGTGACAGGCGCGGCCAATCACAGGATAATGCGCCATCTTTTTAGCCGGCCTGTGCAAACAGGTCGACTCGGTATGCTTGCTTGTTTGGCCGCCTTAGCCTGACAACCCTGGAGTGTCTGGTTTGATCGTCTTCCGTTATCTGTCCCGCGAAGTCCTGTTGACCCTGAGTGCCGTGAGTGCGGTATTGCTGGTCATCATCATGAGTGGTCGTTTCGTCAAATACCTGGCCCAGGCTGCTTCCGGCGCCCTGGACCCAGGGTCGCTGTTCCTGATCATGGGCTTTCGCCTGCCGGGGTTCCTGCAGCTGATCCTGCCCCTGGGCCTGTTCCTCGGGATCTTGCTGGCTTATGGCCGCCTGTACCTCGAAAGCGAAATGACCGTGCTCTCGGCCACCGGCATGAGCCAGCAACGCCTGCTGGGCATGACCATGATCCCGGCCGCCGGTGTGGCGCTGATCGTCGCCTGGCTGAGCCTGAGCCTGGCGCCGCAAGGGGCCATGCAGTTCCAGTTGGTGCTGAACAAGCAGGACGCCATGACCGAGTTCGATACCCTCGAACCGGGCCGCTTCCAGGCGCTCAATGACGGCACGCGGGTCACCTACACCGAAACCATGACCGAAGACCGCGCCAACCTCGGCGGGGTGTTCATCTCCGAGAAGCGCCTGGGCCAGGACAAGAAAGACCGTGGCATCTCTGTGTTGGTGGCCGATTCCGGTCGCCAGGAAATACGCCCGGACGGCAGCCGCTACCTGATCCTGGAAAACGGCTACCGCTATGACGGCAGCCCCGGCATGGCCGATTACCGTGCGATCAAGTACGACACCTACGGCGTGCTGCTGGCGCGCCCGGACGTCAGCGACGAAGTCACCGACCGTGATGCCATTCCGACCACCGAGCTGCTTGGCAGCAAGGAACTGCGTTCCATTGCCGAGCTGCAATGGCGGATTTCCCTGCCGCTGCTGGTGTTTATCGTGACCCTGATGGCCGTGCCGCTGTCGCGGGTCAACCCGCGCCAGGGCCGTTTCCTCAAGCTGTTGCCGGCGATCCTGCTGTACATGGCGTACCTGACCATCCTGATTTCCGCCCGTGGCTCCCTGGAGAAGGGCAAGCTGTCGCCAACCCTGGGCCTGTGGTGGGTTCACGGGATCTTCCTGGTGATCGGCCTCGGGCTGCTCTACTGGGAACCTATCCGTCTGAAAATGTTGAGCCGTCGTGGCCAGAAGGAGTTGGCTCGTGGCTAAGCTCGATCGCTACATTGGTAGCAGCGTACTGATCGCCATCCTGGCGGTATTGGGCATCATCCTGGGCCTGGCCTCGTTGTTCGCCTTTATCGATGAAGTCGGCAACGTCACCGACACCTACACCGTGTGGGACGTACTGAGCTACGTGGCGCTCACCGCGCCGCGCCGTCTCTACGACATGATGCCGATGGCCGCGCTGATCGGTTGCCTGATCGGCCTGGGCAGCCTGGCCAGCAACAGCGAACTGACCATCATGCGTGCCGCCGGCGTTTCCATCGGCCGCATCGTCTGGGCCGTGATGAAACCGATGCTGCTGCTGATGCTGTGCAGCGTGCTGATCGGCGAGTACGTCGCGCCACCGGCCGAAACCACGGCCCAGGCCAACCGCGCCCTGGCCCAGGGTTCGGGGGATGCACAAAGCTCCAAGCATGGCCTGTGGCACCGCCAGGGTGACGAGTTCATCCACATCAACGCCGTGCAACCCGGCGGCCTGTTGATTGGTGTGACGCGCTACACGTTCGACAAGGAGCGCCACCTGCTGTCGTCCAGTTTCGCCAAACGTGCGCAGTACAGCGCCGAGAAGTGGGAACTGACCGACATCACCACGACGTATTTCCGCAACGCGGGCCAAGGCACCAAGTCCAGCACCGAAGTGATCAACGCACCGACTGAGGCGTGGGACATCGCCCTCAAGCCGGAACTGCTCAATACCGTGGTAATGATCCCCGAAAGTCTGCCGATCTCCGGGCTGTGGAGCTACATCCACTACTTGAAGGAGCAGGGCCTGAACAACGGTCGTTACTGGCTGGCGTTTTGGGTCAAGGTGTTGCAGCCGGTCGTGACCGCGGCTTTGGTGCTGATGGCGATTTCGTTCATCTTCGGCCCATTGCGCTCCGTGACCCTCGGCCAGCGCGTGTTTACCGGCGTATTGGTGGGTTTCACCTTCCGCATCGCCCAGGACCTGCTCGGTCCGTCGAGCCTGGTGTTCGGTTTCTCGCCGCTGTTTGCGGTGCTGGTGCCGACCGCGATCTGTGCCGTGGCCGGGTTCTGGCTGTTGCGCCGAGCCGGCTGATACGGCGCTTATGTTCAAAAAATGCCCCGGTCGAGAGATCGGGGCATTTTTGTTCTGGTCAGCAAAGATGACGCCCGGGCAGAGCATCAGGTACAATTCCCGGCTATTTTTCAGCGGGCAATCTGCCTGCAGCCTTTTTGAGTGTTGATCCGTGAGTGATTTGAGTCATATCCGCAATTTCTCCATCATCGCCCACATTGACCATGGCAAGTCGACGCTGGCCGACCGGTTCATTCAAATGTGCGGTGGCCTTGCCGAGCGTGAAATGGAAGCCCAGGTCCTGGACTCCATGGACCTCGAGCGTGAGCGCGGCATCACCATCAAGGCCCACAGCGTTACCCTGTACTACACCGCCAAAGACGGTATCAAGTACCAGTTGAACTTCATTGACACCCCCGGCCACGTTGACTTCACCTACGAAGTCAGCCGCTCGCTGGCCGCCTGCGAAGGCGCCTTGCTGGTAGTCGACGCGGGCCAGGGCGTTGAAGCCCAGTCCGTCGCCAACTGCTACACCGCGATCGAGCAAGGCCTGGAAGTGATGCCGGTGCTGAACAAGATCGACCTGCCACAGGCCGATCCAGACCGCGTCAAAGAAGAAATCGAAAAAATCATCGGCATTGACGCCACCGACGCCGTCGAGTGCAGCGCCAAGACCGGCCTGGGTGTCGACGAAGTGCTCGAACGCCTGGTCAAGACCATTCCCGCGCCGACCGGCAACTACGAAGATCCGCTGCAAGCGTTGATCATCGACTCCTGGTTCGACAACTACCTGGGCGTTGTGTCCCTGGTCCGCGTGCGCCACGGCCGCGTGAAGAAAGGCGACAAGATCCTGGTCAAATCCACCGGCAAGATCCACCTGGTGGACAGCGTTGGTGTATTCAACCCGAAGCACACCGCGACCACCGATCTGAAAGCCGGTGAAGTGGGCTTCATCATTGCCGGTATCAAGGACATCCACGGTGCACCGGTAGGTGACACCCTGACCTTGAGCTCCACCCCTGACGTTGACGTGCTGCCGGGCTTCAAACGCATCCAGCCGCAGGTTTACGCCGGCCTGTTCCCGGTCAGCTCCGACGACTTCGAAGACTTCCGCGAAGCCCTGCAGAAGCTGACCCTCAACGACTCGTCGTTGCAGTACACCCCGGAAAGCTCCGACGCCCTGGGCTTCGGCTTCCGTTGCGGGTTCCTCGGCATGCTGCACATGGAGATCATCCAGGAGCGCCTGGAGCGCGAATACGACCTGGACCTGATCACCACCGCGCCAACGGTTATTTTTGAGCTGGCGTTGAAAACCGGTGAAACGATTTACGTCGACAACCCGTCCAAGCTGCCAGACCTGTCTTCCATCGAAGACATGCGCGAGCCGATCGTGCGGGCCAACATCCTCGTGCCACAAGAGCACCTGGGCAACGTGATCACCCTGTGTATCGAAAAGCGTGGCGTGCAGCACGACATGCTGTTCCTCGGTACCCAGGTGCAAGTGACCTACGATCTGCCGATGAACGAAGTGGTCCTGGACTTCTTCGACCGTCTCAAATCCACCAGTCGCGGCTATGCTTCGCTGGATTACCATTTCGACCGTTACCAATCGGCTAATCTGGTGAAACTGGATGTGCTGATCAACGGCGACAAGGTTGATGCCCTGGCACTCATCGTGCACAAGGACAACGCGCACTACAAAGGTCGCCAGTTGACCGAGAAGATGAAAGAACTGATTCCGCGCCAGATGTTCGACGTCGCGATCCAGGCCGCCATTGGCGGGCAGATCATTGCACGGACCTCCGTCAAGGCTCTCAGAAAGAACGTACTGGCCAAATGCTACGGCGGTGACGTAAGCCGTAAGCGCAAGCTGCTTGAGAAGCAAAAGGCCGGTAAAAAACGCATGAAGCAAGTGGGCAACGTGGAAATTCCACAAGAAGCCTTCCTTGCGGTGCTCAGGTTGGATAGTTAGGTCCTATGTCGCTAAATTTCCCGCTGTTGCTGGTCATCGCCGTTGCCGTCTGTGGTCTCCTGGCGTTGCTCGATCTGGTGTTCTTCGCCCCGCGTCGGCGGGCGGCTATCGCGTCCTATCAGGGCAGCGTCAGCCAGCCCGATGCCGTGGTGGTCGAGAAGCTGAACAAAGAGCCTCTGCTGGTTGAATACGGCAAGTCGTTCTTCCCGGTGTTGTTCATCGTGCTGGTGCTGCGCTCGTTCCTGGTGGAGCCGTTTCAGATCCCTTCGGGGTCGATGAAACCTACCCTGGACGTGGGCGACTTCATCCTGGTGAACAAGTTTGCCTACGGCATTCGCCTGCCGGTGATCGACAAGAAGGTCATTGAAGTCGGCGACCCGCAACGCGGCGATGTGATGGTGTTCCGCTTCCCGAGCGACCCGAACGTCAACTACATCAAGCGTGTGATCGGCCTGCCGGGCGACGTGATCCGCTACACCGGTGACAAGCGCCTGCTCATCAACGGTGAATCGGTGGCTGAGAAGCTGATCGGTTCCGAGCCGAATTCCCTGGGCAGCGCCGAGCTGTACCAGGAGAAACTCGGCGCGGTGGAGCACGAGATCCGCAAGGAAATGTCGCGCTACCGCCAGCCTGATGGCGAGTGGAAAGTGCCTGCAGGGCATTACTTCATGATGGGCGACAACCGTGACAACTCCAATGACAGCCGCTATTGGAACGATCCCAACATTCCCAAGGACATGCTGGGCATGGTTCCCGACGAGAATATCGTCGGCAAGGCCTTCGCGGTCTGGATGAGTTGGCCGGAGTCCAAGCTCAGCCACTTGCCGAACTTCTCGCGAGTCGGGCTGATCAAGTAATACAGGCGGCGCTGTGAACACAGCGCCGAATGCTTTTCTGGGGCTTGGACAAATTCCGGCCCCATGCTGCACCAACCAGGATTTGAATTTGAACACTGCGTCAATCGTCGATGGCCGCCGGTGCCACCACACAGATATGGGTAAACCGTGACCGTTTCTCTAGCACGTCTCGAGCGTCTGCTCGGCTACACCTTCAAGGACCAGGAATTGATGGTCCTTGCCCTCACACACCGCAGCTTTGCAGGGCGTAACAACGAACGCCTGGAATTCCTCGGTGACGCCATCCTCAATTTCGTCGCCGGCGAGGCGCTGTTCGAGCGCTTCCCGCAAGCCCGTGAAGGCCAGCTGTCGCGCCTGCGCGCACGCTTGGTGAAGGGCGAGACCCTGGCCGTGCTGGCCCGTGGTTTCGGCCTGGGCGAGTACCTGCGCCTGGGCTCTGGCGAGCTGAAGAGCGGCGGTTTCCGCCGTGAGTCGATCCTTGCCGATGCCCTTGAAGCGCTGATCGGTGCGATCTACCTCGATGCAGGCATGGAAGCAGCCAAGGAACGCGTTACCGCGTGGCTGACCTCCGAGATCGAAAGCCTCACGCTGGTCGATACCAACAAAGATCCCAAGACCCGCCTGCAGGAATTCCTGCAGTCTCGTGGTTGCGAACTGCCACGCTACGAAGTGGTGGATATCCAGGGTGAGCCCCATTGCCGCGTGTTCTTCGTGGAATGTGAAATCACCTTACTGAACGAAAAAAGCCGAGGTCAGGGTGTGAGCCGTCGTATTGCCGAACAGGTAGCGGCCGCTGCAGCACTGATTGCCCTGGGCGTGGAGAATGGCCATGACTGATTCAACCGCAACACGCTGTGGCTATGTTGCCATCGTCGGCCGCCCGAACGTGGGCAAGTCCACGCTGCTGAACCACATCCTCGGCCAGAAGCTCGCGATCACCTCGCGCAAGCCGCAGACCACCCGCCACAACATGCTGGGCATCAAGACCGAAGGCAACGTGCAAGCGGTCTACGTCGATACCCCGGGCATGCACAAAGGTGGCGAGAAAGCCCTCAACCGCTACATGAACAAGACCGCTTCGGCGGCGTTGAAAGACGTCGACGTGGTGATCTTCGTGGTCGACCGCACCAAGTGGACCGACGAAGACCAGATGGTCCTTGAGCGTGTGCAGTACGTCACCGGCCCGTTGATCGTCGCGTTGAACAAGACCGACCGTATCGAAGACAAAGCCGAGCTGATGCCGCACCTGAGCTGGCTGCAGGAACAACTGCCGAACGCGCAGATCATCCCGATCTCCGCCCAGCACGGTCACAACCTGGAAGCCCTGGAGCGCGTGATCGCCGAGCACCTGCCGGAGAACGAGCACTTCTTCCCGGAAGACCAGATCACCGACCGCAGCAGCCGTTTCCTGGCCGCCGAACTGGTGCGCGAGAAAATCATGCGCCAGATGGGCGCCGAGCTGCCGTACCAGATCACCGTCGAGATCGAAGAGTTCAAGCAGCAGGGGAAAACCTTGCATATCCATGCGCTGATCCTCGTCGAACGTGACGGCCAGAAGAAAATCATCATTGGCGACAAGGGCGAGCGCATCAAGCGCATCGGCACCGAGGCGCGCAAGGACATGGAACTGCTGTTTGATTCCAAGATCATGCTTAACCTGTGGGTGAAGGTTAAGGGTGGTTGGTCCGATGATGAGCGTGCATTGCGCTCCCTGGGCTACGGCGACCTGTAAGAACACCGCTTGACGGTTGGCGGGCTTGCTGTGGCGAGGGAGCTTGCTCCCGCTGGGCCGCGCAGCGGCCCCAACAAAACCACTGAGTTTTTTCAGATAAAACTCGGTGGCTGATAGAGGGGCTGCTTTGCAGCCCAGCGGGAGCAAGCTCCCTCGCCACAGAAGCGCTCTTCCTCTTTAGAGATTTCCCGTCTCATGTCCCAGCCCCTCAGCCAACCCGCCTACGTCTTGCACAGCCGCGCCTACCGCGAGACCAGCGCCCTGGTGGACTTCCTCACGCCCCAAGGCCGCCTGCGTGCAGTGTTGCGCAGCGCGCGGGGCAAGGCGGGCACGCAGGCAAGGCCGTTCGTGGCGTTGGACGTGGAGTTCCGCGGCAAGGGCGAGTTGAAAAACGTCGGCCGCCTGGAAAGCGTCGGCACCTCCGCCTGGCTCAATGGCGAAGCGCTGTTCAGCGGCCTCTATCTCAACGAACTGCTGATTCGCCTGCTCCCTGCCGAAGATCCCCATCCCGCTGTCTTCGATCACTATGCCGCCACGTTGCTTGCCCTCGCCGAAGGTCGCCCGTTGGAGCCCTTGCTGCGCGCCTTCGAATGGCGCCTGCTCGACGATCTGGGCTACGGCTTCGAACTGGTCAACGACCTGCACGGCGACCCCATCGCCGCCGACGGCATGTACCGCCTGCAAGTGGACGCCGGCCTGGAGCGTGTCTACCTGCTGCAACCGGGCCTGTTCCAGGGCACCGAGCTGCTGGCCATGAGCGAAGCCGACTGGAGCGCGCCGGGCGCTTTATCCGCCGCCAAGCGCCTGATGCGCCAAGCCCTGGCTGTGCACTTGGGCGGACGGCCGCTGGTCAGTCGCGAGTTGTTTCGAAAGCCCTGACAACCCCGTGTATGCTGTGCAGCGTTTCTTTCCCTTTTCAGGAGCGCTTCCGTGACCAGCAGCAATCGCATTCTTCTTGGCGTCAATATCGACCACGTCGCTACCCTGCGCCAGGCCCGGGGCACCCGTTACCCTGATCCGGTCAAGGCCGCGCTGGACGCCGAAGAAGCAGGCGCCGACGGCATCACCGTGCACCTGCGCGAAGACCGCCGCCACATCCAGGAGCGTGATGTGCTGGTGCTCAAGGATGTGCTGCAAACCCGCATGAACTTCGAGATGGGCGTGACCGAAGAGATGATGCAGTTCGCTGAACGCATCCGCCCGGCGCACATCTGCCTGGTACCGGAAACCCGCCAGGAACTCACCACCGAAGGCGGCTTGGATGTCGCTGGCCAGGAAGCGCGGATCAAGGCCGCGGTGGATCGCCTGTCGCAGATCGGCAGCGAAGTCTCGCTGTTCATCGACGCCGATGAGCGCCAGATCGAAGCCTCGCGCCGCGTCGGTGCACCGGCCATTGAGTTGCACACCGGGCGTTATGCCGACGCCACCACCCCGACCGAAGTGGCCGATGAGCTGCAACGCATCATCGACGGTGTCGCGGTTGGCCTGCGCGAAGGCCTTATCGTCAACGCCGGTCACGGCCTGCATTACCACAACGTTGAAGCCGTGGCGGCGATCAAGGGCATCAATGAGCTGAACATCGGCCATGCGCTGGTGGCCCATGCGCTGTTCGTCGGCTTCAAAGGTGCCGTGGCCGAGATGAAAGCTCTGATCCTGGCTGCGGCCAAGGCCTGACCTAACACCGTCTAAAGGCCACTGAAGATCAAAAAATGTGGGAGCGGGCTTGCCCGCGATTGCGATGAACCAGTCAAAGCTGCATTGGCTGACCCACCGCTATCGCAGGCAAGCCAGCTCCCACAGTTGATCTTTGGTGTGTTCAGAACTGTGGTCGCCCGGCGAAACCCTTTGAATTCAGCCATGCGGCAATGCGAAGCCTTACTGTTTAGGCGATGCAGGTGTATCGTATCTGCCCTTTGCAGGCCCTGGGCTTGCGGCAGATACGTGAGGTTGTTGTGTCCCGATCCTTTTCCCGTCGACAAATCCTGGGTGGCCTTGCCGGCCTGGCCGTAGTGGGCGTCGGTGCCGGTGGCGCCTATCGCTACTGGCTGGGGAAAGTCGCCGAGGCCGAAGCGGGCCACGATTACGAACTGATCGCCGCACCGCTGGACGTGGAACTAGTGCCGGGCCACAAGACCGAAGCCTGGGCGTTCGGCCCTTCCGCCCCGGGCACCGAGTTGCGCGTGCGCCAGGGCGAGTGGCTGCGGGTGCGTTTTATCAACCACCTGCCGGTCGCTACCACCATCCACTGGCATGGCATCCGCTTGCCGCTGGAGATGGACGGCGTGCCCTACGTCTCGCAATTGCCGGTGTTGCCCGGCGAGTACTTCGACTACAAATTCCGTGTGCCCGACGCCGGCAGCTACTGGTATCACCCCCACGTCAACAGCAGCGAAGAACTCGGCCGTGGCCTGGTCGGCCCGCTGATCATCGAAGAGCGCGAGCCCACCGGTTTCAAACACGAACGCACCCTCAGCCTGAAGAGCTGGCATGTGGACGAAGAGGGCGCTTTCGTCGCGTTCAGCGTGCCCCGTGAAGCAGCACGTGGCGGTACGGCCGGGCGCTTGTCGACGATCAACGGCGTGTCCCAGGCGGTGATCGACTTGCCGGCCGGGCAGATCACCCGCGTGCGCCTGCTCAACCTCGACAACACCCTGACCTATCGCATCAACATCCCGGACGTTGAAGCGCAGATCTACGCGCTGGACGGCAACCCCATCGAGCCGCGTCCGCTGGGCAAGGAATACTGGCTGGGCCCTGGCATGCGTATCTGCCTGGCGATCAAGGCGCCGCCAGCCGGCGAAGAGCTGTCGATCCGCAACGGTCCGGTACGCCTGGGTACGTTCCGTTCCGTGGCCAATACCGACGCGCCCACCGAGTGGCCACCGGCATTGCCCGCCAACCCGATTGCCGAGCCGGACCTGGCCAACGCCGAGAAACTCAACTTCAATTTCGAGTGGGTCGGCACCGTTTCGGTCGACGATGGTCGGCCGCCCAGCCTGTGGCAGATCAACGGTCAGGCCTGGGACATCACCGACAAGACCTGCGCCGACCGCCCGATTGCCAAGCTGGAGAAGGGCAAGAGCTACATTTTCGAATTGAAGAACATGACCCAGTACCAGCACCCGATCCACCTGCACGGCATGAGCTTCAAGGTAATCGCCTCGAACCGCCACAAGGTGATCCCGTACTTCACCGACACTTACCTGCTGGGCAAGAACGAACGCGCCCGCGTGGCGTTGGTGGCGGATAACCCGGGGGTGTGGATGTTCCACTGCCACGTCATCGACCACATGGAAACCGGCCTGATGGCCGCCATCGAGGTGGCGTGATGCGCCAGTTTCGTCCCGTGGCGATCATCGACCGCAGCCGCGACCAGCACTTCATGCGCGAAGCCCTGGCCCTCGCCGCCCAAGGCGCTGCACTGGGTGAAGTGCCGGTGGGTGCGGTGTTGGTGCAGGACGGTGAAATCATCGGCCGCGGCTTCAACTGCCCCATCAGTGGCAACGACCCCAGCGCCCACGCCGAAATGGTCGCCATCCGTGACGCGGCGCAGGCCATCAGCAACTATCGGCTGGTGGGCAGCACGCTGTATGTGACGTTGGAGCCGTGCAGCATGTGCGCCGGTTTGATCGTGCACTCGCGGGTGGCGCGGGTGGTGTACGGCGCGCTGGAGCCGAAGGCGGGGATTGTGCAGAGCCAGGGGCAGTTTTTTACCCAGGGGTTTCTTAATCACAAGGTGTTGTTTGAAGGTGGGGTGTTGGCTGAGGAGTGCGGTACCGTACTCAGTGAATTCTTCAAGGCCCGCCGCGCGAAGCCCCCACTCTAAAGAACACTGGAGATCAAATGTGGGAGCGGGCTTGCTCGCGAATACGGTGTGTCAGCCAAGTATAAGGTGGCTGATCCACCGCTTTCGCGAGCAAGCCCGCTCCCACAGTTTGATCTCTGTTTCTACAGGGATACCTCACCGCTACTTCTTGGCGATGATGACCGCGCGCATCGGCGCCGGCAGCCCTTCAATCGTCTTGCTGTGATCTTCAGGATCAAGGAAATCACTCAACGACTGATACTTCATCCACTCCGTCCCACGCTGTTCTTCCACCGTCGTCACGCTTACATCTACACAGCGCACATCACTGAACCCGGCGCGGCGCAGCCACAGCATCAACGCCGGCACCGACGGCAGGAACCATACGTTACGCATCTGCGCATAACGGTCTTCCGGCACCAGCACTTGTTGCTGATCGCCTTCCACCACCAGGGTTTCCAAGACCAGCTCGCCGCCTTTGACCAAGGTGTCTTTCAACGCCAGCAAATGCTCGATGGGCGAACGCCGGTGATAGAACACGCCCATGGAAAACACCGTATCAAAGCCTTCCAGATTGGCCGGCAGGTCTTCAAACGGGAACGGCAGGTGCCACGCCTTGGGCTCTGACAGGTAACGCTGTACCGCTTGGAACTGGCAGAAAAACAGCCAGTTCGGGTCGACGCCAATCACGCTGTCGGCCCCGGCGCCGAGCATGCGCCACATGTAGTAACCGTTGCCGCAGCCCACATCGAGGATGCGTTTGCCCTTCAGGTTCAAATGCGGTGCCACCCGTGACCACTTCCAGTCCGAGCGCCATTCGGTGTCCACATGCACGCCGAACAGGTGGAACGGGCCTTTGCGCCATGGGCTCAGGCCCATCAGCGCGGTGTGCATTTGTGCGCGGGTTTCGTCATCGCAATCGGTGTCGAGGGTCAGGCCGTTGAGCAAGTCCACGTCGCTGGGCTGGATCTTCGGCAGCGCATCCAGCGCGCTCTGCCAGCGCTCCAGGTCGCCATGGCCTTTTTCCATCTTGTTATCGAGTTGCGCTTGCAGACCTTGGGCCCACACGGCCAAGGGAGTGCCGACCAAATGGCGGGCGAGGGGAGACAGATCAATCATGGCAAGGCAATCAACGAGGCAAAGTTAAGACACTGGAACCACGGCACGACTTTCGAGAACCCGGCCGCCAGCAGGCGTTCGCGGTGTTCTTCGAGGCTGTCGGGCTTCATGACGTTTTCGATGGCGCTGCGCTTCTGGGCGATTTCCAGTTCGCTGTAGCCGTTGGCGCGTTTGAACGCAATATGCAGGTCGGTAAGCAACGCGTGTTCTTCGGGATCATTGAAGCGCAGCTTTTCCGAAAGGATCAGCGCGCCCCCCGGCAGCAGTGCTTGGCGGATGCGCGCGAGCAAGGCCAGGCGTTCGTCGGGGGCGATAAATTGCAGGGTGAAGTTCAGCGCCACCACCGAGGCCGGTTGGAATTGCAACGCAAGGATATCGCCCTCGATCACCTCCACCGGCAGCAACTCCTGGAACATCGAGTCCTGGCCGTTGAGGTATTCGCGGCAGCGCTCGACCATCGCCGCCGAGTTATCCACCGCGATCACCCGGCAGCCATCGGTACGCACATGGCGGCGTAGGGCCTGGGTCACGGCGCCGAGGGACGAACCCAGGTCGTACAGCACGCTGTTGGGCTGGGCAAACTGCGCCGCGAGCACGCCGAGGTTTTCGACGATGGTCGGGTAACCGGGCACCGAGCGCTTGATCATGTCCGGGAACACCCGCACCACGTCCTCGTTAAAGGCGAAGTCCGGCACCTGGGGCAGGGGCTGGGCGAATAGGCGATCGGGTTCTTTGCTCACGGTTGTTCCGGCGACGAAAAGGGGAAAGGCCGGCATTTTAGCCAAGTTGGCCCTCGTGTGCGCGGGTTGTCTGATGGAAAGCCGACGCGGTGATGCCCCACTGCCCCAGCCAGTAAGTGGCGATCAACAGATACGGCGCCGCATCGAACGCCAGCACAAACCGATTGATACCGATCAGCGTGTCAGAAAACACAAACGACGCCGCACCCGCCGCCGCCAGCTGCGCCGAACGCTTCGGCACGTCGCTGCCCAGGCGTGCCAGCGCACGCCAGAGCATGGCGCTGATGACCAGGGCGTAAACCACCACGGGGATCAGCAAGTCGCCAAGGCCGTGGGAAATCAGGATGCTCAGCAGCACTGCGCCTACACCCAGGGCCAATAGCAATGGCAGCAGCGCCAACCGCCGGCAGTCACTGAAATAGGCTTTGAGGTACGCCAGGTGCGCAAACAGAAACGCGCCAAGGCCAAAGATAAACAGGTCGCCCGGCCAGGCGAGCAATACATCGCCCACCAGGGAAAAAATCAGCCCCAGGCTGATCCAGCGTCGATAGTCGGTGGGCGGCGCATCATGCAGCCAGCCCAGCAGCGCCAGTACCGGCAGCGGTTTGACCAGCAGGCACAATAAAGTGGCGTGGGTGGCCAGGCCGTAGATAAAGGTGCCGGCGCCCATCAACGCAAGAATCATCCATGGCATATCAGTTCACCGTAATGGCGCAATCGAACGTTTCGGCAGGTTCGGCTTCGGGTTCCCAGGGTTGCTGGGAGGTCAGGCGCAAACGCCCCTGGCCTGCGGCAAAGGCCTGGAAGCGCCAGGTGGATTGCCCACCGCCGCCGATCACCCCGGATTCACTGCTGCTGTAGACCTCGGGGCTCAGCGCGCGGAGTACGCCGCCGGCGGAATCCTGGATGGCCCAGCGGTAGCCGGTGGTGGGGTTGCTGGGCAGGGTGAGGATCAGGTTTTGCCCGGTTTTGAGCTGGAGCGGGCAGGCGCTTTGCGCGTCTACGCTGATATTTTGCTTGGGGGCACTGGCGCACCCGGCCAGCAGGGCAAGGCTTAGGGGGATAAGCAGGCGGGCAGCGGTCATGGGGGCTCCGTTGATTCACGACGAAGGGCGAGCATAACCGAAGATGAGACAAGGTGTGACAGAGCTGGGTTTTGTGTTGATTGTGGTGGCCCCTTCGCGAGCAAGCCCGCTCCCACACTTGACCGCATTCCAAAGGATGTACTCAGTCAAATGTGGGAGCGGGCTTGCTCGCGAAAGGGCCAGTCCAGGCACTACATAACCATCAGAAGAGCACTTTGGCCACATCCGCAAACCGTTTGGCAAAGTGCACCGTCATGCCTTCCTTCAGGTACTCCGGCAACTCCTCAAAGCTGCCACGGTTCGGCTCCGGCAAGATCAGCTCATGAATCTTCTGGCGCCGCGCCGCAATCACCTTTTCACGCACCCCGCCAATCGGCAGCACATGCCCGGTCAGCGTCAGCTCGCCGGTCATGGCCACGCCTTTTTTCGGCGGCTGGTTACGGGCCAGCGACAGCAACGCGCTGGCCATGGTCACACCGGCGCTCGGGCCGTCTTTCGGCGTGGCGCCTTCCGGCACGTGCAAGTGTACGAACGCTTCGTCGAAGAACTTCGGATCACCGCCAAACGACTTCAGGTTCGAGCTGATGTAGCTGTAGGCGATTTCAGCGGACTCCTTCATCACTTCACCCAACTGCCCGGTGAGCTTGAAGCCGCGATTGAGCGTATGGATACGCGTCGCCTCGATCGGCAACGTCGCGCCGCCCATGCTGGTCCAGGCCAGGCCGGTAATCACACCGGTACCGGACAACACCTGCTCATTGCGGAACACCGGCATGCCCAGGGAGCTTTCCAGGTCTTTGTTGCCGATCTTGATCACCGAGTCCGGCTCATCCAGCAACTTGACCACTGCCTTGCGCACCAGTTTGCCCAGCTGTTTCTCTAGCTGGCGCACCCCGGCTTCGCGGGCGTAACCGTCGATCAATGCACGCAGGGCGCCGTCGCTGATGGTCAGGCTGGTTTTTGCCACGCCGGCTTTTTCCAGCTGTTTTGGCCACAGGTGGCGCTTGGCGATGGCGACTTTTTCTTCGGTGATATAGCCCGACAGGCGAATCACTTCCATCCGGTCCAGCAACGGGCCGGGGATCGAATCCAGGGTGTTGGCGGTGCACACGAACAGCACTTTGGACAGGTCCAGGCGCAGGTCCAGGTAATGGTCGAGGAATTCGACGTTCTGCTCAGGGTCCAGGGTTTCCAGCAGCGCCGACGCCGGGTCGCCCTGGAAGCTCTGGCCCATCTTGTCGATCTCGTCGAGCATGATCACCGGGTTCATCACTTCCACATCTTTCAGCGCCTGCACCAGCTTGCCCGGCAGGGCGCCGATGTAGGTGCGGCGGTGGCCCTTGATCTCGGCCTCGTCGCGCATACCGCCGACGCTGAAGCGATAGAACGGCCGCCCCAGGGACTCGGCGATGGATTTACCGACGCTGGTCTTGCCCACGCCCGGCGGGCCCACCAGCAGCACGATGGAACCGGCGACTTGGCCTTTATAAGCGCCCACCGCGAGGAATTCGAGGATGCGGCTCTTGATGTCGTCCAGGCCCGCATGGTGTTTATCCAATACCTTGCGCGCGTGTTTCAGGTCGAGTTTGTCTTCGCCATACACGCCCCACGGCACCGCCGTCGCCCAGTCCAGGTAGTTGCGCGTAACCGCATATTCCGGCGAGCCGGTTTCCAGGATCGACAGTTTGTTCAGTTCTTCATCGATACGCTTTTGCGCCTGGGCCGGCAGCACTTTGCCTTGCAGGCGTTGTTCGAACTGCTCGACATCGGCGCTGCGGTCGTCCTTGGTCAGCCCCAATTCCTGCTGGATAACCTTGAGTTGTTCCTTGAGGAAAAACTCGCGCTGGTGCTCGCCGATCTTGCGGTTCACCTCGGCGGAGATTTCCTTTTGCAGGCGCGCGACTTCCACTTCTTTGCGCAGCATCGGCAGCACTTTTTCCATGCGCTTGAGCATGGGCACGCAGTCCAGCACTTCCTGCAACTCGTTACCGGTGGCCGACGTCAGCGCGGCGGCGAAGTCAGTGAGTGGCGACGGATCGTTGGGGCTGAAGCGGTTGAGGTAGTTCTTCAACTCTTCGCTGTACAGCGGGTTGAGCGGCAGCAGTTCCTTGATCGCATTGATCAGCGCCATGCCGTAGGCCTTCACCTCATCGGTCGGCTCGGACGGCTGGTGTGGGTATTCGACCTCCACCAGGTACGGCGGACGGTGGTGCTTGAGCCAGGTCTTGATGCGCACGCGGGTCAGGCCCTGGGCGACAAATTGCAGCTTGCCGTTCTCGCGGCTGGCGTGGTGTACCTTCACCAGCGTGCCGTACAGCGGCAGGCTGGAGGTGTCGAAATGGCGTGGGTCTTCTGGCGGCGTGTCCATGAAGAACAAGGCCAGGTTGTGGTGATCGGATTTGCTCACCAACTCCAGGGTCTCGGCCCACGGTTCTTCATTGACGATCACCGGCAGCACTTGCGCCGGGAAGAACGGCCGATTGTGGATCGGGATGATATAGACCTTGTCCGGCAGGTTTTGCCCAGGCAGCGCCAGGCCAGTGTTGGACGAAGGGGATTCAGCGTTTTCGGGGTCGGCGTAGTCGTTCAGGTCGTATTCGGGGAATTCTTGCTGGTCGCTCATGGGGCACCTGCATAAGGAAGTATGCAGGTTAGATGGGGCGGGGTAGCGGTGGTTTCAATGGTGGAGGGCAGATAGCAACAAATTGCATGAATTCAGCGATCGTTCCCACGCTCTGCGTGGGAATGCAGCCCCGGACGCTCTGCGTCCCAGCTTGAATGGTCGTGACGCGGAGCATCACAAGAGGCGTTCCCACGCAGAGCGTGGGAACGATCAGTGTCAGCTGATTTTGTGCAGGTAGGAGGGTAGGGGTTGCTCCGGTAGCACCGACAACACTTTCAGGCGTTGCAACATTCTTTGCCTGGCGCGCTGCAAATGCTCGCGCAGATTCAACGCCGCCGCATCCACCGCCCCATGCAACAACAACTCCAAAATCAAGCGATGCTCGGCCAACATGGCAGGATCAGCGCCGATCCCCAGCAACCGGTAAAAAATCCGGCTGATGATCATCGGGCTTTGCCCCTGGCGGATCAGCGCGGCGATCTTGCGATTCTGCAACCCGGCGAGGCAGCGCTGGTGCAAATCCTCTTCGATCTGCTCGATGGCTTCCAGGCTGCACTGCGGGCTGTCCTGCGCGTCCAGCACCCGTTGCAACATCGCTTCCAGCACCTCGCGATCCAGGCCCGGCGCGCTGAGGCGCAGGGCTTCGGGTTCCAGGCAGGCGCGCAGTTCGTAATCTTCGGTGACTTCCCGCGCGGTCAGCGGCCCGGCCAGCCATTGGGAGTAGGGCTCCTTTTCCACCAGGCCGCGGTCGCGCAAGCGCATCAGCGCCTCACGCACCACGGCGCGGCTGACGCCGTAGTGGTCGGCGGCTGCTTGCTCATCCAGGCGGTAATGGCCGAAGGCAATGCAGGTGGACAACGCCGCGCCGATTTCCTCGACGATGCGCTCGCCCAGCGGCCGCGTGTCCACCAGCTCCGCTTCACCATTGAGCCCCAGGTGCGCATGGCTCAAGGGCAGGCGCAGCGGCTCCATCGCCAGGCCTTCGGGGTTGATCAGGTAACCCCGGCCGTTGAAGCGGCAGATCAAGCCTTCGTCGTGCAGCAGGTCCAGGGCCTTGCGCACCGGCACGCGGCTGGTGCCGAACAATTCGGCCAGCGGCGCTTCCAGCAACACCAGGCCATGGCGGGCCGTGCCGTTGACGATCGCGTCACGCAATACCTGGTGAATCATCGCGTAGCGGGAGGCCGAGGCAGACACTGCTTTCATTGCGTTCTCAGGGGCTATCAGGACGGTGGCCGGGGATTCTCTCATAAGTTGTGCCTGTCACCCTGCGCCACGTCGGTGGCACTTTTTTGGGGCTGGGAATGTAGGAATGTTACTTTTCTGCACCAAAATGTACTTATTAATAAAAGATACATTATTTCATTCAAGGCGTTGCGCCGGCTTCCGTCAAACTATTTTTCCCGCTATCCAAGCTATCTATCCCGTAGATCTAGGCAAAAAACCTGCGTTGGGTAAAACCCGCGACACAGAGATTGGCATGAAAGCTGCCTTTGTAAAATGTACATTTTATTAATATGTACGTTTTGTGAGGGTCATCTTGATGTCAGACGCCACTTCAATGGCCGAGGATTTCGCCAGCGGTCGCAGCGACCCGGTGCAGGTGCTTGAACAGGCACTCCTCCACGCGAGCATGGCCCCCAGCGTATTTATCTCCCTGACCGCCGAGCGTGCCCGGCGCGAGGCCGAAGCCTCGGCCGCGCGCTGGCGGGCTGGTCAGCCGTTGAGCGTGCTGGATGGTGTGCCGCTGGCCTGGAAAGACCTGTTCGACGTGGCCGGCAGCATCACCACGGCGGGCGCCGCCTACCGCCGCAATGCTCCCGCGGCCTTGCTCGATGCGCCCAGCGTCGGCCTGTTGTGCCGGGCGGGGATGGTCAGCCTGGGCAAGACCAACCTCAGCGAGCTGGCCTATTCCGGCCTGGGCCTCAACCCGCATTTCGGCACGCCGTTCAACCCCCACAGCAGCGATCAGGCGCGCATCCCCGGTGGTTCGTCATCGGGTTCGGCGGTCGCCGTTGCCGCCGGGATCGTACCGATTGCCATGGGCACCGACACCGCCGGCTCGATCCGCATCCCCGCCGCGTTGAATGGTGTGGTGGGTTACCGCAGCAGCAGTCGGCGTTACAGCCGCGACGCTGTGTTCCCGTTGTCGCGCACCCTCGACAGCCTCGGCCCCCTGACCCGCAGCGTGCGCGACGCGCTGGCCATCGATGATCTGCTCCATGGCCGCCGCCAAGTCCACACGCCCCGCAGCCTCAAGGGCCAGCGTTTTGTGCTGGCGCAACAAGACGTCGAACCGGCAGTGCGCGACAACCTGCTACGCGCCGTCGAGCAACTGAAGGGCCACGGCGCGCTCATCGAAGAACGTGAATGCCCAACATTCCAGGCCACCCTGGCGTTGATCCGCGACCACGGCTGGCTCGGTTCCTTCGAAGCCTTCGCCCTGCACGAAGCCCTGCTCGACAGCCCCGACGCCGACCACCTCGACCCCCGCGTACGCCGCCGCCTCGAAGCCGCCCGCGCGCTGCCCGCCAGCCAATTGCTGCACCTGATCGAAGCCCGCCGTCGCCTGCAACAACAACTGCTCGACGACCTTGACGGTGCGCTGCTGATCACCCCCACCGTCGCCCACGTCGCGCCGCCCCTGGCGCCGTTGGAAGCCGACGATGACCTGTTCATCCACACCAACCTCGCCACCCTGCGCCTGACCATGCCCGGCAGTTTCCTGGACATGCCTGGCGTGAACTTGCCCAGCGGCCGCGACGCCCTGGGCCTGCCCACCGGGCTGCTGCTCAGCGCCCCGACGGGGGAAGACGCGCGCCTGTTGCGCGCTGCGTTGTCCGTCGAATCTGCAATGACTATTTAAGGAGACACACCATGGCTAAAGACATCCTCTGTGCATTTGGCGTCGACGTTGACGCTGTCGCCGGCTGGCTCGGTTCCTACGGCGGCGAAGACTCGCCCGACGACATCTCCCGCGGCCTGTTCGCCGGTGAAATCGGCGCGCCACGCCTGCTTAAATTGTTCGAACGCTACGGCCTGCGCACCACCTGGTTTATCCCCGGCCACTCGATGGAAACCTTTCCCGAGCAGATGAAGGCCGTGGCCGACGCCGGCCACGAAATCGGCGTGCATGGCTACAGCCATGAAAACCCCATCGCCATGACCGCCGAGCAAGAGGAAATCGTCCTCGATAAATCCATCGAGCTGATCACCCAGGTCACCGGCAAACGCCCGACCGGCTACGTCGCGCCGTGGTGGGAATTCAGCAAGGTCACCAACGAGTTGCTGCTGAAAAAAGGCATCAAGTACGACCACAGCCTGATGCACAACGACTTCCACCCCTACTACGTACGCAAGGGCGACAGCTGGACCAAGATCGACTACAGCCAGCACCCCGACACCTGGATGAAACCCCTGGTGCGCGGCGAAGAAACCGACCTGGTGGAGATCCCGGCCAACTGGTACCTCGACGACCTGCCGCCGATGATGTTCATCAAGAAAGCCCCCAACAGCCACGGCTTCGTCAACCCGCGTCACCTCGAAGAAATGTGGCGCGACCAGTTCGACTGGGTCTACCGCGAACACGAACACGCGGTGTTCACCATGACCATCCACCCCGACGTGTCCGGCCGCCCGCAAGTGCTGCTGATGCTGGAGCGCCTGATCGAACACATCCAGAGCCATGCCGGCGTGCGCTTCGTCACCTTTGACGAAATCGCCGATGACTTTATCCGCCGTCAACCGCGTACCTGACCTTCCTACTCCCCGAGGCGCGACTCATGTCCATCTACAACAAGCTTGACCTGACTGGCTGGAAACCCCGGCAACTGACCTCCAAGGAAGTGCGCTTCGCCACCTGGATCGCGTTTTTCGCCTGGGTGTTTGCGGTGTACGACTTCATCCTCTTCGGCACCTTGCTGCCGGAAATCGGCCGCCACTTTGGCTGGGGTGAAGTGGAGCAAGCCGAGATCGCGACATGGGTGGCGGTGGGTACCGCCGTGGTCGCCCTGGCTATCGGTCCTATCGTCGATAGGCTGGGGCGCCGCAAAGGCATTATTTTCACCGTGGCCGGCTCCGCACTGTGCTCGGCACTGACGGCGATCGGTGGCGCGTGGGGCAAGTCGCCGTTGATTCTGATCCGTTCCCTGGGCGGCCTGGGTTACGCCGAAGAAACCGTCAACGCCACCTATTTGACCGAGCTGTATGGCGCCTCGGAAGACCCGCGCCTGACCAAGCGCCGTGGCTTTATCTACAGCCTGGTGCAGGGCGGATGGCCGGTGGGTGCGTTGATCGCCGCCGGTTTGACTGCGCTGTTGCTGCCGATCATCGGCTGGCAGGGCTGCTTCATCTTCGCCGCGATCCCGGCGATTGTGATCGCGATCATGGCGCGCAAACTCAAGGAGAGCCCGCAGTTCCAGATCCATGAACGCATCAGCCAACTGCGCAAAAGCGGCGCGGTGACCGAAGCGCAAAACGTCGCTGTGACCTATGGCGTCGACTACGACGAACACAGCAAGGCCGGCCTCAAGGCCGCGTTCCGTGGACCGGCCCGCCGCGCCACCCTGGTGATCGGCGCCGCGCTGTTGCTCAACTGGGCGGCGATCCAGGTGTTCAGCGTGCTCGGTACGTCGGTGATCGTCAGCGTGCACCACATCTCGTTCGAGAACTCGCTGATCATCCTCGTGCTGTCGAACCTGGTGGGCTACTGCGGTTACCTCAGCCACGGCTGGATGGGCGACAAGATCGGCCGTCGCAACGTCATCGGCCTGGGCTGGATGCTCGGCGGCCTGGCATTCGCCGGCATGCTGTTTGGCCCGAGCAATATGGCGATGGTGGTCGGGCTGTACAGCCTGGGCCTGTTCTTCCTGATCGGGCCGTACTCGGCGGCGCTGTTTTTTATCAGCGAAAGTTTTCCCACCAGCATCCGTGCCACCGGCGGCGCAATCATCCACGCCATGGGCCCGATCGGCGCGGTGGTCGCAGGGTTTGGCGCGACCCAGGTGTTGTCCGCCGGCAGCGACTGGCAGACCGCCGCGCTGTGGTTCGGTGCCGTGCCGTGCTTCCTGTCCGGCATGTTGATGTTCGCCGCGCGCCATGTGCGCCCGGAAACCGTTCAGTAAGGAGTGTGTGATGAGCCGTAAAGTTGCCTTGATTACCGGCGCCGCCAGCGGCATCGGCCAAGCCCTCGCCGTGGCCTATGCGCGCAACGGCGTGGCCGTGGTGGGCGGGTATTACCCGGCCGATCCCCACGACCCACACACCACCGTGGCCTTGGTGGAAGAAGCCGGCGGCGAATGCCTGATGTTGCCGTTGGACGTCGGCAACACGGCTTCGGTGGACGCCTTGGCCGAGCAAGCGGTGCAGCACTTCGGGCGCCTCGACTACGCCGTGGCCAACGCCGGTTTGCTGCGTCGTGCGCCGCTGCTGGAGATGACCGACACGCTGTGGGACGAGATGCTCAATGTCGACCTGACGGGGGTGATGCGCACCTTCCGTGCGGCCACTCGGCACATGAGCGAAGGCGGCGCGCTGGTGGCGATTTCGTCGATTGCCGGTGGCGTGTATGGCTGGCAGGAACACAGCCATTACGCCGCGGCCAAGGCCGGCGTGCCGGGGCTGTGCCGCTCGCTGGCGGTGGAATTGGCCGCCAAGGGCATCCGCTGCAATGCGGTGATCCCGGGGTTGATCGAGACGCCGCAGTCGCTGGATGCGAAGAACTCGCTGGGGCCGGAAGGCTTGGCGAAAGCCGCACGGGCAATTCCGCTGGGGCGGGTAGGGCGGGCGGATGAAGTGGCGTCGTTGGTGCAGTTCTTGACCAGTGAGGCGTCGAGTTACCTCACCGGCCAGAGCATCGTCATCGATGGCGGCCTAACAGTCCGCTGGCCCGACTGATGCCGCTCGTTCCCACGCTCCGCGTGGGAACGCCGCAATGGACGCTCTGCGTCCGCTTTTGTGACGCAGAGCGTCACCGGATGCATTCCCACGCGGAGCGTGGGAACGATCTTGAGGAAACCAGATGAATATGTTGATTTACCGCCGCGCTGTGATCACCGGCGCCGGCAGCGGCATCGGCGCTGCCATCGCTCGCGCCTACGCCGCTGAAGGCGCACGCCTGGTGCTGGCCGACCGCAACGCCGCGAGCCTCGCCGAGACCGCGATCACCTGCCGCAACCTCGGCGCCGAAGTCGTCGAATGCCTGGCCGATGTCGGCACCGTCGAAGGCGCCCAGGCCAGTGTGGATACCTGCGTCGAGCAGTTCGGCGGCATCGATATCCTGGTCAACAACGCCGGCATGCTCACCCAGGCGCGCTGTGTCGACTTGTCCATCGAGATGTGGAACGACATGCTGCGCGTCGACCTCACCAGCGTGTTCGTCGCCAGCCAGCGCGCCTTGCCCCACATGCTTGCGCAGCGTTGGGGGCGGATCATCAACGTCGCCTCCCAACTGGGTATCAAAGGCGGCGCCGAGCTGACCCACTACGCCGCCGCCAAGGCTGGGGTGATCGGCTTTACCAAGTCCCTCGCGCTGGAGGTCGCCAAGGACAACGTGCTGGTCAACGCCATCGCCCCCGGCCCGATTGAAACGCCGTTGGTGGGCGGCATCAGCGACGATTGGAAACGCGCCAAGGCCAAGGAATTGCCCCTGGGCCGCTTCGGCCTGGCCGATGAAGTGGCGCCCACCGCCGTGCTGCTGGCCAGCGAACCGGGCGGTAATTTGTTCGTCGGCCAGACCCTCGGCCCGAACTCCGGCGACGTCATGCCATGAGCGGGGTGTAGCCATGTGCGGACTCTGCGGGCTGCTTGGCGAAGACCTGCACTGGAGCGACCCCCTGGGCGATGAGTTGCCCCGGCGCCGCGAACGCCTGCGCCGGATCGCGGCGATCAATCAGGTGCTGGCGGTGTTCCGGCTCAAGGTCGAAGACTTCCAGGGCGCCTCGTACCTGTTGCTCGGCGCCACCGGCAAGCAAGAACTGGCGAGTGGCCTGGATCAGTTGTGGCTGGCCGCCGAACACATGCTCGGCCGTCCGTTGGATCCGCTCGACCCCACACTGCTCGACCACCTTGAACACTGAATGTGGCGAGGGAGCTTGCTCCCGCTGGAGTGCGCAGCGCTCCCAAGCTTTTGGGGCCGCTTCGCAGCCCAGCGGGAGCAAGCTCCCTCGCCACAATGGGAAACGACCATGAGTATTGCCCTGAATGTAATCACCGGCTTTCTCGGCAGCGGCAAGACCACCTTGCTCAAGCGCCTGCTGCAAGGCGAAAGCCTCGGCGACACGGCATTGCTGATCAATGAATTCGGTGACGTCGGCATCGACCATCTGCTGGTGGAAGAGGTCGCGCCGGACACCGTGCTGCTGCCCAGCGGCTGCGTGTGCTGCTCGATTCGCGGCGAGTTGAAAGACGCGCTGCTCGGCCTGTTGCAACGTCGCGAGCGTGGTGAGATTCCTGCATTCAAACGGGTGATCCTGGAAACCACCGGCCTGGCCGACCCGGCGCCGATCCTCGCCACCTTGAACAACGACGTGCAACTGCGTGGGCGCTTTCATATTGGTCTGGTGATCACTCTGGTCGACGCCAGCCACGCCACGCTGCAAGAGCGGTTGCACCCGGAATGGCTGGCCCAGGTCGCGGCGGCGGATCGCTTGCTGCTGAGCAAGACCGACCTGGCCGGCGACAGCGCCCCGCTGCGCGCGCATTTGCAGGCGCTCAACGCCGGCACGCCGATCCTCAATACCCAGGACATCCACAGCGGCGAGCAACTGCTGCTCGGCGAAGGTTTGCGCAGCGCCGAACCCGCCGTCGAAGTCAGCCGCTGGCAACTGCATCAACCCACCTCCGCCACCCACGGCGCCGCGCAAGTGTGCTGCCTGACCTTCGACCAGCCGCTGGATTGGGTCGGCTTCGGGGTGTGGCTGTCGATGCTGTTAAGATGCCACGGCGAACGAATCCTCCGGGTCAAAGGACTGCTCAACGTGAACGCCAGCAACGCCCCCATCGTCATTCATGGTGTGCAGCACTGCCTGCATGCCCCGGTGCACTTGCCTGCATGGCCAGGCAGCGATCGCCAATCGCGCCTGGTGTTTATCCTGCGCGGCCTCGACCCGGCGCAGTTGCGCCGCTCGTTTGACGTGTTCTCGCGGCGGTTCGCCCCATGATTACCCTGCGTGTCCTTGGCACGTCCGTGACGTTGCTGGAATGTCTGCGCGTACGCGCCGAGCAAGAGCTGGGCATTCGCCTGGTGTATCAGGTGCACGATGTGGAGCAGGCCCAGCGCATCGCGGTGATGCAGCCCGACAGTTACGACCTGTATGACCAGTGGTTCCACAACGTCGATTTTGTCTGGCCGGCGCGGGCGATCCAGCCCATCGACACGCGGCGTATCGCGCTGTGGCACGAGATCAACGACTTGCCCAAGCGCGGCCGCCTGTCGCCGGATGACCGCCTCGGCAGCGGCAGCGTGCCCAGCGAGCGCCTGTTCGTGCAGCACGATGGCAGCCTCGGCAGCACCGTCACCGAACGCATCAGCATGCTGCCCCTGACCCACAACGCCGACAGTTTTGCCTACCGCCCCGAGCGCCTGCCCGAAGGGTTCTGCCACGGCAATGAGAGCTGGGGCTGGCTGCTCGACCCGGCCTGGAGCGCGCGCACCGCGCTGCAGAGCGACGCCGCCATCGGCGCCCTGGATGCTGCGCTGGCGGTGCAGGGCGCGGGGCTGGCGCAGTTCAAGGACATCGGCAACATGAGCATCGAAGAGATCGACGTGCTCGCCGACATCCTCGTGCGCAAACAAAAGGAAGGCCACTTCGCCGCCTTCTGGTCGGATGACGAAGAAGCCGCGCAATTGATGCTCAGCCCGAGCATCGACATCCAGAGCCTGTGGTCGCCGACCCTGATGCGCCTGCACCGCGCCGGGGTCAAATACCGCCTGGCGGTGCCGCGTGAAGGCTATCGCGCCTGGTTTGGCGGCTTGTCCTTGTCGCGCCACGCCCAGGGGCCGGTGCTGGATGCGGCCTACGCCTACCTCAACTGGTGGCTGTCCGGCTGGCCCGGGGCGGTGATGGCGCGCCAGGGTTACTACATCGGCAACCCGGCGCGCAGCCGCGACCACCTGAGCAGCGCCGAGTGGGATTACTGGTACGCCGGCCAACCTGCGCGGGAAGAGTTGCTGGGCAGTGATGGCCTGCCGTTGATCGATATCGGTGAAGTGCGTGATGGCGGTTCTTATGAGCAGCGCATGGGGCATATTGCGGTGTGGAACTCGGTGATGGATGAGCATAACTACCTGGTGCGGCGCTGGGGCGATTTCATGCGTGCACGTAGTTGATGTTGATCGTTCCCACGCTCTGCGTGGGAATGCCGCCGGTGACGCTCTGCGTCAAGCCTTCAGAAACGGACGCAGAGCGTCCAAGGATGCATTCCTACGCAGAGCGTGGGAACGATCATTTCATGCGCGCGCGCAGCACCGGACTCAATACAGGAGTGGGCTTGGCTTATGTGGGAGCGTCGTAGGTCCATCGATCGATCGTTCCCACGCTCCGCGTGGGAATGCCTCCACGGGCGCTCCGCGCCCAGCTCAGCCCCCAAGTCAAGCCCTTGCCGCCAATAACTTGACAGCAACATTCCTTGTTTTATTGGGTGTACTTATCCCAGCTCCCAGCTAATCTGCTTAAACCGAATATCCAATCCAAATGGATGTTTTTTTGACGCCGGGTCAGCAGTCGCCAGGGAAGCCTATGACACAGGGACGTAGTGGCAGAAAGAGACGCACGCTGCCAGAGGGCACAGCGATGAGGTGGCGCCATACGTTCCAGACCCGTATCGCCGGGGTGCTTGCGCTGTTGCTGTTGGTGGTGGTCGCGGCCACTTACTTCGCCGTCAAGACCGCCACTACCCGTGCCGTGGAGAACCAGGCCGAGGTCCAGTTGGAGACCGGCAGCCAGGTGTTCGAGCGCCTGCTCGACCTGCGCGGCCGCCGCCTGCAATACGGGCTGGACTGGCTGACCGCCGACGAGCCTTTCAAGCAAGCGGTGGCCGAGGGCAAGCCTGCGCCGATCCTGGCCGCGCTGGAGCGCCACGGTACCGGCATCGGTTCCAGCGAAGTGTTTGTGTTGGGCCTCGACGGCAAGGTGATGGTCAGCACCTTGCCGCTGTTTGCCCGTGGCACGCCGTTTCCCCAGGATGACGCCCTGCGCCATGCGCGCCGCAGTGGCCTGCAAATGCTCATCGTGGCCATGGATGGGCGACCGTACCTGCTGGTGCAAAAGGACGTTTTCAACCCGCAGCCCGTGGCGCGCATCGTCATGGGCTTCCCGATGGAGGCGCAGTTCGCCAGCGAACTGCGCGCCATGAGCAACCTGGAAGTGTCGTTCCTCGCCGTGCAGGACGGCCGCCCCGGGCCGTTGTTCACCACCCAGCCCGACACGGTCCAGCCGGATATCGTCACGACGTTGCGCCAGGCGCAGGTCAATCCCGAGGCCCATATCGAAGGCTTCCACGGCCAGCGCATGCTCAGCCAGGTGCTGTCGCTGGCCAACACCGGTGCCAGCGATGAAGTGCGGGTGCTGCTGCAAAGTCCGTTGGACCATGCCCTCGAATCCTTTGCGCCGCTGGATCGCCAGTTCCTCGGGATTGCCCTGGCGGTGCTGCTGGTGTCGCTGGCGGGCGCGTTGTTCCTGGCGCGGCGGGTATCGCGCCCGCTGAATGCGCTGGTGGAGGCGGCTGAACGTATTGGCGCCGGTGACTACCGCACGCCGGTGCGGGTGCGCAGCCACGATGAATTCGGCCTGCTGGCCCGTGCCTTCAATGCCATGCAAAGCGGCATCGCCGTGCGCGAGCGGCAATTGGCGCACAACGCGTTGCATGACCCGCTCACCGGTCTGCCCAACCGCGCGCTGGCCATGGAGCGCCTGGGCAGTGCGATCAGTGCACGCCGGCCCGTGGTGTTGCTGTACGTGGGCATCGAAAACTACCGGGTGATCAACGAAGGCTTCGGCCCCCAAGGCGTGGAAGAAATGCTGCGCGAAGCCAGCCGCTGCTTGTCCATGAGCCTGCTGGCCAGCGACACCGCCGCGCGCATCACTGGCAGCGAATTCCTGGTGCTGCTGGAAAACACCGAGATCGACCGCGCCGTCGCGCGCGCCGACCGCCTCTATGCGCTGCTCACCGAGCCCCAGCGTGTCGGCAATGACGAGTTGCGCCACGAAGTCAGCATCGGCATCGCCGCCTACCCCGCCGATGGCCAGCAGGTGGAAGAGTTGATCAGCCGCGCCGCGATTGCCCGGCATGATGCGGCGAGCCTGCCGGGGCATTTGCAGATCTACCAGCAACACCGCGAACTGGCCCACCAACGCCAGATCACCCTGATCCGTGACTTGCGCCGCGCCGTGGTCGAGGGCGAGTTGTTCCTCTGCTACCAGCCCAAGCTGGACCTCAACCACGGGCATGTGCGCCAAGCCGAAGCCTTGCTGCGCTGGCAGCATCCGACCCTGGGCCAGGTGTCGCCCGCCGAATTCATTCCCCTGGCTGAGCGCACCGGCAGCATGGGCAGCCTGACCCTGTGGGTGATCGAAGAAGCGGTGCGCCAGATCGCCGAGTGGGGGCAGCGCGGGTTGCATATCCAGCTGTCGGTGAATATTTCCGTGGACGACCTGGCCGATGATGACCTGGCGATTCGCGTCACCGCCTTGTTGATGCAATACGACGTGGCCGCCGAGCAACTTATTTTCGAGATCACCGAAAGCGCGATCATGCACAACCCGCAACAGGCACTGAACGTGCTGGAACAACTGCGCGGTTGCGGCATCAGCCTGTCGGTGGATGACTACGGCACCGGCTATTCGTCCCTCGCGCAATTGCAGCGCCTGCCGGTGCAGGAGTTGAAGATCGACCAATCCTTTGTGCGCAACCTCGACAGCACCAGCGGCGACGGGGTGATCGTGCGCTCCACCATCGAGATGAGCCACAACCTGGGGCTCAAGGTGGTGGCCGAAGGCGTGGAGTTCGCGCCGAGCCTGAAGCTGCTCAAACAGTGGAAGTGCGACACGGCCCAGGGTTACCTGATCAGCCGGCCCTTGAATGCCATGGCGTTCGAGATGTGGATGCGCCGCGAGCGAGCTCCCATCTAAAGATTGGTGCGGTCAAAGTGTGGGAGCTGGCTTGTCGGGTCGCCGCATCGCTGCGATAGCGGTGGGTCAGAGAAAACTGTTCTGGCTGATACACCGCCATCGCAGCGATGCGGCGACCCGACAAGCCAGCTCCCACATTTCGGCCTGTGTTGCATATGAAAAAGGCGGCGACCTGTTGAGGGTCGCCGCCTTTTTTTACTACCAGTGAAGCTTAATCCGGCAGTTTAAACGCCATCACATAGTCGCCCTGCTTGGTACCCAGGGAACCATGACCACCCGCCACGACCAGCACGTATTGCTTGCCGTCCTTGCCGGTGTAGGTCATCGGTGTGGTTTGCGCGCCTGCTGGCAGGCGGCCTTCCCACAGTTGCTTGCCGTTTTTCACGTCGTAGGCACGCAGGTACTGGTCCAGGGTGCCGCTGAGGAAGGCGACGCCACCGGCGGTGGTGAACGTACCGCCCAGGCTAGGCACGCCCATGCTCAGCGGGATTGGCACTGGCGAGCTGTCACGCACGGTGCCGTTCTTGTGCATCCAGATGGTTTTGTGGGTGGTCAGGTCGACCGCAGCCACATAACCCCAGGCCGGAGCCTGGCACGGCAGGCCCAATGGCGACAGCAGCGCTTCGAGGATCACGCCGTACGGCGCGCCTTTGTTCGGCTGCACGCCTTCGGTTTCGCTGACGCGCGGGCCTTGCTTGGCGATGTCGGCGGCCGGGATCAGCTTGGACTTGAACGCCATGTAGCTTGGGTTGACGAAGGCCAGCTGACGAACCGGGTCGACGGAGATGCCGCCCCAGTCGAACACGCCGAAGTTGCCTGGGTAAACGATCGAACCTTGCAGCGATGGCGGGGTGAACGGGCCGTCGTAGCGCATGGATTTGAAATCAATCCGGCACAGCAGTTGGTCGAACGGAGTCACGCCCCACATGTCGCGTTCTTTCAACGGCGGCGGCATGAAGTTCAGGTCGGACTTGGGCTGGGTCGGCGAGGTGCGGTCGCCAGCGACTGCGCCTTGCGGTACGGCGATTTCGTGGATCGGCACCACAGGCTGGCCGGTGGCACGGTCGAGCACGTAGATGCTGCCTTGCTTGGTCGATGCCATGACCGCCTGCTTCACGCCGGCTTCGGTCTTGATGTCGATCAGCGACGGTTGGCCGCCTACGTCCATGTCCCACAGGTCATGGTGAGTGAACTGGAAGGTCCATTTCACGTGGCCGCTGTCGATGTCCAGGGCGGTCAGGCCGGCGCTGTATTTTTCCGAGTCTTCGGTACGGTCGCCGCCGTATTGGTCGGGCATCTGGTTGCCCATCGGCAGGTAGAGCATGCCGAGTTTTTCATCCACCGAGAACATGGACCACATGTTCGGCGAGTTGCGGGTGTAGGTCTTGCCCTCGGCCAACGGGGTGGTGTCGTCCGGGTTGCCGCTGTCCCAGTTCCACACCAGCTTGCCGGTGTGTACGTCGAACGCGCGGATCACGCCGCTCGGCTCGTCGGTGGAAACGTTGTCGGTGACGTGGCCGCCGATCACCACCAGGTTCTTGGTCACGGCCGGTGGCGAGGTGGAGTAGTAACCGCCTGGGGCGAAGCCGCCGATATTGGCGCGCAGGTCGACCTGGCCTTTGTCACCGAAGTCTTCGCACATCTTGCCGGTGTCGGCGTTCAGGGCGATCAGACGGGTGTCGGCAGTCGGTACGAAGATGCGTTTCGGGCAGGCATTCGGTGCAGCCGCCGGGCTGGCGCTGCCGGTTGGGCTCTGCTCGGAAGCGTACACAGCGTCATCGTGATACGACACGCCGCGGCAGGTCATGTGGGCCCAGCCTTTGAAGTTCTCGGCGCCCATGCTGCTGATCTTCGGATCGAAGCGCCAGATTTCCTTGCCGGTGTCCGGGTCCAGGGCAATCACTTGGCTGTGCGGGGTGCACACGTAGAGCATGCCGTTGACTTTCAGCGGGGTGTTTTCCGCGGTGGTCTCGCCTGGATCGTTCGGGCCAGGGATGTCGCCGGTGCGGTAGGTCCACGCCGGCACCAGCTTGCTCACGTTTTGCGGGGTGATCTGGGCCAGTGGCGAGTAACGGTCACCGAACGCCGAACGGCCGTAGGAATTCCAGTCGCCATCAGGTTGGGCCGGTGCAGCGCTGGCCATGCCAGGTACAGCGTCGCGGTCCAGTTGGCCTTTGATCTCACCCGGGTTGGTGAATTGGCTGGCAACAGCCGTGGCACCAGCCAGCACCACGGCCACGCTCAGTGCGCCGGTGCCCAGTGGCGCCGGTTGGCCGTTGAGCAGCGGGCGACGGACCCACGGCAGCAACATGACGATGCCCAAGGCGAACAGCAGGGCCAGGCGCGGCACCAACTGCCACCAGTCCAGGCCGACTTCCCACAGTGCCCACACGGTGCTGGCGAACAACACCAGTGCGTACAGGCCCAGCGCGGCGCTGCGGTTGGCCAGCAGCAACAGGCCGGTCAGGCCGACGCCGATACCGGCCAGCAGGTAGTACAACGACCCGCCAAGCATGCTCAGCTTGACGCCGCCGGCCAGCAAGGCCAGGCCCATGATCAGCAGCAAGACGCCTAGCAGCTTGGGCAGCAAGCGGCTTGGACTTGAAGCACCATCAGTGCTCATAGTGTGTTTCTCCGTTACGTTGGAATTATGTAACCCCGTGCTTCACTGTAGATGACGATTCAGCACAGGCTTGGTTCAGCGATATTCGGTTTTTCTGTGGATAAAGGCGGTTATCCACAGGCGGGCGATTGATTCCCAGGCGCGGAGGGGTGTAAGACAGCGCTGTCTTTACGAAGGGGGAAATTCGGCAAGATGGGATCGACCGGGAGAGTGAAACGTTTCAGGTTGTTGCCGGGAAGGATAAAGGGAGTTGTCTTGGAGAGAAAGGGCGAATCGCGATATGCATCATTTCTGAATTGGTAACAGTGACCAAGTGTCGCTGCAATAAACCCTGTGGAAGCGGGCTTTTGTGGGAGCGGGCTTGCTCGCGAAAGCGGTGTGTCAGTCACAGAAACTTCAACTGATCCACCGCTTTCGCGAGCAAGCCCGCTCCCACATAACCCCTGTTCTTACAGGAAAATGGCGGTGTTGTTAGAAGGTGGTGCGAATGCCGAACTGCACGCTTCTACCCGGCGCCGGCGCGATATCGCGCAGGATCGAGCTGGCATAGCGCACGGTCTGGTTCGTCAGGTTTTCACCGTTCACAAACGCCAGCCACTGGCTGCCGCCGACGTTGAAGCGATAGCCCGCGCTGGCGCCCAGGGTGGTGTAGCCGTCGGTGCCGCTCTCGTTATCCGGTACACGACCCTGGCCCGCTGCATGTTCTACGTCGATCCGCGCCTGCCAGCGGTCCAGTTCCCACAACAAACCGCTGTTCAAGCGCAGCGGGGCGATGCGGGGCAAGGCTTCGCCGGTGTCGAGGTTGGTGGCGCGGGTGTAGTCGCCCGACAGCTCCAGGGCGAACTTGCCGTAGGCGCCTTCGCCAAGTTTCCAGTGATCCTGGGCTTCAAAGCCGGCGAAGCGGGCCCGTACGCCAGAGTATGTGTACTCGGGGATGCCATCCGCGTCTTCTTCACCTTCATCGTTCAGCGTACGACCACTGCCCAACAGGCCGATGTAGTTGGAGAAGTGGCTGTAGAACACGCCGAAGCTGCCCTTGTGGGTGCCATTGTCAAAGCGCAGGGCCAGGTCGCTGGACACGGCTTTCTCTTTCTTCAGGTTGGCGTCGCCCAGCTCGTAGGTGCCGGTGGCCACGTGAGCGCCATTGGCGTACAGCTCGTAAAAGGTCGGGGCGCGCTCGGTATAGCCCAGGGTCGCGGCCAGCGACCAGATCGGCGTGAGGGTGTACACCGCGCCCGACGACAGGCTGCCAGCGGTGAAATCATTGGACTTGTCGGCGCCGGCAAAGCGCGCATTGCCCTTGGCGTCGGGATCGACGCTGGTGTGTTCCAGGCGCCCGCCGAGGCTCAGCTTGAGGCGTTCGGTGGCCTGCATTTCTTCAAGAATAAACAGCGCGCCGGCATTGGTGTCGGTCTGTGGTACGAAGGCTTCTTCGCCCAGGGCCGAGAATTCGTTGCGCGTCACTTGCGCGCCGACCACGCCGTTGAACGGGCCGATGGGTTGGTGACGGGCTTCGACGCGGGCTTCATATCCCTTGTTCTTGAAGACCGTGCCGGTCTCGCCGCCTTCGATCTCGCGGTGTTCGTAATCGGTGTAGCCCGCGTCGACTTTGACCGAGGTAAACGGCCCTTGCAGGTTGCGGATTTCCGAGGCGAACGCGTAGTGATCCTGCTTCATGCGGATGCGCACGTCCTGTTCGGCGGGGGAGCCGTAGTTCGCGTCATAGTTGCTGTAGGACAGGCCGGCATAACCGTCATCCCAGGTGTAGGAACCGCCCACGGCGCCACCGTCCTGGCGCCCGTCGCTGTTGCCCAGGCGGCCGTTTTTACCGGGTGCATCTTCGGTTTCGGGGGCGTGGCGGCTGCGGGCTTGGCCTGGGATTTTCAGGTCGTTGAATTCCCGCGCATTGGCGTCCAGGTGCAAGGCGAACGTGCCGTTGCCGGCTTCCAGGCGGCCCGCGCTGCTGCGGGTGGTGTCGGCGCCGCCGTAGCGCAGTTCACCGGCGCCGTGGATGCCTTCGATGGCTTCGGTGGGGATGCGGTTGTCGAAGGTATTGACCACGCCGCCGATGGCGCTGCCGCCGTACAGCAAGGCAGCCGGGCCGCGCACGATTTCAATGCGGTCGACGTTGATCGGATCCAGCGGCACCGCGTGGTCGTAGGACAACGACGACGCATCCAGTGCGCCGACGCCGTTGCGCAGGATGCGGATACGGTCGCCGTCCTGGCCACGGATGATCGGCCGGCTGGCGCCTGGGCCAAAGTACGACGACGACACGCCTGGCTGCTTGTTCAGGGTTTCGCCAAGGCTGCCTTTTTGTTGCAGGGTCAGGTCATCACCCTCCAGCACGGTGGTGGGCGAGGCGAGTTGCTCGCTGCCCAGCGGGTTGCCGGTGATGACTTGGGGTTGCAGCTCAAGGGCCTGGGTTTGGGAGCTGATCAGCAGGGCGGCGGCAAGCGGGGTCAAGCGCCACAGAGAAGAGAGGGACATCGGACATTCCTTGGCAAAACGGCGAAAAGATTTGATATGTATAGTTACAATATAACATCTCTTTTTCGCCTGGGAACGGGAACTTTTTAGCACTGGGCGGGCGGGGTGATAAGGTGTGCACCTTAGTGACCCTTTTTTCATAGGCCCGGCATGACCGCGACAAGCAACGACCCCCTCCACGGTGTGACCCTGCAACACGTCCTCACCACCCTGGTGGAACACTACGAATGGGACGGCCTGGCCGAGCGCATTGATATCCGCTGCTTCAAGAGCGACCCGAGCATCAAGTCGAGCCTGACCTTTTTGCGCAAGACCCCGTGGGCGCGGGAGAAAGTCGAAGGGTTGTACGTCAAGCTGATGCGCACCAAACGCCCGTTGGATTGAGACGGTGAAGCGCTTTGTGGCCGCAGCGGCGCTGGCCGGCTGGGCGGGGCTGGCAATCCAGCAATACCTGATTTTCTATTCGCGCTGGTCCAGCGGCGCCAGCTTGTTGGGCGGGTTGATCAACTTCTTCAGTTTCTTCACGGTACTGACCAATACCTTGGCGGTGGTGGTGTTGAGTTATGCGCTGGTCAGGCGTGATTCGGCGGTGAAGCGGTTTTTCCTCGCGCCCAAGGTCAGCAGTGGCATTGCCGTAAGCATCGCCGTGGTTGGGCTGGCGTACAGCCTGTTGCTGCGGCATTTGTGGCAGCCGGAAGGCTTTCAATTCATCGCCGACGAACTGCTCCACGACGTGATGCCGGTGCTGTTTTTGATCTACTGGTGGCGGTGCGTGCCCAAGGGTACTTTGCAGCTCAAGCACATCGGCGCCTGGGTGGTTTACCCGCTGGTGTACTTCGCCTATGTGCTGCTGCGTGGGCATTTGCTGGGGCAGTATCAGTACCCGTTCATTGATGTGGACAGCCTCGGTTATCCACACGTGTTTGTGAATGCCGGGGGGATTCTGGTGGGGTTTGTGCTGATTGCTTTAGCGGTGGTGGGTCTGGATAAATCCTTGAAATCACCACGGGCTTAAAAGTGTGGGAGCGGGCAAGCCCGCTCCCACAGGGGTTACTCTTCCTCAGAGAGTTACTCTTCTTCGCTGCCTTCCGCTCGCCAGTAGCCCACGGCCTTGAGGAACTCCTCGTTGACCTGATGCGTGTCGAGCAGCACGCGTCGCACTTGGCGCGACAACTTGGTTTCCGTCGCCACGAAGCTGTACAGCGAACCACTCGGCAGCGTCAGCTTGCGCACGGTTTCCACCAGGTCATCCTGGCCACGAATCACCCAGATCACCTCAACATCGGCCGCGCTGTTCAGCGCCTGTTTTTCCGCCGCATCGGCAATCTCAATCACCGCCAGCACCGTGCGCCCGGCCGGCAATTCGTCCAGGCGTCGCGCAATCGCGGGCAGGGCGGTTTCGTCGCCGATCAGCAGATAGCTGTCGAATATGTCCGGCACGATCATCGAGCCCCGTGGCCCGCCGATGTACAGGTGCTGGCCGACTTGAACCTGATCGGCCCACGTCGACGCGGGGCCATCGCCGTGCAGCACAAAATCAATGTCCAACTCGCCAATGCTCAGGTCGAAGCGCCGTGGCGTGTAGTCGCGCATGGCTGGTTGCGGGCCGTCGCCCTTGATGCTGAAGCTCGGGCTGTCCAGCGCGGCCTGTTCGGCGGCATTCTGCGGGAACAACAGTTTGATATGGTCGTCGCTGCCCAGGCTGACAAACCCCGCCAGCTCAGGCCCACCCAGGGTGATGCGGCGCATGCGCGGGGTGATGTCGACCACCCGCAGCACTTGCAGGCGGCGGCGTTTGATTTCGTGGCTAACGCGGTGGATTACTTGAGTATTCATTGGTCTTTCCCGTCGGCAATGGCTTGAGCGGTGCCGTTGAGCAGCGCCGCGACACGAACGATTTCTTCCGGGCTCCAGCGCCCGTGGTGCGAGTGCAAGGCATGGCGCAGGTTGTGCACCGCCTCGTGAATTTCCGGCGGGCGGTCGTGGCCGCGCAATGAGCGCTTGCTCACATCCAGGCGCATGCGCACGCCCTCCAGCGCAACGGCTTGCTCGCTCAAGAAGAGACGACCGGCGTCGGTGATTGTGTAGCTTTTTTTGCCGCCATCGGCGTCGCCGACAATCAGGTCGCTCTCTTCCAGGAAGGTCAAGGTGGGGTAGATCACGCCGGGGCTTGGGGTGTAGGCGCCATCGAACAGGCTTTCGATGCGGCGGATCAAGTCATAGCCATGGCACGGCTGTTCGGCGATCAACGCGGGCAGCAGCAGTTTCAGGTCGCCGGGCGCAAAGACGCGCGGGCCGCGACCGCCACCGCGTTCACGGCGTGGGTCGAAGCCGTCGCGGCTGTGGGGATGGTCTCTCATGGTCAGGGGCTCCAGAGCAGGTTTAGATATAACGTAAGATATATCTTATGGCTTGGGCAAGATGTCCTGACGAACGGTCAACTGCTCTTCGGTCATATAGAGTAAATACTCAAGTAATAAGGTAATAACTTATCTGCCTCGGAATAACCAAGTAAACAGTAAGGTGGGATGAGAGTTGTAGTGGGCGTCTTACAGACGGGTGTAGGGATGAATCATTCTCATTAGTTGCCAGGTAATCCATGTCTTACAGGTATTATTAAAGTTTGGGCAAAATGCCATATTTGTCCTATGACACACGCCGTAACATGGCTACGCGATAAGTCGAAAGTCCCTGCTTATTTTCGACGCGTTGCACCGAATACTTGACGGGCTTGAACGGGTCGCCGACCTGTTCAATGCAATTAGTTGGAAAGTGTCGAACACCACGCACTTTTCAGATCTTTTTTAAAAGACAGGTATTCACACCATGTTGAAGAAACTCGCTGTTGCAGCACCGTTGACTGCCATTGCCATGACGGCTTCCATGGCCTTCGCCGCCGATGGCGCGCGCACCGCCATCAACATCAAAGCCGACATCCCGACCAAGCAGTTCCACGCCCAACCGCGTGACCCGAACTTTGGTAAAGACGAGACCATGAACTACAACCCGGTCAGCGGCGAGTTGAGTTCGCTGCGCGCCACCTTTGACGTGAAAAACACCGACGGTTCGGTCAACGCCTACATTGAAGGCGGCCCGACCGCCGCTGCGCTGTACAACGGCAGCAATAGCATCGCGCTGACCAACACCTTCAACGGTGTGGTGCTGACCGGCACATCCCAGGAAGTGGTGGATGACCCGCAATCCACCCCAGGTACCCAGGCGGATCTGGTCATCACCCCGGCCAAGCCGACGGATTCCCAAAACGGCCTGTACACCGCCAGCTACACCGTGATTTTCGACGCGGTGCCGCGCGCGGCGCCATAACCCGGCATCACTGCAGGGCCGCGATGGCCCTGCAGACGTGACCCAGGGTCGGCTGCTGCCCAGCCGCCGGCTCTTTCAGCAGCCCTGTCTGTTTGTATTTGCGAGTATTCCGTCCATGTTTTCGAAGATGCCAATTGCGACGGCGCTGGCGCTGGCGCTGTGTGCCCATGCGTCGGCTGCACCGGTAGCCCCCGGTGCCACGCCGGGCAGCCTGCTGTCCCAGTCCCAGGGCCTGCCGGCCGAGTTCGAACAGCACTTCTTTGATGTACCCCTGGCCGTGCGTGTGGAACTGGACCAGCAGTTTCTCGGCGAAGCCATGATTGTATTAGGGCGTGATGATCGGATGACCTTGCTGGAATTCACCGACACCGGTGACAGCAAGTTTTCCAACGGTGAGCGGGACAACTTGCAGCAACTAATGCAGCAAGGATTGCCCTTGGGAAGTTGCGAGCGAAGTTGTCCATCGCAGTGGCTGGCCGTGCACTACAGCCTGGAAAATTCCCTGGTGTCGATCCTCACTGAAAATGTGGAGCGCAATGCCCAGATTAAACAATTTTATGACCAGCCTGAGTCCGGCAGCCTCGGCCTGATTATCAATAACCAACTTAACCTCAATGGGGGGCAGGACGAAAAGCTTGGCGGCCGTTTTGGCCTGGAGGCCAGTTCCAGTCTTGGCAACTGGACCCAGGCCCTCAACCTGCAACTGTCGCGTTTTGGCGGCACCGACACCACCCTCTACCACGCTGTTCACGAGCTTTACACCCAGCGGGAGATGCAAGGCAATTTCCTGCGCCTGGGCTATTTCATGCCCGGTTCGGACGGCCTTACCCGGCAGATTCGCGCGTTCGGTGCCAACCCTGATACCGCCGTGGGCGTGATGTACGGCAGTTCCGACAGCCTGCTGATCAACAATCCCAAGCCCAGCGTGTACCCGATTCATGTCACTGCGAGCCGCCAGGCGTCGGTGGAGATTTACCGCAACGGCCTGTTGATCAACAGCCAACCGGTGGCTGCCGGCCTGCAAACCCTCGACACCCGGCCCTTGCCCGGCGGCATCTATGCGGTGGAGGTGCGCCTGATCGAAGATGGCCGCACCACCGCCACCACCCAGGAGCTGGTGTATAAGCCCAACAATTGGCGTAACGCTGACGAGCGTTGGCGCTACAGCAGCTTTATCGGTCGCGAAAGCAAGTTGTTCAGCAACTGGGACGAACAGGCCACTGGGTTCCTGACCTATGGCGCCGGCGTCAACTACCTGGCCCACCCCCGGGTGATCCTCGGGCTGTCCACGCGCAAAGTGCGCGAAAAATTGCAGAACGGCGTGTCCGTCGACTGGACCCTGGCCAACAGCAGCAGCCTGTATGCCAACGTCTACCAGACGCAGGACCACGGCACCGGCATGGACGTGCAAGCCATGCACAGCTACGGGCACGGCAGTGTGGTCCTCAGTCACAACCGCAGCTGGCTGGACACCCGCCGCACCTATGAAGTCCTGCCCGACGGTACGCGTTTGCGGCCCCGCACGACGTTTATCGGCCAGAACAGCAACTCATCGTTGTCGCTCAACCATCGTCTGAGCAACAAGAGCTCGATCAGTTCGCGCCTGGCCTACAGCCAAGGCAACATCGAAGGCCTGGGGCTGGACCTGGGCTGGAACCAGCGTGGGCAGTTGTTCGGCAGCGACGCCAACTGGCGCCTGTCGGTGTTCGACCGTCCCGGCACCGCTGCCACCGGTGACAAGCGCAACCGGGGCGTCGACCTCAGCGTCAGCCTGTCCCTCGGCGCCCCCGGCGAGCAATGGTCAGCCAGCCTTGGCACGCGCACCGACCGCGATGGCGGCCGCGACAACAATGCTTCGCTCACTTACCAGAAAACCCTCGAAGACCACGCGCTGCAAAGTGTTTCCGCCACCGCCATTGCTGATACCTATGGCGTCGGCCTGTCGGGGCGCGGCAGCTTCCAGACCGACGCGGTGTATGGCGATGCGTTTGTACAGCGCTCCTCGTTCAATGACGATTTCAGCGGCGGCCTCAACCTCAGCAGCACCGTGGCCGTGGGAGGCCGTACCGTCGCCTTGAGCAGCCAACCCCAGGGGCAGGGTGCCGGGATGATCATTGATGTGGACACCGACCTGGACGACATCACCCTGCGCGCCGATGACCTCACCGGCGGCAGCACCACCCTGCGCCCTGGCCGCAACTTTGTGCCGATCACCGCCTACAAGAGCAGCACCCTGGCGTTCGACTTCGAGGGCAATCACCCGCCCGCCGCCAACATCCAACCCACACGCAGCAACTACCACCTGAACAAGGGGGGCGTGGAGTACCGCAAGATCAGCGTGATGAAGACCGTCACAGTGCTCGGTCGCCTGCTTGACGCCCAGGGCAAGCCGCTCAAGGGGCATCACGTGATCAATCACGCCAGCCGTGGGGTCAGCGAAGTGGACGGGTTCTTCTCCATGGAAATGACCACCGGCGCCCCGACCCTGGAAGTGCGCTACGCCAACCGGCTGCTCTGTCAGTTCCGCGTGGACCCCGGCCAGGCGCGCCAGGAAAGCGATGTACTGATGATCGGCGACCTGCGCTGCACCCCGGACACCCTGGCCGACGCGTTACAGGGCACGCCAACCGCCGGTTGACCCCCCCTTCGACTCACGAGGTTGCAACAATGAAACGTATCTGGATTCTGGGCGCTGCCCTGTTGTTTTCCCACGTGGCCCAGGCCGGGCCGCAGATCAATGTCGGTGTGGTCTACGACTACCTGGACGCCGGCAAGAGCACCTACATGAAACGGGTGTTCAACGGCGGTACCTCCACCGCCTTCGTCAAGGTCAATATCCTCGAGATGATCTACGACAAGGACGGCAACTACTCCGAAGTGCCCCTGCAGGAGCAGGCCGGTGCGGTCGCCCGGGATGGCCTGATGGCCAGCCCGGCGCGGCTGATCGTGGCGGCCAACGGTACCCAGGGCACGCGCCTGTTGTTCATGGGCAACCGCGACAAGGAGCGTTATTTCCGCGTGCGCTTTGTACCGGTGGTGCCCCAGAGCGAAGACGAGTTCGCCGTGAGTGAAGAGGAGCGCGAGGAGTACAAGCAAAGCCTCGCTGCCGGCGTGCGGGTGCTGGCTGGCTACGGCACGGTGTTTTTCGTGCGCCCCAGCAAGACCCGCTTCGATACCACCCTCGACAACCAGGCTCAGCGCTACGCCCTGCGCAATCAGGGCAACAGTGTGGTGGTGGTCGATGAATTCAAGGACTGCGCCGTCGGCAACCCGCAGGACTGCCGCCCCACAGTCAGGCACCACGTGATGGCCGGGCGCTCGTTTGGCTTTGACAAACAAGCGGGGCGGGAATACCGCTTCAAGCTGATCGAAGGCGACGCGAAAAAAACAATCGAGGTCAAGGGCTGAGCCCTGGCGGTTCCGTCCGAGGTAAAAACGATGTTCAAGACACAGGCCTACGCCGCTTTACTGATCGCCGGCACGCTCGCCAGCTCCGTTTCCCACGCTGCCGTGGAGCGGGAAACCTTCGAGGTGTTCGTGCAAATCCCCACCCCTGAGTTTTTTGTGTTGCCCGTCGACCCGCTGCTGGTGCAGCGCGAACAACACCTGGCCTACAACCCGGTGTCCTCGCAGCTGAGCCCGTTACGGGCGCAGTTCGACGTGAAAAACATCGGCGGTGCCATCGCTGCGCGGCTGGCTGAGGAAGCCTACCTGTTCAATGGCCGTGACCGTGTCGACCTGCGGGTGACCTTCAACAATCAGCCATTGAGCCTCAGCGCCACGGAGGTGGTCTCCCGCCTGGACGCCAACGCCGGCAAGCGCGTGGCCCTGGAAATTGCCGCGATCAAACCGGCGGACGATTACCAGCCGGGGGATTATTTCGGCACGGTTCATATGGTGTTTGATGCGCTTGCGCCGGGGAGTCATTGATGAAGATTTTCAGGAGCGCACGGCTGGCGTGCGGTGCGGTGCTTGCGCTGATGGCCGGGACGGCTTTTGCGGGGTTTGCAGAAATCCGTGCCGAATTTCGTCCCGATCCATCGAACCCGATGGTTAATCGGTTTAATAACGTGACTCCCAGCAGTGGTTATTGCGAAACGTTTATCACGCTCTGTAAAGCACGCGGGTGGTTCAGTCTCAATCTGCCGCTGGGGCCGTTACCACAGACCACCGGCCGACCCGTAACCGCAAACCATAGTGACCCTCGTCAGGGGGCTTATTTGAAGGTGCCCTCGGAGTGGCGCACGGTTTCAGTCACTAACGAAAATGGAGATACGGCAGAGTTGGAAGTTCGCATATCCGGCATTGGTGGCCGACACGATTTGTACGGCAATATCAGTTCGATTACAGGTGGCGGTAATCATGAAAATCTGTGGAGTACCGGTCGCTGGCATAAAGCACCGGCGCCCTGTTTGCCCACCGGCGGGTTGAACGGAACAAACTATTACATCCTTTGGTTTTGGCTGGTCCCGGAAAACGCAGGTGCGTGTGCTACGCAAGCCTTGTTTGATATACCTCGGTTTGAGTATCGCTATATTCACTTCGGCTATGAACTGCGCACGCCCAATCCGCTGGCAATGCCGGCTGGTATTTATCGTGGTCGTCAGACTTACACCGTGGGGGCGGGGATGGACTTTGATTTCGGGGATTTCGTGGTACCCCACGACAATCTTGCCATCCTGGATTTCATCCTGGACGTCGACCACATCCTCAAAGTCGAAGTCCCCCCCGGCGGCAACCGTATCCAGCTCGAACCCCAGGGCGGCTGGCAGGCCTGGTTGCAAAATGGCCGCAAACCGACGCGCCTCGCCCGTGACCAGACCGTCAACCTGTGGACCAGCTCGCCGTTCAAGATGACCCTGGAATGCGGCGACCCCATGGGTAACACCTGCAGCGTGCGCAACCCCGCCGGCCATCAAGTGCCGCTGGATGTCGCCGTGACCTTGCCGCCGGGCTTGACCGACAGCGCCAACCGCCCGGTCAATCGTCTGCCGCTGCGGCGCGATGGCAGCGGCACCGAGCTGTTCCAGCCGAGCCGCTACGTGGACCGCAAACCCAGCACCCTGCATTTCGAGGTCAAGGCCGACGGCGTATCGCAGATGCTGGAACAGGGCAATGGCAGCACCTACTCCGGCGCGGTCACAGTGGTGTGGGATTCGCAGGTGTGAGCCTCAAGCGTTCAGCGCCTGGCGCGTCAACTGGCGGGCGAGTGCCTGCTTGCGTGCCGCCAGGTCATCCTGCAAGCGCTTGTAGGTCAGGTCGCTCATGGGTTCTTCGGTAAACACGCGGTTGTGGGGCAGGCCCAGTGTATCGGCCAGGGCTTGCACGGCCGGGCGCAGCGCCTGTTTGGCGGTGCCTTCGGCCTTGGCCCAGGCGTGCTGGGCTTGCTGCAAATCGTCCACCAGCCCGGACTGCTGCTGAAAGTACGCAAGGTTGCTCGCCAGCGCCTCGGCGTGATTGACATGCAAATAGTCTTCCCAGAACGACACTTCCAGCATGCGGTCGGCCAGCCCGTCGCCGCGCTCGCCACGCAGTACCTCGTGGTAGGCGCGTTCGAGCATGGCGGCGTCAACGTCGGCGGTTTCGCGGTAGACCATGTGACTGGCGAGCCAAGGCAGGTCCAATGAGTGCTTGAGGCCGGTCTGGTAGGCCGCGTGCACCTGCACCTCATCCACCGTACCCGGTACGCCGTCAAGCACATCGGTACTCAGGCGCAGGCCTAGGCCGCCCAGTTCGGGGGCGGCGATGCGTCGTGCGACTTCATCCTCGGCCAGCGCAGTCACCGCGTTCAGCCGGCAGACTTGGCGAGCCAGATTGGCCAACTGGTGAGTGAATGCCTGCGGGGTGAGCAAGGGCTGCTCAAGCCAGGTTTCATGCAGCAGCGTCTGCACGCCCAGGTTGTTGAAGATCTGCGCGCTGGCGTCGGCACAGTTACCGGGTTGGCCGGCCATCACGAAAAAGCGTCGGCGCAGCGGTTCGTCGGCGTGGATCGCGTCGAGCATGCGCCATACGTTGGCGGTCAGTTCGGCGCGGTTGCGGTTGTAGTCAGCCTGGTCGACAAGGTTTTCGAAATAGTCCGGTGGCTGCAAGCCGCGCAGCACTTCAAAAAAGCCCTGGGAATTGTGTTCCTGCTCCAGTTCGTCCCACTGTTGCTGGCGCTGCGCGCGCGCTGCATCGCTCAGGCCACGCAGCCAGAAAGCACTGTCTTGCAGCCCCCTGGGCGGGTAGTGGCGATAGGGGTCGAGACCAGAGGCGAGGCGGTAGCTGACCATGCGTTCCTCGTTCTCCAGGGTAAGGCGGTTGCGGTCCAGGCGGGTGCGCGCTACGAGGTCGGCCTCGGGTTGCCAGGGCAGAAATTGCGGCACGTGGTCGATGGTGGTGTTTTGCAGGTCAAGGTGAAAGTGCGACGAGCGGGTGTGCTCGAACAGGCCCTCGGGCCATTCGCGAATGCCAGTGTTGGCCAGGTACAACTCGCGCAAGTGACGCATCGCGCCGACGTCCGGGGGGGTGGTCAGGCGCCGGTTGTGGGACAGGTCCAGGGCGCGCAGGTGGGTGAGGCTGCTCAATCGCGCCAGCCGTGCGGGGTTCCAGCGCAGCGGGTTGTTGCCCAAGCCGAGCAGGCTCAGGTGCGGCATGGCGCTGATGGCGTGGGGCAGGCGGGTCAGGTGGTTGCCGGCCAACTCCAGGGCGACCAGGTTGGGAAACAGGTCGAGAAACGCGGCCTGTTCGTCGCCGAAGTTGCTGTCGACGAGGCTCAGGCTGGTGACGAAGGGAAAAGGCGAACGGGGCGCCGTATTGGCGTGCAGATGGCTGCCCAAGGGCCAACCTTCCAGGTCCAGGTGGCTGCCGGGGTGGCGCACACCGTAGTAGTCCACATAACCGCTGGCGCTGTTTTCCCACGCCTGGCACAAGGCGGTTTTCAAGCGTGTCCGAGTCAGGCGTTCGTCTTCCCGCGCGCGCAGGTTACCGCCGTGCCAGCGAGTGGGGGCTTGAATCCAGGTGTCGAGGTCTTCGATCAAGGTCTTTTTTTCGGTTTCCAGAATGGCCAGGGCCTGGCGGCCCTCAACCGTGTCCAATTGCTGGACCTTGGCGTTCAGGCGCTCGCCCCGCAGCCTCGGGTACAGCGCTCGGACCCGTTGCTCCACGGAAGGCGGCGACCCGCTGAGCAGCCGGCTTACCCACTTGAAGCGCGGGCGTTGCACCAGCCGCTGGGTTTCCCGTCGCGCTGGCGTTGGGTCGAGCAGCACATTGCGACGTGCCTCCTGGGTCTGCGTTCGCTCGATGACCCAGCGGCGTAAGCCGTCGCCATCGCTGAAACGCTCGCGCTGTGCGGCGGGTAAAGCCTGCAACACCGCACTGTAGAAGTCTGTGGCGGCGTTCGATGCAAGGCGGTAGCGGGCGTTTTCATCCCGCACCAGCACCTGTACGGTGGCGGCCTCTTCCGGCCCGGCCGAGCAACGCAGGTGGCCGCTGCGGCTGTGTTCGCGCACTTCCAGGCGCAGGTCGCCGAAGGCGTCGGTGTGCCATTTCAGGGTATTGATGATCAGGCGTTCGCTGTCGATGTGAAACAGCTGTGGCAGGTGCAACCCCTCCTGGGCACGGGCTTGGCGAGCATCTTCGGCCAGCTCTCGGGCCTGCTGGGCGAGGCGCAGCGGCACGCGGTTTTCGTCGCGCAGGGTGGCCCGTTCAGCGGGCCGTGCCTCGGCCAGCAGCGTCGTCACCGCGCTCGCCGGCAGGTCCGGTGCGACGCTGCGAACCTGCACACCGTCGGCGCTGTTGAGCAGATCGTCGTGGCCGTAGAGGTAGTCGAACACCGCGCGGTGGCGAGCCGCAAGTTGATCGGCGAGGTGTTCACGCAAGGCCTGGATGCGCTCGGTACGCGCAGCGGGCACGGTGGGCAGCAGCGCGTGTAAATGGCGCTCATCGAGGCTGTCCACCAGGCGCTCGGCGAGCTTGCCTTCGTTCAAGGCCATGCGGCTGATAGCCAGGGCTTGGCGCGCATCGCTGGCGCCGTAGCGCTGGTGGCTGCCGCTGAGGCTGGCGTCTTCGTACACATCGATGGCCTGGTCCGCCGGCCAGCCCGGCAATTCGGTGGCCATGTGCGGGCTCCAGTAAGTGTCCTGATCCACTGCTTTGCCGGCCCGCAGGTGATCGGGTAGGCGCTGTGCCTCGTCGTTGAGGCGCAGGCGCTTGAGGCTGTCCATCAGCAGCGGCGGTGGGGCATTGTTATCCGCATGCACGGCGCGCAAGGTGCCGGATTCGGTGGCGCTGATGACGCGGGCCTGTTCCAGTTGGGCGTCGCTGAAGTGATCCAGCGAGTGTCCCAGGCGCCGCAGCAGCGTGGCGTCGTCCCAACTGCGCGGGTCTTCCCCCTCATGGCGCCAGGCGCCGTCGCCGTTGTGGTCCAGTCGCGGCGCGTAGGCTTCGGGGCGGGTGGGGTGCTGGATGCGAAAGGTGTCGTTGGCATCCCGTTGCACCGCGTAGTGCATGCCGGCCAGGGTCAGACGGGTTTGCTGCTGGTGCAGGCCCAAGGCATCGCGGGCGCCAGGCGCGGGTTCATCCTGCAAGGCGTAGGGGCGCAGGTCCGGGTTCCACAGGCGGGTATGGCCGTTGACCTTGACCGGCTTGAGCTGGTCGATAAAGGCCGATGGCACCAGCTTGCCGGCGACGCCGAGAGCGCCCAGTTGCACCACATCGCTGACCACGCCCACCAGGTGCGCGGTGGCTTCCAGTGCTTGACCCTCGGCAAGATCGACCACGCCTTCGACCACTTCATCCAGCAACTGGTAGGCGGTGTAGGCCAGCATCAGCTCGCCGAGGAAGGGCACGAAGGGCGTGACCACCAGCAACACGACGTTGAGCAGTTCGTCGAGGATTTTGCTGACGTTGTCCCACCAGGCCCAGCGCGCGCGGCTGTCGCTGTCGGCGGTGGACACCGCCCGCTCGCGGGCGTCATTGAAGATCTTGTCGAGGGCCTGCTGGTAGCGCCAGGGCCATAGGTCGCGCTCGATGCGGTGCGTGCCGTAGGTCACGCGTCGGCCCTGTTGCAGCGCGGAGAAGAAATGCCCGCGCTGTTGCTGGTCGACGAACTGGCTGAAGTCGCGGCGGTAATCGGTGCTTTTGAGGCGGGCATTCAGCGCGTCCATGAACGCCGGGATACTCGGGTAGTCCTTGAGCGGTGCCTGTGAATCGTGGGGCAGGTAGACGGTGATGGGTACGTTGGCGCGGGCCTTGTCCAAGTCCGCTGCAATCAACAGTGGCCCGGTCAGTACGGTGTCGTGCATCCGCAGCGCATAAAACTGCATCACCCCGCGTTCGCCGCGCAGGGTGCGTTGCACTTGGTGGAAGCTGGCCGCGCTGATGTCCTGCCGGGCCAGGGCCATGTGCGCTGCCGCGTCGAGGGCGGCCTTTTGGCTGGCGATGACGGCAGGTTGCAGGTCCGGCCCCATCAGGTGGGTTTGCAGGTGCCTCTGGTAACGGGCGCCAAGGTCCAGCTCACGGCACAGGCGCACGAACTGCTCGATGCTGATGCGCGACGTGAGCGGCTTGATGTCGAAGTGGCCACGGGCGTTGGGGCGGCTGATGTAGCAAGAGCTGTCGCTGAAGGTTTCGCTGCGGGCAAAGTTGTGCAACGCGGCGTCCAACAGTGACACCGTGCGGCTGGTGCTGCCCTTGAGCACAGTGCCCGTGGCGGTGTGCAGGTACAGGTAAGTGTCCTTGACACTGTCGTGCAGACCATACCGTTCCGTCAGCGCTTGACTCAGCAGCGGCGCGGCAAAACCGTACACATCCTGGATGGCATGCAGGCGGGCATCAACGTCGTTCTGAGTGGTCCAGGCACGGGCGTTGGCCTGGCGCAGGCCGGTGGTCGCGTTGGCATGCCAGGGTGCGATAGCCAGTGGCGTGGCACGTAACGCCTCGGCCCTGCTCACGGAGGTGTTCAGTAGCCAGGGCGGTATTTTTTGTTTGATCAGCGAGTAGTGAGCGCCTGTGGACGGTTGGGACGGCTGCATGGCGAATGACCTTGATTTGAAAACAAGGCCATCAGCCTAAGGTGCGAACTTCGCCCCTGGGGTTACTTAGTTATGAGGTGGTGGCCTCTTCCTGAGTAGGTGAACAGGTCGTCGGCAGCGGCACGCAGGTGTTTATCGTGGCGCTGAACAGGCCATAGGTGTAGTCGAGCGGTTCGGTGGTCAGGCAATCCCTGACGGTCCAGTTACCTTCCCAAGGCGCAAGGTTGCCTGGGGCGTTGAAGACGAGTGTGGCGTCGAGGTCGAACCCCGGTTGCTCTGCGGCCGGCATATAAGGGGCCGTGGTGGGATGCTGACGCTGCCAGCGTTCCCACAACAAATCCAGGTGGCAGTGGTGCAGGAAAAATATCGGATCGTTGGGCGAGGTCGGGAACCACATGTTCCCACCGATCCAACGATGTACCGGGTCATGCAGCATGCCTTCGGCAAAGTTGACCCAACTGTCTGGCCCAGGCGAATAAGGCACCTTGTTCATTGCCGTGGCAATCAGGTTGGCGTCGGGCAGGTGCGCACCTGCCTCTGCGCCGAAGTCACGTCGCAGCCCCGGATCACCGAGGTCAAGGTCCCAGATTCGCACCTCGAACCTCCCTCGTTGTAGCGTAAAAGGGCCTGTGGTGACGCGGTTGTTTTGCCCGCTATCTCCATTGCCACCCATGAAGTTTGCGGTGAACGGATCATTGGGGCCGGCCATTGACCAGTCCCAGAATGGCAGCGTGATTGCTGGGTTGTTGGCGGCGGACTGCAAGGCGCGTTCGAACTGGCGCAGAAATACCCGGTGCCAGGGGAAAAACAACGGGCTGCGGTGGGGCATCGGGGAAAACTGTTCGTCACCGCCCATGGCATTTTTGTGTACTTGGACGAAGTCGTCATAGCGCCGTTGCCGGCCTGGGCGCAGGACGCTGTCCACGTCGTTTTTCAGCAGCAGTATTGCGTCGACGAAGGCGTCTTTTTGCTCACGGCTCATGTGCCGGTGGTTGACTCTGATGTCCATTTAAACAATCCCTTACTTGATATGAATGCAGGATGACTCTAGGCGCGTTGCACCGGCAGGCGATATCAACCAAGGCAGCAGGGTTCGTCGGAACGTCAGGACCTGCGGGGTAGGCCGCAGTGATAGTTCTGCGGGTGGTACGACAGTCAATGGCTATCACGTCGTGAGAGGACTAGTGGAGTCGCGCCGCCTGTTTTTCAGTGTTGACTGAAGCCAGTGGTGCACACAGGGTCTGGCTCCCCGGCTGCAGATACGGCATCAGGATCGGCGCCATGCCCTTGAGTACCTGCACCGGCAACGCCGAAGTGAAGGTGAAGTGCTCGGCGGACTGGCCGGGCACAAACGCAGTCAGTGTGCCGAAGTGGTGCTCGCCCAGGTAAAACACAAAGGTCGCGGTGCGGTTGATGGATTTGGAACTGAGGATGCGTCCTCCGGCACCAATCGCCTCGATACGGTTGTCGCCGGTGCCGGTCTTGCCGCCCATGGCCAGCGGCGTGCCGTCGGCGAGCTTGAAACTGCCGGCGACGCGTTTGGCGGTGCCGGCGTCCACCACCTGGGACAAGGCTCCGCGCAACGCCCTGGCCACTTCCACCGGGATCACCTGCTTGCCGGGTGCCGGGTCGTTGACCACTTGGGTTTCGTACGGTGTCCCGGCGGCGAAGTGCAGCGTGTCGATGCGTAGTACTTTGGGGCGTACGCCGTCATTGAGGATGATGCCCATCAGTTCCGCCAACGCCGCCGGGCGGTCGCCGGAGCTGCCGATGGCGGTTGCCAGCGACGGCACCAGGTGGTCGAAGGGATACCCCACGGCTTTCCAGCGCTGATGAATCTCCAGGAACGCCTCGATCTCCAGCATGGTGCGGATACGGCTGTCCCGCGCGCTTTGGTGGCGACTCTTGAACAGCCAACTGTAGACCTCCTGGCGTTCGAACTGGCTGGCCTTGACGGCGTCGGTGAAGGTCGCGTCGGGATGGTTGAGCAGGTAGCCCAACAACCACAGGTCCAGCGGATGGACCTTGGCGATATAGCCTTGGTCGGGCAGGTCGTAGGCGCCGGGGCCGTAGTCTTTGTAGAGTTTTTCCAGGCGTTCGTCGGTGAGTTTGATCGGGCTCTGGACGCCCGTCATATGTGAGCGCACGAACAGGTTGAAGCTCTCCTCGCTGGCGTTGGGCAGTAGGTAGCGATGCACGGCGGCCAGGCGGATCGGCGTAGGGTGCAGGCTGTCGAGGAAGGTGTCGAGGCGCGCCTGGGTGTCTTTCTTCTGGTACTTCTTCCAGAACTTGAGCAGGAAGGTGGTGCCTTCGCGGTCGGCGAAACCGGCGAGGTATTCCTGGCGGCGCGGGTCCTTGTCGTCCTTGAGCAGCTCGGCGCTGTTGTTCTCGCCGGAGTAGGTGACGTAGCGCACCACATCGCGCATCAGGCGAATGAATGGCAGGTTGATCGACTCGCGCAACGCATCGCGCAGGGTCGGGCTGCGGCCGTTGTCCTGGCTGCGGAAGTTATGGAAGGTGTGCAGGCCGCCGCCGGTGAAGAAACGCTCGCCGGGGCTGGCCGAGTAGGTGCGGTCGAGGGCGGCGTCGAGCATCTTGGCGAGGGATTTGTCCGGCGCCTGGATCAGGTAGTCGACGGCCCAGCGGCTCAGACGGTCCTGTTCATCCACGCTGGCTTTTTTCAGCTCGGCCGGGGTCTGGGCGGCGTATTTGGCGTGCAGCTCGCTGATGATTTGCAGGTAGGTGGTGAGCACCCGCAGCTTGGCGGTGGAGCCCAGTTCCAGCTTGCTGCCTTCATTGATGTCGAAGGGTTGGTCGGTGTTGTCGGTTTGCACGCGCACCCGCGAGCCGTCCGGAGTCAGTTCGAACAAGGTGAAGCTGTAGCGTACCTGGGCGGTGCTGGTGGGGGTCAGCAAGCGCTCGCCGAGCAGGCCGATCTGGCGTGCGTACTCGGGGTCGGCGAGGTGCTTGAGGTAGTCGCTGACCTGGCCCTGCAGTTGCGCTTGCAGGGTGCTGGTGGCCGAGAGGTCCAGGCGGTCCAGGTCGTACAGCGGCCGGTCGAGCAGGGCGGCGAGGCGGCTGCGCGCCACGCTGATGCCCTTGTTGGTTTCGATCGGTTGCACCGTGGGTTGTTGTACCCAGTCGCGGTAGGTGACCTTGCTTGCCAGTGCCGCCTTGAGCAGCGCCGGTTCGATCACGCCGTTCTGGGCCAGCAGGCGCAGGTGGCTGTCGGTAAGTTGCACCAGTTCATCGCGACCCTTGGTCAGGTAATGGGACGGGCGTCGCTGGGCAATGATCAGTGACAGCACTTCGCGCAGCGCCAAGCCTTGCTCGGCACTCACCGGACCGAGCAGCGCCTGGTTGACCCGGTTGAAGTCGGCGCCATACCACACCCGCAGCCCCTCAGCCATGCCGTGCACTTCGCCATGGCCGGGCACCGCTGACAGCGGCACGCTGTTGAGGTAGTCGCGCAGGATGTTCTGCCGCGCCGTTAGGGTGTCGGGCCCGGTGTGGTAAGCGCGTACGGCGGCGGAAAACATCTGCCGCAGTTTCTCGCCACCCGACAACGTCAGGCCGTCCGGCGAGTGGCGGTATTTCTCCAGTTGGGTGGCGAGGGTGCTGCCGCCGGCGCTCTGGCCGGGCAGGTGCAGCAGCTTGGCAACCTGCGACCAGGCGGCCTTGGCGAAACGCGGCCAGTCCACGGCAGGGTTGGCCTGGGGTTGGGCGGGGTCGAGCAGCTCGCGGTTTTCGATGAACAGCAAACTCTGGGTCACCAGGGGCGGGATGGCCGCGAAACTGGCATAGAGTTGTTGTGGATAGTTGTACTGGTACAGCGGCACGGCGCGGCAATCGGTGATCGACAGCCCGGCCTGGATTTTTTCCACATACGGCACAAACAGGCCCTTGGCGCTGTAGTCCATCAACGCCTTGGAAAAATGCGCCTGGGCCTCGATCACATAACCGCGCTTGAGCAGGCGCGGCAGGAAGGTATCGAGGTCGCTGTAGCCCAGGCGCCGGTCGAACGGGCCGGCACCGGGATAGACAATGGCATCGCTGGGGCCGGGCTTGACCTGATAGGTCAGGTTGCGGGCCAGGCGGCTGAGTTCCTGAGCCTGCAAGCGCGAGGTCCGCATCTCCTTGGCGGTGGCAAAACCCAAGGCGACCAAAGCCATTATCACGATCAGCCAGAACAGGCGGCGGCCGTATCGGGGCCTGGGTTTATTTTCGGGTGACGGCGCTGGGTCCGAACTGCCTTGTACTTTCGCAGCCTTGGTCGAGTCGGTTTGCCACAGTGCGCCCATAGTCGATTGATCCTGAACACGCAGATTGATCGGACTTGCCTGAAGCTTAGTCGCTGGGGGCTGTGTGTGAGGGAAATCTGTTTTGTTTGTAGGAGATTTTCAGCAAGGGTAGTGTGACCTTTGGTCGCCCCAGGCAGGTAAGATGCTCCTGTAAAATCACGTTATTGCGGGTTCTTTAACTAAATAGAGCCTTATTTATAGTGAATGACCCTGACTCCGGCTTTTTATACTGCACGCCCCGCCGACATTGCTCGATGGCGGGCATTCCAATAACAAAATGAGGTTGTACCCCTATGCCCGTCGGCAACCCACTGCCCCACGGCGAGACCGCTCAAGGCGGCCCGCTCAAACGCGAACTCGGTGAACGGCACATTCGCCTGATGGCCCTCGGTGCCTGCATCGGTGTCGGCCTGTTCCTCGGCTCGGCCAAGGCCATTGAAATGGCCGGCCCGGCGATCATGCTGTCGTACATCATCGGCGGCCTGGCGATCCTGGTGATCATGCGCGCCCTCGGCGAGATGGCCGTGCACAACCCCGTCGCCGGTTCGTTCAGCCGTTACGCGCAAGACTATCTCGGCCCGCTGGCGGGCTTTCTCACCGGTTGGAACTACTGGTTCCTGTGGCTGGTGACCTGCGTTGCGGAGATCACCGCCGTTGCCGTGTATATGGGCGTGTGGTTCCCCGACACGCCTCGCTGGATCTGGGCCCTGGCCGCCTTGATCAGTATGGGCACGATCAACTTGATCGCCGTGAAGGCGTTCGGTGAATTCGAGTTCTGGTTCGCGCTGATCAAGATCGTCACGATCATTGCCATGGTCATCGGCGGCGTCGGCATCATCGCGTTTGGCTTTGGCAACGATGGCGTGGCGCTGGGCATTTCCAACCTGTGGACCCACGGCGGCTTCATGCCCAACGGGGTGCAAGGCGTTTTGATGTCGCTGCAAATGGTGATGTTCGCCTACCTGGGCGTCGAGATGATCGGCCTCACCGCCGGTGAAGCGAAGAACCCACAGAAGACCATCCCCAGTGCCATCGGCTCGGTGTTCTGGCGCATCCTGCTGTTCTACGTCGGCGCGTTGTTCGTGATTCTGTCGATCTACCCGTGGAATGAAATCGGCACCCAGGGCAGCCCGTTCGTGATGACGTTCGAGCGCCTTGGGATCAAGACTGCTGCGGGCATCATCAACTTCGTGGTGATCACCGCCGCGCTGTCCTCCTGCAATGGCGGCATCTTCAGCACCGGGCGCATGCTCTACAGCCTGGCGCAGAACGGCCAGGCACCGGCCACCTTCGGCACCACCTCGAGTAATGGCGTACCGCGCAAGGCGCTGCTGTTGTCGATCTTCGCGTTGTTGCTGGGCGTGCTGCTGAACTATCTGGTGCCAGACCAGGTGTTTGTCTGGGTGACTTCCATCGCCACCTTTGGCGCGATCTGGACCTGGCTGATGATCCTGCTGGCCCAGCTCAAGTTCCGTAAGAGCCTGAGCCCGGCCGAGCAGGCAGGGCTCAAGTACCGCATGTGGCTGTACCCGGTGAGTTCGTACCTGGCCCTGGCCTTCCTGGTACTGGTCGTCGGCCTGATGGCCTACTTCCCGGATACCCGCGTGGCGCTGTATGTGGGGCCGGCCTTCCTGGTGCTGCTGACCGTGTTGTTTTACGTGTTCAAGCTGCAACCCTTGAACGCTGCCCAGCGCGCCACGCGTCCAGCGTAGTGCTCAGTGCGCCTGTTGCGCCAGTTGTGCCTCCTCGGTCAACTGGCGCACCAGGCGGTTACGTTCGGCAATCTCCAGTTCGACCAGGGATTGGCGGCGCTCCAGGTATTCGTCCGAACGCCGGTCCGCCACTTCCTGGTTCAGGTTGTTGAGCTGCTGGCGGATCACGTTTTCGATCACCGAGAACGGTTCCGGATAGCTCTGGGTCAGGTACTCGATCCAGAATTCTTCCATCAGTAAGGCATTTTGCTGCGCCTGGGTACGGCCCAGGGCCTGCAACTGGGTGCGGGCGTCGGTGATGTCCTGCTCGGTCACCCACTGTTCCGCGCTGTAGAGCATCTGTTCGGCGCCGATCGGCAAATTGAAGTCCGTGCGCAATTGCGTGCGGTAGTGAAGCGTCACTTCGGCTTCGTCAGGTTCAATGCCTTCCTGGTGCAGGCGCTCGATGCGCTCCTCGGCCAGCCGATCCACCTCCCGCAGATAAAACAGGCTTTTCGCCAGGGCGAGCAATTCGCGGTCGGCCTGGTTGCTTCCGGCCTGGCTGCGGGCCCTGTGCACTTTGTGCTCGATCTCCATATTGATAAACGCCAGGATCGCGCCGTCGCCGCAGGTCCCGGCGACATAGGTGTTGAGAAATACCCGCTCGCGCAGTTGTGTGGACTCGCCCATCGCCTCGAGCAGCACCCAGACTCGGGCGGTCAACGCTTGTCGGGTGGCGGCGTTGCGTCGATAGGCCCAGGACTGGGTCAGGTCGCGCAGCACCCTGAAGGCATCGTCGGGGCTGGCGCCTTCGCTGCGTTGCAGTTGCTGCCACAGGGTCTGACGCTGAGTCTGTTGTTGCATCGGCACGCCGGCCATCCAGTGCGTGACATCGGTATGCAACGCCGGCTGGTGCGTAATGCCTGGCAGTGCTCCGCCCAGCACGATACCGGTGCGCTCGCGATAGGCGCGAATCCTGGCCAGGGTGTCGTCGCTCAGCGGGTTGTCATGCAGGATCGTGTTGCGGTTGGTGGGGCCCATGCGCACGTCGGTGTACACCGCGTCGGGAATCGTGGTCAGGCGGTTTTCCTGCAGCAACAGGCTGCGCAGGCTGCTGCGGGTCTCGGCGCCGATGGGCCACTGGTCGATGTTGGTCTGGCGCAGCGACAGCACCCTCAGGTGCGGCATGCGTGAAACGTCAGGTGTCAGGCCCAGGGGGTTGCCGTCCAGATAGAGGCCGTCCAGCCGGGTCAACCCCGCCAGTCCGAGGCGAGAGGGCTCGTTGAGCACAATCGCGTTGTCGGTCAAGTCGAGGTTTTTCAACTGCTTCATCTGGCTGATGCTGGGGGGCAATGCGTCGAGCATGCAGTCGATTCTAAGGTGCGTGAGACCGGCGAATTTGCTGAGAAACGCGTCCCCGGTGGCGGGGAATTCATCACCGTCGATCCGCAGGGATTCAATGTGTTCGAAGGCGCGGGTGCCGAGGATAAAGTCCGGGTCGGGCAGGTTGTTGCCGCCCAGGCGCAGCTTCAGGTGGTGCGTGTCGAACAGCCCGGTGTCACTGTCATAGGCCAGGTGGGTTTCCTGGCGCCAGGCCTTGAGGATTTGTTCGGACAGGTTACGCCGTACGCCGTAGTTCCAGCCCACCGGGTCGGTGGCGGGATCGTCCACGGGCTGCGGCGTCTCGACCCAGCGACCCAGGGCGTATTTCAACGACTGGTACTCGGCCTTGCGCCGCTCCAGTTCGAGCAGGGCCGCCGGCTCGCTGAGGCCCAGGGCGTCGATCAGGTCGCGGGCCTTGGCGTCGCTGAAACTGGTGTAGATCTCCTGGACTTTCTTGACCAGGTCCACCGGCTGGTGACCACCGAACGGCCAGACGTTGCGCAGGGAAAACGGGTAAGCCTGGAACGAGCTGTTGACCGACATCGGCGGCTGCAACCAAAACGGTATATGAGGCACACCGAGCAGGTTCTTGATCGCGACCCGTTGGCCCAGGGCCAGGTCGGCGATGGCGTGCCGCAGCGGTGCCAGGTCGTCGCTGCCATCCAGGCCCAGGGCGCTGCGCTCGCCATCGGTCAGCACCAGGTTCACGGCACCCAGCAGGCTGCTGGTGCTGTCGGCTGGTTCATTGAGTAACGTGCCATCGCGGTCGTAGGCCTGGTAGCCGCCGTCGATCTTGACCAGGCTGCGGCGGTCGATGCCGCTGGGCTGGCCGGCACTGTGCAGCAGGTTGCCGCCCAGGCTGGCATCGCGGATGTCCACACGCAGGTTGATGGGCCAGTGCGGCAGGTCCTTGAGCAGGTGCAGGATGATTTTTTCGCTGTCGGGGTTGGCCGGGGTTTCCAGGTATAGGCCCTCGTAGGCGCGGTTCAGACGCGCATCGTTGGCGGTGAGCCGCGCCTGTTCGGCGACGCGCAGGCTGACTTGATCGTCCTCGTGCAAGCGCTTGAGTTCTCCGGGGCTTGAATGATCGAGCAGGGCGGTGATCGCGCTGAGGGGCAACGCCGGAAAATGCCGTTGCAGGCGACGCTCCAACGCCGTGTTACCGCGTTCAGTCTGGGTATAGAGAATGTCGAACAACTGGGCGCGTTCACGCCAGGCATGCTCGGCGATTTTCTTCGAGAGTTTGAACAGCCGCTCTTGCTGGGTGGCAGGCAGTTCACCCAGCAGCGCGCGGCAGACGGTGTCGTTCAAGGCAATGTTTTTCAGCGGTTCCAGGCCACGGCTTTCCTCTTCGCTCAGGCGGATGATGGCGGCGTCGGCCGAACTGCGGCTCGGGTAGCGGCTGGCACGTCCGTCGCTGCCAACGATCTCCAGCGCGTGGCTGTCCGGCCAGTTGGGCATATTGCTCATCAACAGCAATTGCAGGGACGGTCGTGCGTTGCGCGTGGCGGAATACACCGTCATGGCCTTGATGAACTGCAGGATCTCCCGCTCGATGCGAAAGCGCTTGCTGGTGTCGAGCAGCAGCGGTGGCGGGGGCAGGCTGTTGCTGTGCACATCACGCAAGGCGCTGGCGGGGGTGTCGGTGATGCGCAGGATGTGCGTGGCGGTCGGTTGGTCGACGTTAAAGTTCTCCGGACCCAGGCGATAGAACAGCCGGTGATCGTCCCAGGCCATGGGGTTTTCACTGGCCAGGCGCCACGCGCCGCGATGGTTGTGGGCCAGGCGCGGGGTGTCGACGCCGACTTTTTCCGGGTGTTTGAGCCGCCACAGGCGCAGGCGCTGGTCGAAGGTGATCGGGTAAAGCGAGCCATACAGCGGCAGTAACTGCTGGCCTTCCCATTCATAGATGCCTTGGGCGTCGGGCTTGAGATCATGGGGCAGGATCACGCTCTGTTCGTATTGGCCCAGGGATTGATCCAACAGGCTCACTTGGCCTTCGGGGCTGCGGCGGGCACTCATCAGGTCGCCGAGGGTCTTGCGCAGGCCTTTGGCGTCACTGGCGCTGGTCATGCCCAATTGCAGGCGTTCGTCCGGTTGCAGCACCGACCCCACGGCCAGGTAGAAACTGTCGACGTCCGGCGATACCGGAATCGGCCCGGCGTTGCGCATGTCGTAGGCCTCATAGCGGCCCCCGCCGTAATGCAGCAGCTCCACGGTGGTGTCGTCCGGTCCGCTGGGTACGTAGCGATCGCGTGCCATGCCGCTGCTCATGTCGGTGACCACGAAGTGGCGCTCGAAGGTATTGAGCAGCAGGCTGGCAGTGAACTCCCTGGCCCACAGGTCGGTGTCGGGGCTGAAGGCCCTGGGGTGGTAGAGGCCGTCGATCACGGCGTCGATGCGTAACGCGGTACGATGGTGTTCGAGGTTGTCGCGCACTGCGTCCGGCAGGCTGCCGTTGCGCAGGAAAGCGGTTTGCTCGTGGCTGTCCAAGGGCGTGCGCAGCAGCAGTTGTTGCACGTTGGCGGGTGTCAGCGGCGGGAAGCGTTCGCGCAGGTTCTTCAACACTGGGGTCACGCTCACTAGCGGCGGAGCGACCTGCATCGGCAGCAGGTCGCGGGTGCGGTCATCCACCGCCAGCTCGGCGCGGGTGTAGCCGTGGTAGCGGGTCATGGCGCTGAACAGGGCCAGGCGTCGCGTCCGTGCCAGCTCGCTGATCTGCAGGCGGATCCGCGCAATACGCTGGGCGGTCGTGAGGTGCGGGCTGCCTTCCCTGCCGAGCAGCGAGCTGGCAGGTTGTGCTTCGAGGATCAACTCGAACAGTTGCTCCTGGGCCGGCACGCTGGAAGCAGGGTCCGTCAGGCGACTGTAGGTACCGTCATCGCGGCGCATCAGTTCGATGCGGTGGGTAAGGCCATTGTCGGCGGCGGCATAGCTTTCGATCAGTCTGCCGTGCTGGTTATGCACGTTGATCCGCACGTCAGTCGGCCAGGCAGGTACCTGGGTCAGCAGGCAGAGCACCGAGCCGTCGGCATGGGGCGGCATGTGGCCGCGACGGTGAAAGTCCTTGATCAACTGTTCGATCACCTGGTCGGCCTGCAGGCGGCGCACGCCTTCGATCAAGGTGACCGGCGCCGCCTGGCCGCTCCACACCAGGTCCAGGATGGCGCGCTCGGTGGCGGTGCTGCGCAGCATCATTTCCATATCGACGCGCGGTACGGCGGAGGAGCCATTGGGCAGCATGCGTTCGGCCAGTTGAATATCGGAGAGGGTGTGGGCGTTGTGCAGGTCGAGGGTCCAGGCCTGGATCGCCGGATCGAACAGGATCGGTGGCGTGAGCGGGCTGCCGTTTTCCAGCTTGAGCACAAAACGCATCAGCTTGGTGTCGTAGCTGACCTCTACCACGCAGCGCTGGCCGTTCTGTTGCAGCCAGGCGTATTGGCGGCTGTCGACCTTGAACACGCCCTGGGGGTTGGCGATCTGGCCGTCGAGCAGGTGCTGGTCGAGGATCGCGTAGGGGCCGATATCCGGTTTCCACAGCCAATGAGTGCCATCGGCCTTGGGCATTTTTCGCGGGTTGCCCAGTCGGTGCAGTAAGTGTTCGATGCGCAGGCGATGCACGCGGCCGGCGGTGGTGATCAGCAAACTGTTGACGGCCAGGTCGACACTGTCCGCCAGGGCTGCGGCGAACTCGTTGGCCTCGCCCCGGGCGGCCTGGTTGATGCCCACGATCACGCTGTAGGCGAGGCTGCCAAACATCGCGGCCTGCATCACGCGGTTCAGGCCGGTCACGCCGCCGGGCATGGGGGTGAGCAGAAATTCCAGGATTTCCTGGCCAATCGCTGCGGCGCCGTCGATGACGGCTTGCAGGTCACGTTCCGAGCGGCGTGTGGCCAGGGTGGCAAGGTTGGCCTGATATCGCTGCACTTCGCGGTAGGTGCAGGCTTGTACCAGGGTTTCCGCTCGGCCGTGCTTGGGGTCGGGGGTGAAGCGCAGGTTGTCGAGGGTGCGTTGCGGGAACAGGCGGTGGAAGGTGTCGTACAGGAACCCTGCGGCAGGGCTCAGGCCTACCGGGCGTGGTGCGTCCTTGAGCAACTGCTTGAAACCGTGCATCTGGGTCATCGGCAATTGCCGGGCGAACCAGCCGAGGTCGCCGTTGGCGTGGCTGTCCTTGAGTTGCTTGAGAAAGTCGGCCGCTGCTTGCCGGCTGTCGGTATGCAGGCGAAAGGCCCCGCCCGGGCGAAACGGAAAATATGACAACACCTCGCGACTGCCCACCCGGATCACCAGCAGCGGCACCGGGACCGTTTCCCCGGAGGGCACGAAGGGCACGGCAGGCAGTAGGGTGATGCCGGTACTCATGCCCAGCGTCTCGAACGCCAGCGCCGGGCCGTTGCCGTCGATGGCGCCGACCAGGCTGTCATAGTGCGCACGGGTCACGCCGGTGACGGCGCGGTTGCGGTAGGCCTCCAAGGCTTCGAAACGCAGGCACGCCTGGGTGCTGGCGTGCAGCAGCTTCTGCAGTGTGCTGCCTTCGCCGAGGGCACCCTGCAGGCGGGTGTGCAGTTGGCCGCCGAGGTCGAGGTCGCGGGCTATCTGGATAAATTCGCTGACCGTCAGCTTCGACTGTTCAGCGCCGCTGAGGTAGGACGCATGCACGAAGGTATGCCCCGAGGCCTGCGGCTGCTGGGTGGCGAAATCGAAGTTCAGGCACGCGGCTTCCCACAGCGACAGGGTGGAAATGTGGGCGCGGTATTTCCACTCATCGTAGGCCCGGCGAAACCGTCGCAACGAGGCGCCAAGCCTGAGCTTGCTGGCCCTGGGTTCCCACGGCAGTGGCGGTTGTTGCTCTTCCAGATAGCGGGTGTGCAGGTAGATGGCTTGCGGGTCGAGACCACCGAGTTTGTCGCGCAACTGGCCCACCCCCTCGGTCTCGAACGCCTGAAGGAAGGTGTTGTTTTGCGCATCCACCGCCTTGAGGGCGAGGTGGGCTTCGCGTTGCAGCCTGACGTAATCGCGCTGCTGTGGCAGGGTCAGGCTGCTCATCGTCCGCGCCAGGTTGGTGCGGATCATCTCCAGGGCTTGCTGACGCGCCCAGGATTCACTGGATTGCAGGTTGCCCGACAATCCATTGAGCAGTAGGTGGGTAGGCATGGGCCATGTCCTTTCACGGGGTAAGTGGAAAGGCAAATGGAAGCACCCAGCCAGGGTGGTCAGGCGCTAGCTATGTAGCGCGACTTTGCGCTGATCGAGGCGCTTGATGAACTCCAGCCACACCGCCAGCCCCGCCATCAGCAGTGCGCCGATGATGGCTGTGGTCAGTTGCATGGCCACGGCATCGTTGGCCATGGCATTGATCATGTCCGCCAGTGGCGCAAGCACCACCCCCAGGCAGAACACTTCCAGGGAGTAACGCCCCATGCGGCAGACTTCAGCGGCCACGCGGTTCTGCGTCCATGCAGCACCCGGCAACAGCTTGGCGGTGACGTAGGCCAGTGCGAGGAAGTGCACCAGGCGCACCGGTGACAGGTCGGTCTTGCTGATGGGGTAGAGCAGGTCGCTCAAGCGCGATGGCATCCACGCATCGTGCACTTCGGGCCAGCGCCACGACAGGGTGAGTACCCCGGCGAGCAGCACGTAGAGCGCTGCGCTCACAAACAAAGGCTGGCGCAACAGGGGCCGCGTTTCCAAGGGTTTGGGCCGTTGGCTGTGTATCGCTGCCGCGCCGCCGAGCACAAACAGCGCCTGCCAGGTGACCGGGTTGAAGTACCACACGCCGTCGGCGATCGCCCGCAGGTTCCAGCCCATCCAGGGTGCCAGCAGGTAGATGGTGAGTGATACCGCCACCACCACCGACGGCATGCGCACCAGCATCGGCAGCACCAGCGCCAGGCCGGCCAGCAGCACGATGTACAACGGCAACGGGTCCATCAGGTTGGGCTTGAAGCGCAGCAGCAGTTCATCGGTGAGGGCCTGTTGCGGGTGGGTGACGAAGTGCGTCAGGCCCATCTCCGAGACCAGGTCCCGGGTTTCCACATGGCTGTTGGCGAAGAACACGATGCCCATCAGCAGCGCCAATAAAAAGATATGCACCACGTACAACACCCACGCGCGGCGCAGGATTTTCAGGCAGGCCGTCCAGTAACCGTCGCGCTGCATGATCTTGCCGTAGGCGAGCACGGCGGCAAAACCGGCGAGGAATACAAACACTTCGGCCGCATCGCTGAAGCCGATGTTGCGCAGGGTGATCTGGCCGAGAGGGTTGTGGGGGACGTGATCCCAGAAAATGAAGATCAACGCCAGGCCCCGAAAGAAATCGATGCGCGGGTCGCGTCCGTTAGGCATGGCTACGGGCTCTTGAACAATAGGTTTAATAAGGACAGGTGAACGCGGGCAACGTCATGCGCCGCACGTCGGGCGGGCAGGTTGGCGGTATTTGTAAGCAATTGCAAAGGTTGGGTATTACTGAATGTCTCTAGACATCAATGATCACCAGGGTGCCTTGGCTACCGGCGAGGACCCTATGGGCAATGCCGGCTTCTACGACGTACATCTGGCCGGCCTCCACGCGAATCGCTTGATCGGCGATGCTCAACAGAAGATGGCCGCTGATCACCAGCAGCCCTTCGTTGTAATCGTGGGTCTCTTCCTCATAGGCCTGCGCATCCATGCGCAACACCTTGATATGCGCCGGGCCGACTTGGCCCAGGCGCGTGGATTTCCAGGTGTCGGGCAGTTGTGCGGCAATGGCAGTGAAGTCCAGCAACGGCATGTGAATCTCCTTGTTTCAACGATGCCGTCGGTGGTCCGGTTCAGCGGGGGTCAGGTGGTTGGCTCAGAACGCATCCATCAGCAGCACTCGGCACGGCTTGGCTTGATACGCGTTGATCTGCGGCACCAGGCGGGTGAAGTGTTCGGTCTGGCAATGGATGTCGAGCGCGGCTTGGTCAGGCCATAACTCGACAAAGATAAAGTGCCCGGGGTCTTTTTGATCAACGAACAGATCGTAGGCGATGCACAGCGGTTCCTCGCGGGTTTTTTCCACCAGTTCGGCGTACCACGCACGCACTGTTTCCACGTGTTCGGGTTTGATGAAATCTTCGGCGATGACTTTCAACACGGTGCGGCTCCTTAAGCAGCATTGACTTCTTGGGGCTCGAAACTGTCCGCCCGCGCCATCTGCCACATGCGCGAATAGAACTCGCCGTTCACTTCACCCGTGAGCAATTCGCCGGGCTTGAGGAACACATGCAGCTGCGAGAACAGCTTGATCTCGGTCGCCGACATCCGGCGTACCAAGTGCTTGGCCGACAGTTGTGACGGATGATCCAGGCCAGCAGCGGCAAGCATTTCTGCCAGCGCCTTGAGTGTGTTGCGGTGGAAGTTGAACACGCGCTGGGCCTTGTCCGGCACCACCAGCGCGCGCTGGCGCAGCGGGTCTTGGGTGGCGACACCGGTCGGGCATTTGTTGGTGTGGCATGACTGCGACTGAATGCAGCCGATGGCGAACATAAAGCCCCGCGCCGAGTTGGCCCAGTCGGCGCCGATGGCCAAGACGCTGGCGATATCGAACGCGCTGACAATCTTGCCGCTGGCACCGAGCTTGATCTTGTCGCGCAGGTTCAGGCCCACCAGGGTGTTGTGCACAAACAGCAGGCCTTCACGCAGCGGCACACCGATATGGTCGGTGAACTCCACCGGAGCGGCGCCGGTGCCGCCTTCCTTGCCATCGACTACGATAAAGTCCGGGAGGATGCCGGTTTCGAGCATGGCTTTGGCGATGCCCATGAACTCCCACGGGTGGCCCAGGCAGAACTTGAAACCCACTGGTTTGCCGCCGGACAGCTCGCGCAGTTGGGCGATGAACTGCATCAGCTCGATTGGCGTGGAGAACGCACTGTGGCGCGACGGCGAGATGCAGTCTTCGCCCATCAGGATGCCGCGGGTCTCGGCGATTTCCTGGGTGACCTTGTGCTTGGGCAGGATGCCGCCATGGCCGGGCTTGGCACCCTGGCTCATCTTGATTTCGATCATGCGTACTTGCGGGTTCTGCGCTTGCGCGGCGAAGCGTTCCGGGTCGAAGCGGCCATCGCTGCTACGGCAGCCGAAGTAGCCGCTGCCCAGCTCCCAGGTCAGGTCGCCGCCGTGTTCACGGTGATAGGGGCTGATGCTGCCTTCGCCGGTGTCGTGGGCGAAGTTGCCGAGCTTGGCGCCTTGATTCAGCGCGCGGATCGCGTTGGCGCTCAGGGAGCCAAAACTCATCGCCGAGATATTGAACACCGACGCCGAGTACGGCTGCTTGCACTGCGGGCCACCGACCATCACGCGAAATGCGCTGGGGTCGCTCAGCGGCGCGGGGCGCATGGAGTGGCCGATAAATTCGAAGCCCGATTGGTACACGTCGATCAGGGTGCCGAACGGCTTGTCGGCGGATTCGTTCTTGGCGCGCGAATACACCAGCGAACGCTGGGCGCGGGAGAAGGGCAGGGCGTCGCTGTCGGACTCCAGCAGGTACTGGCGGATTTCCGGGCGGATGGCTTCCACCAGATAACGGATATTGCCCAGGATCGGGTAGTTACGGCGCACCGCGTGGGGGCTTTGCAGCAGGTCGAAAATGCCGATCAGGCTGAGAATGCCGGTGACCACGGTGATCGGCCACAGCCATTCATGCTGGATAAACGGAAGGCTGGCGAGGGTGAATATGACGCACACGGCAAAGAAGGCGTAACGGCTTAGCAAAGACAGGCTCATACGGTTTCCTTGGGTTCGGACTCTTGAGGTCGATCCGCCATTCTGCGCCAGTAAGGAAACCACAGACAACCTAAGGGATTGTTCTTCATAGAATCGGCGGGTCTATTCTTATTGCAATCGGTTCTCGTTTGGGTGCATTATTTGCGTTACTGTATAACATTAAATGTGCCCCGGAGGCCCCATGAAAGCTGGAATCCATCCCGACTACCGCACCGTGCTGTTCCACGACACTGCCGCCGACGTGTTCTTCCTGATCGGCTCCACCGCCGACAGCGACCGCACTCATACACACAGCGACGGCAACACCTATCCCTACATCCCGCTGGACGTATCCAGCGCCTCGCACCCGATCTACACCGGCCAACAGCGCAAGACTCAGGTCGAAGGCCGGATCGCCGGGTTCAACAAACGTTTTGCGTCGTTTGGGTCGAGTCCGAAAAAAGTGGAGGCGTGAGTAGTATTCGGCGGCGTGCCCTACGCCGCCGTCTGCCGAATCGGCAACACCACGCGAAATGTCGTGCCCTTTCCCGGTTCGCTGCTGACGGAAATATCGCCACGGTGCTTTTTGACGATACCGTAGGACAGCGACAACCCCAACCCCGTCCCTTCGCCCACCGGTTTGGTGGTAAAGAACGGGTCGAAGATTTTCTGCACGGTCTCCGGGGCAATCCCGCAGCCGTTGTCCGCCACTTCGAGCCAGACGTTTTCGCCTTCCACGCCATTGCTGATGGTGATGGTGCCGCGCTCCGGGCCCATGGCTTGGGCGGCGTTGACCACCAGGTTCATCACCACCTGGTTGAGCTGCGAGGCCAGGCACTCGATTTCCGGCAGTGGCGCATATTGCTTCACCACGTCGGCCTTGTACTTGAGTTCGCTGGCGACGATGTTCAGCGTCGAGTCGATGCCTTGTTGCAGGTTGGCCCACTGCCAGGTCTGGTCGGTGTCCACCCGTGAAAAGTTCTTCAGGTCCTTGACGATCTGTACCACGCGGCCGATGCCGTCCTTGGATTCGCTGATCAGCACCGGAATGTCTTCGCGCAGGAAATCCAGCTCCAGGCTTTGGCGCAGCGCCATGAGCGCGTCGCGCTGTGCGCCAGCCGGCACGAGTGTTTCGGCCTGCTGGTAGGCCTCCAGCATCTGTTGCAGTTGCTTGAAGTAGCCGTCGAGGGTGCTGAGGTTGGAGGAGATAAACCCCACCGGGTTATTGATCTCGTGGGCCACACCGGCTGCCAGTTGCCCCAGCGAGGCGAGTTTTTCCGATTGCACCAACTGGCTTTCCAGCAGCTTGCGCTCGTTGATTTCCACTTGCAGCGCTGCGGTGCGTTGTTCCACCAGGTGTTCCAGGTGCGAGGTCTGCAAGGCGGCGCGGCGGGCCATGTCCCATTTGTTGGCCAGGGTGTTGGCCATTTGCTGCACTTCAATGTTGTCGAAGGGTTTTTTCAGGATCAGCAAGCGGTCGTGGGCGTGCAGGCGTTCCAGCAGGTTTTCCCAGGAATAGTCCGAGTACGCGGTGCACACCACCACTTGCAGGTCAGGAGCGACTCTCCACAGTTCTTCGATGGTCTTCGCGCCGTCCCAGCCCTGGGGCATGCGCATGTCGACAAAGGCCAGCGCGTAGGGGCACTTCTCGGCCATGGCGTGGGCCAACAAGCCCAGGCCTTCTTCGCCGCCGTACGCCGAGTGCAGGTCGAAGGCCTGCGCCTGGACTTTCGCCGGGCCGCCAAACAGCGCCGACTCCATGTCGTCCAGTGCCGGGTTGGACTCCACGTCCGGCATCAGGATCTTGCGAAAATCGTCATGAATTGACGGCGTGTCATCGATCAGCAGAATGCGCCGATTGGGCGGTTGGTTCATGTGGGGTGTCCGGCAAGGGTCAGGGGGATCGTCAAGGTAAACACCGCGCCCAGGCCAGGTCCGTCGCTGTGGGCGCTGAGCTGGCCGTGCATTTCCACGGCGGCCAGGGCGCAGCTGTGCAGGCCGAAACCGTGGCCTTCCTTGCGGGTAGTAAAACCGTGGGTGAAGATCCACGCCATGTTTTCCGGCGGGATGCCTTCGCCGTCGTCCTTCACGCTGATCTGCAACGTGCCGTCGCCCAGCGGCTGGACCGAAAGGATCATCTGCCGTGGGCGGTCGGTGAGGTGGGTCATGGCGTATTTGGCGTTGCTGATCAGGTTGACCATGATCAGCAGCAAGCGGTGTTTGTCCGCGAGGATTTCCGGCACAGGCGCGTAGTCCTTGACCACCGTGACATGGTGTCGGCTCAGGGCGCCGGCGTTCATGCGCAGGGCGTCGTCCATCAACGCGCTGATGTGCACCGGTTCCAGCAGGGCGGACGCGCCGGCATAGGATTGTTGGGTCGAAACGATGTCCTTGATGTGATCGACGCTTTTGCTCAGTTGCGCCAGTTCTTCGGCCATGCCCTGTTGTTCCTGGGCAATGGCGTCGACCAATTGGTTGAGGTAGCCGGGCAGCAACTTGCCCTTTTCATCCTCGGTCAGAAAGGTGCCCAGGTCGGCCGGGTGCTCGTTGATCAGTTGCATCGCCTTGCCCAGGCCCAGCGCCTTGCTGCTGCGCAGTTTGCGCGTGACCAGGTCGGCGGAGATGTTCACGCTGTTGAGCACGTTGCCGACGTTGTGCAGCACGTTGGTGGCGATTTCGGCCATGCCGGCCTGGCGTGCGCTGTCCATCAGTTCGCTTTGCGCATCCTTGAGCTGTTGGGTGCGACGTTCCACCCGTTGCTCGAGGGTTTCGTTTGCCGCTTGCAACGCGCGGTTGACCCGGTTGATCTCAGAAAAACTGCGCAGCAGGCGTACTGCCAGGTAGAGCAGCACCACCACCAGCAGGGTTGAGAAAATCAGCAGGTAGCGGTGGTATTGGTGGTCGACGAGGTCGGCGGCTTGCTGGTCCTGGTTGAGGTGGGTGGTCAGCTCATCCAGGCGGTCGGGAACGGGCACCGCTGCAATTCGCTCGAGCAGGCTGTTGACGATCGGCTGTTCGCGCAGGATTAGCGACACATGGTTGCTGAGGATCTCCACCGGGGCCTGAAACTCGTTGGGCAACTGCTCCTTGTTGACTTCCAGTTTGCCCAGGCCGACCAGTATGTCGGCGGCTCGTTCGTCGCTGGTGACCTGGGCGAACTCCAGACTGCTGAGCAACAGGTCATAGGTGTCGGTCGCCACGCTTTGCAGTTGCAAGCGGCCTTCAGCGTCATAACGGTTGAACTGGGCCTGGATGTCATCTTCGGCGGTTGGCAAAAACGCCAGCGAATTACGCAGCACGGCGTTGTGGGATTTGAACTGGTCAACCAACCGGGCTTTTTCCTGGATCGCAGCTTGGTACGCCTCTTTGGTGGCTTGCCAGCGCGGTAGGTCTTCAGGGCTGTGGTAGGTGCCGCGATCGTCCAGGCTGGCCCACAACCGGGTCATCTCGGTGAGTGGCGTCACCAGCGGGTCGTAGTTGTGGGTGATGGCGATCCGCGCCTTGAGTACTTCGCTGTCCCACTGGGCATTGAGTTGCTTGAGCTGGCGGATCAGGTCGCGTGATTCGGTGTAGCTGACGGTTTGGTCACGCGACGATTTTTGGTACAGAAACACCAACGTCGAAGCCAGCAACAGGGTAATCAGGGTCAGCAGCACTTGGCTGGCACGGCGTGAGGACAGGGTCATAGAGGCTTGCCCGCCCATTCACCGGTGAGGGTCTTGAGAAACTGAATAATCAGGTCTTTGTCTTCCTGGGACGGATTACGCCCCAACTGGTACTTGAACATCACATCCACCGCGTCTTCCAGGGTCTTGGCCGATGCGTCGTGGAAGTAGGGCGCGGTGACGGCGACGTTGCGCAGGCTCGGTACCTTGAACACGTGCCGGTCTTCTTCATCCTTGGTCAACAGGTAGCGCCCCAGATCTGCTTCGACCGGATTGCCGCGTGCCTTGAAGTAGTCGCCCATCACACCGAACTTCTGGAACATGTTGCCACCGATATTCACGCCCTGGTGGCAGGCGATGCAGCCGTAATCCTTGAAGCGCTGGTAGCCGTATTTTTCCTGCAAGGTAAGGATGTCGGTGTTTCCCAGCAGGTACTGGTCAAACCGCGAGTTGGGCGTGAGCAGCGTGCGCTCGTAAGTGGCCAGGGCGTTTTGCACATTGGCGGCGGTGACGCCATCGGGGTAGGCCTGGCTGAAGGCTTTTTGATAGAGGGGCAGGGCGGAGAGGTTCTGCACCACGGTTTTCCAGTCGCTGCCCATTTCCACGGGGCTGACGACCACTTGTTCGACCTGCGCTTCCAGTGTGTCCGCCCGGCCATTCCAGAATTGCTTGAAGTTGAGGCTGGCGTTGAACACCGACGGCGTGTTGATCTCGACCGGCTTGCCGTCGAAGCCCACCGAGAGCGCTTTGTTGTCGGCCCCGCCGGTTTCCAGGTGGTGGCAGCTAGCGCACGACAGCGTGTTGCTCACCGACAGCCGAGGCTCGTTGAACAGCCGGCGGCCCAGCTCGACCTTGGCCGGGTCCAATGCCGGCACCGCAGGCAACGGCTTGAGTGCCTCGTCCAGGGGCGCGGCCATCAGTGGCAGTGCCATGCACAGCATAAGCAGGAGGCCGAGGCGCAGCGTGAATGTTTGGCTCAAGCGAGCACTCCTTGCTGGCGTAGGGCTATTGATTGGGCATCAGCGTAGCGGATCCCACTTGCAACAAGTGGCAAAAATCCTTTGAAGATACCGCCTTGCTGAATAAAAAGCCCTGGCCTTCCTCACACAGTTGTTCTTGCAGGAACGTCAGTTGCTCAAGGGTTTCCACGCCTTCGGCAATGATATTCAAGTCCAGGCTCCTGCCCATGCCGATGATTGCGCTGATCAACTGTGCGTCCTGGCTGTTGCTGCTCAGGCCGCGCACGAACGATTGGTCGATCTTCAGCACATCGATGGGAAACCGGCGCAAGTAGCTGAGGCTGGAAAAGCCGGTGCCGAAATCGTCCAGGGCCAGGCGCACGCCCATGACCTTGATGCTTTCCAGCAAGGCGACGGTTTCTTCGACATTCTGCATCAGTACGCTTTCGGTGATTTCCAGCTCCAATTGCGCGGGCGGCAGGCCGGTCTGCTTGAGGATCTCCGCCAGGTTGTCGACAAAGTCGCGCTGGCGAAAGTCGATGGCCGAGATATTCACCGACATGCGCAGCGGCGCCAAACCCATCGCACGCCAGGTCTGCGCCTGCTCACAGGCTTGCTGCAACACCCATTGGGTCAGGCGCACGATCAGCCCGCTATCCTCGGCGACCGGAATGAATTCGGCCGGGCTGACCCAGCCTGAACGCGGTTGATACCAGCGGATCAGCGCTTCGGCGCCGACGATCCGGCCGGACTTCAGGTCCAGCTTGGGCTGGAAGTGCAGCACAAACTCATCACGGTCCAGCGCCTGGCGAATCGCGCTTTCCATATTCTGCTGGCGCTGGGCGCGCAGGTTCATGTCTTCGGTGTAGAAACTGAAGGCGTTCGGGCCGTGTTCCTTGCTGGTGTGCATCGCGGTTTCGGCATGCTTGATTAACCCCACCGCCGTGCCGCTGTCGTTGGGGTAGATGCAGATACCGACGCTGGCGGTGATGCTCAGGTCATGCCCCGCGACATGGCGCGTGGCGCTGATGGTATTGAGAATTTTCTGCGCGACATGCTGGGTTTGTTGCGGATGTTGCACGTCGTTGAGCACCACCACGAATTCGTCAGACCCGTAGCGGAACACCGAGTCGGAATCGCGCACCGTCGCCACCAAACTCTGGCTGACCTGCTTGAGCACTTCATCACCCACCGGGTAGCCCAGGCCATTGTTGATACGTTTAAACCGGTCAAGCCCGATAAACATTACCGCCAACTGCGTATCGTGGCGCCGGCTGAGGGCGATGGACTGGCTCAGCCGGTCGCCCAGCAATGTGCTGTTGGGCAGTTGGGTCAGCGCGTCGTATTGCAGCAGGTGCGAGACTTTCAGCAGTTCCTGCACGCGTTCTTCGATGGTGCGCTCCAGGCCGATGACCTTGAGCGCGATGTCCTGGGCCAACTGCCATTTCCAGGTCAGGGCGCTGGCCATCTGGCGGATTTCCAGGTGGTCGAAGGGCTTTTTCAGGATCAGCAACTGATCGTTGTACTTCAGCCGGGCTTCGATGGCCTCGAAGGAATAATCGGAGTACGCCGTGCACAACGCGATTTGCAGGTTGGGGTCGACATTCCACAGCTGCTCGACGGTTTGCAGGCCATCCCAGCCGGGCGGCATACGCATGTCGATAAACACCATCGCGTACGGCCTGTTGGCGGCCAGCGCCTCGATCACCAGGGCGAGCGCTTCCTGGCCCTGATAGGCCGAGTGCAGCTCGAACGTCTGGCGCACTGGCGCCACTGTGCCAAACAGGCTCTCTTCGAGGCTGTCCAGGGAAGGCTCGTCGTCGGTGTTGGCCCCGAGTATCTTGCGAAAGTCCTGATGGATCGACGCGGTGTCATCGACGATCAGAATGCGACGGTTGGCCCGCCCAGCGTCCGGATTCATGGTGCGCTCCGTAACTGCAAAAGGTTCGACAGCATAACGATTCCTTCCCTGAATCCATTGCTTTGCAGGGCGCACATCGGCGGTGACTGCTTCGTCGTGTGCCCTTGAAATCGACGGCCGGTTGGCGTCAAATCAATCCAGTTTAGACCCGCAGACACTCCGCGTTTATCGGCCTGGCGCCCATGACGAAGGCGAAAGGCCAGCTATCAGGGTTCAATTTAGCTTAATTTTGTTTAATTTGAAGGCGCAGTCTCCATGGATGATCAACTCGCTACGCTCTCGACCGAAAAAGCCACGATTTTGCTGGTGGACGACGAAGAACCGATCCTCAACAGCCTGCGCCGCCTGTTGCGTGGCCAGCCCTATGACGTGTTGAGCGCCAACAGCGGCGCCCAAGCGCTGGAGATCCTGGCGGCGCAGCCCATCGACCTGGTGATGAGCGATGCGCGCATGCCGAACATGGACGGCGCGACGTTGCTGGCCAAGGTCCACGAGCGGTCCCCCGGCACCCATCGCATCCTGCTGACTGGCTACGCTGACCTGCCGACGATCATCAAGGCAATCAATGACGGGCAGATCCACCGTTACATCGGTAAACCCTGGAATGACGACGAACTGAAGCTGACCCTGCAACAGGCCCTTGAGCACCAGCGCCTGGAGCGCCTGACCCAGGTGCAGAACGACCAGCTCAAGGTGCTCAACGCCACCCTGGAAAAACGCGTCGCCGCACGCACCAGCGAGTTGCAGCAGACCGCCGACATGCTCGACCTGGCCTACGACGAACTCAAGCGCAGCTACGTGACCGGCACCGAGGTGTTTTCGCTGCTGGCCAACCTGCGCCTGCCCAAGGACAAACAGACCAACCGCGCGCTGATCGAACTGGTGCGCGTATACGCCGCGGCCCAGGGCATGGACGAAGCCAGCACCCGCGACCTGACCATGGCCGCCGCGCTCTACAACATCGGCAAGCTGAGCTGGAACGACAGCATGCTGAGCGCCCCGGCCGACAAACTGCACAGCACCGACCGCGAGCAATACCGCGCCTACCCGACCCAGAGCGAATCGCTGCTGATGACCCTGGAGCCAATGAAGGATGCGGCGCGGATCATTCGTCATCACCAGGAGCGTTGGGACGGTACGGGGTTTCCCGATCACCTCAAGGGCGAGGCGATCCCGTTCGGTTCGCGCCTGTTGAAGCTGGCGGTGGACTTCATCGAATTGCAGAAGGGCCTGATCCTGGAGCGGCAGATGAACAGTGGCGAAGCGCTGCTGTACATCCAAAAATACACCGGACGCCTCTATGACCCGACGCTGGTGGAAGACTTCTCCCACGCGTGCGCCACGTTCCTCAGTGACGTGACCCTTGGCGATCCGTCGATCAAAGTGCTGACCACCCGCGAACTGGCCGCCGGCATGGTCCTGGCGCGCAACCTGAATGCCGACAACGGCATGCTGCTGCTCAACGCCGGCAAGGTGCTGAACCTGCCGTTGGTGGACAAGCTGATTGCGTTCGAAGCGATGGAGGGCGCGAAGTACAGCGTCTTCATCAAGGCAGACCCGGAAACCTCAGCCGAGATGCAGTAAAAGATGTGGGAGGGGCAAGCCCCTCCCACATTGAATTGCGGCGCGGCGGCTGGTCATGTGATCCTTGCCCACTTTGCCGCCAAGGAAACCCTCCCATGCCGTCCACCATCCGCATCGCCGCCGCCCTCCTGATTGATCGCGACGGCCACACCCTGCTGGTGCGCAAGCGCGGCACCGAGGCGTTCATGCAACCGGGCGGCAAGATCGATGCCGGTGAGCAACCCGCCGAAGCCCTGGCCCGCGAGCTGCACGAAGAACTCAACCTGCGGATCGACCCCAACGCCGCCGTCTACCTTGGCCACTTCTCGGCACCGGCCGCCAATGAGCCGGGTTTCACCGTCGAAGCCGAGCTGTTCCAGGTCACGATCGACGTCGCGGTTCAGCCCGCCGCCGAGATCGAAGAAGTGCGCTGGATCGACCCGGCCGGCGATGGCGGCCTGGTGTTGGCGCCCTTGACACGTGACCTGATCCTGCCGTTTTATCGCGCATCGCTGACCACCACTGCCTGACATGCAGGCGCAAAGGACTGAACCGTGATCCCACTCAACGAGTTGCTGATTTTCGCCGCTGCATGCCTGCTGATGGTGTTGACCCCCGGCCCGAACATGATCTACCTGATCTCCCGTTCGATCTGCCAGGGACGCAAGGCGGGTCTGGTCTCGTTGCTGGGCGTGGTCGCGGGGTTCTTTGTGCACCTGTTCGCCGCTGCTGCGGGGTTGACGGCGGTTTTTCTCGCGGTGCCGATGGCCTACGAAGTGCTCAAATGGGCCGGTGCGCTATACCTGCTGTGGTTGGCCTGGCAAGCGGTGAAGCCCGGCGCGCGTTCGCCGTTTGAGGCTCAGCAACTGCCGCCGGACTCCACGCGCAAGCTGGTGACCATGGGCTTTCTCACCAGCGCGCTGAACCCGAAGATCGCCGTGTTCTACCTCTCGGTGTTCCCGCAATTCATCAACCCGGAACACGGTTCGGTGTTCACCCAGAGCGTGATGCTGGGCTTCACCCAGATCAGCGTGAGCTTTATGGTCAACGCGCTGATCGCGATATTTGCCGCGAGTATTGCCAGCTGGTTTATCAACAACCCGACCTGGCTGGCGGTGCAGCGTTATTTCATGGGCTTTGTATTGGCGGCGCTGGCGCTGCGGCTGATGCTTGAGCAGCGCCGCAGCGCATGATCATCCGCACGCTGGGGCCCCTGGACGCCGAGGCTTATCGGGCGTTGATGCTGGAGGCGTACGGCGTTTATCCCCAGGCGTTCACCTCCAGCGTGGCCGAGCGCGCGCGGATGCCGTTGAGCTGGTGGGAGAAGCGCCTGGACAGCCCGTTGGATTGCTTGCTCGGTGCTTTTGACGGGGATGAACTGGCGGGCATTGTCGGCCTGGCGTACGAGCCTCGGGAGAAGGCCCAGCACAAGGTGACGTTGTTTGGCATGTATGTGAATGCCGCTCATCAGCAACAAGGCCTGGGCCGTCAGTTGGTTGAGGCAGCTTTGGACGAGGCACGCAAACAGCCGCGCCTCAAGGTCATTCAACTGACGGTCACCGCCGGCAACGACGCCGCCTTTGCGCTGTACCAGCGCTGCGGTTTCATCCAATACGGCCTGGAACCCTTGGCGGTGCGGGTGGGCGTCGAATACTTCGACAAGATCCACATGTGGCGCGAACTGAAGACCGACTGAAATCCAACTGTGGAAACCCTATCCAATGTGGGAGCGGGCTTGCTCGCGAAAGCGGTGTGTCAGTAAAAGATGTTCTAACTGACCCACCGCATTCGCGAGCAAGCCCGCTCCCACACAAGCCCGCTCCCACATTTTGATCAGCGAACGGCGCTGACACCATCCAGCGTTGAAAACGACGTGTCCTTGGCCGTCAGCAAAAAATCGCGCATATACGGCGCATCCAGCATGTCCGCACGAATCCCCGCATACAGCGTCGCAAACAAGCCTTTCTCGCCCAGGCGCTTGGCCTTCACATACCCGCGCGAGCTGTATTCATGCAGAGCCCAATGGGGCATGCCGCACACGCCGCGGCCGCTGGCCACCAGTTGCATCATCATCACCGTCAGCTCCGACGTACGCACCTGAGCCGGTTCCACGTCGGCCGGTTCGAGGAAGCGCGTGAAGATGTCAAGGCGGTCACGCTCCACCGGGTAGGTGATCAGGGTTTCCGTCAGCAGGTCTTCCGGCACGATGTAGGATTTGCCCGCGAGCGCATGCTGGTTGGCCACCGCAAGCATGGCTTCGTAAGTGAACAGCGGCACATAGGTAATGCCCGGCAGTTCCAGCGGGTCGGAGGTCACCACCAGATCGAGGTCACCACGGGCCAGGGCCGGCAGCGGCGCGAAGGCGAACCCGGAGGCCAGGTCCAGCTCGACTTCCGGCCAGGCATCGCGGAACTGGTCGATGGTCGGCATCAGCCACTGGAAGCAGCTGTGGCATTCGATGGCCATGTGCAGGCGCCCGGCGGTGCCGCCGGCCAGCCGCGCGATGTCACGCTCGGCGCCGCGCAGCAGCGGCAGAGCCGCATCGGCCAGTTGCAACAGGCGCAGGCCAGCGCTGGTGAAGCGCAGCGGCTTGGTCTTGCGCACGAACAGCTGCATGCCCAGGCGTTCCTCCAGCTCCTTGAACTGGTGGGACAACGCCGATTGCGTCAGGTGCAGGCGCTCGGCGGCTTCCACCAGGCTGTCGGCTTCGCGCAGGGCGTGCAGGGTCTTGAGGTGACGGATCTCGAGCACGGGCTCTCCATGAAGGCAATTTGTGACGAATCGGAATCGCGTGAGTTTGTCTCATGTTGCAGGTTGTGTCGACCTTGACCGCTGGGCACTCTTCATCAAACTGTCATGGAACTGTGGCAGCGCGCTTGAACAAACTTCATCAGACTCGCGCTCTACTGGGGTTCTGCGTTTCGGTGTTTTTCATGCGCGTGTTGCTTTTACTGGCCGCTCTCTTGTTCGGCCTGCCGTCTTTTGCGGCTTCTCGATGTGATGTCAATGTCCCGACCCAAACGGTCGATCTGGCTCAGGTGAGCATCGCCTACCAGAGCATCGGCCGTGCGTCCGATCCGGCGTTGCTGCTGGTGATGGGCCTGGGCGGGCAGTTGATCCACTGGCCGGATGAAGTGGTCGTCGCCCTGTGCCAACAGGGCTTTCGGGTGATCCGCTACGACAACCGTGACGTCGGCCTGTCCACTTGGCGCCAGGCGCCGGCCAGCGCCAACCTGACCTTTGAAGTGCTGCGCTACAAGCTCGGCCTGCCGGTGTCGGCGCCGTATACCCTGACCGACATGGCCGACGACGCGCTCGGCCTGATGGACGCGTTGCAGGTCCGGCAATTCCACGTCCTGGGCGCGAGCATGGGCGGCATGATCGCCCAGCACCTGGCGGCCATGGCCCCGCAGCGCGTGGAAAGCCTCACGTTGATCATGACCAGCTCCGGCGCCGAAGGCTTGCCGGCACCGAATGCGGCGCTGGTGCAATTGCTGTCACGGCGCAGCGCGCCCAACCGCGAGGTGGCGCTGGAGCAACAGGCCGACCTGCTGGCGGCGCTGGGCAGCCCGAATGTGAAGGATGATCGCCAGGCCCTGCTGCACCAGGCGGCGCTGTCCTACGACCGCGCGTTCAACCCGGACGGCGTCAAGCGCCAGATCATGGCGATCCTCGCCGAACCGAGCCGCGTGCCGTTGCTCAACCAACTGCGCGTGCCGACCCTGGTGGTGCATGGCACCGCCGACCCGCTGTTGCCGGTGATGCATGGCGTGCATTTGGCCGCGCATATCCAGGGCAGCGAATTGAAGCTGATTCCCGGCATGGCCCACCGTTTCCAGGAAGCGTTCAAGGCGCCGTTGCTGACGGCGGTGTTGCCGTACCTGCAAGCCCATCGCGAAGATGCGGCGCACTGGGCGCAGATTGACCTGGGCGAGCCTTCGAAGGTGCTGTGACATTGGTGTATCGTGCAACCTTTACGGCGCGTTTTTGCCTACGAGGTTGCTAGCCATGAGTACTCCCCTGAAAATCGATTTCGTCAGCGACGTGTCCTGCCCCTGGTGCATCATCGGCCTGCGCGGCCTGACCGAAGCCCTTGACCAGCTGGGTGCCGAGGTGCAGGCCGAGATCCATTTCCAGCCGTTCGAACTGAACCCGAACATGCCCGCCGAAGGGCAGAACATCGTCGAACACATCACTGAAAAGTACGGTTCTACTGCCGAGCAGTCCCAGGCCAACCGCGAGCGCATCCGTGACATGGGGGCTGCACTGGGCTTCGCCTTCCGTACCGACGGCCAGAGCCGCATCTACAACACCTTCGATGCTCACCGCCTGCTGCATTGGGCCGGGCTGGAAGGCTTGCAGTACAACCTCAAGGAAGCGCTGTTCAAGGCGTATTTCAGCGACGGCCAGGACCCTTCCGACCACGCGACCCTGGCGATCATCGCCGAAAGCGTTGGGTTGGACTTGAAGCGCGCGGCTGAGATTCTCGCCTCTGACGAATATGCCGCCGAGGTGCGTCAGCAGGAGCAGTTGTGGGTGTCCCGTGGCGTGACGTCGGTGCCGACCATTGTGTTCAACGACCAGTACGCGGTGAGCGGTGGGCAGCCGGCTGAAGCGTTTGTGGGGGCGATTCGGCAGATCATCAACGACGCCCAAAACTAAAGCCGAGCACAATTCCAAATGTGGGAGCTGGCTTGCCTGCGATAGCGGTCTATCAGTTATTGCTGCACTGACTGATCCACCGCTATCGCAGGCAAGCCAGCTCCCACATGGGTTACTCATTGTCCTCAAGAGATCCGCTGGCCCGGCCTTTGCATTGACCCCCTGAAGCCATAAAGGGGGCACCTCTGCCTTGAATATTCTTGATCTCGACCACAGCCTTACCAGCCAGGCACCGATTGCCCGGCGTCTGGCCAGCGGTCAGGCCACACGCCTCGACCTGCTGGACCTGGGCCCCAAGCTGCGCCTGTGGTCCACCGAAAAAACCTGGAAATCCTTCACCGCGCGCCTGGCCCAGCGCCCTCGGCCGGTGGATGCACGGCCGCAAATCCTGTTCGTCGGCTCCGGCGACTATCACCACCTCACGCCGGCGTTTCTCGCCGACCTCAAAGAACCCGTCAGCCTGATCCACTTCGACAACCACCCCGACTGGGTGCGCTTTGCGCCCAAGCGGCACTGTGGTTCGTGGGTCAACCGTGCGTTGAACATGCCGGCGATCAAACGCATCGTCACCCTCGGCCCGTGCAGCGATGACCTGCACAACCCGCAACTGCGCGGCGGCAACCTGGGGGCGCTCAAGCGCGGGCATTTGCAGCTGTTTCCCTGGCAGCATCCGCCGTCGAAAGTCTGGGGCCGGGTAGGGGACGGCGCCGGTCACCAACAGCAGGAGAATCACCTGCATTGGCGCAACCTCGCGGAGTTGGACTGGGGCGTGTTTCTCGAGCAGATGATCGCCAGCCTGCCCACCGACGCGGTCTGGATCACCATCGACAAAGACGTGCTGGCCAGTGAAGACGCCGCCACCAACTGGGACCAGGGCGGCATGCGCCTGAGCCATCTGCTGCAAGCCCTGCGCGCCTTGGCGGCGGGCAAGCGGATCATCGGCATCGACGTGTGCGGCGAGTTTGCCAAGCCCGCGTTCAGCAACGCGTTCAAACGTTGGGAGGCCAAGTCCGATCAGCCGCCGGCCGAGCGCTGGAGCCCGGAGGATTTGCAGCGCAATGCCGCGACCAATGAAGCCCTGATCGACCTGTTTGAGGAGCTGTTCCCGTGACGTTGACCGTAGTGTTGCTGGTGGCGTTTTCCATCGTGCTCGATGTGATCGGCCAATTGTGTTTCAAGCTCGGCCTGGACCGCTTGCCGGAGCTGGAAGGCGGCTTTCGCCTGAATGCGTTCTGGGGCCAGGTGTTCAATGCGCCGCTGTTGTGGGCGGGGATCGGGGCTTACGTCATCGAGTTTTTTGTCTGGCTGGAAGCCTTGTCCCGCGCGCCGTTGAGCCTGTTGTTTCCGGCCGCGGCGTTGGCCTATTGCGGGGTGGTGCTGGTGGGCAAAGTGGTGTTGGGCGAGACCGTCAGCCGTCGCCGTTGGGCGGGGACCTGGGTGATTACCCTGGGCGTGATGTTGGTGGCGATTGCAGGAGGGCAGGCATGAATACGCACGCGTGGTTGCATGGGCGCTTCGGCACGGTGGTGCTGTGGGCCTTGTTGATCTGTACCGAAAGCGCCGGGCAGTTGTTTACCAAAGTGGCCGGCGATCAATTAGGGCAGATGGATTTCAATTGGCAGTGGCTGGCCGCTGTGGCACGCAACCCGGGGATTCTCGCGGCGATTGCCTGCTATATCGGCGCGTTTTTCGTGTGGATGCTGATCCTGCGGCGCAGCAGTCTGTCCCTGGCGTTTCCCCTGAGTTCATTGGTGTTTGTGGTGGTGCTGCTCGGTTCGTGGCTGGGGCTGGGGGAACATATCAGCCCGCTGCACTGGGTGGGGGTGGCGGTGATTATCGGCGGGATTGCGCTGCTGGCCGAAGGCGAAGAAAACTGATAATGGCCCTGGAATACGGACCAATATGGGAGCGGGCTTGTGTGGGAGCGGGCTTGCTCGCGAATGCGGTGGTTCAGTCAAAGATGTATTGACTGACACTCCGCTTTCGCGAGCAAGCCCGCTCCCACATTTTGATCCAGTTGAATCAGTTGAATCAGTTGAATTTGTAGCTGATGGCTGTCTGCACCTGGCCTTGGTTCACATCCCCAGTGTCCTTGACGATACTGCTGTTCGCCGCCGAACCCACCAGGTGCACCCAACTGGCACTGGTCAGCAACGACCAATTGGGCGCCAGCGGAAACTCGAAGCTTTGCGTCAACGTCAGGTTCTGGAAACCCGCACTGGCGTTATAGGGCCGAAAGCCCGACGCAGCGGACTCATTGGCGTCCACCCCAAAATAAGTCTGGGTCTGGCGCGCGTCGGCAAAGTGCGCCATCAGGCCGCTGCTGCCGATGATCCCGCCGCCCAGCGGGTAGCCCAGCTCGCCGCCGACCTTGCCGAGCACGCCGCTTTGGTCGCGCCCGCCGCCAACGGCCTGGCCCACCTGGGCGTACACGCGCCAGAAGTCGGCCGGGGCGTATTGGATGAAACCGCCCACTTCAGCCATGTCCGAGACATTGCGCAGGCCCTGCAGCGAGCCGTTGGACGTACGCCCCTGCAAGTAATTGATATACGGCCCGGCGGTAAACCCCTGGGTATTCAGCGCGCTCCAGCTCAGGCCGTCATCGGTGCTCAGGCTGACGTTGCCCCAGTCCAGATCCACATAGGGCACGGGGCGGGTTTCGTAGCGGCTGCCGGTGGGGTCGTGGGGTTGGTAGCTGAGGCCCGCACCCACTTCGCCGCTGATGCCTTCGGCCTGGGCCGCGCTGGCAACGCCCCACAGCCCCAGTAGACCGGCGAATACAGCAGAACTGACCTTGTGCATGGAACGGCTTCCTTCTCTGAACATGCGCGCATGAACGCGCGAAGGGCTGCCTTCGCGCAAGCACTGATCTTGTTTGTAGCAAGCTACAAAAATTGTAGCTTCCACGACACATAGGCGCCCGCAAGCCCAGCCCCGCTGGGTGCTGGCCAGTTGGCACAGTCCCTGCTCTACCCCTTGTGAAAGCGCAGACAGCGCGCTCCTTTTCAAGGTATCCACAATGATTGACTGGCATATCGTGTGCGACTTCGACGGGACCATCACTCCCACCGATGTCATCGACAACGTCCTCCAACGCTTCGCCGGCCCCGAGTGGGAAACCATCGAGCAGCAATGGCTGGATGGGCATATCGGTTCGCGCGAATGCCTGAGCCGCCAACTGGCGCTGATCAAGGCCACGCCCACCGAACTGCTGGCGTACTTCGACAGCGTCGAGATCGACCCGGACTTCCCCGATTTCGTTGATCAGGTCATCGGCCTCGGCGCGTCCATCGAAGTGGTCAGTGACGGCATCGAGCAGGGCATCGCGCGCATCCTGTCGCGCAACTACGTGACCTTGCTGCCGATCCTCGCCAACCGCCTGCGCCAGGTTGACCAGAACAGCTGGCGCATCGACTTCCCGTATGCCAGCGACGCCTGCCGTGCCGCGTCCGGCAACTGCAAGTGCAAATCCACACCGCGCAACAAGCGCGTGCTGGTGATCGGCGACGGCAAGTCCGACATGTGCGTGGCTTCCACCGCCGACTTTGTGTTTGCCAAGGGCAGCCTCGCCGATTACTGCGTCACCCACCAGATTCCCCACGCGCGCTTCGACACCTTTGCCGAAGTGCCTGCATTGCTGGCGCTGCTCCCACAGGGTAACGCCGCCAACGCCACCTCCTTTACTGCTGCCGACAACCAGGAACTCTTCCACCATGTCTGATATCCGTATCGCTACCGCCGAAGACCAGATCCTTCTGGATAAAGAAGCCAAGTACTGCTCCTACGGCGACACCGTCCACTACATCGAGCCGCCGCGCATTTTCAGCCGTTGCGAAGGCTCCTACGTGTGGGACACCGAAGACCAGGCCTACCTCGACCTGCAAATGTGGTACTCGGCCGTCAACTTCGGCTACGCCAACCCGCGCCTGAACAACGCGCTGAAACAGCAGATCGATACCCTGCCGCAAATCGCCAGCCAGTACCTGCACAAGGGCAAGATCGAGCTGTCGGAAATGATCGCGGTCGACGCCAAGAACAAGTTCGGCCTCGATGGCCGTGTGCATTTCAACGTCGGCGGTTCGCAGTCCATCGAAGACTCCTTGAAGGTGGTGCGTAACGCCACCAACGGCAAGAGCCTGATGTTTGCCTTCGAAGGCGGCTACCACGGCCGTACCCTCGGCGCCTCGTCGATCACCTCGAGCTACCGCTACCGTCGCCGCTACGGCCACTTCGGCGAGCGCGCGCAGTTCATCCCGTTCCCGTACCACTTCCGTGGGCCAAAAGGCATGACCAAGGAAGAATACGGCAGCCACTGCGTGCAGCAATTCGCCCGGCTGTTCGAGACTGAATACAACGGCGTGTGGGACCCGAAAGTCGGCTCCAGCGAATACGCCGCGTTCTACGTCGAGCCGATCCAGGGCACCGGCGGCTACGTGATCCCGCCGATGAACTTCTACCGCGAGCTCAAGCATGTGCTGGACCAGCACGGCATCCTGATGGTCTCCGACGAAATCCAGATGGGCTTCTACCGCACCGGCAAGCTGTGGTCGATCGAGCACTTCGACGTGCAACCGGATGTGATCGTGTTCGGCAAGGCGTTGACCAACGGCCTCAACCCACTGGGCGGCATCTGGGCCCGTGAAGAACTGATCAACCCGAAGATCTTCCCGCCAGGTTCGACCCACTCCACCTTCGCCTCCAACCCGTTGGGCACGGCGGTGGGCCTGGAGATGTTCAAGATGACCAGCGAAGTCGACTACGGCGCGATGGTCATGGCCAAGGGCAAATACTTCCTGGAAGGCCTGCAAGACCTGCAAAAACGCTTCCCGATCATCGGCGATGTCGACGGCCTGGGCCTGGCGCTGCGCTGCGAAATCTGCGGCCCGGACGGCTTCACCCCGGACAAGGCGACCCTGGACTACATGGTCGAAGAAGGCATGAAAGGCGACATGATCGTGGATGGCCAGAAGCTCGGCCTGATCCTCGACGTGGGCGGTTACTACAAGAACGTGATCACCCTGGCCCCGTCCCTGGAAATCAGCTACCCGGAAATCGACCTGGGCCTGAAGCTGCTTGAGCAACTGCTGGTGCGGGCGACCAATCGGTGAGCCAGGCAGAGATCGACCTCGGTGAAGGTACAGCCGGTTTCGTTCTCGGTGAAGGTCCGGTCGGGATCCTGTTGATCCACGGCCTGACCGGCACGCCGACGGAATTGCGCCAGGTCGCCAAGGGCCTGGCCAAGGCGGGCAACTGCACGGTGTACGTGCCCACCCTGGCCGGGCATTGCGGCGATAACAGCGACTTGCAGGCCACCGGCTGGCTGGACTGGTACGCGGGTGTGCGCAACACCTTCGCCGAGGTCAAGCGACGGCATGAACAGGTGTTTGTCGGTGGCTTGTCCATGGGCGCGGTGATGTCGATGTACGTGGCCGCCGAGCACCCGGGGCAGGTCGCCGGGTTGCTGATGTATTCCACCACCTTGAAGTACGACGGTTGGAGCATCAACAAGCTGGCGTTCCTCACGCCGTTGCTGATGAAGATTCCGTTCGGCGTGCACCTGTGCCGCTTCGAAGAGCAGCCGCCGTACGGCATCAAGAACGAACGCCTGCGGGCCATCGTCGAGCGGCAGATGAAGGAGGGCGAGAGCAGCGAGGCGGGCTTGTTGACCATGGAGGGCATCACCGTGCGCGAGTTGCACCGGATGAACGCCGTGGTCAAGAAACGCATGCCCGAGGTCCAGGTGCCGGCGCTGGTGTTGCATTCCATCGAGGACGACATCACCAGCCGCTGGAACGCCGATTACGTCGAGCGCCACCTGGGCGGGCCGGTGACCAAGATCCTGTTGGACAACTGCTACCACATGATCACCGTGGACCTGCAATACCGCCGGGTGATCGAGTTGAGTGCCGAGTTTGTCGAGCAACACACCGCCTTCAAGCCAGCGCAGATCGATGTTGGTTTGCATGCGATGGCGGTCTGACAGCCAACCGAAATTGTCCGCCGACCTCAGTTTAAATGTGGGAGCGGGCTTGCTCGCGAATGCGGTGTATCAGTCAACACATTCATTGGCTGAACCACCGCATTCGCGAGCAAGCCCGCTCCCACATTTGACCGGCGATCGTCATAGAAGGACGGGAAATACGTGATTACGACGCAAGCCTTCCCGAGCATCCGGGCCCTCCAGCGCAGTGCCTGGAATGACTGTTTTCCCGGTGCCCTGGAGGACTGGGACTATTACGTCGCCGTGGAAAGCGCCGCCATCGCGGATTTCCAATGGCGATACCTCGCGGTGTACGACAATGGAACGCTGGTGGCCGTGGCCGCCGCGTTCATCACCCATTACCGCCTCGACACCACGGTGTCGGGTGCCGGCAAGCGTTTGACCGAACGCTTGGACCGACTGTGGCCGGGTCTTTTGCAATTGGGTTTATATGCCCTCGGCTCACCGGTGGCCGAGCGTTGCGATGTGGGTTTTGCCAGCAGCGTGCCTGAATCGCGCCGCCCGCTGTTGCTCAAGCACCTGCTCGCCGCCGCACGCGAGGACGCCGATGAGTTTGGCATCGGCCTCGTCGCGGTCAAGGACGCGCCAAGCAACGATCCACACTGGTCCGACAGCTGCCGCGCCGCCGGCTTCCAAAGCATGCCAAGCTTGCCTACGGGCGTGTTGCCGCTGCCCTATGGCTCGGTGGACGCCTACCTGGGTTCCCTGGGTAAATCCACGCGCAAGGACCTGCGCCGCAAACTGCGCGCACCGGGGCCACGGGTGGAGTGGCGGCGCACTATCGACGATGTGCTGCCCGAAATCATGCGCCTGTACGAAGCCACGCTCACCCGCGCCGACTTGCAGTTCGAGCGCTTGCCCGCCGGCTACTTCACCGGTGTGCTGGAACGCCTTGGAGCGCGCGCGGTGTGTGTTCTCTACTGGGTGGATGACAACCTGGTGGCGTTCAACCTGATCCTGGTGGACGAGCACCGCCTGGTGGACAAGTTTTTCGGGCATGACGTCGAATTCACCCGCGACTACAACCTGTACTTCCGCAGCTGGCTGACCAATGTGGACTACTGTATTGAACACAATATTGCGTTGTACGAGTGCGGGCAGGCCGGGTATGCCAGTAAGCTGCGCCTGGGCTGCGAGTTCCAGGGCAACAGTGTGTTCTTCCGCCACCGCAACCGGCTGGTCAACGGCCTGCTCAAGCTTGTAAAACTGTTTATTCGACCGGATCGTTCCGACCCTGCCATGGCTGCTGCGATAAGCGAAACCTGATGATCACCAAGACCCGCCAGAAAGCCCGTCCGTTTGCGATTTCACGCTGGAGCGTCCAGCGCAAGCTGGTGCTGGCGTTCTGGCTGGTCAGCGTGATCCCGACGATGATCGCCGCCGAGTTGGCCGCGACCACCCTGTCGCAGATTTTCGACAGCAACGTGCGGATCTGGCTGCAAGAGTCCACCCGTATCGTCAAGGACGAGATTGGCGACATCGTTCACGACAACGCACGCATGGCCAAACTGTTCCTGCGCTACGCCAGCCCGCCCTCGGACCGCCTGGCCGCCAAGCACGACCGCTTGACCGCCGACATTGCCGATGCGACGGACATCGATGTGGTCGCGCTGATTCGCGTCAGCGACCACAAGATCATGTTCAGCACAGCCTCCGATGACATCGTCAAACAGATCAGCCTGACCAGCAACGCGGTCCTGCAAACGGTGAGCGTGTCCGGCGTGGACACCGGCATCGTGGTCTCGACCTTCGAAACCAGCAAGGAAGGCGTGGATTACCTGCTGCTGGTGGCGACGTACCTGGACAGCAGTTTCCTCACCAGCGTGGCCGAAGTGCATTCACTCGACCTGCGCCTGTACCTGGCCAACCCGAAAGGTTTCTCGGAGATTTTCTCCACCCAGCGTTTCCAGGATCACCCTTCGCGCATCCCCAAGGACGTGGAAGCGGCGATGCGCAACACCAAGCAGCCGAGCGAGCAGTTCACCAACAACTACAGCGGTTTGTACTGGCCGATCTTCAACGACGCCGGCGATTTGCAGGGTGTGATCTTCAGCGGCCTGTTGCGCCATTCCAGCCTGGTGGGGTTGGTCAACCAAAGCAATCTGTTTGTGCTGATCTTCCTGGTCAGCTCGGCGCTGTCCCTGGGCGCGGGCGTGCTGGTGTCTCGGCGCTTGACCCGGCCCTTGCGCGACTTGTCCCAAGGCGTGGATGCGGTGATTTCCGGCAATTACCAGCACCGCGTGGCGGTCAGCGGCGGCGATGAACTGGCGCAACTGAGCAGCACGTTCAACCATATGACCGAGCGCCTGGGCGAGTTGCATCACCTCGAAGCGCAACTGCGCCGGCGTGATCGCCTGCACGCCCTGGGCGAAGTCGCCATGGGCCTGGCCCACGAAATCCGCAACCCCCTGGGCATTATCAAGACTGCCACCCAACTGTTGCATCGGCGTGCCGACCTGGCGGAGACCGACAAGCGCCACCTGGAATATGTGGTCAGCGAAGTCAGCCGCATCAACGAGCTGATCACCGAGTTTCTCGACTTCGCCAAGCCCAACCCGCCGTTGCGCGTGTTGCAGCCGGCGCGGCCTCTGGTGGACGAGATCCTCGGCTTCTGCGCGCCGGAGCTGGCGGCGCACAACGTCGATGTGCAGGTCGATGACCAGGCGCCTGGCGCGACGATCTACGCGGATGCCAAGCAACTCAAGCAGGCGTGCCTCAACCTGATCCTCAATGCCATCGACGCCATGCCCGACGGCGGGCGCCTGACCCTGGGCATTCGCAGTGTCGGCGACAACACGCTGATCAGCATCGCCGACAGCGGCCAGGGCATTCCGGTGGAAATGATCGAGCGCATCTTCACCCCGTTCGTCACCACCAAGGCCTCGGGCACCGGCCTGGGGCTGGCCAAGGTCTATTCGATCATGGAAAGTCACGACGGCAGCATCGAATGCGTCAGCGAGAAAGATGCCGGCGCCACGTTCAGCCTGTACATTCCGGCTATCGGCGAAGACGACGAGGACAGTCATGACGCATAACATTCTGGTAGTCGATGACGAGCCCAAGCTCTGCGACTTGCTGGCCTCGGCCCTGGGCCAGAACGAGGTGCAGGTGTTTGTGGCCGGCAACGGCTTGCACGCGCTCAAGGTGCTGGAGCAGGAAGACATCGACCTGGTGATCAGCGACTGGCGCATGCCCGGCATGGACGGCCCGGCGCTGTTGGCCGAGATCAAGGTGCGCTATCCCCAGGTGCCGGTGATCGTGATGACCGCCTACAGCACGGTGAAGAACGCCGTGCAATCGATGCGCAACGGCGCCTATGACTACATCGCCAAACCGTTCGACATCGACGAGTTGGACATCACGGTGGCCAAGGCCTTGCAGTTTCGCGACATCCTGCGCGACAACGCGCGCCTGCGCGCCGAGCTGGATGAACACGCCCAGTTCGACAGCCTGGTGGGCGACAGCCCGGCGTTTCGCAGCGTGCTGCAGGCGGTGAACGCGGTGCGTGACAGCGCCGCGACCATCCTGCTCACCGGCGAAAGCGGCACCGGCAAGGAAATGGTCGCGCGGGCCATCCACAAACACGGCAGCCGCGCCGACAAACCGTTCGTGGCGGTCAATTGCGCGGCGATCCCTGAGGGCTTGCTGGAAAGCGAAATGTTCGGCCATCGCAAAGGCGCCTTTACCGGCGCGGTGTCGGACCGGGTAGGGCGTTTTCAGCAGGCCGACAAGGGCACGCTGTTCCTCGATGAAGTGGGCGACATGCCGCTGGCGTTGCAGGCCAAGATCCTGCGGGCGTTGCAGGAGCGGGTGATCGAACCGGTGGGCGACCCTCGCGAGCGCAAAGTGGATGTGCGGGTGATTGCGGCCACCAACAAGAACCTGCTGGAGGCGGTGGCCAACAAGGAGTTTCGTGAAGACCTGTATTACCGCCTCAACGTGTTCCCGATTCCCCTGCCGGCGTTGCGCGAGCGCGTGGAAGACATCGCGCCGCTGGCCCGCCACTTCGCCCACACCCTGAGTGCCACGGCCGGCAAGCGCATCACCGGCTTCAGCGCCGAGGCGTTGCAGGCGATGGCGGCGTATCACTGGCCGGGCAATATCCGTGAGCTGCAAAACTGCGTGGAGCGAGCGACGATTGTGGCGGCTACGCCGGTGATCGAAGATATCGATTTGCCGGGGTATCTGTTTGCGTCGCGGCCGAGCGAGGTTGGTGTTGCGGCGATCCTCAGTGATGGGCCGGGGGTGCCACAGGACCTGGATGCGGCGCTGGCGGAGGTGGAGAAGGCATACATTCTGGCGGCGTTGCAGGAGAGCAATGGGGTGCAGGCGGCGGCTGCGCAGAAGATCGGGATTTCGGAGCGGAGCTTCTGGTATCGCCTGAAAAAGCTCGGCATCCAGGTCGACAAGATAGTCCGCTGATCGTTCCCACGCTCTGCGTGGGAACGCATCCCTGGACGCTCTGCGTCCGCTCTTGAAGGCGTGACGCAGAGCGTCACCGGCAGCATTCCCACGCAGAGCGTGGGAACGATCATGTGGGAGTTGGGTCAGGTATGGACGCGGACCCAGATGCTCACTAGCACCGTTGCCGCCATCAACCATGCCACCGCCGCTACGGCGAGTGAAGCCTCCAACCGCAACCGATCCACCACCACATACAACGTCGCCAGATACACAAAATACGGAATGATCGACCACATCCCGAACAGGATCGTGGTCTTCAAATCCTCCACCGAACGGCCTTTGCCGACGATGTAGTGGGCGATCAACGCAAAGGTCGGAAACAGCGGCACCAGGCCCGCAATGTAGTAGTTCTTGGTCTTGGCCAGCGCGGCCAGGATCAACACGACGGCCGCGCCCAGGGCGGCTTTCAAGAATAGATCCATCAGTGGCTCAGCCCGTATTTCTTGACCTTGTCGAACAAGGTGGTCTTGGCCATGCCCAGCTCCAGGCTGGCCTGGGTCAGGTTGCCGCCGCTGCGTTGCAGGGCGTCGACCAGCAGGTTGCGTTCGAAGGCTTCCACCGCTTCGGTGAAGGCCAGGCCTTGGCCGCTGCCGGCGGCGCCGCTTTTCTTGAAGGCAGGCAGGCCAAGGGCGAAGCGTTCGGCGACGTTGCGCAGTTCGCGCACGTTGCCCGGCCAGTCGTGGCTCATCAGGCTCGACACGGTCTGGTTGTCCAGCTCCGGCGCGGCGCGGTCAAAGCGCAGGGACGACTGCTGCAGGAAGTGTTCGAACAGTTGCAGGATGTCTTCGCGGCGTTCGCGCAGGGGCGGCAGTTCCAGGGTCACCACGTTGAGGCGGTAATACAGGTCGCTGCGGAACTGGCTGGCGCGGCTCAACTCGTCGAGGTCGGATTTGGTGGCGGCGATCACCCGGCAATCCACCGCCACGCTCTGGTTCGAGCCCAGGCGTTCGAGGGTGCGTTCCTGCAACACCCGCAGCAATTTGATCTGCAGGTTGATCGGCATGCTTTCCACTTCGTCGAGGAACAGCGTGCCTTCGTGGGCGTGTTCGATCTTGCCGATGCGGCGTTTGCCTGCGCCGGTGAAGGCGTTGGCTTCGTGGCCGAAAATCTCGCTTTCGAACAGGTTCTCGGGCAGGCCACCGCAGTTCAGGGCGACGAACTGGTGCGAGTGGCGGCGGCTGAAATCATGCAGGCAACGGGCGACCAGTTCCTTGCCGGTGCCGGTCTCGCCTTCGATCAGCACGTTGGCCGAGGTGTCGGCGACGTTGGCGATCAGCTCGCGCAGGTTCTGCATGGCCGGCGAGCGGCCGATGATGCGGCCTTCCAGGGAATCACGCTCGGCCAGCTGACGGCGCAGCGCCCACACTTCCCGCGCCAGCCCGCGTTGTTCCAGGGCGCGGCGGGCGACGTCTACCAGGCGCTCGGGAGAGAAGGGTTTTTCCATGAAGTCATAGGCGCCGTTGCGCATCGCGCCGACGGCCATGGAGATATCGCCATGCCCGGTGATCAGCACCACTGGCAGGCTCTTATCCAGGGCCTTGAGGCGGGTCAGCAACTCCAGGCCGTCGATGCCCGGCAGGCGGATATCGCTGATGACAATGCCCGCGAAGTTCTTGCCGATGCGCTTGAGCGCTTCCTCGGCGCTGGCCACGCCGACGCTGGGAATATCTTCCAGGGCCAGGGCTTGCTGGCAGCCCAGCAGCACATGGGGGTCGTCCTCGACAATCAGGACGGTAAGGTCTTTGGGATCAGTAGTCATGTCGGCTCAGCTTTTTGAGCGCCTGCCAACGGCAGGCACAGGACAAAGGCGGTACCACCCCCCACCGGATGCTCCACGGCAAGGTTGCCGCCGGTGGCCGCAGCGAGGCTGGCGGACAGCGTCAGGCCCAGGCCCAGGCCTTGCTCACCGGGTTTGGTGGTGAAAAACGGTTCGAACAAATGCTTGCGCGCCTCGGGGCCGATGCCGTGGCCGTTGTCGCGCACGTGCAGGCGGTATTTGCCCTCGGCGCTGCTGCCGTCCAGCCACAGTTCGGGGGCCGGCTGGGCTTGCATGGCGTCGAGGGCGTTGCCGATCAGGTTAACCAGGATCTGCTCCAGGCGCGTCTGGTCGATCTGCAATTGGGCGTGGGAAAAGTCCCTGTGTACGGTCAGCGACAGGCTGTCCAGGCGTGCGCCGAGGACCTGGAATGCGGCATCCACCGCCTTGCCCAGATTGGCTTCGCCCTGGTCGTCACCGCGCCGGGCAAACGAGCGCAGGCTGGCGGTGATGCGGCCCATGCGGTCGATCAGTTCGTTGATGGTCTTGAGGTTGGCGCTGGCGGTGTCGAGGGCGCCGCGTTCAAGGAAGCGCACAGTATTGCCGGACAAGGTGCGCAGCGCGGCCAGCGGCTGGTTCAATTCGTGGGCGATGCTGGTGGACATCTGGCCGATGGCTGCCAGTTTGCCGGCTTGCACCAGCTCATCCTGGGCGCGCCGCAGGGTTTCTTCGGCCTGACGCCGTTCGCGGATCTGGCCCTTGAGCCGTTCGTTGCTGGCGCGCAGGTCGGTGGTGCGTTCGGCAATCCGACGCTCCAGTTGGCTGTTGGCTTCCTGCAAGGCTTCCCGCGCGGCGAGGCGGGTGGCGATGACCTTGCGCCGCTCGTTCCAGGCGATCAGCAGGAAGGCCACCAGGCCAAAGGCTACGGCCACCAGGATGCCCTGGTTGATCGCGGCGCGGCGCAGGTCGTTGAGCGGGGTGAGCAGGGTGAAGTTCCATGGCGTGTCGTTGAGCGGGCGGGTTTGCGCCAGGTAGCTGACTTCGTGCTCGTCGTTGACCACTTCGCTGTTGGCCGGGAAGGTCAGCTTCTCGGTGCCTTCGTTGAGGCGCTCGCGGGCCAGGGGTTCCAGCTCGTTGAGCGTCGCCCAGTAATATTGCAGGCTGTGGGCCAGGCGGTCCTTGGTGTCATCGCTCAGTGGGCGCACGGCCTTGAGGCGGCGGGCCGGGTCGCTGGAGAGGATGATGATGCCGTTCTCGTCGCTGACAAATGCTTCGAGGCGCGCGCGCTGCCAGCGCTCTTCAAGGGCTTCGAGGCGCACTTTGACCACGGCCACGCCGATGATCTTGCCGTGTTCTTCCAGGCCATGGGCCAGGTAGTAGCCGGGCTCGCCGTTGGTGCTGCCGATGCCGTAGAAACGCCCGGGCTGGCCGCGTACGGCGTTCTGGAAGTAGGCGCGAAAGGACAGGTCTTCACCCTGGTAACTGTCGGCGTCGCGCCAGTTACTGGTGGCCAGCACGCGGCCGGTGGTGTCCATCACGTAGATGGCCCGGCTGCGACTGCGTCGGTTCAGGCCCTCAAGGTAGTCGTTGACCGATTTGCGGGTTTCCTGGCTCGGCTCGGCCAGTAGCTTGGAGACGCTGGCTTCCAGCTCCAGCAGGCTCGGCAGGTAGGTGTATTTGCTCAGTTCGCTTTCGACGGTGCGGGCGTGCAGCTCCAACTGGCGTTCGCCAGTGTCGCTGAGGGTGCGGATGCCATAGTACTCACTGATCCAGAAGCCGACATAACCCAGGCCGATCATCAGGGCGATGATCAACGGTGGCAGGAACAGTTGGCGAATCAGGCGTGGTTTCACGGCAAGTGATGGCGGTGCGGCGCGAAATTGGTTGGGGTCGCATTTCATCACAGATGCCTTGGGTCAACCAGAGCTAGCCATCCTGCGCGGACCAATGTGGGAGCAGGCTTGTGTGGGAGCGGGCTTGATCGCGAATGCGGTGGGTCAATGAACAACCTATCGACTGACACTACGCCTTCGCGAGCAAGCCCGCTCCCACACAAGCCCACTGTCACATGGGCCCGGTTTCTACAGTGGAAGCTGTGTAGGACTTAGTGTTGCAGGATTTTCTCAAGGAAGTGCTGCGCGCGTTCGGAGCGGGCGCTGATGTCGCCGAAGAACTCTTCTTTCGGGCAGTCTTCGATGATCTTGCCGGCGTCCATGAAGATCACGCGGTCGGCCACTTTGCGGGCGAAGCCCATTTCGTGGGTCACGCACATCATGGTCATGCCTTCCTGGGCCAGTTGCACCATCACGTCGAGCACTTCGTTGACCATTTCCGGGTCGAGGGCCGAGGTCGGTTCGTCGAACAGCATGACGATCGGGTCCATGGCCAGCGCGCGGGCAATCGCCACACGTTGTTGCTGGCCGCCGGAGAGTTGGCCGGGGTGCTTGTGGGCATGCGCCGACAGGCCCACGCGCTCAAGCAGTTGCAGGCCTTTCTTGGTGGCTTCTTCCTTGCTGCGGCCCAGCACCTTGATCTGCGCGATGGTCAGGTTTTCGGTGATGGTCAGGTGCGGGAACAGTTCGAAGTGCTGGAACACCATGCCCACGCGCGAGCGCAGTTTCGGCAGGTTGGTCTTCGGGTCGGCGATGGAGGTGCCGTCCACGATGATGTCGCCCTTCTGGAACGGTTCCAGCGCGTTGACGCACTTGATCAGGGTGGACTTGCCCGAGCCGGACGGCCCGCACACCACGATCACTTCGCCTTTTTTGACATCAGTGCTGCAATCGGTCAGCACCTGGAAGTCGCCATACCACTTGTTGATGTTCTTGATAGAGATCATACGGCAAACCTTTTTTGCAGACGCTTGACCAGCAGCGAGGCGGAAAAGCTGATGATGAAGTAGACGACACCGGCAAAGATCAGGAACTCATTGGAGCGGCCGATGATGTCGCCGTTGGAGCGGGCGGAGTTGAGGAAGTCCACCAGGCCCACGGTGTAGACCAGCGAGGTGTCCTGGAACAGGATGATCGACTGTTGCAGCAGCAACGGGGTCATCTTGCGGAACGCCTGGGGCAGGATGATCAGGCGCATGGTCTGGCCATAGGTCATGCCCATCGCTTGCGCTGCGCCCATCTGGCCCTTGGGGATCGACTGCACGCCGGCCCGTACGATTTCACAGAAGTACGCGGCTTCGAACATCATGAACGCCACGACGCAGGACGTGAACGCACCGATCGGGGTGTCTTCGCCAGTGATCCAGCGCAACACGAACGGCACCGCCAGGTAGAACCAGGTGATCACCAGCAGCAATGGGATCGAGCGGAAGTAGTTCACATAGGCGCCGGCCAGGCGTGACAGCAACTTGCTGGACGACAGGCGCATCAGCGCGAGGACCGTACCCAACGCAATGCCGCCGACCACGCCCATGACCATCAACTGCAAGGTCATGACCATGCCGTTCCACAGGCCAGGGATAGCGGGGATGATACCGCTGAAGTCGAGTTCCATTATTTACCCCCCACGGAGATCAGGCCGGGCACTGCGACTTTCTTCTCGACCAGGCGCATGAGCAGCATCAGGCTCATGTTCAGGGTGAAGTAGATTAGCGTGGCCAGGGTGAAGGCTTCAAACAGGTTGGCCGAGAACTCGGCGGTCTGCTTGGTTTGCGCCAGCAATTCCATCAGGCCGATCAAGGACGCCACGGAGGAGTTCTTGAACACGTTGAGGAATTCCGAGGTGAGCGGCGGAATGATGATCCGGTAGGCCTGGGGCAGCAGCACGTTCCAGTAGATCTGCGGCAGCTTGAAGCCCATGGCGCGCGCGGCGGATTCCTGGCCCCGTGGCAGCGCCTGGATGCCGGTACGTACTTGCTCGCACACACGGGCGGCGGTGAACAGGCCCAGGCACACGACAACGCTCAGGTAGGCCGAGGTGGTCGGGTTGAGGTCTTGCTTGTACCAGTCCTGCAGGTTTTGCGGCAGCAGGTCGGGTATCAGGAAGTACCAGATGAACAGCTGCACCAGCAGCGGCACGTTACGAAACAGTTCCACGTAGCAGGTCGCGATGCCCGATACGAGGCGGTTTGGCACGGTGCGCATGACCCCCAGAATGGAGCCCAGCAGCAAGGCGATAATCCATGCCACGACAGCGATGGCGATGGTCCAGCCCAAGCCGGCGATGTACCAGTCGAGATAAGTCTCGCTGCCCACGCCAGTGGACTTGAAGAACACGCCCCAGTCCCAGTTGTAATTCATTAGGGTCTCCCCTCGAAGTCGATCAATGTACAAGCACCCGCTTGGGGAAAATCCATTCCCGCCCGGCGGTGAACGCCAGGCACACAAGATCGGCTCGAAAACCGCCAGGTCGAGTGTTCCAAATTAAAGCCAGCAGGTAGTAACAGACGCCTGAGGGAGGGTTGGCTCCCTCAGGAGATAAGCTTAGTCAGGTATCAGATTTTTACGTCAGGCGCTGGTTTGTCGCTTGGGTTGGCGATCAGCTCCTTCACCTTGTCGCTCATCGGGAAGTTCAGGTTCAGGCCTTTTGGTGGGATCGGGCTTTCGAACCACTTGCTGTAGATCTTGTTGATCTCGCCGGATTTGTACAGGGCGACGATGGCGTCATCGACAGCTTTCTTGAAGGCTGGGTCGTCTTTACGCACCATGCACGCGTAGGCTTCGAAGGACTGCGGAGTACCGGTGATGACCCAGTCGTTCGGCTTCTTGGCCTTGGCTTCTTCACCGGCCAGCAGGGCGTCGTCCATCATGAAGGCTACGGCGCGGCCGCTTTCCAGCATCTGGAAGGATTCGCCGTGGTCTTTGGCGGAGATGACGTTCATGCCCATCTGCTTGTCGGCGTTCATCGCCTTGATGATGCGCTCGGACGTGGTGCCGGCGGTGGTCACGACGTTCTTGCCTTTCAGGTCTGCGAAGTCAGCGTAGGACGGCTTGCCATCCTTGTCTTTCTTGACCAGCAGACGGGTGCCGATTTCGAAGATGTTGACGGTGAAATCAACTTGCTGGGCGCGTTCGGCGTTGTTGGTGGTGGAGCCGCACTCGAGGTCTGCGGTGCCGTTCTGGATCAGCGGAATACGGGTTTGCGAAGTAACCAGGTTGTACTTGGCCTTCAGATCGGGTTTGTTCAGGTCTTTTTTCAGTTGTTCAACGACGGCCAACTGAATGTCGTGGGAGTAGCCCACTGGCTTGCCCGAACCATCCGCGATGTAGGAAAACGGAATGGAGCTGTCGCGGTGCGCGAGGGTGATGGTGCCGGAGTCGTTGATTTTCTTCAGTGTGCCGGTGAGTTCGGCGGCGAAAACTGGAGTGCTGATCAGAGCAGCAGCGATAGCTGCGCCCAGGATATGGGGAACGATGCGCATCAATACTTCCTCGACATTTGTTTTTTTTATGAAGCCGGCTAGACGGCTCTCTTGTACAGCGAATGCCCGTGACGGCTCCTGAGGCGTCTCAGGCAATCGTCAGGGAGTGTAGAGCATGAGTCGTGCCAGACCTTAAATAAAAGGTTAACTCTGTGATTTATAACGTGATTAACTTTGTGTGACGGTGGGTTTTCCGCGATGTGATCCGGCAAACCGAATGAGTGCGGGAGTTGCGTTCGGAAAACCGAATGCTCGAGGGCATAAAAAAGCCCCTGAACCTTCCGGTGCAGGGGCTTTTGTACGAACGGTCTGTCAGGCTGCTTCGATCTTGCCGCGATTGCGATCAACCTTGTTCAGATAACGCTGCACGTTGTCCTGTTCTTCCGGCGTGGTGAACAGGCCGAGCTTGGTGCGGCGCCACAGTACGTCCTGGGGCTGGGTCGCCCATTCTTCGGTGCACAGGTAATCGACTTCGCGGGTGTACAGGCCGCCACCGAGGTGCTCGCCCAGGTCGGCCAGTGACTGCACGCCTTCCAGCAGGCGCCAGGTGCGGCTGCCATAGGTGGTGGACCAGCGGCGCGCGATTTCGCTCGGCACCCAGTCGAACTTCTGGCGAATCGCTTCGGCCAGGGCTTCGGGCGTGGTCATGTCCTCGCCGCCAGGCAGACTGGCCTTGGCGGTCCAGCTCTGGCGCATCTGCGTGAAGTACGGCGCCAGTTGCGCCATCGCCGACTCGGCGAGCTTGCGGTAGGTGGTCAGCTTGCCGCCGAACACCGAGAGGATCGGCGCTTCGCCCGTGCCGCCGGACAGCGCCAGGGTGTAGTCGCGGGTGATGGCCGACGGGTTGTCCGACTCGTCGTTGCACAGCGGGCGCACGCCAGAGTAGGTGTGCACGATGTCGTCGCGGCTCAGTTGCTTCTTGAAGTGCGCGTTGACCACCTTGAGCATGTAGTCGGTTTCACCCTCGGTGATTGCCACTTTCGCCGGATCGCCGGTGTATTCGCGGTCGGTGGTACCGATGATGGTCAGGTGGTTCAGGTACGGAATGGTGAAGACGATGCGCTGGTCTTCGTTCTGCAGGATGTGGGCGTGGGCGCCTTCGTAGAGTTTCGGCACGATCAGGTGGCTGCCCTGGATCAAGCGGATGCCGTAGGGCGAATCCAGCTTGAGGTCATCCTTGATGAACTTGGCGACCCACGGGCCTGCGGCGTTTACCAGTGCGCGGGCGCGGATCGAGAACAGGCTGCCGTCGGCGCGTTCCATGTTCATTTCCCACAGGCCCTTGCTGCGGTGCGCGCTGATGCAACGGGTCTGGGTGTGGATATGTGCGCCTTTTTCACGGGCGGCCATGGCGTTCAGCACCACGAGGCGGGCGTCATCGACCCAGCAGTCGGAGTATTCGAAGCCTTTGGTGATTTCGCTTTTCAGCGGGCTGTCGGGGCCGAACTTGAGGCTTTTCGAACCCGCAAGTTTCTCGCGTTTGCCGAGGTTGTCGTACAGGAACAGACCGGCACGGATCATCCACGCCGGGCGCAGGTGCGGGCGGTGCGGCAACACGAAACGCATCTGCTTGACGATGTGCGGGGCCTTGGCCAGCAGTACTTCACGTTCGGCGAGGGCTTCGCGCACCAGGCGAAATTCGTAATGTTCGAGGTAGCGCAGGCCGCCGTGGATCAGCTTGCTGCTGGCGGAAGAGGTGTGGCTGGCCAGGTCGTCCTTTTCGCAAAGGAACACCGACAAACCGCGCCCGGCTGCGTCTGCTGCAATGCCGACGCCATTGATACCGCCGCCGATTACGGCGACGTCATAGACTTCGGCAAGCGGTGGAGCAGGCAAGGTGGAAGGGTTCATCGGCTGGCCTCGCGATTTTTTCGTCTTGGAATTCGAACATTAATGTTCATTTGCGAAAATGGTAGCTGATAAACGCGCGCGCAGCCACCCGACTTTGATTGAAAAAATTCATCGAAGGGCTGTAGAAGGAAAATTTGTGAACATGAGCCAGATGCAGGCTTGGGGAGGTCGGTGCTAGATAGATCGCCTTCGCGAGCAAGCCCGCTCCCACAGTGGACCGAGTTCCAGCATGGGAATGCGGTTGAATGTGGGAGCGGGCTTTCCCGCGAAGGCGGCGGTACAGGCGCTAAACGACTTCCAGCCGCACCTTATGGTCATTCAACAACTGCACCAACGCCGGCACCGGCTGCTGGTCGGTGACCAGACAATCCACCAAACTGATCGGCCCCAGGCGAATCATGGCATTGCGCCCAAATTTGCTCGAGTCCGCCGCCAGGATCACCTGGCGCGCATTGGCAATGATCGCCTGGGACACCCGCACTTCCTGGTAATCAAAGTCCAGCAGGCTGCCATCTTCATCAATGCCGCTGATCCCGACCAAGGCAAAATCCACCTTGAACTGGTTGATGAAATCCACACTGGCCTGGCCCACCACACCGCCATCACGGCGCACGTTGCCGCCGGTCAGCAGCACGTCGAAGTCGTCCTTGGCGCTGAGCATGGTGGCGACGTTGAGGTTGTTGGTGATGATTTTCAGGTGGTTGTGGTTGAGCAACGCACGGGCGATGGATTCGGTGGTGGTGCCGATATTGATGAACAACGAGGCGTGGTCGGGGATCTGTGCGGCAATGGCTTCGCCGATGCGCTGTTTCTCGTCGCGCATCTGGTCGGCACGCATGGCGTACGCGGTGTTCTCGACACTGGAGTCATAGGCCGCGCCGCCGTGGTAGCGGCGCAGCAGATTGGCGTCCGCCAGCTGGTTGATATCGCGGCGGATGGTTTGCGGGGTGACGACGAACAGCTGCGCCATTTCCTCGATACTGACGTAGCCGCGTTCGCGGACCAGTTCGAGGATTTGTTGTTGGCGGGGAGGCAGATTCATTGGGCGTCCTTTGGGCTGCCATACAAAAGTGGCCCATGATGACGCAGGAATCGGCTCCCGGCCAGTTACAACCTGACGTTGGCTTATTCGGCGCCTTCGTGGGGCTCCCAGTCACGGGTGCGGCTAACGGCTTTTTGCCAGCCGGCGTAGAGCTTCTCTTTGGCCACTTCGTCCAACTGCGGTTCGAATTCGCGCTCGATCACCGCCTTGCCGCGCAACTCGTCCAGGCTGCCCCAGAAACCGCACGCCAGGCCGGCCAGGTAGGCTGCGCCCAGTGCAGTGGTTTCGCGCATTTGCGGGCGCTCGACCTGGGTGCCGAGGATGTCGGCCTGGAATTGCATCAGGAAGTTGTTGGCCACGGCGCCGCCGTCCACACGCAGGGCTTTGAGGCGTTCGCCGGAGTCCTGTTGCATGGCGTCGAGTACGTCACGGGTCTGGTAGGCAATCGACTCCAGGGCTGCACGAATAATGTGATCCACACGTACGCCACGGGTCAGGCCGAACAGCGCGCCACGGGCATACGGGTCCCAGTACGGAGCGCCCAGTCCGGTGAAGGCTGGCACCAGGTACACGCCGTTGCTGTCCTTGACCTTGCCGGCGAAGTATTCGGTGTCGTGGGCGTCGTTGATGATTTTCAGCTCATCACGCAGCCACTGCACGGTGGAGCCGCCGTTGAACACGGCGCCTTCCAGGGCGTAGGCCACTTCGCCACGCGGGCCGCACGCGATGGTGGTGAGCATGCCATGCTTGGATTTCACCGCCTTGTCGCCGGTGTTCATCAGCAGGAAGCAGCCGGTGCCGTAGGTGTTCTTGGCCTGGCCGGCTTCGACGCACATCTGGCCGAACAGCGCGGCCTGTTGGTCGCCGGCAATACCGCCGATGGCGATGCCGCTTTTGGTGCGGCCGTAGATTTCCGACGACGACTTAACTTCCGGCAGCATTTCGCGGGGAATGTCGAGGATCTCCAGCATCTTCGCATCCCACTCCAGGGTGTGGATGTTGAAGAGCATGGTGCGCGAGGCGTTGGTGTAGTCGGTGACGTGGGTCTTGCCGCCGGTAAATTTCCAGATCAGCCAGCTGTCGACGGTGCCGAACAGCAGTTCGCCGTTGCGCGCACGCTCGCGGCTGCCTTCGACGTTGTCGAGGATCCACTTGAGCTTGGTGCCGGAGAAGTACGGGTCGGTGACCAGGCCCGTGGTGTCGCTGATGTACTGCTCGTGGCCGTCACGCTTGAGTTGCTGGCAGATCTCGGTGCTGCGGCGGCACTGCCAGACGATGGCGTTGTAGATCGGGCGGCCGGTGATCTTGTCCCACACCACGGTGGTTTCACGTTGGTTGGTGATACCGATGGCGGCGACCTGGTCATGGTGCAGGCCGGCCTGGGCCAGGGCCTCGACCATCACCGCGCTCTGGGTGGCGAAGATCTCCATCGGGTCATGCTCGACCCAGCCCGCTTGCGGGTAATGCTGGACGAATTCGCGCTGGGCGGTGCAGACCACGTTGGCGTCACGATCAAAGATGATCGCTCGCGAGCTGGTGGTGCCTTGGTCAAGGGCGATGATGTAGTTCTTATTCTGAATGTCGGTCATGTCGAATGCCTTGGGAAATAAGAAAGTCGGTAATCAGCCTGGGCCGCAAAAAGGGCAGGTGCGTCCAGGCTGGCGCTATCAGGAAATACGGGTCTTGCCGTTGACAGCCGTGTCAGGTGTTTCTTCTGCAGCAGTAGGTGCGGCGCTCGGCAGATGACGGGCGATCAGCCCGCGATAGGCCGCAGCACCCAGGCATGCGCCGACAATTGGCGCGAAAACCGGAATCAGGAAGTAAGGAATATCGCGGCCGCCAGTAAAGGCTATTTCACCCCAGCCAGCGAAAAAGGTCATCAGCTTGGGCCCGAAATCCCGCGCGGGGTTCATCGCAAAGCCGGTCAGCGGGCCCATGGCGCTACCGATCACGGCGATCAGCAGGCCGATCAGCAGAGGGGCCAACGGGCCGCGTGGCAGGCCGTTGTTGTCATCGGTGAGGGCCATGATCACGCCCATCAGGATCGCGGTGATAACCATTTCCACCAGGAATGCCTGGGCGGTGCTCAGCAGCGCATGGGGGTAGGTGGAGAACACCGACGCCAATTCCAGGCTGGCCTGGGAGCCGCGAACCATATGGTGGGTTTGTTCGTAATCGAAAAACAGATTGCTATAGAGGGTGTATACCAGTGCGGCCGAGCAGAAGGCGCCGGCGATCTGGGCGAGAATGTAGAAGGGCAGTTTGCGCTTTTCGAAGTCGGCGAAAATGCACAGGGCGATACTCACCGCCGGGTTGAGGTGAGCCCCGGAAATGCCGGCGCTCAGGTAGATCGCCATGCTGACGCCAACCCCCCAGATAATACTGATTTCCCACAAACCAAAGCTGGCACCCGCGACCTTGAGCGCGGCGACGCATCCTGTACCGAAGAAGATCAGAAGCGCAGTCCCCAGGAATTCGGCCATGCATTGGCTCGAAAGTGAAGGCTGTTGAAGAGCAGTTGTCATGGAAAACCTCAGTTGTTGTTCTTGTCTGGCGCACGCTCTCAACGGAGCGTTGCGCGATTTTCACCGTGGCAAGGATCCCCATCCCGGACACGGCTTACTGCTCGAGTGCTGCAGGTGTATTCCTACAGTATTCGGAAACGAAAAAATATAGACAAGAATGACGGCTGTCAAAGGTCGAAAGTGAACCGTCAGTCACTTTCAAACTATTGACCTGGTGAATGATCACGCTTGTAACATTATGTGTGTACGTCAAGGCGCGCGGAGTAGAGCGTTTTGCGCGGGGTTGGCCTAGAATTGGCCATCTGTTTGCCACGTCTGGAGCCAGCATGACCCCTGCATTGGACCTGTTGAAAAAAGTTCGCGCCGAACATCGTATCCACAGTTATGAACATGATCCCAAGGCTGCTTCGTATGGCCTGGAGGCCGCGGAAAAATTGGCGCTGGATCCGGCGCAGGTGTTCAAGACCTTGCTGGCCTGCAGTGAGAAGGGTGAATTATTGGTGGCAGTGGTGCCGGTCGTCGGAAGTCTGGACCTGAAAGCCCTGGCTCACGCGGCGGGGGTCAAAAAAGTTGAAATGGCTGATCCGGCAGCGGCGCAGCGCTCTACCGGTTACTTGCTGGGCGGGATCAGCCCGCTGGGGCAGAAGAAGCGCTTGCGTACATTTATCGACGAGACGGCGCAGCCGTTCGCGACGATTTTTGTGAGTGCGGGGAGAAGGGGGTTGGAGGTTGAGCTGCCGGCGGCGGTGTTGGCGGAGCATACCCAGGCCAAGTTTGCGCCGATTGGGCGGGCCTGAACCCTGCTTTTGAAGCCAATGCAAAACCAATGTGGGAGCGGGCTTGCTCGCGAAAGCGGTGTATCAGCTATGAATCTGGTGACTGACACACTGCATTCGCGAGCAAGCCCGCTCCCACACAAGCCCGCTCCCACATTTTTGATCCGGTTTTGTCAGTGGGCTTGGCTGTAGCGCCGCACGCCTGACTCGGATTGAGGAATGTGCGCCGCCACACTGCCCGACGCCTGGAACAACACCAGATGCTCCGCCGCCACCCGAATCCCCACATCCGTGCCCACCTGATGGTCGGCATGGCTAGGGAAAATCGACTCCAGTTGCGCGCCCGTCGGCAGTTGCAGGCGGTACAGGGTTGATGCACCGAGGAAGGTCTTACCCACGATCCGTGCTTTCAAGGCGCTGTCTGGCGCGTAGACGATGTCGTCGGGGCGCAGCAATACATCCACGGCACCACCGGTTGGCCAAGGGTAGGCGCGGTTGCCGCGCAGGTCGCCCAGTTCGGTGCTGACCGACTCCGGCGAACTCAATTGGCCACGGATGAAATAACCCTGGCCGATAAAGCTCGCGACATAGGTTGTCTGCGGTTCGTGATAGAGGTTGTAGGGCGTGTCCCATTGCTCCAGGCGGCCTTCCTTGAAGACACCGACCTGATCACTTACGGCGAACGCTTCTTCCTGGTCATGGGTCACCAGGATTGCACTGGTGCCGCGAGTCTTGAGGATGTCGCGCACTTCGTGGCTGAGCTTGCGCCGCAGCTCACCGTCGAGGTTGGAGAACGGTTCATCCAGCAGCAGCAGTTGCGGTTCCGGCGCCAGGGCGCGGGCGAGGGCAACGCGTTGTTGCTGGCCGCCCGAAAGCTCGTGGGGGAAGCGTTTGCCCAGATTCTTCAGGTTGACCAGCTCCAGCAGCTCGGCGACCACACGGTCTTTTTGCGGGTGCTTGCGAATGCCGAAGGCGATGTTGTCCGCCACGCTGAGGTGGGGAAACAGCGCGTAGTCCTGGAACACCATGCCGATGCGACGCTTCTCCGGTGCCAGGGTGAAACCGGCGCTGGAGATCACTTCGCCCGCCAGGCTGATTTCCCCTTCGTGTACCGGCTCAAACCCGGCAATTGCCCGCAGGGTGGTGGTCTTGCCGCAGCCCGAAGAGCCCAGCAGGCAGCCGATGTCACCGGCGTTAAGGTGCAGATTGAGGTTCTGCACCACCCGTTGATCTTGATAGCCGCATGCCAGATTGCGCAGGTTCAGCAGGAATGGCTGGCTCATGCGTGGTGGTACGACGGCGGCACGAGGAATTCGAGCAGGGCCTTTTGCGCATGCAGGCGATTTTCGGCTTGGTCCCAGGCGACCGAACGGGTGTCGTCCAACAGATCGAGGCTGATTTCCTCACCACGGTGGGCCGGCAGGCAGTGCATGAACAGCACATCCGGTGCGGCCAGGTCGAGCAGGGCGCGGGTCACCTGGAATGGTGCGAACAAGGCCAGGCGCTTGGCGGTTTCTTCTTCCTGGCCCATGGAGGTCCAGACGTCGGTGCTCACCAGGTGCGCGCCCAGTACCGCTTCGCGCGGGTCACGTACGACGGTGACGCGGTCGCCGGCTTGTGCCAGGAAACGTGCGTCAGGCTCGTAGCCTTCCGGGCAGGCAACGCGCAGTTGGAAGTCGAACTGGATCGCCGCTTCTATATAGCTGTTGCACATGTTGTTGCCGTCGCCGATCCAGGCCACGGTCTTGCCTTGGATCGAACCGCGATGCTCAAGGAAGGTTTGCATATCGGCCAGCAGTTGGCACGGATGCAGGTCATCGGACAGGCCGTTGATCACCGGTACGCGGGAGTGGGCGGCAAATTCGGTCACGGTTCTGTGGGCAAAGGTGCGGATCATCACCGCATCGAGCATGCTCGACATCACGATGGCGCTGTCGGCAACGGTCTCGCCACGGCCCAGTTGGGTGTCGCGCGATGACAGGAAGATGGCTTGGCCGCCCAGTTGGATCATGCCGGCTTCAAAAGACACACGGGTGCGGGTCGAGGATTTTTCGAAAATCATCCCGAGCACGCGGTTTTTCAAAGGCTCGAACAGTACGCCGCGGTTACGCAGGTCTTTAAGCTCAATGCCTCGACGGATCACGCTGACCAGCTCTTCGGGCGTGCAATCCATCAGGGAGAGAAAGTGCCTTGCGCTCATCATTAACTACCTTTTTGCAACAGACCGCAGATACTCAAAGCCTTGTTTATTGTGACAACGGGCGAGACCTGCGGCGAAAGCCGCACGGGGCGACGAAATAGGGGAAGGCGCGATATTGACATTAAATGTCGCGTCTTACCAATAGGGGCTACGTTTTTAGGGGTGTTCAAGAAGGGCGCCTGAGCGCTTTTGAAGACGAATTCCTGACAGCAGCGAGCCATTTGTACACTGGCCCCGCAACCTTTTGCAATCCGCTGGGGCGGGCCTGGGCCGGGTTGTGTCGGTTTCAGCGGCGATATGGGAAATTTCTGAAACATTTACTCATGCTTACCCATGGCTTGGCCTGATGTCCGTCGATTCACGGGACGAACCTTGGTGGCGCCCCAGCCGGTCGCGGCCCATAGTTGACTCAAAGCCCTAATAAAGAGACTGGCCATGACCAAGACTCTCCATCACCGTGCCTGCCATCTGTGTGAAGCCATCTGCGGCCTGACCCTGGAAACCACGCGCGCCGACGACGGCAGCCTGGCGATCACCTCGATCAAGGGTGACCCGCTGGACACGTTCAGCCGTGGCCATATCTGCCCCAAGGCCGTGGCGTTGCAGGACATCCAGAATGACCCGGATCGCCTGCATCAACCGATGTTGCGCGTGGGCAGCGAATGGCAGCCTATACCGTGGGAAGAAGCGTTTGCGCTGGTAGCCGAACGGCTGGCAGGCATCCAGGCCCGGCATGGGCAGAATGCGGTGGCGGTGTATCAAGGCAACCCCAGCGTGCACAACTATGGGCTGATGACCCACAGCAACTACTTCCTTGGCCAGCTCAAGACGCGCAACCGGTTCTCCGCGACCTCGGTGGACCAGTTGCCCCATCACCTCACCAGCTACCTGATGTACGGCCATGGCTTGTTATTGCCGATCCCGGACATCGACCACACCGACTTCATGCTGATCCTGGGCGGCAACCCGTTGGCGTCCAACGGCAGCATCATGACCGTGCCTGATGTGGAGAAACGCTTGAAAGCCATCCAGGCCCGGGGGGGCAAGGTGGTGGTGGTTGATCCACGGCGCAGTGAGACGGCGGCGATGGCTGACCAGCATGTGTTCGTGCGCCCCGGTGGGGATGCGGCGTTGCTGTTTGCAGTGCTCAACACGTTGTTTAGCGAAAATCTGACCCGTGCCAGTCATTTGCCCGTCGAAGGCCTGGAGGATGTGCGACGCGCCATTGCCGGGTTTACCGCTGAGGCCATGAGCCGCCAGTGTGCGGTGCCGGCCGAGCAGATCCGCCAGTTGGCGCGGGACTTTGCGGCGGCGGACAAGGCCGTGTGTTACGGGCGCATGGGGGTTTCCACCCAGGCCTTCGGCACGCTGTGCCATTGGCTGGTGCAGTTGATCAACCTGGTCACCGGTAACCTGGATCGGGTCGGCGGTGCGTTGTGCACGTCGCCGGCAGTGGACCTGGTGGCGTCCACCGGTGGCGGGCATTTCAATCGTTGGCAGAGCCGGGTTTCCGGGCGTCCGGAGTATGGCGGCGAGTTGCCGGTGTCGGCCTTGGCTGAAGAGATGCTGACGCAAGGCGAAGGGCAAATCCGCGCGCTGGTGACCGTTGCCGGTAACCCCGTGTTGTCCACGCCGAACGGTCGTCAGTTGGAGCAGGCTTTGGATGGCTTGGAGTTCATGGTCAGCATCGACCTCTATATCAACGAGACCACGCGTTACGCGGACTTGATCCTGCCGTCCACCTCGGCCCTGGAAAACGATCACTACGACACCACCTTCAATATGTTCGCCGTGCGCAATGTCACCCGTTTCAATCGCGCGATCTTGCCCAAGCCGCAAGGCGCGTTGCATGACTGGGAGATCTTTGTCGGTTTGGCCCAGGCGTTCGCCGCGCAGACGGGGGCAGCGCTCAAGCCGACCATGGCGCCGGCGCAGATGATCGACTTCGGCCTACGGGCCGGGGCGTACGGTGATGCCTCCGAGCATAGGCTGTCCGTCGCGATGCTGGCCGATCACCCCCATGGCGTGGATCTGGGGCCACTCAGGGCCAACCTTGCCCAGCGTCTGAAAACCGTAGATGGCAAGGTGCAGGCGGCGCCAGCGGTGATCCTCGCCGACCTGGCGCGGTTTGCCGCGCAGCCGCTGCCGGTGGCTGACGAACTGTTGTTGATCGGGCGCCGGCATGTGCGCAGTAATAATTCCTGGATGCACAACTATCACCGCTTGGTGAAGGGCAAGCCGCGTCATCAGTTGCTGATGCATCCCGATGACCTGTCCAGCCGGCAGTTGAGCGATGGCCAGCGGGTGCGTGTGAGTTCACGCATTGGCATGATCGAGGTGGAAGTGCTGGCCAGCCTGGACATGATGCCCGGCGTGGTCAGCCTGCCCCACGGCTGGGGCCATGGCCGCCCGGGTGTGCAGATGAGCATTGCCAGCGGGCAGCCGGGGGCGAGCGCGAACGACTTGACCGACGAACGGCAATTGGACGAGTTGTCGGGCAACGCTGCGCTTAATGGCGTTCCGGTGCAGGTAGCAGCTGCCTGAGCACCCGGCTGGAATTTTGCGTTACAATGCGCCACCGTGCCGACCTGTGAGTCGCAAAGTTCCAGCCGAGGTGTTCCATGGATATCATCGAAACGATCAAAGAGCAGATTGCTGCCAACACCATTCTGCTTTACATGAAGGGCGCACCTAACGCTCCTCAGTGCGGTTTCTCCGCGAAGGCGTCCCAGGCCATCATGGCGTGCGGCGAGAAATTCGCTTACGTGGATATCCTGCAAAACCCTGAAATCCGCGCCAACCTGCCGAAGTACGCCAACTGGCCTACGTTCCCACAATTGTGGGTGGCCGGTGAGCTGGTCGGCGGTAGCGACATCATCGTCGAGATGGCGGCTGATGGTTCGCTGCAAGCGCTGATCAAAGAAGCAGCAGCAAATGCGGCGGCCAAGACCGACGCTTGATGCGCCTGCAATAAAAAGCCCCGCTTCTCGTGAGAGAGCGGGGCTTTTTTACACCTGCGTGCTGAGGGCTTATTCGCCCATCTGCGATTGCAGGTAGTTTTCCAGGCTGACTTTATCGATCAGGCCCAGTTGGGTTTCCAGCCAGTCGATGTGTTCTTCCTGGTCTTCGAGGATATCTTCGAGCAGTTCGCGGCTGCCGAAGTCGCTTTTGGTTTCGCAGTGAGCGATGGCGGCCTTAATGTCGCTGTGGCTCTTGTGTTCGAACTTGAGGTCGCTGCTGATCATTTCCTGGGTGTGCTCGCCGATGTTCAGCTTGCCCAGGTCCTGCACGTTCGGCAGGCCTTCGAGGAACAGGATGCGTTTGATCAGCGCGTCGGCGTCCTTCATGGCCTTGATGGATTCTTTGTATTCACGCTTGCCGAGCTTTTCCAGGCCCCAATCGTCATACATGCGCGCATGCAGGAAGTACTGATTGATCGCGACCAGTTCATTGGCAAGGATTTTGTTGAGTTGCTGGATGACTGAGATGTCGCCTTTCATGACTGGGGTCCTGCCCTGTAATCGCTGTGTATAGGGCGGAGTTTGAGCGGCGAAAACCTTAGTGTCAAACCTAAGTTATTGAATAATAAATGAAAATTAATCGGAATAAGAATGTTTGTGTTCCGCGTCTTGGCGCTAACTAATTGAATTGCGGGCATAAAAAAACCGGACACTAAGTCCGGTTCTTTAAAACACGCCAATTTAAGCGTGTGTAAATTCTGCTGAATAGGGGATCGCGGCCTGGGCTGTTTGCAGCTGCGTCAGGGTTTCCCGTACCACTTGCTTGGCGAGGCAGGCACATTTGCCGCACTGGCTGGCAACGCCGGTGGTTTCACGCACTTCCTTGTAGCTGCAGCAACCTTCGTAGATTGCTTCGCGGATTTGTCCGTCGGTGACGCCAGTACAGAGGCACACATACATAAGGGAGAACCGTCGCGGGTTTAAGGCTTAAGTGCGGTGGATCTTAATGTTAACGAGAATGATTGTCAAAGTAGATTCGTAGGGTATTCGCTGGCAGCGTGCCCGCACTGACGAACGGTTTTTTCAGTGTATGATGATCGATCTTCACGAAGCGTGACTGCGTCACAGGGCTGTCGCTTATGCGCGCCAGACTGGGCCGGTCCTTTTACTTCAATCGTCACCCTCACATCAGGAGATACCCAATGAGCGTACTCGTCGGCAAACAAGCCCCGGATTTCGACGTACCCGCCGTCCTCGGCAATGGCGAAATCGTTGACAGCTTCAAGCTGTCTGAAGCCATCAAAGGCAAATACGGCCTGGTGTTCTTCTACCCGCTGGACTTCACCTTCGTCTGCCCGTCGGAGCTGATCGCTCTGGACCACCGCATGGACGATTTCAAGGCGCGCAACGTTGAAGTGGTAGCCGTTTCCATCGACTCCCATTTCACCCACAACGCCTGGCGCAACACCGCCATCAATGATGGCGGCATCGGCAAAGTCAAATACACCATGGCTGCCGACATGAAGCACGACATTGCCAAGGCCTACGACGTTGAATCCGAAGGCGGCGTGGCTTTCCGTGGCGCGTTCCTGATCGATGACAAGGGCGTTGTACGCTCCCAGATCATCAACGACCTGCCACTGGGCCGTAACATGGAAGAGCTGATCCGCCTGGTCGACGCTCTGCAATTCCACGAAGAGCACGGCGAAGTCTGCCCAGCCAACTGGAAAAAAGGCGACAAAGGCATGAACGCTTCGCCAGAAGGCGTTGCGGCTTACCTGACCGAGAACGCTGGCAAGCTGTAAGCCTGCGTCGAGGTACAAAAAAACCGGCCTGAGAAGGCCGGTTTTTTTATGGGCGGGAAATGGCTCAGTCGCCGAAATCTTCCCAGCCGCCCATCTGCTTCCAGCGATTGACGATGCCGCAGAACAGATCAGCCGTCTTCTCGGTGTCGTAGCGCGCCGAGTGGGCTTCGCGACCGTCAAAGTCGATACCGGCTGCCTGGCAGGCTTTGGCCAGTACGGTCTGGCCGTAAGCCAGGCCCGCGAGGGTGGCGGTGTCAAAACTGGAGAACGGGTGGAACGGGTTGCGCTTCATGTCCAACCGCGCCACGGCGGCGTTCAGGAAGCCGAGGTCGAAGCTGCTGTTGTGCCCGACCAGGATCGCGCGTTTGCAGCCATTGGCCTTCAACGCTTTGCGCACGCCACGGAAGATATCGGTCAGCGCGGCTTCTTCACTCACGGCCATGCGCAGTGGGTGATCGAGCTTGATGCCGGTGAACTCCAAAGCGGCTGCTTCGATATTCGCGCCTTCAAACGGCTCGACGCGGAAGAAGTGGGTGTGTTCCGGGAACACGAAACCCTGTTCATCCATGCCGATAGTGGTCGCGGCAATTTCCAGAAGCGCATCGGTGGCGCAATTGAAACCACCGGTTTCTACGTCGATGACAACCGGCAGATAGCCGCGAAACCGCTCGGCCATCGGGTGGCGGGAGCCGCCACCACTGTGCTCGTGTTCGTCGTCGTAATGGTCTTCACTCACTTGCTTTCCTCCAGCAGGCGCCAGCGCAGTGTTTCACCGGCGCGCAGCGGGATAACGGTCAGCTCGCCAAACGGCAGGCTGGCAGGGGCGGTCCAGTCTTCACGGACCAGGGTGATACGGTCGGTATTTGCCGGCAGGCCGTAGAAACGCGGGCCGTTGAGGCTGGCAAAACCTTCAAGCTTGTCCAGGGCGTTGCGCTGTTCGAACGCTTCGGCGTACAGCTCGATCGCCGCATAAGCGGTGTAGCAACCGGCACAGCCGCACGCGGCCTCCTTGGCATGCTGGGCGTGGGGCGCCGAGTCGGTACCGAGGAAGAACTTCGGGTTACCGCTGGTCGCGGCATCCAGCAACGCCACCTGGTGGGTGTTGCGCTTGAGGATCGGCAGGCAATAGAAATGCGGCCGAATCCCGCCCACCAGCATGTGGTTGCGGTTGTACAGCAGGTGATGGGCAGTAATGGTTGCGCCCACGTTGGCCGAAGCCTCGGTGACGAACTGCACGGCATCGGCGGTGGTGATGTGTTCGAACACCACCTTGAGGGTCGGGAACAGCTCGACCACACGGCGCATATGCTCGTCGATGAAGATTTTCTCGCGGTCGAACACATCCACGTCGCCACGGGTGACTTCACCGTGGATCAACAGCGGCATGCCGACTTCGGCCATGGCTTCGATGGCCGGCAGGATCTTGTCGATACTGGTCACGCCGGAATCGGAGTTGGTGGTCGCGCCAGCCGGGTACAGCTTGGCGGCGTGCACGTAACCGCTGGCCTTGGCTTCACGAATCTCTTCGGGCTGGGTGCGGTCGGTGAGGTAGAGCACCATCAGCGGTTCGAAGCGGCTGCCGGCCGGCCGCGCAGCGAGGATACGCTGGCGATAGGCGTCGGCTTCAGCGGCATTACGCACCGGAGGTACCAGGTTAGGCATGATGATGGCGCGGCCAAACGTGCGCGCAACATCGGCCACGGTTTGGGGCAACGCAGCACCATCGCGAAGATGAATATGCCAGTCGTCGGGACGCAGCAGGGTCAGGCGGTCGGACATTGGGGATTCCAGGCGGGTCAATCTGGTGGGAATGCTACCGGAAAAGACTCTTGCAGGCACTCGCTATCAAGTTTTGCAGGATGCATCCGATAGCCTTTCGTATGCCTTATCGATGTATGACGCTTTGAAGTGTTGTAGAAACCAGTGGAGCCTCCCGTGCGCCAGCAATATCTAGCCCTGCTCAGTGTGTTCGCCAGCCTGCCTGCGATGGCCCTCACGTTCCAGACACGTCTGGAGAATATTGAGTGGAAGGTGGAGGGCGACAAGTTTGAGTGCCGTCTGACCCAGCCGATCACCGATTTCGGTTCGGGTGAGTTCGTGCGCCGGGCGGGCGAGCAGGCGACGTTTCGTCTGAAAGCCTATGGCGGATCGCTGGGGGCGGGCTCGGCTACCTTGTTGGCCGCGGCTGCACCCTGGCAGCCTGGCCGTGGTGATATCAACTTGGGTGCGGTGCGTGCCGGCAGCGGCGATGTGTTGTTCAACAGTTCCCAGGCCCAGGCGGGGCGGCTGTTCAACGGCTTGCTTGAGGGCCGCTCGCCGACGGTTCGACATTACGGGCGCGAAGGTGGCTACTCGGAAATCCGTCTGTTGCCGGTGCGCTTCAACAAGGCCTACAGTGACTATCAACTGTGTACCGCCAAGTTGCTGCCGATGAACTACGACCAGGTCAAACAGACGGAAGTCGGCTTTCCAGGTGGCGGCATCGAATTGGACGCCGCAGCCAAACAGAAGCTGGCGGTGATTGTTGAATTCATGAAGGCTGACCCCACCGTCAACCACATCGAGCTCAACGGCCATTCGGACAACAGCGGCAATCGCCTGACCAATCGCGATGTTTCGCGCCGGCGGGGCCTGGCGGTCATGGAGTACTTCAAGGCCAACGGCATCCAGGAGTCGCAGGTCACCCTGCGTTTTCACGGCGAAAGCTACCCGCTGGTGCCCAACACCAATGCGGCCAACCGAGCGCGCAACCGCCGCGTCAATATTCAGCTGGAACGGGTGGCAGCCCCCGAGAACCCGGCGCCCACGGCCACTGCGCCAAGCAATCCAGCCGCTACCTCATAACGTGCGACCATCGGTCGCTCGTTCGACATAATCTGTCGCTTTATCTTCATTTGCTGTCGCGCCCCTGTAATTTCACGGTTTTGATCGGTAGAATCGTCGCCTTTCCGTACAACCCCGTGGAGTGATGGCATGGCCGACGTAAACAAGGTCGTTCTCGCGTATTCCGGCGGCCTGGACACTTCGGTGATCCTCAAGTGGCTGCAGGATACTTATAACTGTGAAGTGGTGACCTTCACCGCTGACCTGGGTCAGGGCGAAGAGGTCGAACCTGCACGTGCCAAGGCGCAAGCCATGGGCGTGAAAGAGATCTACATTGACGACCTGCGCGAAGAATTCGTCCGCGATTTCGTTTTCCCGATGTTTCGCGCCAATACCGTCTACGAAGGCGAGTACCTGCTGGGTACCTCCATCGCACGTCCGCTGATCGCCAAGCGCCTGATCGAAATCGCCAACGAAACCGGCGCTGACGCCATTTCCCATGGCGCCACCGGCAAGGGCAACGACCAGGTGCGTTTCGAACTGGGTGCGTACGCTCTCAAGCCAGGCGTGAAAGTGATTGCGCCTTGGCGTGAATGGGACCTGCTGTCCCGTGAAAAGCTGATGGATTACGCTGAAAAGCACGCAATCCCGATCGAGCGTCACGGCAAGAAGAAGTCCCCGTACTCGATGGATGCCAACTTGCTGCACATCTCCTATGAAGGTGGCGTGCTGGAAGACACCTGGACCGAGCACGAAGAGGACATGTGGAAATGGACCGTCTCCCCGGAGAACGCTCCAGACAAGCCGCAGTACCTGGAACTGACCTACCGCAACGGCGACATCGTCGCACTGGACGGCGTCGAAATGACCCCGGCCACCGTGCTGGCGACCCTGAACCGTATCGGTGGCGAACACGGCATCGGCCGCCTCGACATCGTCGAGAACCGTTACGTGGGCATGAAGTCCCGTGGCTGCTACGAAACCCCGGGCGGCACCATCATGCTACGTGCCCACCGTGCTATCGAGTCCATCACCCTGGACCGCGAAGTGGCTCACCTCAAAGACGAGTTGATGCCCAAGTACGCCAGCCTGATCTACACCGGCTACTGGTGGAGCCCTGAGCGTCTGATGCTGCAACAGATGATTGATGCCTCCCAGGTCCACGTGAACGGCGTTGTGCGCCTGAAGCTGTACAAGGGCAATGTGATCGTCACTGGTCGCAAGTCCGATGAGTCGCTGTTCGATGCCAACATCGCTACCTTCGAAGAAGACGGCGGTGCCTACAACCAGGCGGACGCAGCGGGCTTTATCAAGTTGAACGCATTGCGCATGCGCATTGCGGCCAACAAAGGTCGCAAGTTGTTCTGAGTGCCCGTGACGCTTTAAGAGAGGCCCCTTGTTAAAGGGGCCTTTTTTTTGCCTGTTAAAAAAGTAAGGCGGTACCTTGTGTTGGGGGATGTTTATCGATGTTTAAAGAGTGTTGAGTAGTTAGCGCTTCTGAAGTTTTGTGGGTGTAGGAAAATGTTCTAGGGTGGCGTATTAAAAGGAGAATGAATTATTTACACCGAAGTAGGAACCATGTCTTACAGAATATTCACTCATGTAAGCGTGATATGGGTGTTTCTTGGGGAAACATCTGTAGGAAATAATGGTGTAAGTGAATATGTTTAAGGGAACTGAAATGATAGGTTTTTTCTTGTCGACTTATCTGCGCGAAGGCAACAAGCAAGGGGCATTTGCTGAAAGTCATGTGCGCTACCTTTACCGCTTGCCTCCTACCCGTTGGATATTTCATTCAAATTGTGTGTGGGTCCAGAAAAGTCTGAAAGCCCCCGTAAAACTCGATACATCTGAATCAGTGTTTTTTTGTAGGCTTATTCCTATATCGTTGTGGCTTGGGTCTCTGCTTGCTGTTACTCAGGGGGGAGCGCTATGCCAACTAGGAAACGACTAGGCTATTGTGCTTGCTCTGAATAATTCGAACAGCGAAATTGGACTTTCCTTATGAATAAAGTGCTGATCGTGGATGATCATCCCGTCATTCGTCTTGCTGTGCGTATGCTAATGGAGCGTCATGGTTATGAGGTCGTTGCCGAGACCGATAACGGTGTCGATGCGTTGCAACTTGCACGGGAGCATATGCCGGACATCGTCATACTGGATATTGGAATTCCCAAGCTCGATGGGCTGGAAGTTATTTGCCGGCTTTCCTCCGTCAAACAGCCAGCTCCGTTCAAGGTGCTGGTGCTGACTTCCCAGGCGCCTGGTCATTTCTCCATGCGTTGCATGCAGGCTGGCGCTGCGGGTTACGTCTGCAAGCAGCAGGACTTGACTGAGTTGTTGAGCGCCATCAAGGCGGTGCTCTCCGGCTACAGCTATTTCCCGAACCAGGCGTTGAACTCGGTGCGCTCAACCATGGGCAACGCGAGTGAGGCCGACATGGTCGAGCGCCTTTCGGGCCGGGAGATGATGGTGCTGCAGCAGTTGGCGCGCGGTAAAACCAACAAGGAGATCGCTGACGGCATGTTCCTGAGCAACAAGACTGTCAGTACCTACAAGACGCGTTTGCTGCTCAAGCTCAATGCACGTTCGCTGGTAGACCTGATTGAGTTGGCCCAACGCAACGGGCTCGTGTAGGGGAGGGTGCAACAACTCACGTGATATCCGGCCAGTGAGCCAGCTAGAAAAAAGCCTCCGTCAGGGAGGCTTCTGGTCGTCAACGGGCAGGTCAGAGGTCGAAGTCGTAATCGGCCAGTTGTTTTTGCAAGCGTCGCTCTTCCAGAAGATTGTCGATAGTGCGACGTTTGCTTAGATTGGTCTTGGCTACCTCCGCAACGGGGGCTTCGCCATCGTCATCCGATTCTGCGACGAGGTCGTCTTCTACATCCAGTTGTTCTTTGCCAGTGCTCATAAGGTTCACTCCGGGCTAAGACTGCCGTTGGCGCTCCTTATAACGATAATCCATGAATGGGTAAAAAAGATTTTTTCAATCGACTGATCGAAAAAAACAATGATTACTCAATCGTCGGACGTCTTGTCCTTGTATTCACACAGGTCTTCGATGCGACAGCTGCCGCAGCGTGGCTTGCGTGCCTGGCAAACATAGCGTCCGTGCAGGATCAACCAGTGGTGGGAGTCGAGCAGATAGGGCTTGGGCACGAACTTCATCAACTGGGTTTCCACCTCCACCACATTCTTGCCGCGAGCGATCCCCGTCCGGTTACTGACCCGGAAAATGTGGGTGTCCACTGCCATGGTCAACTGTCGGAATGCCGTATTGAGCACAACGTTCGCGGTTTTGCGGCCTACACCCGGCAGCGCCTCCAGGGCTTCGCGTGTTTGCGGCACTTCACTGCCGTGCAACTCCACCAGCATCCGACAGGTCTCGATGACATTTTTGGCCTTGCTGTTGTAAAGGCCAATCGTCTTGATGTATTCGGATAAGCCATCGACGCCCAAGGCATGGATCGCCTCTGGTGTATTCGCCACCGGGTACAGTTTGGCCGTGGCCTTATTCACGCCCACATCAGTGGATTGTGCCGACAGAATCACCGCAATCAACAACTCGAACGGCGAAGAGTAGGCCAGTTCGGTTTTCGGTTCTGGATTGTCTTCGTGAAACCTACGGAAAATTTCCAGGCGTTTTACGGCGTTCATGGGGCAGGCAATTCCTTGCAGACGGTCGGCGTAATGGTGAAAAGCGGTTCCAGGCACGGAGCCCTGTAAGCAACAACCTCAATAGGATAGAGGTCAGGCGCCGACATGGGTATCGACCTGGCGCTGCACCTCTTCCAGCTTGTGTTGCGCCGCAGCCAGCGCTTCTGCGTCGACGCCCGGTTGGCGCTGTAATTTGCTGACATCCGCGCGGGCGTAGGCCAGGGCGGTTTTCAACTGGCGCAACTGGGCATCAATGGGGCGTTTTTCCACGCGCTGCAAGTCGGGGCGGGGTTGCTCGGAGATCGCCTCGACGTCATGCAGGGTTTGCTCGGCAGCGGTCAATGCCGCGCTGAGCGTTGCCAGCTGTTGCTCGTCGACGCACTGCTCTTGAGCCTTTTTCAACTCGGCGCGCCGCATGGCCAACTGGATTTTCGCGCGCTTGAGCTCGGGGTCTTTGTTGGCAGGGAGCGGAGGCGGGCTGCTCGCTTCTAGCGCCGCCAATGCTTGCTCCGCGGCTTCGAACTGTTGTTGCAGGATGATCAGCTGCGATTGTTGCTCAAACGTTGGCGGATGGCCGAAGGCTTTCAAGGATTTGTGCAACTGCGCACGGCTCATGGCGACGCCGATCTTGGCTTTCTTGATTGCTGCATCCGAGGCAGCTTGCCCTGCATCTGCGGGTGCAGTGTGCGTCGGCACCGCGCGTTTGGCCCGTGCCAGGCGTTCTGCTAGCTGGCGTTGCTCTTCCCCCTGCAAGCGCGCGTTGCGCTGCTCATAACGCCGCCGCGCCCGGTCACGCTTGAGGCTGCGTTCATGCTGCTCGTGTTCGTTGGTCGCCAATCCACCCACCATTGGCACCAGGTTGACCAGCGGCCGCATATCGATGCAGTCAACCGGGCAAGGTGCCACGCACAGGTCGCAGCCTGTGCACTCGTCGCTGATCACCGTGTGCATCAGTTTGGCGGCACCCACGATGGCGTCCACCGGGCACGCCTGGATGCATTTGGTGCAGCCGATGCACTCGGCTTCGCGGATGTAGGCAACCTGCGCTGGCGCTTCACCACGGCTGGCGTCCAGCGTCAGCACAGGGACGTTCAGCAGGTGTGCCAGACCGACAATAGTCTCCTGACCACCCGGCGGGCACTTGTTGATCGCCTCGCCCTTAGCGATGCCTTCGGCGTATGGCTTGCAGCCCGGGTGCCCGCATTTGCCGCATTGGGTCTGCGGCAGCAGCGCGTCGATACGTTGAATGAGGTTCATGCTGGGATCATTGGCATGCCGGTTAGACAAACAGAGCCTGATTATCCGGCAAGCGAGAAGAGGGGACTAGCGCAAAAGCCCTGTCACCGAAGCGACAGGGCTGTTTTACAGGCTTACTTGATGCGTTGGCCTGGCTTGGCGCCGCTGTCAGGGCTCAGCAGGTAGATTTCTTCACCGCCAGGGCCCGCCGCCATCACCATGCCTTCGGAAATACCGAATTTCATTTTCCGTGGCTTGAGGTTGGCAATCATCATGGTCAGGCGACCGTCCAGCTTGGATGGATCCGGGTAGGCGCTCTTGATCCCGGAGAACACGTTGCGTTGTTCGTCACCGATATCCAGTGTCAGGCGCAGCAGCTTGTCGGCACCTTCCACGGCTTCGGCCTTGATGATCAGCGCGACACGCAGGTCCACGGCGGCGAAAGCGTCAAAGTCGATTTCCGCAGAGATCGGGTCTTTGGCCAATTCACCATTGCCAGCGGGTGCAGCCGAACCGGTGTCGGTCTGGCTGGCGACCAGGTCTTCCTTCGAAGCGTCGGTCATGGCCTGGACTTTTACCGGGTCGATTCGGGTCATCAGCGGCTTGAACTCGTTCAACTGATGGTTGCCGAGCAGGCTGGCGTGGTCGTTCCAGGTCAGCGGCGCGACGTTGAGGAACGCCTCGGCGTCGGCGGCCAGCAGTGGCAGCACCGGCTTGAGGAAGATCACCAGCTGGCGGAACAGGTTGACGCCTGTGGCGCAGATCGCCTGGACTTCAGCCTGCTTGCCTTCCTGCTTGTTCAACGACCACGGTGCCTTGTCGGCGATCCAGGCGTTGGCGCGGTCGGCCAGGCCCATGATCTCGCGCATGGCGCGGGCAAAGTCGCGGGCTTCGTAGGCGTCGGCGATGCTTGGCGCGGCGGCCAGGAACGCGTCGGTCAGCTCTGGCGCAGCGTTCTCGGCCACCAGCACACCGGCGTTGCCCTTGTGGATAAACCCGGCGCAACGGCTGGCGATGTTGACGACTTTGCCCACGAGGTCCGAGTTGACCTTCTGTACGAAGTCTTCCAGGTTCAGGTCCAGGTCATCGACGCCACGGCCCAGCTTGGAGGCGTAGTAGTAGCGCAGGTATTCTGGCGACAGGTGGTCCAGGTAGGTGCGCGCCTTGATAAAGGTGCCACGGGACTTGGACATCTTCTGGCCGTTGACTGTCAGGTAGCCGTGCACGGCAATGGCGGTCGGCTTGCGGTAGCCCGAGCCTTCAAGCATGGCTGGCCAGAACAGGGCGTGGAAGTTGACGATGTCCTTGCCGATGAAGTGGTACAGCTCGGCGGTGGAGTCCTTGTTCCAGAACGCGTCGAAGTCCAGCTCCGGCGTGCGATCGCACAGGTTCTTGAAGCTGGCCATGTAGCCGATTGGCGCATCCAGCCACACATAGAAGTACTTGCCCGGCTCGCCTGGGATCTCGAAGCCGAAGTACGGCGCATCGCGGGAGATGTCCCACTGTTGCAGGCCGCTGTCGAGCCATTCGGCGAGTTTGTTGGCCACGGCGTCTTGCAGGGTGCCGCTGCGGGTCCAGGTTTGCAGCATCTGCTGGAAATCCGGAAGTTTGAAGAAGAAGTGCTGGGAATCCTTGAGCACCGGGGTGGCACCGGAGATAGCCGACTTCGGATCCTTCAATTCAGTCGGCGCGTAGGTTGCACCGCATTTTTCGCAGTTGTCGCCGTACTGGTCTTCAGTGCCGCATTTCGGGCAGGTGCCCTTGATGAAGCGGTCGGCCAGGAACATTTTCTTTTCCGGGTCGAAGTACTGGGTGACCGACCGTTGGTCGATATGCCCTGCATCCTTCAACCGCAGGTAGATCTGGCTCGACAGCTCGCGGTTTTCTTCGGAGTGGGTCGAGTGAAAGTTGTCGAAGTCCACCAGGAACTCGGCAAAGTCGGCGCTGTGTTCAGCCTGCACGTTGGCGATCAGTTGTTCCGGGGTGATGCCTTCCTTTTCGGCGCGCAACATGATGGCCGAGCCGTGGGCGTCGTCCGCGCAGACATAAATGCATTGGTTGCCGCGATGCTTCTGGAAGCGCACCCACATATCGGTCTGGATGTACTCAAGCATATGGCCAAGATGGATGGAACCATTGGCATAGGGCAGGGCGCTGGTGACGAGGATCTTGCGTGGCTCGGACATGGGGCTCGGCTACTTGATGAAACGGAGGTCGGCCACTATAAAGCGCCGCGAAATATATTTCACCCCGTGGAGCTGTTTCAGCATCTTCCCGGCCTGCGAAAGCATGCCGCTGACGGGCGGGAACGGTTAGGATAGCCGCCTGTTTCAGTCAGTCTTTTTTCGGGAGTAGCCCATGAGCGCCGTCAATCGCGCAGCGGTGGAAGCCGTTCTTCGCCAGTACACCGACCCTTATTTGAACCAGGACCCGGTCAGTGCCGGCTGTGTACGTGCCATCGAGGTACAGGGCGACCACGTGTCGGTCCAGCTGGAGCTGGGCTATGCCGCAGGCCTGTTCAAGAACGGCTGGGCGCAGATGCTGCAAATGGCCATCGAAGGCCTGGACGGCGTGCTCTCGGCCAAGGTCGATATCCAGTGCGTGATTGCGCCGCACAAGGCCCAGGCCCAGATCCCGGGTCTGGCCAACGTCAAGAACGTCGTCGCCGTCGCCTCCGGCAAGGGTGGCGTGGGCAAATCCACCACCGCGGCCAACCTGGCCCTGGCGCTGGCCCGTGAAGGCGCGCGCGTGGGCATCCTCGACGCCGACATCTACGGCCCGAGCCAGGGCGTGATGTTTGGCATCGCCGAAGGCACGCGGCCCAAGGTCAAGGATCAGAAGTGGTTTGTGCCGATCGAGTCCCACGGCGTGGAAGTCATGTCCATGGCCTTCCTCACCGACGACAACACGCCGATGGTGTGGCGCGGGCCGATGGTCTCCGGTGCCTTGCTGCAACTGGTTACCCAGACGGCCTGGGGCGATTTGGATTACCTGGTGATCGACATGCCGCCAGGCACCGGTGATATCCAGTTGACCCTGGCACAGAAAGTCCCGGTGGCCGGTTCGGTGATCGTCACGACGCCGCAGGACCTGGCCCTGCTCGATGCCAAGAAAGGCGTGGAGATGTTCCGCAAGGTCAATATCCCGGTGCTGGGCGTTGTCGAAAACATGGCGGTGCACATCTGCTCCAACTGCGGCCACGCCGAGCATCTGTTCGGTGAAGGCGGCGGTGAGAAGCTGGCCACGCAATACGGTGTTGAACTGCTGGCCTCGCTACCGCTGTCGATGCTGATTCGCGAGCAGGCTGACGGTGGCAAGCCCACCGTGGTGGCCGAGCCTGACAGCCAGATCGCCATGATCTATCAGGAACTGGCCCGTCATGTGGGCGCACGTATCGTCCTGCAGGAAGCCGCGGCGCCGGCAATGCCGACGATTACTGTCAGCGACGACTAAGCAGCGTGAAGGGAAAAAGCCTCGACAGTGTCGGGGCTTTTTAACGCCTGCAAGATGCCAGGGTTGTGGCCGTTACGCTTTTGCCCAATTACTCGTGTAAGCATTTGCTTACTTTTTCGTAAGTGTTTGGTTTTTTTACCGGGCACGTATGTCCCGATTTTCTGAAGGATCTTTCTAACTTACTGAAATATAACAATTAAATATGTTTCGTTGAGCGCGCTGGTGTGTCATTCCACGGGTTGGATCCCGTTGAACTTCCTTTGGAAGTCTCTAAGATCAGCCCTGTGTCCACGGATTGACACAGCCATCAAGGAACGATGGTTTGAAGGAACGTCGCAGGATGCGATTCATCAGGATGATGAAAAGGAATACAGGGACTAGGGAAAAAATGTGGGCGGGTCATACCGCCCCTTTTTTTTGCCCGTAGAAAAGTCCCCGGACGCAAAAAAGGCCCCGTAGGGCCTTTTTTTGTTTGGCGGCGGCGCTGTTAGCGCTCGAGGTCTTTGATCTTGCCTTTGACGCCATCCCACTCAGCTGCATCCGGCAGCGAGTCTTTCTTCTCAGTGATGTTCGGCCAGATTTCCGCCAGCTCGACGTTCAACTGAATAAATTCCTGCATCTCTGCCGGGACTTCATCCTCGGAGAAAATAGCGACGGCCGGGCATTCTGGTTCACACAGGGCGCAGTCGATGCACTCATCCGGGTGGATGACCAGGAAGTTCGGGCCTTCGTAGAAGCAGTCCACCGGACATACTTCCACGCAGTCGGTGTACTTGCACTTGATGCAGTTGTCGGTGACGACGAAGGTCATTTCTAATTCTCTCCTCAGGCGGCGGCAGCGAAACCCTTTGTGGCAGGGCTCGCGAGGTTCGGGAGCGATAGTCTGCAGGCCAGGCTAAAAAGCCCGCAGCATCCCAAACCGCGCGAGAGTCTACCAGCTTGCAAGCGTCAGCGTTATATCCGAACCTTCAGTGCATATAACATTTCGAGCGCTTTACGCGGCGTCAAGTCATCCAGGTCAAGCTTTGCCAACTCTTCCAGCACCGGATGGGGCAGGGTGGCGAACATATCGCTCTGGTGCGGTGCAGCGTTTTTGCTCGCTGCCTTGGCAGGGCTGGCGACCACGGTTTCATGGGGCAATGCCGTGGTTTCCAGGCGGCTGAGGTGCTCGCGGGCGCGGCTGATCACGATGTTTGGCACGCCGGCCAACTGCGCCACCGCCAGGCCGTAGCTCTGGCTGGCCGGCCCGGGCAACACGTGGTGCAGGAACACGATGCGCTCGTTGTGCTCGGTGGCATTGAGATGCACGTTGGCCACTAGCGGTTCGCTTTCCGGCAATACGGTCAGTTCGAAATAGTGGGTGGCAAACAGCGTATAGGCACGCAGGTGCGCCAAACGCTCGGCTGCGGCCCATGCCAGGGACAGGCCATCGAAGGTGCTAGTGCCGCGACCGACTTCGTCCATCAGCACCAGGCTGCGCTCGGTGGCGTTGTGCAGGATGTTGGCGGTTTCGCTCATTTCCACCATAAAGGTCGAACGGCCACCGGCCAGGTCATCGCTGGAACCGATCCGGGTGAAAATCCGGTCCACCAGGGACAATTCGCAACTGGCCGCCGGCACAAAGCTGCCGATATGCGCCAGCAGCACGATCAATGCGGTTTGACGCATGTAGGTGGATTTACCACCCATGTTCGGACCGGTGATCACCAGCATGCGGGTGTCATCGTCCAGCGACAGGTCGTTGGCGACGAACGGTGTGGTCAGTACTTGCTCGACGACCGGGTGGCGTCCCTGCACGATGCGCATGCACGGCTCGCTGACAAAACGTGGGCAGTTCAGGTCAAGGTTCAGCGCGCGTTCGGCGAGGTTGCTCAGCACATCCAGCTCGGCCAGGGCGGTAGCGGTGTCTTGCAACGGCGCCAGTTGGCCGATGAGGTCTTCGAGCAGGGCTTCATACAGCATCTTTTCCCGCGCCAGCGCGCGGCTTTTGGCCGACAGCGCCTTGTCTTCGAACTCCTTGAGCTCCGGGGTGATAAAGCGCTCGGCACCTTTGAGGGTCTGGCGACGTTGATAGTCGATCGGCGCCGACTCGGCCTGCTTGCTCGGCAACTCAATGAAGTAGCCGTGCACGCGGTTGTAGCCGACTTTCAAGTTGGCCAGGCCGGTACGGGCTTTTTCGCGGGCTTCCAGGTCAATCAGGAACTGCCCGGCGTTTTCGCTGAGGGATTGCAGCTCGTCCAGCTCGCTGTCGTAACCGGTCTTCAGCACGCCACCGTCACGGATAATCGCTGGCGGGTTGTCGATGATGGCTTTTTCCAGGAGTGCCGCCAGTTCCGGGTAGGTGCTGGTGGTCACGGCCAACTGTTGCAGGTGTGGCGTGTCCAGTTCGGTCATCGCCGCTTGCAGTTGGGGCAGGGCGCCGAGGGCATCGCGCAGGCGCGCCAGATCGCGGGGCCGCGCATTGCGCAGGCCAATCCGCGCGAGGATACGCTCGATATCGCCGATTTCCTTCAGCTGCGGTTGCAGTTTCTCAAAGCGGTAGCCGTCCAGCAGGCAGGTAATAGACGACTGACGCGCCTGCAGCACGCTCAAATCCCGCAGCGGACGGTTCAGCCAACGGGTCAACAAGCGGCTGCCCATGGCGGTCTGGCAACGGTCGACGACCGATTGCAGGGTGTTGTCGCGCCCGCCGGACAGGTTGGTGTCCAGCTCCAGGTTGCGCCGGCTGGCGCCATCCAGCACCACGGTATCGTCCAGGCGCTCATGACGCAGGGCGCGCAAATGTGGCAGGGCGGTGCGCTGGGTTTCCTTGGCGTAGCCGAGCAGGCAACCCGCGGCGCCGATGGCCAGGGTCAGGGCTTCGCAACCAAAACCCTTCAAGTCCTGCACGGAGAACTGTTGGCACAGGCTTTTCAGCGCCGAGTCACGCTCAAAATCCCACGGCGCGCGGCGTTTGGCCCCACGACGTTTTTCCGCTGGCAGGTCCTTTGGCCAATCATCCGGGATCAACAACTCCACTGGATTGATACGTTCCAGCTCGGCCAGCAGGTTTTCCCAGCCTTTGATCTCCAGCACACTGAAGTTGCCGCTGGTGATGTCCAGCACCGACAGGCCGAACAAACGCTCATCGCCCAACACGGCCGCAATCAGGTTGTCGCGACGCTCATCCAGCAGCGCCTCATCACTCACCGTCCCCGGCGTAATAATGCGCACCACCTGACGTTCCACCGGCCCTTTGCTGGTGGCCGGATCACCGATCTGCTCACAGATCACCACCGACTCGCCCAGCTTCACCAGCTTGACCAGATAACCTTCCAACGAATGGTAAGGAATCCCACACATCGGAATCGACTGCCCAGCCGATTGCCCACGGGCGGTCAGGGTGATGTCCAGCAGCTTGGCGGCCTTCTTCGCGTCTTCGTAGAAGATCTCGTAGAAGTCGCCCATGCGATAGAACATCAATTGATCAGGGTGCTGGTTCTTGAGGCGCCAGTACTGCTGCATCATCGGCGTGTGGGAGGACAAGTCGGAAGTGTTTTTACTCATTGGATAGTAGGCAAATTCGTTAAAAGGAGTGGGGCAAAGGGGGCGCTTGGCCCTGCTGATTTTGCGATGGCCGCAAGGTTAACACGCGAGGTCGGGGCTTCGCAGGTCACAAGCGGATAGGTGCAAAGCCGCAATAAATGGCAAAAGATGCATTTTTGCATTTGCCAACCCAAAAAACTCCCGTCACTATCCGCGCTATGCAAAAACGCAACGTTTCTATCGTCTTACGAGAACTGCTGGACCGCGACCGGATCTCCCCCATGGAGCTTCACCGGCGCACCGGCGTGCCTCAATCCACGCTGTCCCGGATCCTCAGCGGCAAGATCGTCGACCCCTCGGACAAGCACATCTCGCGCATCGCCGAGTACTTTCGCGTCAGCACCGACCAGCTGCGCGGGCGCGTGGCCATCGGCGTCTTGCGCGAAGACCTGCGTGACCCAACCCATTCGGAACTCAAGGACATTAGCCTGTGGGACGACGATACCCCCGTGAATGATGACGAGGTGTCGATCCCTTTTCTGCGCGAGGTTGAATTGGCTGCTGGATCAGGAAGATTCGTCATCGAGGAAAGCGAAAAGGCCAGCCTGCGGTTCGGCAAGCGCAGCCTGCGGCATAACGGCGTGCAGTTTGACCAGGCCAAGTGCGTGACTGTACGCGGTAACAGCATGCTGCCGGTGTTGCGTGACGGGGCGACGGTTGGGGTCAACGCGGGCAAGAGCGGGATTGGCGATATCGTCGATGGTGATTTGTACGCCATCAATCACAACGGCCAACTGCGGGTGAAACAGCTCTATCGCCTGCCTTCCGGGATTCGCCTGCGCAGTTTCAATCGCGATGAGCACCCGGACGAGGACTACAGCTTCCAGGATATCCAGGATGAGCAGATCAGCATCCTTGGTCATGTGTTCTGGTGGGGTATGTACGCTCGCTAACCACCTTATGTAAGACAAAACCCGCCAATACGCGGGTTTTTTTTCGCCTTTCAAAAACAGGCGTACCCAATGCCCACAAGGCTTTCGATGCATTGATGCGATTCATGCGTGAAAATAAATGCATTAACGCATTGACTGTATATGCATACATGCATATTCTCCATCTCAAGCCAGCCAAGAAGGCTAGGTGGAGGCAGCAAGGATGCTGCCAAGGAAGACAGGGAAGGCACGCAACATCGGCAAGGACGCCATCACAGCGATGGCAAGGACGCCAGGAAACACCGGCAAGGATGCCGACGCTCTTTAGTTACACCGCATGACAAGAACAGGCAGCGATGAACCGGCCTCAACGGTTCAGAGGGTTGGCAACTGACCCGGGTGTGCAGCGTAAAGCACCAGAAGCAGTTTTCCGGCAGACAGGGATCGTGGTCGGAAAAACATCGAGGGAAGAACCGTACCGCGCCAGTAGCGCCGACAGTTCGCGGGACGCATTACTGAAAAGCCTGGGCAGCCGGGCTTTTTGGAATGCCCACCGACACACGGAAGTATCCAAACCCCGGCACTGTGCCGGCATTGCTCAGCCAGGAGGCGTGACATGACAAACGAGCAGCAAGCGTTAGCGGAAATGCCGATCTGGCTGGTGATCGTACTGGCCCTGATCGGCGGGGTCAGCGGTGAAATGTGGCGCGCCGACAAGGACGGCGCCCGGGGCTGGTCGCTGGTACGTCGACTGGCCCTGCGGTCTGGGGCGTGCATGGTCTGCGGGGTCTCGGCCGTGATGCTGTTGTACGCCGCCGGCCTGTCGGTCTGGACCGCCGCGGCCCTGGGGTGCCTGACCGCCATGGCCGGCGCAGACGTTGCCATCGGCCTTTATGAACGTTGGGCGGCCAAGCGTATCGGCGTCAACCGCCCGGATCAGCAGTAACCGCTGCAAGGACGCAACAAGATGACCTCTATCGAAAAAGTTTCCCAACTGCCCATGGCGATTGAGGATGCGCTGAAGAGCGCTTTCCCACAATTACGTGTAGGTAATCACCAAGACTTCGCCGGCACTGGCGATAAGACCGGCGTGCTTGTCAGCATGGAGCGTAATGGCCCCGGCGTGCGCTCCCTTGAGGGGCGCAAGGCGCATGTGCTGGCTGTTTCACTCAAGGCCACTGTCGCCAGCGGGGCCGCAGCGTTTGATGCGTGCGACCTGGCCAGCCAACTGATGGACCTGGCTCTGGACAACCGCTGGGGCCTGCCGTCGGATCAGTGCGATTTACCGGTCGCCATCGTCGCGGCCCCTTCCGTGCCAATCGGCGCGGAAACGGACTACGACACCTGGACCGTGTCCTTCAGCCAAACCCTCTACCTCGGCCCGCGCCTCCTCGAAGATCCCACAGGCAAACCACTATTTGCCCGCACCTGGGAAGTCTCCGACATCAACGACCCGAATCAATATCGCCCACTCCAGGAGTAGTCCATGTTCGACGCATTGCTGCGCATGCAACTCGGGCCGATCGTCGAGCGCCTGGTGGAAATGGAAACCCAGCTCGAAGACCTGTATCGCCGTGCGGAAAGTTTCTGCCGGATTGGCGTGTGCCAGGAGGTCGACGCCGCCAGCAACACCTGCAAGGTCAGTCATGGGGATTTGCTCAGCCCGACGATCCGTTTTTTCAACCCCAGCGCCGGTTCGCAGAGCGAAACCCGCATTCCGTCGGTGGGTGAGCAATGCCTGTTGCTCAACTATGGCGGTGGGGAAGGGGGAGCACAATCCGTGGCCTTGTTCGGCCTCAACAGTAGTCTCTTTCCGCCGGTGTCCGGCGTGGCTTCGTTGACCCGGCGTCGTTATCAGGACGGCACCCAAAGCGACTACGACGATGCCAGCCATACGTTCAACTGGAGCAACGGGCCGACCACGGTCAACGGTTCCCGCGAACAAGTGAACGTGACCGTCGGCGCCGCCACATTGGCGCTGACTAAGGACAGCATCACCCTGCAACTCGGCGCCAGCGGCTTGTTGCTGGATGCCGCCGGCGTGCATTTGAGCGGCCCCGTGGTGGACCACCAAGGCCGCGTGATCAGCAGCGCATAAGGATTTGCCATGATCGGAATCGATAGGAACAGCGGGGCAGCGGTCGATGACTGGCTGCAATTCGTCCAGCGTGCCACCCGAGCGCTGACCACCCCCGTGGGCACTCGCCAGAAGCGCCCGTTGTACGGCTCGAAGATCCCGCAATTGCTCGGCCAGAACCTGGGTGATGACCTGTTGATCCTCGCCCAGAGCCACGCCGCCGACGCGTTCTACAACGCGCAGAACGGCATCACCGACTTTCAACCCCAGGTCATCGTCGCGACCCGTCAGGGCGCTGGCTTGTTACTGCGTTTTGCCGGTACCTGGAAAAACCGCCAACAATCCTTTGAGGTCGTCACATGAGCATGCTGATCCCTGGCCAGAACCAACTGGCGGAACCGGCGATTATCGCGGTCGATGCCTTCGAGTCGCTATTGGCGGAGTTCAAGGCGTTCGTCGTCGACTACGTGGCCACTCGTGCGCCGCAAAGCGCGGCCAAGCTCGAGCTCAGCCTCGACAATGAAAGCGAGCTGCTGACCCTGGCCCTGGAAGCGTTTTGCGTACGCCTGCAAACCCATGAACGCCAATACAACGCGCGCATCAAGCAGATGCTGGCGTGGTGGGCCACCGGCAGCAATCTGGATGCGCGCCTCGCGGACATGGGGCTGGAGCGCCAGGTCCTCGACCCCGGTGACCCGGCCGCGTTCCCACCTGTGCCGCCCATTCTGGAAAGCGACGATGACGCTCGCCTGCGCTATTACCTGGCACCCCACGCCCCAGCGGCGGGTTCGCGCATGCAATACCGCCGCGAAGTGTTCACCTTGGGCGAGCGGCCAGCGGTCAAGGTGCAAAGCGCCGCGCCGGGCGTAGTGACGGTCAGCTACACCTTCAACCCGGACGGCTATGCCGCGCGGATCAAGGATGGCAACGGTCGACGTACCGCCCCTGGCGAGGTGATGGTCACCGTGCTCTCCCGGGACGGCGATGGCAGCGCCTCTGCCGATTTGCTTGACGGTGTGCGGCGACATTTCGCACGGCCCGATGTACGACCGGAAACCGATCTGGTCACGGTCCAAGGTGCGCAGATCCAACGCTACAAGATCCGTGTGGTCGCCAAGATCAATGCGGGCCCCGACTCGGGGTTGACCCAGGTTGCTGCACAGCAGTTGCTGCAAACCTACGCCGACTCCTGTCATCGCCTGGAAGGTCGGGTCGATCCGAGCTGGATCGATTACGCCATCCACAGTGCTGGCGCTGCGCAGTTGCAGATCCTTGAACCGCTGGCGCCGATCATCAGTTCGGCATTCCAGGCCCCGTACTGCACGGGCGTCGAGGTGGAGGTGCGCACGCTATGAGTGAGCCCAAGACGAGCCTGTTGCCCGCCAACAGTTCACCCCTGGAAAAGGCCCTGGACCTGGGCTTCGGCTACTTGCTGGAACGGGTCACGCCGCCGTTTCCCCAACTGATGGACCCGGATCGTACACCGGCAGCGTTTTTGCCCTACCTGGCAGCGGATCGCGCGGTGAACGAATGGAGCACCACCGCCCCCGAGGCCGAAAAGCGCCTGACCGTCAAACTCGCCTGGCCCACCGCCCGCCAGGCCGGCACTCGCCAAGCCCTGGAAAACGCCGTCAAAGGCCTGCAACTGCGCCCCGAAGTGCGTGCCTGGTACGAGCAGAAACCGCGAGGTGTGCCCTACAGCTTTGCCGTCCGGGTCTGGACCGAAATGCCCTACAGCGAAGCCACTGACCTGCGACTCGATCGACGCCTGGCCGATGCCAAAAGTGAGCGCGACATCTTCTCGGTCTCCATCGGCCTGAGCGCGTCGGGCCGCCACAGCATCGGCGCCGCCACGCTGTGCGGCGAACTCACCACGATCTACCCAAATGTGCTGGCCGGCGTCGAGGCCACGGGCCGCGCCTGTCTGGCGGCCGGGCTCTACACCGTCGAAACCACCACCCTTTATCCACAGGAGCACTAAATGGCTGACTATTACACCCTGCTCACCAACGCGGGGATCGCCTACGAAACCGCCTGCAAGGCCGCGGGCGTACCGATCAAACTGGCGCAGATTTCCGTCGGCGACGGCAACGGCGCCGTCTATAACCCCGATGCCAGCGCAAAAGCGCTGAAACGCGAAGTCTGGCGCGGGCCGTTGAACGCGCTGTTTCAAGATGAAAAAAACGCCAACTGGCTGATGGCTGAAGTCACCATCCCGTCGAATGTCGGCGGCTGGTATGTGCGGGAAGCCGGGCTGTGGACGGATAGCGGGATCTTGTACGCCATCGTGAAATATCCGGAGTCGTATAAGCCGGTGTTGACGACGTCGGGGGCCGGCAAAGAGTTTTACATCCGCTCGATTTTCGAGACGACCAATGCCGCCAATGTGACGTTGTTGATTGACGACACGGTGGTGAAGGCGACTCGGGCGTGGGTAGTGGATTACCTCGCGCAGCAGTTGGCGAAGGGGTCGTATACCAAGGCAGAGGTCGAGGCGTTGATCGCCAAGGCGTCGGCGTTGCCGGTCGGGGCGATGGTGCCGTTTCCGCTTGGAATCGTGCCGTCGGGGTATCTGGAGGTGGATAACAGCCTGTTCAGGGATTCTGTTTATCCGGACTTGGCGGCGTATCTGGCGAAGAAGTTCAACGTTGCTGGCGATGCGGTGGGGTATACGCGATTGCCGGAGTCGCGAGGGGAGTTTTTTCGGGGTTGGGATCATGGGCGGGGCGTGGATGCTGGGCGTGTGATTGCCAGTTTCCAGGCTGATGCGTTCAAGAGCCACACCCATACACCGCCCTATCAGACCGGTATCAACTCTGCGTCCGGCCCTGCTGGTGCTAAAGCTCTCGGTGGTACCATTTTTGATGTCCTTCAGGACGTCGGGTACACGGGCGGTAATGAAACCCGTCCGCGCAACCTGGCGGTGATGTGGTGCATCAAGACCTGGAGCGCGCCGATCAATCAGGGAAATATTGATGTTTCGGCGTTGCTGCCTTTGGCCGTTCAGGCGACGGAAATCAATCAAGGCACTGCGAAAGTTGCAACTCAGGCACAAGTGAGTGCCGGGGCGGATGATGCAGTCGTTGTGACCCCCAAAAAGCTGCGCGCCGGGTTTTCCATTTCACTCGGCATGCCTGGGCATATCGCATTTCCCTCTTGGCTGGGCGGGTTGGTCATCCAGTGGTTTAAAGGGCCCGTCAGCGGTCTCGAATCGGTCGTTTATCCCGCGGTTAGTTTTCCTCTCGCATTTCCCAATGCGTGTCTGATTCCTTCCGTCACGACCATGGGTAATGACACGGTGTTTTCTGACCAGATGTTCCAGGTAAGTAGCTGGAACAAAGAGACCATCAAACTATTTCCTCAGTGGTTCGGCACCGCGAATCAAGGGCTTGTCTTTCCGCTGGTAATTGCAATCGGTTATTGAGGAGGTTCCATGTTTTACTCACCGTCCACCCACGGGCTTTACTCGTTGTCGCTGCATGGCAAAAACATGCCGTCCGATGTGATTGAAATGTCAGAGAAGGCATATGCAGATCTTAGCGAGCGAGGATTCGCAATTTCGGATCCTGGTATTTCTCCAACCGCTGAAGATGTTGTCGCTCGGGAACGAGCCTGGCGCGGTTATGAATTGTCATCAGTGAAGTGGCTGCGCGAACGCCATCGTGATCAGCTTGAAATTGAAGTTGATCCCACGCTCTCCGAGGCACAGTTCAAAGAACTGCTGGTGTATATGCAGGCGTTGCGCGACTGGCCTCAGTCATCCGACTTTCCGAACAGTGAACATCGGCCTGTTGCGCCGTCGTGGCTCGCCAACCAAACCGAATAACGCCCCGCACTGACGGGGCGTTTTCTTTCCTGATCTAAACCCCGCCGCCTAGAGCGGCTTTTTTGTGCATGGAGTGCATATGCCCACCCGCCAAACCTACACCGTCCTCATCCCATTCCCCACCCACGCCGGCCATTGGTCTGTCGTCGGCGAGGCACTCGACCTGCTGGACGTCGAAGCAACCGCCCTGCGCACCGCTGGCCGTCTGGAACTGACCAGCGTCCTCAACGCCACCCCGGCCCCAAAGGCCACCACCGAGAAGGCTGACTAATCATGGCTGAGGTTTTGAACTTCGAGCACAACGGCATCACCGTCAACGCGACTGAATCCCCCGAGGCCATGGGTGGCCTGGGCGATAACGTGATCGGCCTGGTCGGCACCGCGCCGAAAGCCCACGCGTCGATCCCGAAAAATTCGCCGTTCCGTATCAACAGTTTCACCACCCAGGCGTTGCTGGATCCTACCGGCAGCGAGTCGGGCACGTTGTTTCATGCGGTGTACCAGATCCTCAAGGTGGTGAAGGTGCCGGTCTACGTGGTGATTGTGGAGGAGGGCGCCACCCCGGCCGATACCCAGAACAACGTGATCGGCGGCGACGAGCCGGTCACCGGTCGCAAGCTGGGCCTGGCGGCATTGGCCAGCGTGCCGGAAGACCTGACCATCATCGGTGCCCCAGGCTTCACCGGCGTCAAGGCGGTGGCCGGTGAGTTCGCGGCCTTCGGCAAGCGCATCAAGGCCCGCGTGGTGCTGGATGGCAAGGACGTGGCGGTCGCTGGCCAAGTGACCTACAGCGGCGAGCTGGGCGGCGCCGACCTTGGCTTCGACCGTTGCCTGCTGGTGCACAACATGCCGTCGGTGTACTCCAAGGCAGCGAAGAAGAATGTGTTCCTCGCGCCGTCGTCCCTGGCGATTGCCGCATTGGCCAAGGTCAAGCAGTGGGAAAGCCCGGGCAATCAGGTGACGTTCGCCGAGGATGTTTCCCGCGTGGTCGAGTACAACATCCTCGACACCTCCACCGAAGGCGACCTGCTCAACCGCTACGGCGTGAGCTACTACGCGCGCACCATCCTCGGCGGTTTTTCGCTGTTGGGTAACCGCTCCATCACCGGCAAGTTCATCAGCTATGTCGGCCTGGAAGATGCCATCAGCCGCAAGCTGGTCAAGGCCGGCCAGAAAGCCATGGCCAAGAACCTCACCAAGTCCTTCATGGACCAGGAGGTCAAGCGCATCAACGACTGGCTGCAAACCCTGGTCGCCGACGAAACCATCCCCGGCGGCAGCGTGTACCTGCACCCGGAACTGAACAGTGTCGAGAAGTACAAGAACGGCACCTGGTTCATCGTCATCGACTACGGCCGCTACGCGCCGAACGAACACATGATTTATCAACTCAATGCCCGCGATGAAATCATCGAGCAGTTCCTGGAGGACGTTCTCTAATGTTTACCAACCGAGTCAGACAGGCCATTGCGGCCACCCTTCAAGGCCTGCCGTTGTCCGCGACGGTGGAGGAATTTACCCCGCCGAAGATCGAGTTCGACATGGAGGCCATGTCCGGCGGGCGCTTTATTGCCGAGGAAATGGCCAAGGGCGGCAAGGTGCTCAATGCCAAGTTGATCCTGCAAGGCGCCGGCCCGGAAATCATGCTGGCCCTGGGTGTACGCCTGGGTGACGACATCCTGCTGAACGTGCGCGAAGCCGGCCAGGACCAGGACGGCAAGACCTATTTCACCTACCACACGGTCGGCGGCAAGCTCAAATCCCTCGAGGAAGCCAAGCTGAAAATGGGCGACAAGGCCACCACCACCCTGGAGCTGTCCTGCCGCACCTACAACCGCCTGGAAAACGGCATCCCGGTGATCGACATCGACGTACGCACCCAGAAGTTCGTGCTCAACGGCGTCGATATCCTCGGCGATGCACGCCGCGCCGTGCTGATGCCTTAAGGACGATCGAGTTCCCTGTGGGAGCCGGGCTTGCCCGCGATAGCATCACCTCGGTCTAGCTGAATGACCGAGTCGCCTGCATCGCAGGCAAGCCAGCTCCCACAGGGGGCGGCGCTCGCCCTTTTTTACAACGTTACCCAAGGAGTTGCCCCATGGCCTGGATGCCACCGCTGCACCGCCTGCTCTCGCCGATCACCGCCGACACTGGCGTGACGATCGAGCAGGTACAACTCAAGCCGCTGTACTACGCCGCGCAAAAAGACGCGCTGGCCCGGGCCGGTGATGATGAGGACGATCAGTTCTTCGAACTGGCGAAACTCGCCACCGGCCTGTCGGAAAAAGAGCTCGACCAACTCAAGCGCCCGGACTACGTGACCATCGCCCAATTCGTGCATGAGATGTCGACCCGTCCGGCGTCGTTCTTCCTCGGCGAACCGGCGCCATCGAGCCACGAACAACCGGTGCAACTGCTGCTGCCGGTGGATGCCGCCGGTCGCACCCATGCCGCACTCGACCTGGAAATGCCCGCCCTGCGCGCGACCAAGGTGATGAAAAAACTCGCCACCGCCAAGGACCGCGCCGAATTCATTACCGCCCATTGCACCGGACTGATGATCCCCGATCTCGCCGGCCTGACCGTGCCCGACTGGACGGGGTTGCAGGAGCGCATTGACGATTTTTTAAATCAACCGGCGGCCTTCTTTCGCAACGGGACATTGACGTAATCCTCGATGTGGTGCCGCTGGTTTACTCGGTCAATGAAGCGGAGATCCTGGAATGGGACGCCGCCAAAGCCATGCGCCGCTACGACATCGCGATCACTCGCCTTGGCGTCAAACAGGAGTAGAGCGGGATGCAAGAAACTAAATATGGGATGAGGCTCGCCCAGGAGGACTTGCGCTGGATGATCGGCGATGCCGACCTTGGCAATGTGCTGGCGCCGTTCTCCGCCAGTGCGGCGGCCCCCGTAAGCCTGGATGGGGTCGTGCAGCCGCAGTTGGAACTGCGCTCTGCGCTGGTCACGCTCAGTGTGGACATCAACGCCTTGACCCAGGAGCAAGTGCGGCTGCGCGAGACGTTGGAGACGCTCAACAGCACGCTGTTCATCAACGGCGATTCGCTGGTGCCCAAGGCTGCCGATGTGGCCGCGAGCTCGCCGCAGGATCAGCCCAAGGAGCCGCCTGATGGTGTCGTAATGGGCACGATCAAGACGGCCGGCGCAGAGTTGTGGGACGCGCTGAAAGATAAGGCCGCAGAAAAAACGGTTGACCTGGTCATAGACGCGGCCACCAAGAAATACAACGGTCGCAAAAAAATCGGTGGGCGCAGCGCAGGGCTGTACGAGCAAATCCGCCAGGCCTTGGGTGGTTCGTCAAACAGCTTTCAGCCGGGGGCGAGCTCGCAACGTTTTCAGTCCTTTGCCGGGGCCAGCGTGGCAGCTCGCGCATCCAACCCAAGCGCAGGCGCCTTGGCCGATACTGTCGGCACACTGCAATCCGTCGGCATTCGCCGGCTTGGGCCATTGAGAACCGCCGCAGCGGCCGTGGACGTGATCCAGGGCGTACGCAACGGCGACGCCAACGCCATCGGTTCCGGCCTGAGCACGGCGGGTGGCGCGTGGGCGGGCGCCTCAGCGGGGGCTGCCATCGGAACCCTGGTGTTTCCCGGAATCGGTACCGCTGTCGGCGGCGCAATCGGAGGTTTGCTGGGCAGCGAAGCGGGCGCCTGGCTGGGTGACAAACTGTTCGGCCCCAGTGATCGCCTGCCGGCGCCCGATGCCGTGAGCAAAGAGCTCAACAGTGCCCGCACGGATAACGTGCAGGTGTCCATTGCGCCAAGTATCCAGATCACCGGCGTGAACCCTGCCGATGCCCAACAGGTGGTCAGCCAGGTGATCCATGCCCTGCAATTTCAATGCATGCCGATGGTTACGGACGCGCTGGGGGTTCGCCGCAATGCGGCTCTCGCCGACCCAGGAGGTGATTGATGCGACAACAGATGGTTTTGGGCGATTTCATTTTTGGTTTGTCCCGGGGCTTTGCCTATGCCTCGCTGATCCGCAACAGCGACGGCGGCTGGAGCGACCTGGCGATTATTGCCAGCAAGCCGCAATCGCGGCAGAGCGGCCAGAAGCTGGAAAAACTCACCTTCAGCGGCAACGCCATGTACGCCATCGGCATGCAACGCCTGGATGAGCTGCGTGCCTTGCAAGGCTTGCGCACACCGTTGCCGCTGGTGGATGGCATTGGCCGCAACTGGGGCTTGTGGCGCATCAATTCGGTCAAGGAAACCCAGAGCAACGTGATCGATGACGGTACGGCGATGCTGATGACCTGGACCCTTGAGCTGGAGGAATTCGTCAATGCGTAGAGTACGAAGTATCGCCGGTGACTCGGTCAACCTGCTGCTCTACCGCGAGCTGGGGCGTTGCGATGATGTGGCCGAAGAAACCCTGTGGCGCCTGAACCCCACGCTCGCCGAGTACGGCCCGGTGCTGCCGGCGGGTGTGTGGGTGATCGTGCCGGAAATGTCATCGCGGCCAGCGGCGCTACGTCCCGTTCTGGCGTGGGATTAAGGAGGCTGCATGACACATGGATTTACACCTATCGTGGAGTTTTACGGCGCCAACGCGGCATTGCTCAATCAGCGCGTCATGCGCTGGAGCCATACCGATGGGGTCGGCATCCAGTCTGACCGGCTGGAACTGACCCTCAATATCGAGGGGCTGGAAGGCCTGCCGAGTTTGAGCGGCAAGATTGGCTTGCGCGTGGGTTACAAAGAGTCGGGGCTGGTGGAAAAAGGTCAGTTTCTGATCAGCCAGCGCACCCCCGTGCTGTTTCCCATGCGCTTGTTGATTGTCGCGACAGCGGCGCCGTTCAGCGAAAAGGACGCGAGCGGCTATCGCCAGCGTCGATCGGCCAGCTATGGGCCTACCACGCTGGGCGTGCTGTTTCGCCATTTGGTCAGCCGGCATGGGTTTTCGCCGCGTGTGGCGCCGTCGCTGGAAAACGTTCCGGTGCCGCATATCGACCAGTCCAATGAAAGCGACATGGCCTTCATTACCCGGCTGGCCAAGCGTTATTGCGCGATCACCAAGCCGTTCAACGAACTGTATGTACTCGCCGAAGCCGGCAAAACCCGGACATTGACCTTGCAACAGTTGCCGGAGGTGAAATTGTCCGTGACCCAGGACAATCGCCCCGGTGATCCGGCCTTTATCACCGCCACGCTCAACGACAAGACGCGCGCGAAATACCAGGGTAGCCGTGTCACTTGGTGGGATGCGGCGGGGGGCAAGCAGCATGTGGTTGAAGTGGGTGTTGCGCCGTTCAAGGCCGTGCGCCAACGGTGTCAGAACGCGGCGGAAGCCCGTGCCGTCGCTGAAGCCGAACTGCGCAGGGCCGGGCGCGAAGGGTTGGAGCTGCTGATCGACTGCCCTGGCAATCCGTTACTGGCCGCCGAAGGGCTGTTGCGGCTCGATGAGACCTGGCCGGCTTACATGCAGGGGCGGTGGTCGATCACCCAGGTAGTTAATTCGAGCGACCCGGTGGCGGGGTATCGCAGTTCCATCACCGCCGGCGGTTTGTCGGAATAGGCGCTTTTGAGGGAGCGATTGATGCAGATCACACTGGCGCAACTGATGCAAATTCTGCCGGGAGCCCGCCTTGGAGCGGGCGTTTTTTTGCCTGGGTTCAATGCCGCGTTTGCCCTGTATGGGATCGACAGTGCCCGACGCGTCGCTGCCTTTATCGCGCAAATCGGGCATGAGTCCGGCGAATTGCGCTACGTACGGGAGCTTGGGAGCGAGCAGTATCTGAGCAAGTACGACACGGGGCTATTGGCCGCGCGCCTGGGCAATACGCCAGAACAGGACGGCGATGGCCAGCGGTACCGCGGCCGTGGCCTGATCCAGATCACTGGCCGGCGCAACTACCTGGCCTGTAGCCAGGCGTTGTTCGGTGACGATCGTTTGTTGCGGGAACCGACGCTGCTGGAGCAGCCGCAATGGGCCGTCGCGTCGGCCGCCTGGTTCTGGCAGAGCAACGGCCTGAATGAACTGGCCGACAAGGATCAGTTCACCACGATCACGCGGCGTATCAATGGCGGGCTCAATGGGCTGGAGAGCCGCTTACGGCTGTGGACGCGGGCGAAGGCGGTGCTATGGGTTTCTTAGGTGCGTGCCAGCTTCTTGAGACAGTCCGTCACTTGCGCGTGCGATTGGCTCCTGTAGGGTAGGCGAACCCCCGCCCAAGACTGGAGACGACCGTGAAGGAAATCACTCAACTGGCTGCTGAATTGGGGCGCCGTCTACAGGTGCTCAATGCCCACGTCACCACCGCCGAGTCCTGTACCGGCGGCGGTATTGCTGAGGCGATCACGCGGATTCCGGGGAGTTCGGCCTGGTTCGAGGCGGGTTATGTCACCTATTCCAATCGCCAGAAGACCCGACAACTGAATGTGCCGGAGGCCTTGTTCACAAAAGTGGGCGCCGTCAGCCAGGAAGTGGTGGAGGCGATGGTGCGTGGCGCCCAGGAAAAAAGCCTGGCGCGCTTTGCCGTGGCAGTCAGCGGTGTCGCCGGGCCGGATGGCGGTTCGCCGGACAAACCGGTGGGCACCGTATGGCTTGCCTTTGGTGTCGGTGATGACGTCACTGCTGAGCTTGAGCACTTCGCCGGCAACCGCGATGAGGTCCGCCGACAAACGGTAAAGGCCGCGCTAGAGGGCTTGTTGCGACGAGCTGCAGCAGAAATAGAAAATCAGGGGTAGGCGATCCCCGATCTTTGTGGAACAATACTGTCTACTTATACAGGTGTTGGCCGTCAGGCCTTATTGATTACGTGAGGACTTTAATGGACGACAACAAGAAGAAAGCCTTGGCTGCGGCCCTGGGTCAGATCGAACGTCAATTCGGCAAGGGTGCCGTAATGCGTATGGGCGATCACGACCGTCAGGCGATCCCGGCTATTTCCACTGGCTCTCTGGGTCTGGACATCGCGCTCGGCATTGGCGGGTTGCCAAAAGGCCGTATCGTTGAAATCTACGGTCCTGAATCTTCCGGTAAAACCACCCTGACCCTGTCGGTGATTGCCCAGGCTCAAAAAATGGGCGCCACCTGCGCGTTCGTCGATGCCGAGCACGCCCTGGACCCTGAATACGCCGGCAAGCTGGGCGTCAACGTTGACGACCTGCTGGTTTCCCAACCGGATACCGGTGAGCAAGCGCTGGAAATCACCGACATGCTGGTGCGCTCCAATGCCATCGACGTCATCGTGGTCGACTCCGTGGCTGCCCTGGTTCCCAAGGCTGAAATCGAAGGCGAAATGGGTGACATGCACGTGGGCCTGCAAGCCCGTCTGATGTCCCAGGCGCTGCGTAAAATCACCGGTAACATCAAGAACGCCAACTGCCTGGTGATCTTCATCAACCAGATCCGTATGAAGATCGGCGTGATGTTCGGCAGCCCGGAAACCACCACCGGTGGTAACGCGCTGAAGTTCTACGCTTCGGTCCGTCTGGACATCCGTCGTACTGGCGCGGTGAAAGAAGGCGACGAAGTTGTTGGTAGCGAAACCCGCGTCAAAGTCGTGAAGAACAAAGTAGCCCCGCCTTTCCGTCAGGCGGAGTTCCAGATTCTCTACGGCAAGGGTATCTACCTGAACGGCGAGATGATCGACCTGGGCGTTCTGCACGGTTTTGTTGAGAAGTCCGGCGCCTGGTATGCCTACAACGGCAGCAAGATCGGCCAGGGCAAGGCCAACTCGGCCAAGTTCCTTGCGGAAAACCCGGATATCGCCGCCACGCTTGAGAAGCAGATCCGCGACAAGCTGCTGACCGCCGCGCCAGACGTGAAGGCTGCAGCCAACCGCGAGCCGGTTGCAGAAGTAGAAGAAGCCGACACTGATATCTGAAGCAAACGATGACAGTTGTACTGGATACACTCGTCGCCGTTCGGCGCACTGCGATGGACCTGCTCGCTCGCCGCGAGCATGGTCGAGTCGAGCTGACGCGTAAGTTGCGTCAGCGCGGCGCAGAGCCCGAGATGATCGACACCGCTCTCGACCGTTTGACGGAAGAAGGGCTGCTGTCGGAAGCCCGTTACCTTGAAAGCTTTGTGTCTTATCGAGCCCGCTCCGGCTACGGCCCGGCGCGGATTCGTGAAGAGTTGAGCCAGCGTGGCCTGCAACGTGCTGATATCGACCTTGCCCTGCGTGAGTGCGGAATCAGCTGGCAGTCGCAGTTGGAAGAGACCTGGCGACGCAAGTTTTCTGGCCATCTGCCTATTGATGCCAGGGAGCGTGCGAAACAGGGCCGCTTCCTGAGTTATCGCGGGTTTTCGATGGAAATGATCAGCCGCCTACTCAGCGGTCGAGACATGGACGACTGAGTTGTTATCTGGATTGCTGTGGTGAGGGAGCTTGTTGTGGCGAGGGAGCTTGCTCCCGCTGGGCTGCGCAGCAGCCCCAAACCCCCACTACTAAAGCACCCACAAAAAAGGCCCACTATGAAAATAGTGGGCCTTTTTTTTTGCTCAAAAAATCACGCCGGCTCTGGCGCCATCCGCTGCTGCGTCTTGCCCTGAGCCTGTGCCCAGTTCTCCGGCAAGTTGATGAAATCCACCAGCTCGCGCAAGCGGCCCTGGTCGCGACCATTAAAGTTGAACACCAGACGCGTCAGATGGCTGAACCTCGGCTCATCATGTTCTTCGCCGGTATAAGCGAGTTGCTGGAATTCCCCGCTCAACCGCAGGCTGGCAAATTCGCTTTGCAAATGGGCCAGTGCCCGATCGCTGAGAGGGTGATGCATGCGCATCACGAATTCGCGCTTCAACCAGCGTGTGGAGTGGAAGTTGGCGTAGAACTGATTGATCTCCGCCACCGCTTCCTCTGCGCTGTACACCAGGCGTACCAGCTTGAGGTCGGTGGGCAGGATATAGCGATTGGCTTCCAGCTGGTTGCGGATAAAGTCCAGCGCGCCTTGCCAGAAACCACCACCGGGAGCGTCCAGCAATACGACGGGCACCAATGGGCTTTTGCCGGTCTGGATCAGCGTCAGCACTTCCAGCGCCTCGTCCAGTGTGCCGAAACCGCCTGGGCACAACACCAGTGCGTCGGCTTCCTTGACGAAGAACAGCTTGCGGGTGAAGAAGAAGTGAAACGACAGCAGGTTGTCGGTGCCGTCGATGGTCGGGTTGGCGTGCTGTTCAAACGGCAGGGTGATGTTGAAACCCAGGCTATGTTCCAGGCCGGCGCCTTCATGGGCGGCGGCCATGATGCCGCCGCCGCCACCGGTGATCACCATGAGGTCCGATTTCGCGAGCATTGCACCGACTTCACGGGCCAAGGCATACAAAGGGCTTTCGACGGGCGTACGTGCCGAGCCAAACACCGTGACCTTGCGGCGCCCCTTGAACTGTTCCAGTACGCGGAATGCGTTGTCCAACTCGCGGATGGCTTGCAAGGTGATTTTCGCGTTCCAGCGGTCGCCGTTGTCCTGGGCCATGCGCAGCACGGTGAGGATCATGTCGCGATAAAGAGGGATGTTCGGGCTGTTGGGGGCAATCAGCTGGAGTTGCGCTTCGACCTGTTGCGTGAGGTCGGCTCCATTTTGTTCAAAATGGCGGAGCAGGCGGTCATTCGGTTCGTAAGGCATTCAACTTCTCCTTCTTGCAGGGCCCGGGTGGCCGACGAGCCATTCGCCGGAGGCTACGACACTGCATGTGTCGCTGCTTGCCGCTGGGGGCAACCTTCTTTTGCCCTGAAAATGTTACAGAACAGCAGGGGAAATGCTGTGATTGAAGGGTAGGGATGGCTTGATCATGAGCCGGAAAACCCTTGGCTGGCAACCACTTATTGGTTGCTAGAGAGAGTCTAGCTGCCCGAAAGGACTTGAAGCGGGGGAGTGCGCACCACCGGACGGCGGTGCGCGAAGGTCATGCCGTTACTTTTTCTTCTTTGCCGGGGCAGGGCAATCTGCTTCGGCAAACTTTACCGACGCCACGGGGCGGTTGGTCTTGTTCTCAGTGATTTCATAGCGCATTACCGCCCCCTTGGCCATCAGCTCGCGGTAGCCCTTGTTCAGGCACACGCTCTGGCCGAGCTGGAAATACACCGCCTTGGGGTTGGCGCGCATCTGTTCGGCGCGGTCGGGCAGTACGCTGAGGTGATCGATCAGTTGCATGCCTTCAACGGTGTAGGCCACTTCCAGGGTTTTTTCGTCGATTTCCCGGGGCAGGTCCTTGTTGCTTTCAGCTGCGACGCTTTGCAGCTTGCGGTTCATTTGTGCCTCCAGCAGCGAGGCCGCCTGGGCGCCCACAGGCAATACCAGCGCGAGGGCGATGGATGGGGCGGCAAGGCGCAGCATGGAACGCAACATGAAACTCTCCTGATTCGGGTACTGGTGCATAGACCAGCCACTGCGCTGTGCGTTCAGTGGCGCGCAATTATAGGTGAGCCGTTGCCACTACAGCCAGGCGTATCGCTGGTAAACTGCCGCCACTTAAAGCCCTCCACGAGTTTTCACCGTGTCGATTTACCCGTCCCAACGGCGCATCCGATGAGCCACGCCGTCTCCCGCCTGCGCACCCAGCGTCTGGCCCGCGCCGTCAGGCCATTCCTGAATCGTGGTTCCCGCGCCGAGCGTTGCCCCGGCTGCCGAGTCATTCCCGAGTACTGCCTGTGCGCCTGGCGGCCCAAAGTCGCGGCCAAGTCCGCGATGTGCCTGCTGATGCATGACGTTGAGCCGATGAAACCCAGCAACACCGGCTGGCTGATCGCCGATGTGATCGACGACACCACCGCGTTTGCCTGGTCGCGCACCGAAGTTGACCCCGACTTGCTGACCTTGCTGGCCGACCCGCAGTGGCAGCCGTATATCGTATTCCCCGGTGAGTTCGTGGTGCCCGAGCGGGTTGTCAGCCAAGTGCAGGTGGAAGAGGGCAAGCGCCCACTGTTTATCCTGCTGGACGGCACCTGGAGCGAAGCGCGCAAGATGTTTCGCAAAAGCCCGTACCTGGAGCATTTGCCGGTACTAAGCCTGGCGCCCGAGCAACTGTCGCGCTACAAGCTGCGCCGTTCCAAGCGCGATGATCATTTCTGCACGGCCGAGGTCGCGGCGCTGTGCCTGGAACTGGCCGACGACGGCGCCGCCAGTGAAGTGCTGGACGCCTACCTCGACGTCTTCAGTACCCATTACCTGGCGGCGAAATTCCAGTTACCCCTGAACCCCACCGACATCGTCCATACTCGTCTTGCACCCTATATCCCAGCGGTATAGCCAGACGACGTTTGCATGATGGCACCGTAAACCCGCCGCCGCTAAAATGCCCAAGGGCGTAGTGCTTGACCCCCCAGGCTACGCTGGGCATGCTGAGCGCCGATTGGGGCGCAACCGTGAATTTTCGACGTCGTTCCACGTGCTTTTGACGTCGAACTTGCCCTGTGGCGATGGCTGCCTGGCCGTCGCCTAGTGTATTGGCGAACCCTGAACCCATCAGGGCTCCCATAAAAAACAGGATCATTTAATCAATGGCCACATACGAAATCCTGATAGCCGATGACCATCCGCTGTTTCGCAGCGCCCTGCACCAAGCAGTGACCCTGGGCCTTGGCTCGGACGTGCGCCTGGTCGAAGTGGCCAGCATTGCCGAACTGGAAGCCCGCCTCACCGAAAAATCCGACTGGGACCTGGTGCTGCTCGACCTGAACATGCCGGGCGCCTACGGGTTCTCGGGGTTGGTGCTGTTGCGTGGGCAATACCCGCAGATTCCCGTGGTGATGGTCTCGGCGCAAGAAGAGGCCGATGTTGTGGTGCGCTCCAAGGAGTTCGGCGCCAGCGGCTTCATTCCAAAATCCAGCGCCATGGAAGACATTCAGAACGCCGTGCGCAGTGTGCTGGATGGTGACGTGTCCTGGCCGCCGCAGGCGTTTGAAGAAATCAATGTGTCTGACGAAGCCAAGGCAGCCCGTGATGGCCTGGCCAGCCTGACGCCCCAGCAGTTCCGTGTGCTGACCATGGTCTGCGAAGGGTTGCTCAACAAGCAGATTGCCTACGAACTGAGCGTGTCGGAAGCGACCATCAAGGCCCATGTCACGGCGATTTTCCGCAAGCTGGGGGTACGCACGCGGACCCAGGCGGCGCTGCTCTTGCAACAACTTGAGACAATTTCGCAGCATTAAGCTGTTACCGATTCACGCTTTTTTGACTTGGCGTGATCTAGTTTCCCCACTTCTTTGGTTCAGTTGCCTACGTCTATGTCGCCTTTCAAGGGTCAAACCGGTATCAAACGTATCTTCAATGCAGGGGGCTATTCCCTGGATGGCCTGCGTGCGGCTTTCACCGGCGAGGCGGCCTTCCGCCAACTGGTGTTGCTCAACGTGATCCTGATCCCATTGAGCTTCTTCCTGCACGTCAGCCGGGTCGAGCGCGCCTTGCTCATCGCCGTGTGCCTGCTGGCCTTGATAGTCGAGTTGCTCAACTCGGCGGTGGAAGCGGCGATCGACCGGATCTCCCTGGACCGTCATCCCTTGTCGAAAAACGCCAAGGACATGGGCAGCGCCGCGCAATTCGTCGCGCTGACCATGATCACCCTGGTGTGGGCCGTGATCCTGATCTAACGCTCAGGCAATGCTCGGCAGCACGATCTCGTCGCTGCGCTGAACCCCGGCGGTGAAGGCGCGGCACAGCTCCAGGAACTCGCGCATGGCCGAGGTCTGGTACTTCTGTTTATGCCAGATGAAGTAGAACTGCCGGGCCAGGTCCAGGTCCGGGGTTTCCACCGGCACCAGGCTGCCACGGCGGAATGCATCGCGTAGCGCCAGCCGGGAAATACAGCCAATCCCCAAACCTGACTCCACGGCCCGCTTGATCGCCTCGGTGTGCTCCAGCTCCAGGCGGATATTCAGCGCGCTGCGGTGATGGCGCATGGCTTGGTCAAACGTCAGGCGCGTGCCCGAACCTTGCTCCCGCAGGATCCACGCCTCACGGGTCAGCTCATCCATGCTCGCCACGCCACGCTTGGCCAGGTGATGCTGGGGCGCGCAAAACACCACCAGTTCATCCTCGACCCAGGTTTGCACCTCGATATCCGGGTGGCTGCAGTCGCCTTCGATTAGACCCAGGTCAATTTCGTAGTGCGCGACCTGGTGCACGATATGCGCAGTGTTCTGCACATGCAGCTTCACCTGGCTCTCTGGATGTTGCTGCATAAAGCTGCCGATCAGCAAAGTGGCCAGGTAATTGCCGATGGTCAGCGTGGCGCCGACCGCCAGGGAGCCGAAGCCGGACTTGCCGTTGAGCAGGTCCTCGATCTCCTTGGCCTGGTCCAGCAGCGCCACGGCCTGGGGCAATAGCTGATGACCGAGGGCGTTCAAGCTCAGCCGCTTGCCCGCGCGGTCGAATAATTGGCAGCTGGATTGGCGCTCCAGCTCGGTGATCGAGGTGCTGGCGGCGGATTGAGATAAGGCCAGAAGGCCAGCAGCGCGGGAGACGCTTTCCTGCTGGGCGACGGCGACGAAGACTTGCAGTTGACGGAGAGTAAATCGCATATCGATATAACCGATAACCCTTATCTTAATAATCCAGTTAACAGATATTGTCGCCGCCATTAGAATGCTGTGCAATTGCGCATCTATCTCTTTGGCGCAGACCTATTTCCAGGAGTTCCCCGTACATGAGCAACATGAACCACGAGCGTGTCCTCAGTGTTCATCACTGGAACGACACTCTGTTCAGCTTCAAGTGCACCCGCGACCCGGGCCTGCGCTTCGAGAACGGTCAGTTCGTGATGATCGGCCTGCAACAACCCAACGGCCGCCCGCTCATGCGCGCTTACTCCATTGCCAGCCCGAACTGGGAAGAGCATCTGGAGTTCTTCAGCATCAAGGTGCCGGATGGCCCGCTGACTTCCCAATTGCAGCACTTGAAGGAAGGCGACGAGATCATCATCAGCAAAAAACCGACAGGCACCCTGGTGCTTGACGATTTGAAGCCGGGCAAACACCTGTACCTGCTCAGCACCGGCACTGGCCTGGCTCCATTCATGAGCGTGATCCAGGACCCGGAAACCTATGAGCGCTTTGAAAAAGTGATCCTGTGCCACGGCGTGCGTTACGTCAACGAAGTCGCTTACCGCGAGTTCATCACCGAGCACCTGCCGCAGAACGAATTCTTCGGCGAGGCCCTGCGTGAGAAGTTGATCTACTACCCAACCGTGACCCGCGAGCCGTTCGAAAACGAAGGCCGCCTGACCGACCTGATGCGCAGCGGCAAGCTGTTCACCGACATCGGCCTGCCGCCGATCAACCCCGAGGACGACCGCGCCATGCTGTGCGGCAGCCCAAGCATGTTGGACGAGACCAGCGAAGTGTTGAACAGCTTCGGCCTGAAAGTTTCGCCACGCATGCGTGAGCCGGGTGACTACTTGATCGAGCGTGCGTTCGTCGAGAAGTAATACTGAGTCAGTAACACCATAGATCCAAAAAATGTGGGAGCGGGCTTGCTCGCGAAAGCGGAGTGTCAGTCGACAGAGTTATTGACTGATACACCGCATTCGCGAGCAAGCCCGCTCCCACATTTGGTTTTCGGTGTATTCAACTAGCTGGCAGCACTTCCAGCACACAGATGACGCCCGCTTCGGGATAGTGCCACCGCACATCCACATCCCAGAACTGCGCACCGTACTCGCGCTCAGGCCCAGGCGTCTGATACGCCGGCCGCGGATCTTGCGCCAAACACTGCTCAATCAACGCCACCAACGGCTCATCCAGCCGCTGGGCGTGGTTTTGTGCCTGGTGCAGCGCGGTCTTCAGCCACTGCACAGGAATCAGCGTGGGTGCGCCGCTGGCCATGTCATTGGTCGCCGTGTCGATGATGTCGGCATACGGCACATACGGCTTTATATCCAGCACCGGCGTGCCGTCGAGCAGATCAATCCCGGAAATCCACAGCTTGCCCGGCTCGACCTTGTCCAGCTTCACCACCGACTGGCCGATGCCATTGGGCCGATGGGTAGCGCGTGTGGCAAATACGCCCATGGACGTGTTGCCACCCAGGCGCGGCGGGCGCACTTTCAGGCGGGGTTTGTCTTCCAGGGCCTGGTGGAACAGAAACAGCAGCCACACATGGCTCACCTGTTCCAGCCCTTGCACCGCCTCGCCGCCGTCGAACGGCGCCACCAACTCCAGCACGCCACGGGCGGCAGGCGCCAGTTGCGGTTGGCGCGGGATGGCGAACTTCTCCTTGAAACAGGAGCGCACGAAGCCGACGGGCGAGACGTTGTAGCTCATGGCTTACACCCGCACCCGCAGGGTCAGGCCCTTGAGGAAGTTGCGCAGCAACTGGTCGCCGCAGGTGCGGTAGTTGGTGTGGCCGAACTTGCGAAACAGCGCGCTCAACTCAGGCTTGGACACCGGGAACTCGGCGGCCTTGAGGATGGCGTGCATGTCGTCTTCTTTCAGTTCGAAGGCCACGCGCAGCTTCTTGAGGATGATGTTGTTGGTCACTGGGGTTTCGATCGGCTGCGGCGGACGGCTTTCGTCCTTGCCACGCTTGAAGATCACCAGGCCATCAAGGAAGTGCGCCATGACGTCGTCCGGGCAGAACACGAAGCCTTCTTCCTCGTCTTTCTTGAGGTAGGTCAGCAGGTCGTCCTTGGTCACGTCCATGCCGCCGAGCTTGATGATCTCGACCATCTTGTTGTCACTGATGTCGAGCATGTAGCGCACGCTACGCAGTACGTCGTTGTGAATCATGGTGGGTAATCCTGGTATTCAACTGAGGACACCGCCCAAATCCGGCGGTGTCGAGAAAAAGGGCAGCGGCTTAGAACTTCTCTTTGGCCGACAGGTAGCGCCACTGACCGACCGGCACCTTGCCGATGGACACGCCGCCGATGCGGATGCGACGGATGGCGATGACCTTGAGGCCAACCGCTTCGCAAAACAGCGCGATCACGCCCGGCTGCGGGTTTTTCATCGCAAAACGCAGGCGGTTTTCGTTCTGCCAGCTGGCTTTGACCGCCGGCAGCTCCTTGCCTTTGTAGGTCAGGCCGTGGTTCAGGCGGTTGAGGCCGTGGGCAACCATGTCGCCTTCGACTTCCACCACGTATTCCTGCTCGATCTTGGCGGCATCGGCGGTCAACTTGCGCAGAATCTTCCAGTCCTGGGTAAACACCAGCAGGCCGCTGGCCTTGGCTTGCAGGTCGGCGCTGGCGGTCAGGCGCAGGAAGTGGCCCTTGAGCGGGCGCTTGCTGAAGCGGTGTTCTTCGGACAGGGTGTCGGCGCTGATCGAGGCCATCGCCGTTTCCGCGTCCATGCCCGCTGGCGCGTGCAGCAGGATAGTCACCGGCTCAGGCACGGTGGCCTTGGCGTCCGGGTCGAGCTCGACCTTTTGGGTGGTGACCTTGAACTGCGGCTCGTCGATCACTTCACCGTCCACCGAGACCCATCCGCCTTCGATAAACAGCTCAGCCTCCCGACGGGAGCAACCGACCAGTTCGATAAGGCGTTTGGAGAGGCGTATGGGGTCAGTCATGACAAGGGCCGTAACAAAAGGGGGCGGCTATTGTACCTGCCTGGCGCCGGTTAATCCCGGCCCCATTTCAGGGCGATGGCCTTATTTGGCTCAACTCGGTCTAAATGTGGGATTGGGCTTGTGTGGGAGCGGGCTTGCTCGCGAAGGCGGTGTGTCAGTCAAACATGTATCGACTGACACACCGCCTTCGCGAGCAAGCCCGCTCCCACAGGTGTTCGGCGTTGAGTCAGCCGCTACTTACTTGTTGCTGCTGGCGTAAACGCAGATGCAGCAACGGATAAGGCTGGCCCAAACCATCATGCTCCGTCCGTCCGATGACCTCGAAGCCCTGCTTGAAATAGAAACCCAACGCCTGCGGGTTCTGTTCGTTGACGTCCAGCTCATCGGCATTCATGTGCTCGATGGCATAACCCAGCAACTGCCGGCCAAGCCCCTGGCCCCGGTGCTGCGGGTCGATAAACAGCATCTCCACCTTGCCCGCCGCCACGCCGGCAAACCCGGTGATGCATTGGCGTACGTCTTTGGTGCAGATCAGCATCACGGCATCCAGATAACGGGTCAGCACCAGGTCCTTGAGCAACACGATGTAACTGTCCGGCAAAAAGTCATGGGTGGCCCGCACCGAAGCCTCCCAAATTCGCGCCAACTCCACGTAGTCGCTGGTTTTAGGTGTGTGGATAACCGAATGCTGACGCATGCCCGCTGCCCCTTGCCGATGATTGGCGCCGATGGGCAAAACGATAGACGTAAAAAAGCCCCGCATCTTGTCCAGAGGCAGGGCTTTTTCAAATCTTTACAGCGTTAGTCGCGCTTTTCGGCCCACAGGTCGTATTCGTCGGCGTCGGTCACGGTGCACCACACCTTGTCGCCCGGCTTCAAACCGCTGGCATCGTCGATAAACACGTTACCGTCGATCTCCGGCGCGTCGAAGAAGCAGCGGCCTACGGCGCCTTGCTCATCGACTTCGTCGATCAACACTTCGATTTCCTTGCCGATGCGCAGTTGCAGGCGCGCCGAGCTGATGGCTTGCTGGTGCGCCATGAAACGCTCCCAACGGTCTTGCTTGACGTCGTCCGGCACCACGGCCAGGTCCAGCAGGTTCGCCGGAGCGCCTTCCACCGGCGAGTACTGGAAGCAACCGACGCGGTCCAGCTGCGCTTCGGTCAGCCAGTCCAGCAGGTACTGGAAGTCTTCTTCGGTTTCGCCGGGGAAGCCTACGATGAAGGTCGAACGGATGATCAGCTCCGGGCAGATCTCGCGCCAGTTCTTGATGCGCGCCAGGGTCTTGTCTTCGAAGGCCGGGCGTTTCATGGCCTTGAGCACTTTCGGGCTGGCGTGCTGGAACGGGATGTCCAGGTACGGCAGGATCTTGCCGGCGGCCATCAGCGGGATCAGCTCGTCGACGTGCGGGTATGGGTAAACGTAGTGCAGGCGCACCCACACACCCAGGCTGCTCAAGGCTTCGCAGAGTTCGGTCATGCGGGTTTTCACCGGCGCGCCGTTCCAGAAACCGGTGCGGTATTTCACATCGACGCCATAGGCGCTGGTGTCCTGGGAGATCACCAGCAGCTCTTTCACGCCGGATTTGACCAGGCGCTGGGCCTCGTCCAGCACATCACCAACCGGACGGCTGACCAACTTGCCGCGCATCGACGGGATGATGCAGAAGCTGCAACTGTGGTTGCAGCCTTCGGAAATCTTCAGGTACGCGTAGTGACGCGGGGTCAGCTTGATACCTTGCGGCGGCACCAGGTCGATCAGCGGGTTGTGATCCTGGCGCGGCGGTACCACTTCGTGCACTGCGTTGACCACCTGCTCGTACTGCTGCGGGCCGGTCACGGCCAGCACGCTCGGGTGCACGTTGCGGATATTGCCTTCTTCCACACCCATGCAGCCGGTCACGATGACCTTGCCGTTTTCCTTGATCGCTTCGCCGATCACTTCCAGGGACTCGGCCTTGGCCGAATCGATGAAGCCGCAGGTGTTGACCACCACCACATCGGCGTCCTGGTAAGTGGACACGACGTCATAGCCTTCCATACGCAGTTGCGTAAGGATGCGCTCGGAATCGACAAGCGCCTTCGGGCAACCCAGGGAAACAAAGCCAACCTTGGGGTTGGCTTTTGCGATGGTGGTGGACATGTCTAACCTCGGTATTGAATGACGCCGCCGCCGTGAAGGGCAGGCAGCGGACGGGCACTTGGTGTGCCTCTGATCAAAAAGTGCGCAATTCTATCGATGGGCAACGCACTTGACCAGCTTTATGCGGGGAAATGCGACGAGTGCTGTGTTAGGGGATTCGCCAATGACTACGCGAACAATTCAGCGTGGCTCTCCAAGTCCACAAAGGTGATCAGGTCAGGCCGCGAGTTTTCATAAATCATCAGAAAGTCGCCACCGATATGGCACTCCCTGAAGCCGTCCCAATTGCCGGTAAGTGGATGGTCGCGGTATTCGGCGGGGAGCTGCTCGCCCAGGAACAACAGCACCATCACTGTCCGTACTTCATTCATATCTCGGTGCCCGGCCCGCTTGTAGCGTTCCCAGGGCTTTTTGAATTCAGGCGTCTGTGCGCATTGTTTTGGCAGGTCGGCGCGTTTTTGCTTCTTCTGCGGTTTCGCCATCAGCGCCCCCTAGCATTTCGTCGATTGAGTCGAACTGGCGACGAATCTCACGCGCTTGTGCCATGGCACGAGCGGTTTTTTCCGAAGGGACGCGCACCTCAAAGGGCAGCCCCTGCGTTGTCACGACCTGGTGGAGGAAGAGGCGCAAGGCTTCACTGAGGCTAAGCCCGCACGCGTTGAGCACAGCAGTGGCACGCTCTTTCAAATCCTCGTCTATGCGGCAACGCACGTCAGTGGTTTTCAGTAATGCGGACATGTCAAAACTCCTATACAAAAAAATGTAGCTACATTGTGGCTACGTTTTCAGTATGGGGTCACCCGACGAACTTGATAAAACGCTTTTTGTGTTGAATACGAGGTCCAGCAATCCGTGCGTCGGAAACCGTAAAGGGAGGTAAAAGTAGCCTTGTCGATAGGAGAGTTCAATGCAGGCAAAAAGCGGCCAGATGGCCTTCATCTCTTTAGGCCAGCACACGCGAACCGCGAAATCCCCCAACCGCTGCGCTATGCTTCGCGCCGTTGCCCACAGGTAAAACGCCAAGGTCAATAAAACGTCTGTTACGAGAAGTAAAACAGCGCATGCTACGGTCAGCTGAGACGCGCTGTTTATAAAAGACCTCAGGTCAAAGGGCAGGAGTGGTTGATGGGTCAGGCAAGTAGTCCGGCGGCAGGCGCCGCGCATTCCACCACCAAGCCGATTGGCATGCTGGTGGCAGCGGTCGGAGTGGTTTACGGCGATATCGGGACCAGCCCGCTCTACACCCTTAAAGAGGTGTTCAACGGCGGTTATGGGGTTCAGGTCAACCATGACGGCGTGCTGGGGATTCTGGCGCTGATCTTCTGGTCGTTGATCTGGGTGGTGTCGATCAAGTACATGCTGTTTGTGCTGCGCGCCGATAACCAAGGCGAAGGCGGCATCATGGCCCTGACTGCGCTGGCGCGGCGGGCGGCGGGGGAGCGCAAGAAACTGCGCAGTTTCCTGGTGGTGTGTGGCCTGTGTGGCGCGGCGCTGTTCTATGGCGACAGCATGATCACCCCGGCGATTTCCGTATTGTCGGCCGTTGAAGGCCTGGAACTGGCGTTCGATGGCCTGGAAAAATGGGTCGTGCCCATCGCCCTGGTCGTACTCGTGGCGCTGTTCCTGATCCAGAAACACGGTACCGATCACATCGGCAAGCTGTTCGGCCCGGTGATGGTGACCTGGTTCCTCGTGCTGGGCGGCCTTGGTGTGTATGGCATCACCCTGCACCCGGAAGTACTCAGTGCGATGAACCCGATGTGGGCCGTGCGTTTCTTCGAGGCGCACCCGGGCATCGGCGTGGCGATTCTCGGCGCGGTGGTGCTGGCACTGACCGGCGCCGAGGCGCTGTACGCCGACATGGGCCACTTCGGCCGCAAACCCATCGCCCGCGCCTGGTTCATCCTGGTGTTGCCGGCACTGGTGCTCAACTATTTCGGCCAGGGCGCGATGCTGCTGGGCGACCCGGAAGCCGCGCGCAACCCGTTCTACTTGCTGGCGCCGAGCTGGGCGCTGATCCCGCTGGTGGTGTTGTCCACCCTGGCCACGGTGATCGCGTCCCAGGCGGTGATCTCCGGCGCGTTCTCCCTGACCCGTCAGGCGATCCAGTTGGGTTACATCCCGCGCATGCACATCCAGCACACCTCCAGTGCCGAACAGGGCCAGATTTACATTGGCGCGGTGAACTGGTCGCTGATGGTCGGCGTGATCCTGCTGGTGCTGGGCTTCGAGTCCTCCAACGCGCTGGCCTCGGCCTACGGCGTGGCGGTGACCGGCACCATGTTGATGACCACCATCCTGGTGTCGGCGGTGATGTTGCTGCTGTGGAAGTGGCCACCGATCCTGGCGGTGCCGGTACTGGTCTGCTGCCTGTTGGTGGATGGGCTGTACTTCGCCGCCAACGTGCCGAAGATCATCCAGGGCGGCGCCTTCCCGGTGCTGGCGGGGATTGTGTTGTTTGTTTTGATGACGACATGGAAACGCGGCAAGCAATTGCTGGTGGAACGCCTCGACGAAGGCGGCCTGCCGCTGCCGATCTTCATCAGCAGCATCCGCGTGCAGCCGCCCCATCGCGTGCAGGGTACGGCGGTGTTCCTCACCGCGCGGCCTGACGCGGTGCCCCACGCGCTGTTGCACAACCTGCTGCATAACCAGGTGTTGCATGAGCAAGTGGTGCTGCTGACGGTGGTCTACGAAGACATCCCACGGGTGCCGGTAGAGCGGCGCTTCGAGGTGGACGCCTTTGGTGACGGCTTCTTCCGTGTGATCCTGCACTTCGGCTTTACCGATGAGCCGGATGTGCCTGAAGCGCTGAAGCTGTGCCATCTGGAGGATCTGGATTTCAGCCCGATGCGCACCACCTACTTCCTCAGCCGTGAGACGGTGATCGCGTCGAAGATCGAAGGCATGGCGCGCTGGCGCGAAAGCCTGTTCGCCTTCATGTTGAAGAACGCCAACGGCAACCTGCGCTTCTTCAAGCTCCCGGTAAACCGGGTGATCGAGCTGGGTACCCAGGTCGAAATGTAAGCTGTTGCAGTACGGGAGCCGGCAATCGGCTCCCGGTTTCCTTCTGAACCCTGTGCAATCCACCGTTGTCGACTAGGCTCTAAGCACTGTTGAACAGTGCCCATAGAACCCAGAAGAGGTGCGCCATGAGCCAGCTGCTCGAACCCTATACCCTCCGTCAACTGACCCTGCTCAACCGCATCGCGGTGTCGCCGATGTGCCAATACTCTGCTGAAGAGGGCCTGGCCAATGACTGGCACCTGGTGCACCTCGGCAGCCGCGCCGTGGGGGGCGCCGGGCTGATCTTTACCGAAGCCACCGCTGTGACTGCCGACGGTCGCATCACTGCCCAGGACCTGGGCTTGTGGAATGACGCACAGATCGAACCGCTGCAACGCATCACGCGTTTTATCGCGGCCCAAGGCGCGGTGGCCGGGATTCAACTGGCTCACGCCGGTCGCAAGGCCAGCACCCACCGGCCATGGATCGGTAAGCACGGCAGCGTCAAGCCGGACGACGGTGGCTGGGTGCCGGTAGGCCCATCGCCGATTGCCTTCGACCCCCAGCACACCCAGCCCAAACAGTTGGACGAAGGGCAGATCCAGCAAGTGATCGCCGATTTTGTCGCCGCTGCCAAGCGTGCACTCACCGCCGGTTTTGAAGTGGTGGAAATCCACGCCGCCCATGGTTACCTGTTGCATCAATTTCTCTCGCCGATCAGTAATCAGCGCCAGGACATGTACGGCGGGTCGTTTGAAAACCGCATCCGCCTGGTATTGCAGGTGACAAAAGCGGTGCGCGACGTCTGGCCCCAAGAATTGCCGCTGTTTGTACGGGTATCGGCCACCGACTGGGTAGAAGACGGTTGGAACCCCGACGAAACCGTGGAACTGGCGCAGCGCCTCAAGGCCCTCGGCGTTGACCTGATCGACGTGTCCTCCGGTGGCACCGCCGCCAACGCCGAGATCCCCACCGGCCCCGGTTACCAGACGCGTTTCGCCGAACGGGTACGCAAGGAAGCGGGCATCGCCACCGGCACCGTTGGCATGATCACCGAGCCGGCCCAGGCCGAGCACATCCTGCGCACGTGCCAGGCCGATATCATCTTTCTCGCCCGCGAACTGCTGCGCGATCCGTACTGGCCGTTGCATGCCGACGATGACCTGGGCGGGCGCAAGGCGATCTGGCCGGCACAGTACCAGCGGGCGACCCATCGGGATCAGCCGATCCACGAGTCCGATCTGCGCGACTGACCTGCGCGCCTTGGCAGAACCCACCGATGACGGTGGGTTTTTTATGGGGTGCGCCGCCAGCTTGGCCACGACCATAACGTGGCTGCCCGCAGCAGCCACTCCATCGGCCCATAGGGATGAGTGCGCAGCCATCGCGCGCTCAGCCACAGTTGCAAGACAAAGATCCCAAGTACCACCGGTAACATCAGCCAGGGCTCCAGCTGGTTGATCAAGCCTGCGCCATAGCCGCTGAACAGCAGCCCCAACAGGGCCGATTGCAACAGGTAGTTACTCAGGGCCATCTTGCCCACGGGCGCCAGCCACTGACACAGCGAGGGCCCGACGGCAGAGCTGAACAGTGCCAGCATCAACAGGGCATACGCCGCGCTCAACAACGGTGCCGTGAGTTGCCCGACACCAAAAGCGAAGGTTTCCAGGCCGCCTCCGGGCGCGTAGGCGGCGCTCAACGCATAGATCAGCGCGCCCAGCAGGCCGATGGGAAGGGTGAGGCACAACAGGCGACGCAAGTGGGGTTCCCAGGGGTACGGCGCCACCAGCCATTGGCGCCGCCCGGCGGCATAGCCGAAGAAGAACATCGCCAGGGCGCTCGGCCCTTGCAGCAGCCAAAGTGCCTGCACGGTGTTCCACAGGTGGCCGCTGTGAAAGCGCAACGTGTCCAGGGCACTGCCGCTGAAGGCCGCGAGTTTGGTCGCGGGTTCGCTGCTGGCGGCGCCGCTGGTATCGCCCTCGAGGATTTGCAGCACACCGAGCAACATCCACCCCGAGCAGGCAACGACGACAAGGCCGATTCCCCAGCGACACGCCTTGGCCGGTTCCAGGCTGCGCGCTGCCAGCAGCACCAGGCCGAGCAAGGCGTAGGTGGACAGGATTTCGCCGTAATACAGCAAGGCGCCATGGACCACTCCTACGATCAGCAAGGCCAATTGCCTACGAACCATGCGTGGTGCAAACGCCGCATCGGCGCGTTCGGCGGCGGCCATCTGCAAGGTAAAGCTGTAGCCGAACAGAAACGAAAACAGCAGGTAGAACTTGGTTTCGAACAGCAGCGAAATCACCAGGCGCATCAGGTGGTCGCCGGTGCCGGCGTAGTCGGGGTTGCTGAGGGCGGACGCGTAGTAGGGGTCGGCGAATGCACAGATGTTCACCACCAGAATGCCCAGCAGGGCAAAGCCGCGCAGCGCGTCTACGTGTACCAGGCGTGTCGGCGTCATGTTCAGTGGCCTTGCAGCAGGTGGGTCACCAGGCCGCGCAGCACATCAATCTGCTGGTTCGGGTGGAAGTCCGCATCGGCCGCCACTCGGGCGAACATGCCGTCGATCAGAGTGGCCAGCCAATTGGCCGCCTCAGGCACGGTCAAGGTGGTGTGCAATTGCCCGGCCTTGCCGGCAGCCTCGATCAGCGCCTCCAGGCCTTCGCGCAAGTAGCGGTCGTTGGCTTTCATCAGGCAAGCGACGGCTTCATCACGGTGGCCCAAGGCGGAAATTTCCAATGCCAGGCCCGCGTAATGGCGGTCACACGCCAATTCACAGGTGTGGTCCACGAACGCCAGCAGCGCGGCCATCGGGTCTTCGGCAGCGGCCAATGGCGCCATCGCTTGTTGGATCTGCTCACCTTCGCGGGCCACCAGCGCCAGTAACACTTCATGTTTGCTGGCGAAGTAGTGGAACAGGTTACCGGCGCTCATCCCGGCGGCGGTGCAGATGTCGGCCGTGCGGGTGGCGACGAAACCCGCTTCGGCAAAACACCGGGAAGCGGCGTCGAGCAATGCCATGCGTTTGCTTTCACGTTGCAGCGGATCAGCGGTGCGCATCGTCGTCTCATTCATTAATTGAGTGGTCACTCAATTAAAGGCCAGGTAAGAAATTTCTGCAAGGTTTTTGCTCAACGCCAATTATTTAAGTGATTACTCTAAAAAAATCGCACGGTTGGCAAGATCGTTTCTACGCTTAGGGTAAGTCTGATTTCTGGCCCAGGGAGTCAGTCTGTTTGTCCGCTGAGGCATTGCGCTTCACGGGAGGCGGTTGATGGGCATCAGGAACAGTTGATTGAAATCAGGAGTAGTAGTCCATGGCCAAGTCCTATGGTGTTGTGGGTGCAGTGGCGTTTTTTTTGACCCGCAGAATGTCTTTATGGGGTCGAAGATTGAGTTCGGATGAGGCCGAATTACTGGCGCAGTACCGCGCCCTGACCGAGAACGATCAGGTGGCGATGCGGTATCTGATTGGGGCGATGAAGAGTGTGTCGCGGTTCTGAATGCACAGTTGAAACCTGTGGGAGCTGGCAAGCCAGCTCCCACATTTTGCATCAGGTGTACTTACGCTGGTCCGGCGCCGGCGGGAAGTACTGGTACAGCCAGGTTTCGCTCAAGGTGCGGTCCTGGGTACGGATAAACAGGCGCAGCTCTACCGGCTCCACGCTGTCGCTGGTGGGGTACCAGTCGAACAGGATGCGGTAGCCCTTGATGTTATCGAGCACCAGGATGCTGAAATCCTTCACCTCGCCATGGGAGCAGGTCACCACCGGTTCGATCCCGGTGCCGGCCGGCAGGCGATCCAGGCCGCCGCCCTTGAAGTCCACGGCAAAACGACGGGCCCACACAGGTGGGTAGTGCTCGCCCGGTGCCCAGCCTTCGGTGAAACCGCCCATGCCTGAGCGGGTGGCGTCGACTTGTGCCAACGGCGTGCTCACCGGCGGCAAGGCGCTCCAGTACAGCTTGTAGCCGTAGTTGAGCGAGTCGCCGGCAGCGACCGGTTTTTTCGGCGTCCAGAAGGCCACGATGTTGTCCATGGTCTCGCCGGTGGTAGGAATTTCCAGCAGGTCGATGGAGCCTTCGCCCCACGCCGTGGTCGGTTCGACCCACAGGCTTGGGCGCTTGCTGTACCAGTCCACGGTGTCCTGGTAGCTGGCGAATTCATGGTCGGTCTGCACCAGGCCGAACCCTTTCGGGTCTTTGTCGGCGAACGCGTTGAACTGCAGCTTGGCCGGGTTGTTCAGCGGGCGGCAGATCCACTCGCCGTTGCCGCGCCACATCGCCAGGCGGTCCGAATCGTGGATCTGCGGGTGGATGGTGTCGCACATGCGGCGTTCATGGGTACCGCAGCTGAACATGCTGGTCATCGGCGCAATGCCCAGTTGGTCGATGGCGGTGCGCGCATTGATATGGGCGTCGATGGCCATTACCACCTGGGTGGCCTGGCAGTCGATGTCGAAACGATAGGCGCCGGTGGCACTCGGCGAGTCGAGCAAGGCGTAGACCACAAAACGCGTGGCGTCCTTGTCCGGGGTTTCGAACCAGAACTGCGTGAAATCCGGGAATTCTTCGCGCTTTTTCGCGTAGGTATCAATCGCCAGGCCGCGTGCGGAAAGTCCGTATTGGCCGGTGTTGTCCACCGCACGGAAGTAGCTGGCGCCGAGGAACGACAGCACGTCATGCCGATCCAGCTCCGGTGCCTTGAACAGCTTGAAGCCGGAGAAGCCCAGGTCGCCTTTCAGTTGCTTTGTATCGACCGTGGTTTTCTCGTAGTTGAACAGCGAAGGGCGGAAATGCACCTCGCGGGCCTCACGGGTCTTGGGATCGACACTGTGCATGCGCACCGGCGTCTTGAAGCCCATGCCGACGTGGAAGAACTGCACGTCCAGTTGGCCGTTCAAGTCCTTCCACAGCGAATGGTTGCCGTCATAGCCAATGGCGTTGAAATTCTGCGGGCTCATGGTCGCCAGGGTCGGCGGCAGCACCTGCTTGGTGTCTTTATACGCAGTGCCGGCGAGTTGCTTGGCCTGGGCCTTGAGTGTTTCAAAATCGAATGTCACAGCCTTGCCGTCGGCGGCACGGTTTCCGGCCCAGGCCTGCGCGGCGAGCAGGCCGCTGGCCGACAACCCGGTGTAGGCCGCGATGGCCATGGACGCTTTGAGCAAATTCCTGCGGTGCATAGAGACAACCTGTCGTGAGCAAATCCCGCGCCGTTCCTGGCACGTGCTGGATCAGAAATTACGGTTCGGACATGCCTTCGGCCAAACGCAACGGACAATAAACAGACGCCGGATAGCTTAAGCGGTTCGATGGTGTAGGAAAAATGATTGATAGCGGGGTGATGGCATTGCAAGTGCGACAAGACATTTCCGGGGGCCGCAGCCGGACACATTACTCAAGAACGATGAAGATCCAATGTGGGAGCCGGCTCCCACATTTAGAATGTATTTCAGCTCACTTCACCGACTGCCCTGTAAGCCTCGTCAATCGCCGCATGAGCATAAGCACTCCACGCCGCATCCGAGTTGGCGATGCTCACATGCCCCACCGGCTTGCGCGCCAGATTCATCCACGCTTCGCTCTCATCGGCATCATCAAACAAGCTGTTGGAGAAGCTCGCATAACCATGTGACCAGCGGTTGACCGTGATCGCCAGGATATCCGTTTCATGCTGGAAACCACCCGGCCCGAGCATGCGTTGCAACTGGTCACGCAATTGCGCTTCCAGTTGTTCGAACGTCTGCCCATACAACCTGCCGCGCCCGGCGCGGGCCTGGTCGCGGGCGTTCATGCCGCTGTTGGGGCTGGTGGGCACATAGACCATGTGCAAGCCAATCGGCTGCGTCGGGTCGCGCGGATGGTCGTAGCCGCCCATGCTTACCGGGTAGTCCAGCTTGATCCGGCTGTAAGGCTGGGTCGCCGCGTAGATCTCATGCACCCCCAGCTTCTGGAACGCCTGCCAATTGCGGATCACCACCTTGGTGTACACCAGCGGGTATTTCACGTTCTGGCTCAAGGCATGGGCCTGGGTTGCCGGCAGGTCTTTCAACAGGTACGGAATCATCATGTTGTAGCAGGCCAGGATGCAGCGCTTGCCACGCACCTGTGCGAGTTGTCCGCCACGGCTGTAGCCGATATGCACGCCATCGCCGACGTTGCGCACGCTGACTGCCGTGCTGTTCAGGCGCAGCCGCACGGCGGACGTCGGCTGGTCGAGCCGGGCGTAGTCAAACGGCGCCAGCACGATATCGTCCATGGTGTGCCCCGGCGCCACGCCGGGGATCAGGCTGCGCACCAGCAGACGCGCCACCGACGCGTTGCCATCGGGGAAGTGATAGATGTAAGGCTCTTCCATCTCTGCCGCTGCTTCTTCGCTGATCGGCGCCAGGTTCATTCCGGCAAAGCCTGGGAAACCTACGCTATAGGCGTCAGCTGAAGCCACGGCATCAATGCTCAATGCCATGAAGTCATTGGTGCGGCTCTGGAAGTACTTCACCGCACCTTGCGACAAACCTACATTCTTCAGGAGGAAATCGCGGTAACTGGTGGCGGCCAGGTAATCGGCCTTTTCTTCGGCGGACTTGCCCGGCAGGTAATCCCTGGGCGCGGTGTGCAATTCGATCAAGGCCAGACGATCCGCCTGGGGCAGCGGAAAGTCGTTGATGAAGTCGCTGATGGCGCGCGCATTCAGTTGGTCCGGCGCCACATCGTCCGCCACCATCGGCGTCGGGTCGCCGATCACCAGTTTGTCTTCGCCGAAGTTTTCCTTGTCGAAGAACACCCCGCGCGACAGGCCCATGCCTGGGTAGAACTGGCGGTCGAAGGCGGTTTCGAAGCGCTTGATATTCACCCCGAGTTTCTTCAACAGCCCGTTTACCTCTTTGCTATAGAGGTGGTTGGGCGACTGGAACGCCTCGCTGCCGCCATAACCGATGATCATGCGGCCACCGGCCTGGAACTCGTTGCGTTTGGCGTGGCCGCCGAAGTCGTCGTGGTTTTCCAGGATCAGGATTTTGGCCTTGGGATGCTTCTCACGGTAGAACCACGCCGCCGACAAACCGCTCAAGCCGCCGCCGACCACCACCAGGTCATAGGTCTCGTTGATCGGCAGCTTTTCGGTGTCGAACACCTTCTTTTCCCAGCCCATCTGGTGCGCCACTTCGAACGAGCCGACATGGCTGCCGCGCAAGCCGGTGAGGGCGGGCGGGTAGTAGCGACCGTCGGGGGCCGCTTGCAGGATTTGCAGCGGCGTCATGCCAGCAGCCAGGGTGATGGCGACACCGTTGAGGAAGTCGCGGCGGGTGATGTCCATGGGGGAAACCTACGAGTATTTATTGTTATAGGGAGATCCATGTGGGAGCGGGCTGTTGTGGCGAGGGAGCTTGCTCCCGCTGGAGTGCGAAGCGCTCCCAAGATTTTGGGGCCGCTGCGCAGCCCAGCGGGAGCAAGCTCCCTCGCCACAACAAGCCGGTTCCGACAGGGGAAATGTCAGTGCTTGAACATCACATGCCGCACAGTGGTGTAGTCCTCCAGCCCGTACATGGACATGTCCTTGCCATACCCCGACAGTTTCTGGCCGCCATGGGGCATTTCGCTGACCAACATGAAGTGGGTGTTCACCCAGGTACAGCCATACTGCAACCGCGCGGCCAAACGGTGGGCGCGGCCTACGTCGGCGGTCCACACGGATGACGCCAGGCCGTAGTCCGAATCGTTGGCCCAGCCCAGCACCTGGGCTTCATCGCTGAACTTGGTCACCGACACTACCGGGCCGAACACTTCACGGCGCACGATTTCATCGTCCTGTTGTGCGTCGGCCAGCACGGTCGGTTCAAAGAAGAAACCATTACCTTCCACGGCCTTGCCACCGGTGATCAGGCGGATATGCGACTGCGCCACCGCGCGCTCGACAAACCCGGCCACGCGGTCGCGGTGTTGCGCGGTGATCAGTGGCCCCAGCTCGGTGGCCGGGTCATCCTGCAAACCATGCTTGATGCTGGCGACTGCCGCGCCGAGCTTCTCGACAAACGCGTCGTAGATATCTGCCTGGGCGTAGATCCGGCAGGCGGCCGTGCAATCCTGGCCGGCGTTGTAGAAACCGAAGGTACGAATGCCTTCCACGGCGGCGTCGATATCCGCGTCGTTGAAGATGATCACCGGCGCCTTGCCACCCAGCTCCATGTGCATGCGCTTCACGCTGTCGGCGGTGCTGGAGATGATGTTCGCGCCGGTGGCGATGGAGCCGGTCAGCGACACCATGCGCACTTTCGGATGGTTCACCAGTGGGCTGCCCACGGTTGGCCCACGGCCGAATACCAGGTTGAGCACACCTGCAGGGAAAATGTCCGCCGCCAGTTCGACCATGCGCAGCGCGGTCAGCGGGGTTTGTTCCGACGGCTTGAGCACCACCGTATTACCGGCGGCGAGGGCGGGGGCGATTTTCCACGCGACCATCATCAGCGGGTAGTTCCACGGCGCGATGGAGGCAATCACGCCGACCGGGTCGCGACGGATCATCGAAGTGTGGCCGGGCAAGTACTCACCACCGGCCGACCCGCTCATGCAACGGCTGGCGCCGGCGAAGAAGCGGAACACGTCGGCAATCGCCGGGATCTCGTCGTTCAGCGCGGCGCTGTAGGGTTTGCCGCAGTTGTCCGACTCCAGCTTGGCCAGCTCTTCGCCATGGGCTTCGATGGCGTCCGCGAGTTTCAGCAGCAGCAGGGAACGGTCCTTCGGTGCGGTTTGCGACCAGCCTTCAAAGGCCGCATCGGCGGCGCGCACGGCGGCGTCTACCTGGGCTTCGCTGGCTTCATTGATTTCTACCAGCACACGGCCGAGTGCCGGGTTGAAGATGGCTTGTGCCGGGCCTTCGCCGGCGACCAGGTGGCCATTGATCAGTAATTTGGTTTGCATGATTCAGCTCTCCACAAACTATTGTTATCTCCCTGAAGAAACCCGGTTCAACTGTGGGAGCGGGCTTGCTCGCGAAAGCGGTGGGTCAGTCAGCACATCTGTTTCTGATACACCGCTTTCGCGAGCAAGCCCGCTCCCACATTTGTTGACCGCATTCCTCCAGTCAGTTATTTACCGCCACTCCCCGCCAAGCTTTCACCGCCGCGCGTCAGGTAATAGGCACCGAGAATCGGGAACATCGTCACCAGCATCACCAGCATCGCGACCACGTTGGTCACCGGTACATCCCGTGGGCGGCTCAACTGGTTGAGCAGCCACAGCGGCAAGGTGCGCTCGTGGCCGGCGGTGAAGGTGGTGACGATGATTTCGTCAAACGACAGCGCAAACGCGAGCATGCCGCCGGCCAGCAGTGCCGAGCCGAGGTTGGGCATGATGATGTAGCGGAAGGTCTGCCAGCCGTCGGCGCCGAGGTCCATCGAGGCTTCGATCAGGCTGTGGGAAGTGCGGCGCAAACGGGCGATCACGTTGTTGTAGACGATCACCACGCAGAAGGTCGCGTGGCCGACGATGATGGTGAACATCCCCGGCTCAATGCCCAGGGTCTTGAACGTCGCCAGCAACGCGATACCGGTGATGATCCCCGGCAGCGCAATCGGCAGGATCAACATCAGCGACACGCCCTGCTTGCCGAAGAACTCGCGACGATACAACGCCGCCGAAGCCAGCGTGCCGAGCACCATGGCAATCAGCGTGGCGATGGCCGCGATCTGCAATGACAGCTTGATCGCTTCCAGCACATCCGGGCGGGCGAAGGCCACGCTGAACCACTTCAAGGTAAAACCCTGGGGTGGAAAGCTGAACGCGGCTTCTTCGGTATTGAAGGCGTACAGGAAGATGATCAGGATCGGGAAGTGCAAAAACACCAGGCCGCCCCAGGCTGCGATCTTCAGGCCCAAACTGGATTTTTCAGAGTGCATCGAAGGCCCCCAGGCGTTTGACGATGGACAGGTAAACCGCGATCAGCACGATCGGCACCAGGGTGAACGCCGCCGCCATGGGCATATTGCCGATGGCGCCTTGCTGGGCGTAGACCATGCCGCCGACGAAGTAACCCGGCGGCCCTACCAGCTGCGGCACGATGAAGTCGCCCAATGTCAGCGAGAAGGTGAAGATCGAACCGGCGGCAATCCCCGGAATCGACAGCGGCAGAATCACCTGCATAAATGTCTGGCGCGGCTTGGCGCCCAGGTCGGCCGAGGCTTGCAGCAACGACGGCGGCAAACGCTCCAGCGAGGCCTGGATCGGCAGGATCATGAACGGCAGCCAGATATAGACAAACACCATGAACCGCCCCAGGTGCGAGGTGCTCAAGGTGCTGCCGCCCACGCCGGGAATGCCCAGCACGAACTGCAACACCGGCTCCAGGCCCAGGTGCTGCACAAACCACTGCGCCACGCCGCCCTTGGCCAGCAGCAGGGTCCAGGCGTAGGCCTTGACGATGTAGCTGGCCCACATCGGCATCATCACCGCGATGTAGAAAAACGCCTTGGTCTTGCCCGTGGTGTAGCGCGCCATGTAGTAGGCGATGGGGAAGGCCACCACGGCGCTGGCGATGGACACCACGATCGCCATGCTCAGGGTGCGCAGGATGATGTCGAAGTTCGACGGCTGGAACAGCGCGGCGAAGTTGGCCAGGGTCAGGTCCGGCGTGACCGCCATGGTGAAGTCGTCAAAGGTGTAGAAGCCTTGCCAGAGCAAGGTCAGCAGCGAGCCGAGGTAGATCGCGCCGAACCAGATCAATGGCGGTATCAACAACATCGCCAGGTACAGGTTGGGCTTGCGGTACAGCAGGTTGGAAAACCTGCGCATCGGCGGTTGGGAAAGGGCCAGGCTCATGTCACACCTCGCCTGCGATGTCGGTCAGTGGCGTCATGGCTTCACGGGCCCAGCGGGCGGTGATCGATTGGCCGACCTGATGGCCGCTGCTGATGTCCAGCCACTGGTTGTTGGCCTGGCTGATGTTCAAGGCCTGGCCGTTTTCCAGTTTCAGTTCATAGCGCGTGGCGCTGCCCTGGTATTGGATGTCGTGCAGCAGGCCGCTGACTTCCACTTCGCCGGCAGCCAGCGGGCCTTCGGCAAAACGTACGTGTTCCGGGCGGATCGAAAACGGCTGGGCGCTGCCACTGATACGCTGGGCCAGCTCGCCGCGCAGCACATTGGAGGTGCCGACGAACTCGGCGACAAAGGTGGTGGCCGGCTTCATGTACAGGTTGCGTGGGGTATCGACCTGTTCGATGCGGCCTTTGTTGAACACCGCCACCCGGTCAGACATCGACAGCGCTTCGGTCTGGTCGTGGGTCACGAAGATAAAGGTGATGCCGAGCTGGCGTTGCAGCTTTTTCAGCTCGCTTTGCATCTGCTCGCGCAGCTTGAGGTCGAGGGCGCCCAGCGGCTCATCCAACAGCAACACGCGCGGGCGATTGACCAGGGCGCGGGCCAGGGCCACACGCTGGCGCTGGCCGCCGGACAGTTGCACCGGCTTGCGCTCGCCGTAACCGCCGAGGGCGACCATCCCCAGGGCTTCCTCGGCACGGTTGAGGCGCTCGACCTTGCCGACGCCCTTGACCTTGAGGCCATAGGCCACGTTGTCGCGCACATTCATATGGGGGAACAGCGCGTAATCCTGGAACACGGTGTTCACGTCGCGCTGATACGGCGGCAAGCCCGCGGCTTCCTCGCCATGAATCCGGATGGAGCCTGCGCTCGGTTGCTCGAAACCGGCGATCAGGCGCAGGCACGTGGTCTTGCCCGAGCCGGAAGGGCCGAGCATGGAAAAGAACTCGCCGTCCTGGATATCGATGGAAACCCGGTCAACGGCCTTCACTTCGCCGAACTGACGGGAAACGTGGGTGAATTGGACTGCAAGCGTCATGGTGCGGTGCTCCGAAAAGTCTCAGGCAGAGGTGATCGTTCCCACGCTCTGCGTGGGAATGCCTCCTGTGACGCTCTGCGTCACGGTGTTAAAGGCGGACGCAAAGCGTCCTGGGCTGCATTCCCACGCAGAGCGTGGGAACGATCAGGCTTAGCGGCCGCCCATGATCGCAATGTAATCCTGGGTCCAGCGGCTATACGGCACGAACTTGCCGCCCTCAGCCTGCGGGGTTTTCCAGAAGGCGATCTTGTCGAACTGGTCGAAGCCATTGGTCTTGCAGCCTTCGGCGCCGAGCAGTTCGCTTTCCTTACAGGCTGCAGGCACCGCCGGCAGCGAGCCGAACCAGGCCGCCACATCGCCTTGCACCTTCGGTTGCAGCGACCAGTCCATCCACTTGTAGGCGCAGTTCGGGTGCTTGGCTTCGCTGTGCAACATGGTGGTGTCGGCCCAGCCGGTGGCGCCTTCCTTGGGGATGGTCGACGCAATCGGCTGCTTCTCGTTGACCAGGCCGTTGACCTGGTACGGCCACGCGCTGGAGGCCACCACGCCTTCGTTCTTGAAGTCACTCATTTGCACGGTGGTGTCGTGCCAGTAGCGGTGGATCAACGGTTGCTGGGCGCGCAACAGGTCGAGCACGGCCTTGTACTGGGTTTCGGTCAGCTCATAGGGGTTCTGGATGCCCAGTTCCGGCTGGGTCGACTTGAGGTACAGCGCCGCGTCGGCGATGTAGATCGGGCCGTCATACGCCTGCACGCGGCCCTTGTTCGGCTTGCCGTCCGGCAGGTTCTGCGGGGCGAACAGCACGTTCCAACTGGTGGGCGCGGTCTTGAACACATCGGTGTTGTACATCAACACGTTCGGGCCCCACTGGTACGGGGTGCCGTAGGTTTGTTGGCCGACCACGTACCACGGCGCATCCTTGAGGCGCGGGTCGATATTCTTCCAGTTCGGGATCAACGCCGTGTTGATCGGCTGCACGCGCTTGCCACCGATCAAACGCAGCGAAGCGTCGCCCGAGGCGGTGACCAGGTCATAGCCGCCCTTGGCCATCAGGCTGACCATTTCGTCCGAGGTGGCGGCGGTTTTCACATTGACCTTGCAACCGGTTTCCTTCTCGAAACCGCTGACCCAGTCGTAGGCCTTGTCGCTTTCGCCACGTTCGATATAGCCGGGCCAGGCGACGATATCCAGCTGGCCTTCACCAGCGCCAACGGCCTTGAGCGGTTCGGCGGCCTGCAGGCTGGCGCTGGCCAGCAGCGCGGTGGCCAGGGCACTGAGCAGTGCGGTCTTGTGCGCGGACATGGGGGTTCCCTCTTCTTTAATTATGGTCGGGGCAGTTTTTCGCAAACCGGTGACGCATGAGCTTAGTTGTTGTTTTAGAGATGCTGGCCGTGGCGCGCCATGATGTGGCGCACCACGCTGTAGTCCTGTAGCGAATCGCTGGACAGATCTTTGCCATACCCCGAGCGCTTCAAGCCGCCGTGGGGCATTTCGCTGACCAGCATGAAGTGGCTGTTGATCCAGGTGCAGCCGTATTGCAGGCGGGCGGCGACCTGCATGGCCTTGTCCAGGTTCTGGGTCCACACCGAGGAAGCCAGGCCGTATTCGGAGTCGTTGGCCCAGTCCACCGCTTGTTCCAGTTCGTCGAAGCGGGTCACGGTGACCACCGGGCCGAACACTTCGCGTTGGACGATTTCATCATTTTGTTTACAGCCGGCCAGCAGGGTCGGCTGGTAATAGAAGCCTGCGCCGGAATGCACGGCGGCGCCGGTCACGCGTTCGATATGCGGTTGGCCAAGGGCGCGTTCGACAAAGCTGGCCACGCGGTCGCGCTGGCGCGTGCTGATCAGCGGGCCGAGCTCGTTGTCGGCGTCGCGTTTGCCGGCAAAGCGCAGGCTGCTGACCGCGGCACCCAGCTCGGCGACCAATTTGTCGTGAATCCCGGCCTGGGCGTAGATGCGGCAGGCGGCGGTGCAATCCTGGCCGGCGTTGTAGTAGCCATAGGCGCGCACGCCCTCGACCACGGCTTGCAGGTCGGCGTCGTTGCATACGATCACCGGGGCTTTGCCGCCGAGTTCCAGGTGCGTGCGTTTCAGGGTTTTCGACGCGGCTTGCAGGATTTTCTGCCCGGTGACGATATCGCCGGTCAGCGAGACCATGCGCACTTTTGCGTGGCTGACCAAATGGCTGCCGACGCCTTCGCCACCGCCACACAAAATGTTGATCACCCCACGCGGCAGCAGTTGGCTGAGGGCCGGCGCCAGGGCCAGGATCGACAGCGGCGTGTGTTCCGAGGGCTTGAACACCAGGGTATTGCCGGCGGCCAGGGCCGGGGCGATTTTCCACGCGGCCATCATCAGCGGGTAGTTCCACGGCGCAATCGAAGCAACGACGCCGATAGGATCGCGGCGCACCATGCTGGTGTAGCCCGGCAGGTATTCGCCGCTGAGCTGGCCGGTCTGGCAACGCACCGCACCGGCGAAGAAACGGAACACATCGACGGTGGCGCTCAAGTCATCCTGGCGCGCCAGGTGCAACGGCTTGCCGCAGTTCAGGGATTCCAGGCGGGCCAGGTAATCGGCTTGTTTTTCGATGGCGTCAGCGATGCCGAGCAAGATGTTCGAGCGTTGCTGCGGCGTGGTCCGCGACCAACCGGCAAAGGCGCGGTGGGCGGCGAGAATCGCGCTTTCGACTTGCTCGGTGCTGGCTTCGGCGATCTGGGTGAGGACTTCACCGGTGGCCGGGTTGAGGATTGGCTCGGCAACACCCTGGCCCTGGACCAGTTCGCCGTCGATCAGCAACGCAGTGAGCAGCGGGGTGGGCGCGCCGGACATTTTTCGCGATCTCTTTTCTTGTGTGGCCATGGGCGTTCTCTTGCGAGGGCCTGACCTTTCTCTTATGGATGCACAGAGACTAGAGGTCAGGCGCGAGGTCAACAAATACTAAATACTGAATGCAGCATTCGATTAAATAGATGGCTTGCGCGGGTGCGGCTGTTCGCGGGCGACCGTCAGGAATGGGTCGACCAACGCCGGCCGCGCGGTGCCACGGCGCCAGGCCAGGCCGACGTCGAGGGTCTGGCTGAGGTCGGCAATCGGCCGCGCTTCAATAATGTCGCCCTCCAGCGACCAGGGGCGGTAGGTCATGTCTGGCTGGATCGACACGCCCAGGCCTGCCGCCACCAGGCTTCGGACGGCTTCGGTGGAAGCTGTGCGTAAGGTTACGCGTGGCTGTAGGCCGGCGCCGGCCCACAAGCGCTGGGCGTTGTGGCCCATTTCGTCGACGTTCAGCTGGATCAGCGGCTCGCGCGCCACGTCGGCGAGGTTGATGCTGTCGTGCTCCAGCAGCGGATGTTGCGCTGGCAGCCACAGGCGGTGCGGGGAGTGGGTGAGCACTTCGGTTTGCAGGGCGTGGCGGTCTTCGAGGTTGGAGAGGATCAGCACGCCCACATCGATTTCGCCGCTGACCAGCAAATGTTCGATGTACGGGCGCTCATCTTCCATCACACGGATTTCCACATTGGGATAGGCGCGCTGGAAGCGGGTGAGCAAATCCGCCAGGTAATAGCCGGCCACCAGGCTGGTCACGCCGATGATCAACTGCCCGGCCACTTGGTCGGTGCTTTGTTGCAGGCTGCGCTTGGCGTTATCGACGGTGGCGAGAATCAGGTGGGCCTGGCGTAGGAATTGATGACCCTGGTGGGTCAGGGTCATGCCCTTGGCGTGGCGATTGAACAGGTTGACGCCGATTTCCTGCTCCAGTTGCTGGATCGCCAGGGTCAGGGTCGATTGGGAAATAAACGCGGTCTGCGCGGCGGCCGAGATCGAGCCGGTCTCAGCCACGGCGATAAAGTGCCGGATTTGACGCAAGGTCATCATGCTGGAATTACCAGTGGGGTGTTTTTATAGATTTGTTCGAGTGTATATCGGTTTTAGCGAAGGGTCGTCGCGTTACATCTGGAAGCACTCTAGATCGGGGCTTTTTGGCACTTAGTTTTACGCTGGGGGCCTATTGGTCCTATGAACCCAAGTGTCTGGAGGCTACGCATGAATACCCGTGGATTGCTCGATCAACTGCTCAAATCCGGCCAGGACATGTTGCAAAACAAGGCTGGCGGCCAGCGTAAACAGGACGATAAAGGCGCCTTGGGCGGCTTGCTGGGCGGCGGCGGCCTGGGCAGTCTGCTCGGTGGCGCGGGCGGTGGGGCCCTGGCGGCGGGGGCCATGGGCCTGCTGCTGGGCAATAAAAAGGCGCGCAAGTTCGGTGGCAAGGCCCTGACCTACGGCGGCCTGGCCGCGTTGGGCGTGATTGCCTACAAGGCCTATGGAAACTGGCAGGCGCAACAGGCCAATGCACCGAAGGGCGAGCCGCAGACCATCGACCGCCTGCCACCGGCCCAGGTCGAGCAACACAGCCAGGCCATCCTCAAGGCGCTGGTCGCCGCCGCCAAGGCTGACGGCCATGTCGACGAGCGCGAGCGCACGTTGATCGAAGGCGAATTCACCAAGCTGGACAACGACCGCGAGCTGCAAAGCTGGCTGCACGCCGAACTCAACAAACCCCTGGACCCGGGCGATGTGGCCCGCGCGGCAGGCACTCCGGAAATGGCCGCCGAGATGTACATCGCCAGCGTGATGCTGGTGGACGAGGAAAACTTTATGGAAAAGGCCTACCTCGATGAGCTGGCCCGCCAACTCAAGCTTGAGCCGGGCCTGAAGGCCGAGCTGGAAAAACAGGTGCGCCTGAACTCGTAATCACTGACACAACAGGGATCAACATGTGGGAGCGGGCTTGCTGTGGCGAGGGAGCTTGCTCCCGCTCGACAGCGAAGCTGGAGCCGGCTTTTTGGGGGCGCTTCGCACCCCAGCGCAAGCAAGCTTGCTCGCCACAAAAGCCCTCCCACAGTTTTTTACCGAGCCAGGCTTTGTTCCGGAGGAGGGCGGCTCCCGCCTTTGTGGGGTGCCCGGGTTGTTTTTGGATTATGTGAGCATTCCATCAAAACCCGTTGATTAATGAGGGCTTCTGCTCAGCTATACTCCCCTCCATTTAAATGGCCCTGCGAGGAATTACTGTGAAGAACTGGACCCTGCGCCAACGGATCTTGGCAAGTTTTGCGGTCATTATTGCCATCATGCTGTTAATGGTTGTGGTCTCTTATTCACGGTTGTTGAAGATCGAAGCCAGCGAAGTCGCGGTGCGCGACGACGCGGTGCCAGGGGTTTATCTCAGTTCGATGATCCGCAGCGCCTGGGTTGACAGCTACCTGCAAACCCTTGAATTGCTGGGCCTGCGCGAAGACAAGAAACTCAGCGACGCCGACAAGGCCGAATTCAAATCCTTCGAAGTGCGCATCCAGCAGCAGATGAGCAACTATGAACAAACCATCGCCGGCAGCGATGACCGTTCCGAGTTCGAACGATTCGAAGCCCTGCACCAGGTCTACAACAAAAGCCTGTCCAGCGTGCTCGACAGCCTGCAACGCGGTGACCTTGTGGCCGCGCGCAAGGAGTTCGACACCCAGCTCACGCCGACCTGGACCGCAGGCCGCATGAAGCTCAATGACATCATCACCGAAAACAAGAACGTCGCCGATCGTGCGACCAACGCCATCGACGATGCCGTCTCTGCCGCCAAACTGAGCATGTTCCTGTCCCTCGCCGTGGCCATCCTGGCCGCTGGCCTGTGCGGCCTGCTGCTGATGCGCGCGATCATGGCGCCGATGCAGCGCATCGTCGAAATCCTCGGCACCATGCGCGACGGCGACCTGAGCAAGCGCTTGAACCTGGAGCGCAAGGACGAATTCAACGCGGTCGAGACCGGCTTCAACGACATGATGACCGAGCTCACAGCCCTGGTATCCCAGGCCCAGCGCTCGTCGGTGCAGGTGACCACCTCGGTCACCGAGATTGCCGCCACCTCCAAGCAGCAACAGGCCACCGCCACTGAAACAGCGGCCACCACCACCGAGATCGGCGCTACATCGCGCGAGATCGCCGCCACTTCCAAGGATTTGGTCCGCACCATGACCGAAGTCTCCACCGCCGCCGACCAGGCGTCGGTAGCGGCCGGCTCCGGCCAGCAAGGCCTGGCGCGCATGGAAGAAACCATGCACTCGGTGATGGGCGCCGCCGACCTGGTGAACGCCAAGCTGGCGATCCTCAATGAGAAAGCCGGCAACATCAACCAGGTGGTGGTGACCATCGTCAAGGTCGCCGACCAGACCAACCTGTTGTCGCTCAACGCCGCCATCGAGGCCGAGAAGGCCGGTGAATACGGGCGCGGTTTTGCCGTGGTCGCCACCGAAGTGCGCCGCCTGGCCGACCAGACCGCCGTGGCCACCTACGACATCGAGCAGATGGTCCGTGAGATCCAGTCGGCGGTATCGGCGGGCGTGATGGGCATGGACAAGTTCTCTGAAGAAGTGCGCCGTGGCATGTTTGAAGTGCAGCAGGTCGGCGAGCAGTTGTCGCAGATCATTCACCAGGTACAGGCCCTGGCGCCGCGGGTGTTGATGGTCAACGAAGGCATGCAGGCCCAGGCCACCGGCGCCGAGCAGATCAACCATGCCTTGGTGCAGTTGGGCGATGCCAGCAGCCAGACCGTCGAGTCCCTGCGCCAGGCCAGTTTTGCGATTGATGAGCTGAGCCAGGTTGCGGTCGGTCTGCGCAGCGGCGTGTCGCGTTTCAAAGTCTGATGAGCGACCTCGCGGCTAAACGCGGCGCCGTCCCGGCAGCGAAAAAGGCGTTGTTCCTGGTGTTCCATATCGGCAGCGAACGCTACGCCCTCAAGGCCACGGAAGTGGCCGAGGTGTTGCCGCGCCTGCCGCTCAAACCCATCGCTCATGCGCCGGCGTGGGTCGCCGGGATCTTTGCCCATCGCGGCGCGCTGGTGCCGGTGATCGACCTCAGCGCGCTGACCTTTGGCGCCCCGGCCCAGGCGCGCACCAGCACGCGGCTGGTGCTGGTCAATTACCAACCAAGCGCCGAGGTTGAATCGCGCTGGCTGGGGCTGGTCCTCGAACAGGCCACTGACACCCTGCGTTGTGACCCCGCGGAGTTCCAGCCCTACGGCCTGGACAACCGCCAGGCGCCCTACCTGGGGCCGGTGCGTGAAGACGCACTGGGCCTGATGCAATGGATCGGTGTGAGTGAACTGCTCACTGACGACGTGCGCGCCTTGCTGTTCTCGGCCGAGTTGAGCGTATGAGCAGCGACCCGCGTGTCTTCAACTTCCTCAAGGAGCGCATCGGCCTCGACGTCGCCTCCGTCGGCGAGGCAATCATCGAGCGCGCCGTGCGCCAGCGCAGCCAGGCCGTGCACGCGCAGACGGCCGATGATTACTGGCAGCAACTGCAACGCTCCCATGACGAGCAACAGGCGCTGATCGAAGCAGTGATCGTCCCCGAGACCTGGTTTTTCCGTTATCCCGAATCCTTTGCCACGCTGGCCCGCCTGGCCAAGGCACGCCTGGCTGAGATCAAGCAGATGCGCGCGCTGCGCATCCTCAGCCTGCCGTGTTCTACCGGCGAAGAACCCTATTCGATTGCCATGGCCTTGCTCGATGCCGGCCTGGCGCCGCACCAGTTCAAGGTGCTGGGCCTGGATGTCAGCCCGCTGTCGGTGGAGCGTGCGCGTCGCGGGGTGTATGGCAAGAACTCGTTTCGCGGTGCGGATATCGAGTTTCGCGACCGCCATTTCAGCGAGTCCGCCGACGGCTTCCACATCAGCGAGCGTGTGCGTGAGCAAGTGCGCCTGCAAGTCGGCAACCTGCTCGACCCGACGCTGCTGGCGAACGAGGCGAGCTATGACTTTGTGTTCTGCCGCAACCTGCTGATCTATTTCGATCAGCCGACCCAGAAGCAAGTGTTTGATGTGCTCAAGGGCCTGACCCACGAGGACGGCGTGCTGTTTATCGGCCCGGCCGAGGGCAGCCTTTTGGGGCGCCACGGCATGAAGTCGATTGGCGTGCCGCAGTCGTTTGCGTTCAGCCGGCATGTCGAGCCGGTCAAGCCGGAGCCGGTGTTTGTGCCGATTCCCGCACCGCCGCCCCCGCGCAGTGCGACGGCGTTGCCGGTCAAGCCGCGCCCGTTCAGCACGTTCAGTGCCCAGGTGGTGCCGATCAAGGCGCCACCGTCCGACGCGGCGGATTTGCTCAGCCAGATCGCCACCCTGGCCAACGAAGGCAAAAGTGCCGAGGCCCGTGCCGCGTGTGAACGCTATTTGAGCAACCATCCGCCGGCCGCCCAAGTGTTTTACTGGCTGGGGCTGCTCAGCGACGTGGCGGGCAGTGCCCTGGAAGCCCAGGGGTTTTACCGCAAAGCCTTGTACCTGGAACCCCAGCACCCGCAGGCCTTGATGCACCTGGCCGCGTTGCTTGAATCCCAGGGCGACAGTGCGGGGGCGCGCCGTTTGCAGGCGCGTGCCGCGCGTAGTGAGCGAGCTGACAGTGAGTCCAAACGATGAGTAGCCCACACGCGCTTGACACCACTGGCCTGGACCTGACCCTGGCCGATACCCAAGCCATCGACGACTGCTGGAACCGCATCGGCATCCATGGCGACAAGTCCTGCCCTTTGCTGGCGGACCATATCCATTGCCGCAATTGCGCGGTGTACTCCGCCGCCGCCACCCGGCTGCTGGATCGCTACGCGTTGCAGCAGGACGACCATCGCCCGCATGCCGCCGTGGAAATCGGCGAAGACGTGGTCACGCGGTCATTGCTGATGTTCCGTCTCGGCGAGGAATGGCTGGGCATCGCCACCCGTTGCCTGGTGGAAGTGGCGCCGTTGCAACCGATCCATTCCCTGCCGCACCAACGCTCCCGTGCCTTGCTTGGCGTGGCGAATGTGCGCGGCGCGCTGGTGGCGTGCCTGTCGCTGGTGGAGCTGCTCGGTCTGGACACCACCAGCAATGGCGCCAGCGGCGGGCGGATCATGCCGCGCATGCTGATCATCGCTGCGCAGGATGGCCCGGTGGTGGTGCCGGTGGATGAAGTGGATGGCATCCATGCCATCGACGAGCGCACCTTGAAGGCCGCGTCGGCCTCTGGCACCCAGGCCAGCGCGCGCTTTACCCAAGGCGTGTTGCAGTGGAAAGGCCGCAGCCTGCGATGGCTGGACGAGGCGCAATTGTTGTCAGCCGTGACCCGGAGCCTCACATGACCCCCGACCAGATGCGCGACGCCTCGCTGCTGGAACTGTTCAGCCTGGAAGCCGACGCCCAGACCCAGGTGCTCAGCGCCGGTCTGCTGGCCCTGGAACGCAACCCGACCCAGGCTGACCAGCTTGAAGCTTGCATGCGCGCGGCCCACTCGCTTAAGGGTGCGGCGCGGATTGTCGGGGTGGACGCTGGGGTCAGCGTGTCCCACGTGATGGAGGATTGCCTGGTCAGCGCCCAGGAAAGCCGGCTGTACCTGCAACCCGAACATATCGATGCGTTGCTGCAAGGCACTGACCTGCTGATGCGCATCGCCACGCCGGGCAACACCGTGGGCCCGGCGGATATCGAAGCCTATGTGGCGTTGATGGAGCGCTTGCTCGATCCGTCCCAGGCGCCGGTCAACGCCGTGTCGCCGCCAGTGCCACCAGCGCCCGAGCCCGCACCTGCGCCGCTTGTTGAAGAGCTGCCGCTGGAGCCCGAGCCTGCGCCGCCCGTCACCGCTGAGCCGCCGCGCCAGAACCGACGCATGACCGAAGGCGGCGAGCGCGTATTGCGCGTGACCGCCGAGCGCTTGAACAGCCTGCTGGATCTGTCCAGCAAGTCCCTGGTGGAAACCCAGCGGCTCAAGCCTTACCTGTCCAGCATGCAACGCCTCAAGCGCATCCAAAGCCAGAGCGCACGCGCCCTGGACACGCTGGACGGCCAGCTCAAGACCCTGGACCTGAACCTCGAAGCCCAGGAAGCCCTTGCCGATACCCGCCGCTTGCTCAGCGAAGCTCAGGCCCTGCTGGCGGAAAAAACCGCCGAGCTGGACGAGTTCGGCTGGCAGGCCGGGCAGCGCGCCCAAGTGCTCTACGACACCGCACTGGCCTGTCGCATGCGCCCATTTGCCGACGTACTGGCCGGGCAAGTGCGCATGGTCCGCGACCTGGGCCGCAGCCTGGGCAAGCAGGTGCGCCTGGAGATCGAGGGCGAAAAGACCCAGGTCGACCGCGACGTGCTGGAAAAGCTCGAAGCGCCGCTCACCCATTTATTGCGCAATGCCGTCGATCACGGCATCGAAATGCCCGAGCAGCGCCTGCTGGCGGGCAAGCCGGCGGAAGGTTTGATCCGCCTGCGCGCGTCCCACCAGGCCGGTCTGCTGGTGCTGGAGTTGAGCGATGACGGCAATGGTGTGGACCTGGAACGCCTGCGTGGCACCATCGTCGATCGGCACTTGTCGCCGCTGGAAACAGCCCTGCGCTTGAGCGAAGAGGAACTGCTGACCTTCCTGTTCCTGCCGGGTTTCAGCCTGCGCGACAAGGTTACCGAGGTGTCCGGGCGCGGCGTCGGCCTGGATGCAGTGCAACACATGGTGCGCCAACTGCGTGGTGCGGTGGTGCTGGAGCAGACGGCGGGGCAGGGCAGTCGTTTCCACCTGGAAGTGCCGCTGACCTTGTCGGTGGTGCGCAGCCTGGTGGTGGAAGTCGGTGAGGAAGCCTATGCATTCCCGCTGGCGCATATCGAACGCATGTGCGACCTGGCGCCCGACGACATCGTGCAACTGGAAGGCCGCCAGCATTTCTGGCACGAGGGCCGGCATGTCGGCCTGGTCGCCGCCAGCCAGTTATTGCAGCGCCCGGCCGGCCAGAGCCCGTCGGACACCTTGAAAGTGGTGGTCATCCGCGAGCGCGACGCCGTGTACGGGATTGCCGTTGAGCGCTTCATTGGAGAGCGCACGTTGGTGGTGTTGCCACTGGATGATCGCCTGGGCAAGGTCCAGGATATTTCCGCTGGCGCCTTGCTCGACGACGGCTCGGTGGTGTTGATCGTCGATGTCGAAGACATGCTGCGTTCGGTGGACAAGCTGCTCAACACCGGCCGCCTGGAGCGGATCGCCCGACGTAGCCAGCAGGCCACCGAAGTGCCGCGTAAACGCGTGCTGGTGGTGGATGACTCGCTCACCGTGCGTGAGCTGCAACGCAAATTGCTGCTCAATCGTGGCTATGAGGTCGCGGTGGCAGTGGATGGCATGGATGGTTGGAATGCCTTGCGCTCCGAGGATTTCGACCTGTTGATCACTGATATTGATATGCCTCGCATGGACGGTATTGAATTGGTCACACTGTTGCGTCGTGATAGTCGCCTGCAATCGTTGCCGGTGATGGTGGTGTCGTACAAGGATCGCGAAGAAGACCGACGTCGTGGCCTTGATGCCGGCGCCGACTATTATTTAGCCAAGGCCAGCTTCCACGACGATGCCTTGCTCGACGCGGTGATGGAACTGATCGGAGGGGCACGGGGATGAGGATTGCGATCGTCAATGACATGCCCCTGGCTGTTGAAGCCCTGCGCCGTGCCTTGAGTTTCGAACCTGCCCATCAGGTGGTGTGGGTGGCGAGCAATGGCTTGGAGGCGGTGCAGCGTTGCGCTGAAGTGACCCCGGACCTGATCCTGATGGACCTGATCATGCCGGTGATGGACGGCGTGGAGGCGACTCGCCAGATCATGGCCGAGACGCCGTGCGCTATCGTGATTGTTACCGTAGACCGTCAGGCTAACGTCAGTCGCGTCTTCGAAGCCGTGGGCCACGGTGCCCTGGATGTGGTGGACACCCCGGCGCTCGGCGTGGGCAACCCCAAGGACGCGGCGGCGCCGTTGCTGCGCAAGATCCTCAATATCGGCTGGCTGATCGGCCAGCGCGGCAGCCGCGTGCGTGCCGAGGCAGCGCCCCAACGCGCGACCGGCAAACGCGAGAGCCTGGTGGCGATCGGTTCGTCGGCGGGCGGCCCGGCCGCCCTGGAAATCCTGCTCAAGGGCTTGCCCCGGGACTTTTCCGCGGCCATCGTACTGGTGCAGCATGTGGACCAGGTGTTTGCCGCCGGCATGGCCGAATGGCTGAGCAGCGCCTCCGGCCTGCCGGTGCGCCTGGCCCGCGAAGGCGAACCGCCGCAAAGTGGCGTGGTGTTGCTGGCCGGCACCAACCATCACATCCGGCTGCTGAAAAATGGCACCCTGGCCTACACCGCCGAGCCGGTGAACGAGATTTACCGGCCGTCCATCGACGTGTTTTTCGAGAGCGTCGCCAGCCACTGGAACGGCGACGCGGTCGGTGTATTGCTGACCGGCATGGGGCGCGACGGCGCCCAGGGGCTCAAGCTCATGCGTGAACAAGGATATTTGACCATCGCCCAGGATCAGCAGAGCTGCGCGGTGTATGGCATGCCCAAAGCGGCGGCGGCGATTGATGCTGCTGTTGAAATTCGCCCATTGGATAGAATTGCGCCCCGATTGCTGGAGGTCTTTGCAAAATGATCAAGACCCCCGGCGGTGCTGGCTTGCAGGTAGTAATTCAGGTGACTGCACATGAATGATTTACAGATCGACGACATCAAGACCGACGAAAACGCCGCCATGGTGTTGCTGGTCGATGACCAGGCCATGATCGGCGAAGCCGTACGTCGCGGCCTGTCCCATGAAGAGAATATCGACTTCCATTTCTGCGCCGACCCGCACCAGGCGATTGCCCAGGCGATCCGCATCAAACCGACGGTGATCCTGCAAGACCTGGTCATGCCCGGCCTTGACGGCCTGACCCTGGTGCGCGAATACCGCAACCACCCGGCCACGGCGAATATCCCGATCATCGTGCTCTCCACCAAGGAGGACCCGCTGATCAAGAGCGCGGCGTTCTCTGCGGGGGCCAACGATTACCTGGTCAAGCTGCCGGACAATATCGAACTGGTGGCGCGTATTCGCTATCACTCGCGCTCCTATATGACGCTGTTGCAGCGGGATGCGGCGTATCGCGCGCTGCGGGTCAGCCAGCAGCAACTGCTCGACACCAACTTGGTGCTGCAACGGCTGATGAACTCCGATGGGCTCACTGGACTGTCCAATCGTCGTCACTTCGACGAATACCTGGAACTGGAATGGCGCCGGGCCATGCGTGATCAGACGCAGTTGTCGTTGCTGATGATTGATGTGGATTTCTTCAAGACCTACAACGATAGCTTTGGTCACGTTGAAGGGGACGAAGCTCTGCGCAAGGTGGCGGCGACTATCCGTGACGCCAGTAGCCGGCCTTCGGATTTGCCGGCGCGTTATGGGGGTGAGGAGTTTGCGCTGGTGTTGCCGAATACGTCGCCGGGTGGGGCGCGGTTGGTGGCGGAGAAGCTGCGCATGGCGGTGGCGGCGTTGAAGATTCCGCATATTGCGCCGGCTGAGGGGGCTAGCCTGACGATCAGTATTGGCTTGTCTACGTTGACGCCGCAGCAGGGGACGGATTGTCGGCAGCTGATATTGGCGGCGGATAAGGGGCTTTACACCGCCAAGCATAATGGGCGGAATCAAGTTGGGATTGAGTAGGGCTGGGTTTCGTTTCGTTTTGTTGTGTTGTGTTGTGTTGTGTTGTGTACATATCCGTTTCTTCGGTAACGGCCGCTTAGGGTTCCGCTCTTACAGCGGCTCACTTTTGGAAAGGCCCAAAAGTAAGCAAAAGGCCTTCGCCCCAACACTCGGTGCCTCGCCTAGGCTCGGCATGCCCTCACTCCGGCTTGAATCCGTGGGCCGCCGCCACGCGCCATCCATGGCGCGGGGCGGCTAACCCGGCGTCCTGCCGGGTTGCCCACGGATTCAAGCCTGCGTTCGGCCAGCGTGTTTAACGGGGCGACCCCAGATCAAAAGCCAGAGCGCGGCGGCCTTAAAGCCGACCGGTATTTCTCATGGTGTTCACTTTTCAACTGTGGGAACCGGCACCTGTGGGAGCTGGCTTGCCTGCGATGCAGACACCTCGGTACATCAGGCACACCCAGTTGATGCCATCGCAGGCAAGCCAGCTCCCACAGGGAAACGCGCACGCTTCATCGATCAGGTCGGCTACCAGGCCGCCTCGCTTTGCTTTTGATTTTGATCTTAGGCGCCCCGTTAAACACGCTGGCCGGAATTCGGCATGGATTTGGGGGGTAATCCGACATGGATTTGGGGCATGCCGAGCCTAGGCGAGGCACCGAGTGTTGGGGCAAGAGCCCTTTGCTTACTTTGGGGCTTTTCCAAAGTGAGCCGCCGTAAGGGCGGAACCAATAGCCGCCGTTACCGCAGCAACGGATATGTACACGAGCCAAACCACCACCAACCCCCAGCCTTTTCGCCAAGCGGACTGCCGCTCCCCCCCGTTTGCCGTTATACTCGCCGGCTTTCAAAAGTTCGCCAACGAGTGCTGCCCGCCATGGAAATCAACCCGATCCTTAACACCATCAAGGACCTGTCCGAGCGCTCCGAAACTATTCGGGGGTATCTTTGACTACGATCAAAAGCATGAGCGTCTGACCGAAGTCAATCGCGAGCTTGAAGATCCTGCTGTCTGGAACAAACCTGAATACGCCCAGGAACTGGGCCGCGAGCGCGCTGCGCTGGCGCAGATCGTCGATACCCTCGACGAACTGAACACCGGTCTGGCCGATTGCCGTGACCTGCTGGACATGGCCGTCGAAGAAAACGACGAAGGCGCAGTGGGCGATGTCGTCGCCGAGCTGGCCCGTCTCGAGGAAAACCTCGCCAAACTCGAATTCCGCCGCATGTTCAGCCACGAGATGGACCCGAACAACGCCTACCTGGATATCCAGGCCGGTTCCGGTGGCACCGAGGCCCAGGACTGGGCCAACATCCTGCTGCGCATGTACCTGCGCTGGGCCGACAAGCGCGGTTTCGAAGCGACCATCATGGAACTGTCCGCCGGTGAAGTCGCCGGTATCAAGGGCGCGACCGTGCATATCAAGGGTGAATACGCCTTTGGCTGGTTGCGGACCGAGATCGGCGTACACCGTCTGGTGCGCAAGAGCCCGTTCGACTCCGGCAACCGCCGTCACACCTCGTTCTGCGCGGTGTTCGTCTCGCCAGAGATCGACGACAAGGTCGAGATCGAGATCAACCCGGCCGACCTGCGCATCGACACCTACCGCTCCTCCGGTGCCGGTGGTCAGCACGTAAACACCACCGATTCGGCCGTACGTATCACCCACGTACCGACCAACACCGTGGTCAGCTGCCAGAACGAACGTTCCCAGCACGCCAACAAAGACACCGCCATGAAAATGCTGCGGGCCAAGTTGTACGAGCAGGAAATGCAGAAGCGCAACGCCGCTTCCCAGGCGCTGGAAGACACCAAGTCGGACATCGGCTGGGGTCACCAGATCCGTTCCTATGTGCTCGATGCGTCGCGGATCAAGGATCTGCGCACCAACATCGAACGCAGCGACTGCGACAAGGTGCTCGACGGCGACATCGACGAGTATCTGGAAGCGAGCCTGAAATCAGGCCTGTAACACCCTAATTCTGTGATGGAAGATTTAAAGACATGAGCGACCAACAACTCGACCCGCAAGCCCTGCAACAGGAAGAAAACTCCCTGATCGCCCTGCGCAAGGAAAAGCTTGCTGCCGAGCGCGCCAAGGGCAATGCCTTCCCCAACGACTTCCGTCGCGAAAACTACTGCGATGCGTTGCAGAAGCAATACGCCGACAAGACCAAGGAAGAGCTGGCAGAGGCTGCGATCCCGGTCAAGGTGGCAGGTCGCATCATGCTCAACCGTGGCTCGTTCATGGTGATCCAGGACATGACCGGGCGCATCCAGGTCTACGTCAACCGTAAAACCTTGTCTGAAGAAACCCTGGCCGCGGTGAAAACCTGGGACATGGGCGACATCATCGCGGCTGAAGGCACCCTGGCCCGTTCCGGCAAGGGCGACCTGTACGTTGAGATGACCAACGTGCGCCTGTTGACCAAGTCCCTGCGCCCACTGCCAGACAAGCACCACGGTCTGACTGACACAGAACAACGCTACCGCCAGCGCTACGTTGACCTGATCGTCAACGAAGACGTGCGCCACACCTTCCGTGTGCGTTCGCAAGTGATCGCGCACATCCGCAGCTTCCTGATGGCGCGTGACTTCCTTGAAGTCGAAACGCCGATGCTGCAAACCATCCCCGGTGGTGCCGCGGCCAAGCCGTTCGAAACCCACCACAACGCCCTGGACATGGAAATGTTCCTGCGTATCGCGCCGGAGCTGTACCTCAAGCGCCTGGTGGTTGGTGGCTTCGAAAAAGTGTTCGAGATCAACCGCAACTTCCGTAACGAAGGCGTTTCGACCCGTCACAACCCAGAATTCACCATGTTGGAGTTCTACCAGGCTTACGCCGACTACGAAGACAACATGGACCTGACCGAAGAACTGTTCCGCGAGTTGGCGCAGTTGGTCCTGGGCAGCACCGACGTGCCGTACGGCGACAAGGTGTTCCACTTCGGCGAGCCGTTCGTGCGTCTGTCGGTGTTCGATTCGATCCTCAAGTACAACCCTGAGCTGACCGCTGACGACCTGACCGACATCGACAAGGCCCGCGCCATCGCCAAGAAAGCCGGGGCCAAGGTGCTGGGCTTCGAAGGCCTGGGCAAACTGCAGGTGATGATTTTCGAAGAACTGGTGGAGCACAAGCTGGAACAGCCGCACTTCATTACCCAGTACCCGTTCGAAGTGTCGCCGCTGGCCCGTCGCAACGATGACAACCCGAACGTCACTGACCGTTTCGAGCTGTTCATCGGCGGCCGTGAAATCGCCAACGCCTACTCCGAGTTGAACGACGCGGAAGATCAGGCCGAGCGCTTCATGGCCCAGGTGGCCGACAAGGACGCCGGCGACGACGAAGCCATGCACTACGACGCAGACTTCGTCCGCGCCCTGGAATACGGCATGCCGCCGACCGCTGGTGAAGGTATCGGCATCGACCGCCTGGTGATGTTGTTGACAGACTCGCCGTCGATCCGCGACGTGATCTTGTTCCCGCACATGCGGCCACAAGCGTAAGCGAAGCGAAATCCGAAGCCGCCTTTTATAAGGCGGCTTTTTTATGTGACATAAATAAGCGTCAAGCAAACAGCGCCAAGGGATCGTTCCCACGCTCCGCGTGGGAATGCCTCCCCTGACGCTCTGCGTCACCTTTCAAAGGAAGATCTGTGGTGAACCGCGTTATGGCTCAAGAAGGCGCCGCCGGCATTGCTGCTGCCGTGGCTGAAAGTGTCCAGTACCAAGGCCGCAAGGCCAGCCGCCGGGGCAGCGAGCAGCGCCGGCAAGACATTCTCGATGCGGCCATGCGCATCGTGGTGCGCGATGGCGTACGTGGCGTTCGCCATCGCGCAGTGGCGGCGGAGGCCGGTGTGCCGCTGTCGGCCACCACCTACTATTTCAAGGATATCGACGACCTGCTCACCGATACCTTCGCCCAATACGTCGAACGCAGCGCCGCGTTCATGGGCAAGCTGTGGGTGCGCAACGAAGGCTTGCTGCGGGAGATGGTCGCCTACGGTGATGGCAGCCCGCAGTCGCGCTCGCAACTGGCCGATGACATCGCCCGGCTGACGGCCGACTACGTGATGCGCCAACTGACCAACCGTCGTGAACACTTGATGGCCGAGCAGGCGTTTCGCCAGGAAGCCCTGTTGAACCCGCGCCTGGCCGAGTTGGTGCGCTCCCACCAGCAGATCCTGTTGCAGGGCACCGGGCAGTTTTTCCAGGTGTTGGGCTCGCGCGAGCCGCAGCAGGATGCCAAGGTGTTGACGGCTATAATCGGTCGGATGGAGTATCAGGGCCTGCTCGGCAGCGCAGACAGCCTGACCGGTGAAGAGATGCTTGAAATCCTCAAGCGCTACATGCATTTGGTGTTGGCGTCGGTCTGACGTAGGCTGCTTGGGCACATAACGTTTAAAGAGGAAGTTCCAGGTGGACGATTACCAGCAGACGATACGCACCTTGTCTGATCGCATTGTGCTGGCGCAAACACCGATTCGCGTCCTCGACGCCGTGAAGTGGGACGACAGCATTCGCCAGGGTTTCCTCAAGGCCAAGGGCAAGGAAATGCCGGCCGTCAGCCGCGACTATTACCTCAACCGGCCGCTGTCGTTCGACTCCAGTGCGGTGAAGCTGGAGTTCCAGAACATCGAGCGCGACATCACCCGTCGCCTCGGCCAGTTCAGTCCGGTGGGGCAGATCATGCGCCGCATGTGCCGTGAATACCGCATGGTGGTGCGCATGCTCGAAGCGCGTGGCACCGAAGACTTCGGCCTGATCTCCCAGGAACTCTACGGCGCCGCCTCCGATGCGTTCCACGCCGGCGACCCGACCCTGGCCGACCTCGGCCTGATGCTCTCCGACTACCTGAACAATATCGACGGCCGTGGCGACCTGAAGGACGAGGCCAAGACCCTCACCGCCAAGGACGCCGTCGCCCTGCTGCAAACCCGCCTGAACAAGGTGTTTGGCGAGGCCGAGGAAACCATCCGCGTGTTCGAGTCCGACGGCATTGTCGCCGACGCGGCGGCGGGCGCCGACTACATCAAGATCCGCGCCGACGCGATGTTCAACGACCGCGACGTGCGCGCCCTGGAAGTGCATGAAGGCCTGGTGCACGTCGGCACCACCCTCAACGGGCAGAACCAGCCGATCTGCACCTTCCTGTCCAAGGGTCCGCCGTCGTCCACCGTGACCCAGGAAGGCCTGGCGATCCTGATGGAGATCATCACCTTCGCCTCCTACCCGAGCCGCCTGCGCAAGCTGACCAACCGCACGCGCGCCATACACATGGTGGAGGAGGGCGCCGACTTCCTGCAGGTGTTCGAGTTCTTCCGTGAGCAGGGTTTTGAAATGGCCGAAAGCTACGGCAACGCCAGTCGCGTATTCCGTGGCTCGGTGCCGACGGGTCTGCCGTTTACCAAGGATTTGTCCTACCTCAAGGGCTTTATCATGGTCTACAACTACATCCAGCTGGCCGTGCGCAAAGGCAAGTTGGAACAAGTGCCGCTGCTGTTCTGCGGCAAGACCACCCTGGAAGACATGCGCACCCTGCGCCAACTGGTGGACGAAGGCCTGGTGGTGCCACCCAAGTACCTGCCGGAGCAGTTCCGCGACATGAACGCGCTGGCGGCGTGGATGTGCTTCTCCAACTTCCTCAACCACTTGAGCCTGGATCGGATCGAGGCGGATTACTCCAACATCCTATAAAGGATCTGGCAGACAAAACCGGATCAAAATGTGGGAGCTGGCTTGTCGGGTCGCCGCACCGCTGCGATAGCGGTCTTTCAGTTGAAACAGTTGTGACTGATACACCGCTATCGCAGGCAAGCCAGCTCCCACAGTTGATCTCATTTGTTCTTGAGAGATGAGTCCAACATGATCGTTCCCACGCTCCGCGTGGGAATGCAGCCCGTGGCGCTCTGCGCCGTCTGGAGGCTTCAACGGATGAGAATCCTCGGCATTCTGTGCCTGCTACTGACCTTGAATGGCTGCAGCTCCCTGCTGTTCTACCCCGAGCCCGGCCTGCCGTTCACCCCGGAAAAGGCCCGCCTGGCCTACCGTGACATCACCCTCACCACCGCCGACGGGGTAAAACTCCACGCCTGGTGGCTACCGGCCAAACCCGGCGTGCCGGTCAAGGGCACGGTGCTGCACCTGCATGGCAACGGCGGCAACCTGGCCTGGCACCTGGGCGGCAGCTGGTGGTTGCCGGAGCAGGGTTATCAGGTGTTGCTGCTGGACTATCGCGGTTATGGCCTGTCCGATGGCAAGCCGTCATTGCCGGCGGTTTATCAAGACATCGACGCCGCGTTCAGTTGGCTCGACAAGGCCCCCGAAACGCAAAACCAGCCTTTGATCGTCCTCGGCCAAAGCCTGGGCGGTGCGCTGGCGGTGCATTACCTGGCGGCCCACCCGGAGCGTCAGCCGCAACTCAAGGCGCTGGTCCTGGATGGCGTGCCCGCCAGTTATCGTGATGTAGGACAATTCGCCCTGAGCACCTCCTGGTTAACATGGCCGTTGCAGGTGCCCTTGTCCTGGCTGGTGCCGGACGCCGACAGTGCAATCCAGGCCATGCCGAAGCTGACCGGCGTGCCAAAACTGCTGTTCCACAGCCTGGACGACCCGATTGTGCCGGTGGCAAACGTGATCCGCCTGTACCAAGCTGCGCCACCGCCGAGAGTGCTGCAATTGACCCGTGGCGGCCATGTGCAGACTTTTGCCGACAAGACCTGGCAAACCGTGATGCTGCGCTATCTGGATGACCCCCAGCACTTCAACGGCCTGCGCCGCCTGGGCGAGATTCCGAATTATCCCATTCCCAAAGTTGATTCATCAGAGAGCCCGCAATGAGCGAAGAACGCAACATGATCCCGCTGATCCTCACTGGCATCGGCACCATTATCGGCACCGTCGGCTGCCTGTGGTTCTACGGCTACCTGCACTTCGCCAAGCCCGAAGATGCGCTGCTGCTCAGCGACTTCACCATGCTCAAGACCGTGCCCGGCGAGGATTACAAGATTTCCCTGACGCCGGCCGCGCAAGTGGCGCAGTGCGTTGATGGCGTGCTGGTGATGTTTGATACCGACCAGAAAGGCCTCAGTGGCGTGCTGGTGAACAACAAGAAACAGGCCGTGCGCTGCATGGGGCAGGAAACGCCGCAGCTACAGCAATAATCTGCCATACGCGGAACCATATTTCTCACGGGACCACTGATGGGCGTGTCGGCAAAGTTGAGACACAACCTACCTCATCGTGAACGTATGGAGTGTGAATATGATTTCAGGTATCGGCGGCATGGGCGGCAATATGGTCGGCAGCATGGACCAGATGGGTCAAGTCGGTGGCCAACAAGGGCAAATGGACGTCGAGAAGTTGAAGAAGCTTCTGGAGGAGTTGATGGCCAGCGGGGGAGGCGCCCAAGGCGGTAGCGGTGCGGGTGGTGCCGGTGGTGATTCGGCAGGGGGTGGCAATGGGGGTGACTCTCAGGCCCGGATGCAAGGCCCGCAAATCCAAATGCCTGAGCCCAACAATGGCCCTGTCAGCTTCGGCTAAATAAGAAAACCCCGCTGACGAGCGGGGTTTTTTTATGACGTTCGATCAGTTAGCGACGGAAGACCGTGGCTTGACCGGCTGGTTGTCGTTGGAAATGGTCACTTCCACACGACGGTTCATGGCACGGCCCGACACGCTGCCATTGTCGGCAACCGGGTATTCCTTGCCGTAACCCTGGGTCACGATGCGCGAAATATCCACGCCTTGCTGTGCCAGTGCACGTTGTACCGAAGCGGCACGACGCTCGGACAGGCTCTGGTTGTACGCATCGGAACCGGTGCTGTCGGTGTAGCCTTCGACGATCACTTTACGGTCCGGGTTATCGCGCAGGAACTGCGCCAGCTTGGTGATATTCACCAGGCCGCTGGATTTCAGGTCGGACTTGTTGGTGGCAAACAGTACGTCACCAAAGGTCACCAGCGTACCGCGATCAGTCTGCTTGGCGTTCAAGCTGTCTTGCAGTTGCTTGATCTGTGCGTCGCGGGCTTCCAGCAGGGCGCGGGCACGTTCGTCGCCGGCGTTTTTCAGCTTGGCTTCGGATTCGCGCAGGACGATGGTGTCCTTGGCCACTTCAACGCGTTGGTTGGTCAGATAGGCCAACTGGTCGACCTTCTTCTGATCTTCCTTGTCGCGATAGGCTTTGTCGGCCTTGTCCAGCCATTCGCTGGCGTCCTTGGTTTCCAGCGCCGCCAGCTTGGTGGCTTGCGGGTTGGTTTGCAGGGCCGAGTAGTTGGTCCGTGCGTTTTCCAGGTTCGCGTTTGGCGGGGTGGAGCAGGCCGCCAGGGCAACGCTCATCGCCAGCAGGGCAGGGATCATCAATTGTTTACGCATAGTCGTGTCGTCCTTTCAATTCGATATCGGGTGCAATGCAATCGGGTGGCGGCGGCTTATTGCTGTTTGATCACAGCCGGGCGCATGCCTTCCTGACGCAGCTCCTGAACAGCTTTCTGGGAGTCCTTCACAGCCTGCTCAGCCTTGGCGGCCTGGGATTTGCGCTCTGCAACGCGAGCGTCCCATTCGGCTTGCTCGGCCAGGCGACGGGCTTCGTCGTAGTTTTTGTCGTGCATGGCGATTTCGGCTTGCTTGAGCTTGTCCTGGGCCGACTTCATCTCCACGGCGGCGTACTCGGTACCGCCAGCGCTGACTGCGCTGTTCACGGCGGACTGGGTCACCGCGTATTGCTCGGTCGGCGGGTTGCCGGCGCAGCCCGCGAGAACGAAGCTGGTGCCGATTGCCAGCGCGGCCAATTTAAGCCCGCGCAGGTGGTTAAACGAGGATTTGGCAGTGCTGGTCTTCATCGTCTTCAACTCCATTGGATAACTCCTGAAAAACTTCAAATCCATCCTGGGAGGTCGGTTGCGGGTCCGGCGGGTAAGGCACGTGACGCCTGTTCAAACGGCCGTTCCAAGTGATGGCTTACTGGCTGTGACCGGAGGCTTTTTTGAATAGTTCAGAGAAGATGGCGATTTGCCTAAAAAAATATCTGACTGATCGGTCAGCGAAAAAACTTGGAACTTCTGCGTTGCGCAGGGGTACGCCGGGCCTGGGGGAGGCCCGGAATACAAGGGGTTTACCGCAAGGTGTCAGTGTTTCTGTTCGTCGGCACTCGCTGACAAATCATGTAGATAGCGGCGCGACAACGTAAGGAAGCGCGGGGTAGGGCCGACGTCTTCGTACAGCGGGTCACCCTCTTCATCGGTGGCAATCACCTGCTGGCCCTTGATGTAGGGAAAGCTGGCTTCCAGCTCTTCAAGGGCGGCGCCGATCAGTTCGCCCAGCAATTCTTCAGGGTGGCGCTTGGGGTACATCTCGGTGATGGCCGCCAGCCGTGCGGCGGACTCCATATCCAGATGGATCGCGTACTCGGTCTTGGTCAAGCGACCCTTGGCGTTCTCTTCCCAATGTTGGGCCAGTTCTCGAATTTTCATGGCAACCTCAGTAAAGCCCGCGATAGCAGGCGGTGATGAGTGACCAGCCGCGCGCGTGGATAAACGCGGCGACTCAGTGTTGAGACTAGCTGCATCCCACAAGGTTTAAAGTCTTGTCAGAAATGGATGCTGGCGGCACTCTGGCAGACCTGCGCGTCCCGGATTCCTGCTGGAGATTGGCTGATGAGTGATATCGATGCACGCTTGCGTGAGGACGTTCACCTGCTGGGTGAACTGTTGGGCAATACCATTCGAGAGCAGTATGGCGACGGGTTTCTCGACAAGATCGAGCAGATCCGCAAAGGCGCCAAGGCCGACCGGCGTGGCGCTGGCGATGAACTGAGTGCCAGCCTAAACCAACTGCAGGAAGACGAACTGCTGCCTGTGGCCCGGGCTTTCAACCAGTTCCTCAACCTGGCCAATATCGCCGAGCAGTACCAATTGATTCACCGGCGCGATGAGTCGCAGCCGGCGCCGTTCGAGTCCCGCGTGTTGCCCGAGTTGCTGGCGCGCCTGCAAAGCGAAGGGCACAGCAATGAATCCCTGGCCCGCCAGCTGGCACGGCTGGAGATCGAGTTGGTCCTCACCGCGCACCCCACCGAGGTGGCGCGCCGCACCCTGATCCAGAAATACGATGCGATTGCCGCGCAACTGGCGTTGCAGGATCACCGCGACCTCACCACGGCCGAGCGCCAGCAGATCCGCGAGCGCCTGCAACGGCTGATCGCCGAGGCCTGGCACACCGAGGAAATCCGTCGCGTGCGCCCCACACCGGTCGATGAAGCCAAGTGGGGCTTCGCGGTGATTGAACATTCGCTGTGGCACGCCATCCCCAATTACCTGCGCAAGGCCGACCAGGCCCTGCACGCCGCTACCGGCCTGCGCCTGCCCCTGGAAGCCGCGCCGATTCGCTTTGCGTCCTGGATGGGCGGCGACCGCGACGGCAACCCGAACGTCACCGCGCCGGTGACCCGCGAAGTGCTGCTACTGGCGCGTTGGATGGCGGCGGACCTGTACCTGCGCGACATCGACCACCTGGCCTCGGAGCTGTCGATGCAGCAGGCCAGCCCGGCGTTGCAAGCCCAGGTCGGCGACAGCGTCGAGCCGTATCGCGCGCTGCTTAAACAGTTGCGCGAACGTCTGCGTGCTACCCGGCAATGGGCCCACGCGTCATTGACCGCAGCTACCCCGGCGCCGGTCGAAGTGCTGCAAAACAACCGTGACCTGCTCGACCCGCTGGAGCTGTGCTATCAGTCGCTGCACGAATGCGGCATGGGTGTGATTGCCGACGGCCCGCTGCTTGATTGCCTGCGCCGCGCCGTGACCTTTGGCTTGTTCCTGGTACGCCTCGATGTGCGCCAGGACTCCAGTCGGCATTCGGCGGCCATGACCGAAATCACCGATTACCTCGGCCTCGGTCGTTATGAAGACTGGGACGAAGACGCGCGCATCAGCTTTCTGACCAAGGAATTGAGCAACCGTCGGCCGCTGCTGCCGGGTTATTTCAAGCCGTCGGCGGACACTGCCGAAGTCTTGAATACCTGTAAGGAAATTGCCGCCGCACCGGCCGCATCCCTCGGTTCGTATGTCATCTCCATGGCCGGCGCTGCGTCAGACGTGCTCGCCGTACAGCTGTTGCTCAAAGAGTCGGGCGTGCAGCGGCCGATGCGCGTGGTACCGCTGTTCGAAACCCTGGCCGACCTGGACAACGCCGGTCCGGTGATCGAGCGCCTGTTGCTGCTGCCGGGTTATCGCGCGCGGCTGCAAGGCCCGCAGGAAGTGATGATCGGCTACTCCGACTCGGCCAAGGACGCCGGCACCACCGCCGCCGCCTGGGCGCAATATCGCGCACAGGAGCGTTTGGTGGACATCTGCCGCGAGCAGCAGGTGGAACTGCTGTTGTTCCACGGTCGCGGTGGCACCGTGGGGCGTGGCGGCGGCCCGGCCCACGCGGCGATCCTGTCGCAGCCGCCAGGCTCGGTGGCGGGGCGCTTCCGCACCACCGAACAAGGCGAAATGATCCGTTTCAAATTCGGCCTGCCGGACATCGCCGAGCAAAACCTCAATCTCTACCTGGCCGCAGTGCTGGAGGCGACCTTGCTGCCACCGCCGCCGCCGGAACCGGCCTGGCGCCATTTGATGGACGAATTGGCGGCAGATGGTGTCAGCGCTTACCGCGCCGTGGTGCGGGAAAATCCGCAGTTCGTCGAGTACTTCCGCCAGTCCACCCCGGAGCAGGAACTCGGTCGTTTGCCCCTGGGCAGTCGCCCGGCCAAGCGCCGTGCGGGGGGCATTGAAAGCCTGCGCGCGATCCCATGGATCTTCGGCTGGACTCAGACCCGCCTGATGCTGCCCGCCTGGCTCGGTTGGGAAGCCGCGTTGAGCAAGGCGCTGGAGCGTGGCGAAGGTGAACTGCTGGGGCAGATGCGCGAGCAGTGGCCGTTCTTCCGCACCCGCATCGACATGCTGGAAATGGTGTTGGCCAAGGCCGATGCGGACATCGCCCGGCTGTATGACGAGCGCTTGGTGCAGCCAGACCTGTTGCCATTGGGTGCGCACTTACGCGACCTATTGTCGCAGGCGTGCAGCGTGGTGCTTGGCCTGACTGGCCAGTCGCAACTGCTGGCCCACAGCCCTGACACCCTGGAGTTTATCCGCCTGCGCAACACCTACCTCGACCCCTTGCACCTGTTGCAGGCCGAGTTGCTGGCCCGTTCGCGTCAACAAGAGGCGGCGCAGGACAGCCCTCTGGAACAGGCGCTGCTGGTGTCCGTGGCCGGTATTGCCGCTGGTTTGCGCAACACCGGCTGAGGTTTTCCAAGTGTTCTCAACGGCTTGCAGATAAACCACGGCGGCCGCCCGGAAACGGGCGGTCGGCGTTTGTGGCGGCGGGTTGCACCCGGGCACACCCTACCTATGACGCATGCCCTGCGCGGGTTCCTGCGACTTTTGGCGGCTTGTATGGTGACGGCCCGCTGTGTATCTTGATCAGCCTTTGGCCGTTTGGGCGGCCCGAATCCTATTTTTACGCGATTGGCCCCACGCGGCGAATCCGAGCATCATCTCTATAAAAAATTGAGGAGCACATCAATGCGCGTCATTCTGCTGGGAGCTCCCGGGGCCGGTAAAGGTACTCAGGCAAAGTTCATCACTGAAAAATTCGGCATTCCACAAATCTCCACCGGCGACATGCTGCGTGCAGCGGTCAAGGCCGGCACCGAGCTGGGCCTGATCGCCAAGAGCGTGATGGACAGCGGTGGCCTGGTGTCCGATGACTTGATCATCAACCTGGTCAAGGAACGCATCAGCCAGGAAGACTGCAAGAACGGTTTCCTGTTCGACGGCTTCCCACGCACCATTCCCCAGGCTGAAGCCCTGGTGAAGGCGGGCGTCGAGCTGGACGCAGTGGTTGAAATCGCGGTTGAAGACGAAGAAATCGTCCAGCGTATCGCCGGCCGTCGCGTTCACGAAGCCTCGGGCCGCGTGTACCACACCATCTACAACCCGCCAAAGGTTGAAGGCAAGGACGATGTGACCGGCGAAGAGCTGGTGCAACGCAAAGACGACACCGAAGAAACCGTGCGTCATCGCCTGTCGGTCTACCACTCCCAGACCAAGCCGCTGGTGGATTTCTACCAGAAGCTGTCGGCTGCCCAAGGCAAGCCGAAGTACAGCCACATCCCAGGTGTTGGCTCGGTCGAGGCGATCACTGCCAAAGTGCTGCAAGCACTGAGCTGATCACTCGATTTGCTGCACCTATAACGGCCCGCTTGCGGGCCGTTGTTGTTTATACTGGCGCACTTTTTTTCGACTTGGACACCCACACCGATGAGCACCCTGCTGGCCCTGGACACCGCGACTGAAGCTTGCTCCGTTGCCCTGCTGCACGATGGCAAGGTTACGAGCCACTACGAGGTGATCCCGCGCCTGCATGCGCAGAAGCTGTTGCCGATGATCAAGCAACTGCTGGAAGACGCCGGCACCACCCTGGCGGCGGTCGATGCCATTGCCTTCGGCCGTGGCCCCGGCGCGTTTACCGGTGTGCGTATTGCCATTGGCGTGGTGCAGGGCCTGGCGTTTGCCCTGGAGCGTCCGGTGCTGCCGGTGTCCAACCTCGCCGTGCTGGCCCAGCGCGCCTTGCGCGAGCACGGCGCCCATCAAGTAGCAGCGGCCATCGATGCACGTATGGATGAGGTCTATTGGGGCTGCTACCGCGAGACGGCGGGGGAGATGCGCCTGGTGGGCGTCGAAGCCGTGCAGCCGCCGGAATCGTCGATGCTCCCGCAGGATGCCAGCGGTGACTGGTTCGGTGCTGGCACCGGCTGGGGTTATGGCGAGCGCATCGGTGTGCAGTTGGTGGGCCAGGACGCAGCGATGTTGCCCCACGCCGAAGACCTGCTGACCTTGGCCCGCTTTGCTTTCGAGCGTGGCGAAGGGATTCCCGCCGACCAGGCGGCGCCGGTTTACCTGCGCGATAAAGTTGCGCAGACCAAGGCAGAACGCGGTCTGTAAATGTGGCGAGGGAGCTTGCTCCCGCTGGAGTGCGCAGCGCTCCCGCTTTTTTTGGGGCCGCTGCGCAACCCAGCGGGAGCAAGCTCCCTCGCCACAGGTCCTCCACAAACGCAAACACGCCGCTAAATGCGCCAATCGTCAGAATTTGCCCCAGCTTTTAAACCTTTTGCAAATTATGTGTTCTAGTTATCACCAGAGCATTTGCGCGCTACGGATTGCGCCACTAAAATGCCATTACTGATAGCGAGTTCGCGCCCATGCGTATTGATGGCTTTTCCTCACAGTCCTACCCAATCAAGCGCAAGCCGCGTAAGGCAAATGCGACGGTGGATGACGCTGTCGAGGATTCGCCGGACTTCATCGAAGTCCAAGCCGATGCGCAGGCCAATGCCCAAGCGCGTATCAGTGGTCTTCCCGCCCGTCAGCAAGACATGGTCTTCCCCCGCTCCATGAGCAAAAGCGTTGCCACCGCCCTGGCCAGCTACCTGACCACCGCCGGCTTTGTCGAATGGGATATGGAAGTGCTGGGTCTCGACATTCACATCTGATGCGCCTGCCTTATTTCATCGGTTGCCCGTCCTGGAGTGAAAACGCCTGGCGCGAGTACCTGTACCCGGCCGATGCGCGCTCCAGCGATTACCTCTCCCTTTATTCTCAGGTCTTCAACGCCGTTGAGGGCAACACCACGTTTTATGCGCGCCCCTCAGCCGCCACGGTGCAGCGCTGGGCCGAGATCATGCCCGAGGATTTTCGCTTCACCGCGAAATTCCCGGGTGATATCAGCCATGGCGGCGATTTGCGTGAGCAACTGCCGGCCGCGGAAAGCTTTATCGGCTTGATGAGCCCGCTGGGTGAGCGTGTGTCGCCGATGTGGCTGCAATTGTCGGCGACTTTCTCGCCACAGCGGCTCGCCGAGCTGGCGGGGTTTATCGACGGCCTGGAACGCCCGCTGGCGGTGGAAGTGCGCCACCCCGAATTCTTCGCCAAGGGCGATGCCGAGCGCATGCTCAACCGGCTATTGCGTGATCGGGGTGTTGAGCGCATCTGCCTTGACCCGCGTGCGCTGTTCAGCTGCACGTCGACCTCGGCGGCGGTGCTGCATGCCCAGTCGAAAAAACCCAAGGTGCCGCCACGTCCGGCAGCGCTGACGCTGTTCCCCCAAGTGCGATTTATCGGCCATCCCGAGCTGGAAGCCAACGATCCGTTCCTGATTCCGTGGGTCGCAAAAGTCGCCGACTGGATCGAAGAGGGCCGCACGCCCTACGTGTTCCTGCACACCTCGGACAACCGCCTGGCCGCGCAGCTGGCCCTGCGCTTCCATGATCAACTGATGGCACGCCTGCCCGGATTAGCGCCGTTGCCGACCCTGAATCGAACGCCCGCCGCCGAGCAACTGGGGTTACTCTAAGGCTCCTTTTTTCGCCAGGAGCCAGACATGGATGCCCAAACCCTTCGCGCCGAAACCTTCAAGGCTCTGCACGAGCGCGATCGCGCATTCGTGATGCCCAACCCGTGGGATGCCGGCTCCGCGATCATGCTCGCCAGCCTCGGCTTTGAAGCCCTGGCCACCACCAGTGCCGGTTATGCGTTCAGCCTCGGCCGCCCCGATGCGGAAGGTGCGTTGTCCCTGGAAGATACGTTGAGCAATGCCAGCGCCATCGTACAGGCGACCGCGCTGCCGGTGGCGGCGGACCTGGAAAACGGCTTCAGCGACACCCCCGAAGGGTGCGCCCAGACCATCCTGCGCGCGGCGGCCAGCGGTATCGTCGGTGGCTCTATCGAAGATGCCACGGGCATTGCGGTGGACCCGATCTACCCCTTTGACCTGTCCGTGGAGCGCGTGGAAGCCGCCGTTGCCGCTGCCCGTAGCCTGCCATTTCCCTTCACCCTGACCGCCCGTGCAGAAAACCTCCTGCATGGCCGTCTTGATTTGCCTGACACCATTCGCCGCCTGCAAGCCTACGCCGAAGCCGGCGCCGATGTGCTCTACGCGCCGGCCCTGCGCAGTGCCGAGGAAGTGCTGGCGGTGGTCAAGGCCGTCGCGCCCAAGCCGGTGAACGTGTTGATGTCGGGAGGCCTGAACCTGAGCGTCGAGCAATTGAGCGAGATGGGCGTGCGGCGCATCAGCGTCGGCTCGGCCATGGCCTTGGCGGCGTATGGCGAGTTCTATCGGGCGGCACAGGAGGTATATGAGTTGGGCACGTTTACCTTCACCGAACGCAAAATGCCGTTCAGCCAGGCCAACGCTTTCTTCAAGGACTGAGTCAGGCAGCCAGGCGCAGGTTCTGCGTGACCAGCGGGCGCGCCCAGTAGTAGTCGAAGTCCAGGGCCTTCTGTTGCTCCACCAGTTCTTCGTCCGGGTACGGCGTGGCGGCGGGTGGCAGCAGGTCCAGTTCGAACTCGGCGATGGGCAGGTGCAGCGGGCGCGGTTCGGGGGCCGGGCCGGGTTCCGGCAACGGTTGGCCGGCCGTCAACACGATAGGGCGGACCCAGCCGCTGTCGAAATTCTGCTGGCGCTGTTGGGCGACGATTTCGTCGTCCGGGAACGGTGTGGCCGCCGGTGGCAGCAATTCGGTCTCGAACTCGGCAATCGGCAGGAACAGCGGCTCAGGCGGGGCGATCTCGGTGTCTTTCACGTCGCACTCACGCTGGGTGAGGATCTGTGACAGCAGGTCGGCGCCAGCGCGAGGTTCAACTTCCGGGTCCAGCGATGCCGGCGCCTGGGCGGCGAGCGCGTCCGGCGTGGCGCCGAGCTGCTCGGCCAACGCCCGGGCGAAGAAGTCCTGCCACACATGACTCACCCCGGCCAGCGCTTGGGTATTACGCAGGCCGTAGTGGTTGTGGGTCGGCAGTACACCGATGGTTTGGGGGAGAATGTCTGACATTTTTCTCGGTCGACGCTCAGCTCTGGCAAAATACCTGACTGTTGGTTTTATCGGCCGTTGTTTGCCGATCCTTAATATTTTTGAGCGTAGCGATTGATGAGCGAACAACCAGCGGCCAGCCGCATCCGGGTCGAGGCCTTGGCCGAGGGTTTCCAGGCCCTGGCCGAACAGTGGGCGGCCCGGCTTGACCTGCCTTTGCAACTGGCCGATGCGGATTTTTCCCTGCAAGTCGGCGAGCAAGGCCTACAGCTGCAACAGCTCGGGCCTGACGCGCCGGGTGCGGTGCGCGTGGACTTCGTCGAAGGCGGCGCGGCACACCGGCGTTTATACGGCGGCGGCAGCGGGCAGATGATTGCCAAGGCCGTGGGCATCGCCCAGGGCGTGCGGCCACGGGTGCTGGACGCGACGGCGGGGCTGGGCAAGGATGCGTTCGTGTTGGCCAGCCTGGGCTGCGACATGAGCCTGATCGAGCGCCAGCCGCTGATCGGCGCCTTGCTCGAAGATGGCCTGGCACGCGGTGCGGATGATTTTGAAGTGGCGCCGATCGTGGCGCGCATGAAACTGCTCAAGGGCAATTCCATCGACGTGATGCGCAATTGGGAAGGCGAGCCGCCGCAGGTGATCTACCTCGACCCGATGTTCCCGCACCGTGAGAAAACCGCCTTGGTGAAGAAGGAAATGCGCCTGTTCCGGCCCTTGGTCGGGGATGACCCGGATGCCCCGGCCTTGCTTGCCGCGGCGTTGGCCCTGGCCAGCCACCGGGTGGTGGTGAAGCGGCCGCGCAAGGCGCCGTGCATTGAGGGGCCAAAGCCCAGCCATGCGCTGGATGGCAAGTCGAGCCGGTATGATATTTATCCGAAGAAGGCGCTCAAGGGCTGAATCTTCATCGGCCTTGAGGGCTGCATCGCAGGCAAGCCAGCTCCCACATTTTGATGTGTGAATACGATCAAGTGTGGGAGCTGGCTTGCCTGCGATGGGGCCAGCTCAGCCACCACAAGGCTTCAGGCCCGATAAGCCCGCATAAACAACCCCACCACATCCCGCACATGCGCCTCGGCGGCTTCCTCACTCAACTGCCCGCCACAGCCATACAGCAAGCAGAAATTCGCCGTGCCCTTGAGCAGGCAAAAGAAGTGCTCGGCCGCCGTAAACGGTTTGTCGATACTCAACGCACCGCTCTGGTCGATCTTGCTCAACAGGCGCTCCATGCCTTGCAGCATGCGCATCGGGCCGGCTTCGAAAAAGATCTGTGAGAGTTTCACGTCCTGATTGCCGGTGGTCATCATCAGGCGATGCAGGTTCACCGACTCCTCGCTATTGATCAGCCGATGGAACCCCCGCGCGATATTCAGCAACACCGTCTCCACGGGCATGCCTGCGGGCAGCTCGAAGTACATCACCGGTAGTTGTTCCTCGCACGTCGCCACGACGGCAGCGGTGAACAAGGTCTCTTTGTCGGTGAAGTGGCTGTAGACGGTCAGCTTCGACACGCCGGCTTCCAGTGCCACCGCGTCCATGCTGGTACTGGCGTAACCATTGCTCAAAAACAGGACTTTCGCCGCTTCGAGGATAGCCTGGCGTTTTGCCATGTCCTTGGGACGCCCGGGGCTATTGGTGTTTACAGGATTGTCGGACATTTTCACCTTTAATACTGGACTGGCGAGTTTGGTATTAATAACATACCGGCCAGTATAATTATTCCTAGCTCCATTTGCGAAAGGTCCTTCAGCATGCGCAGTACTTTCCTGCCCCTTGCGTTGCCTGTCAGCTTGGCCTTCCTACTGGCCGCGTGCGGTCACGAGGAAGCCCCCCAGACCGTTATCCGCCCGGCCATGGTGGTGCAACCGCAGCCCTCGGCGCAGGCGAGCGACAGCTACCCTGGCGAAGTGCGTGCGCGCTATGAGCCAGACCTGGCCTTTCGCATTGGCGGCAAAGTCAGCAAGCGTCTGGTGGAAGAGGGCGAGCGGGTCAAGGCCAACCAGCCGCTGGCCGAACTGGACCCGCAAGACGTGCGCCTGCAGCTGGAAGCCACCCGCGCCCAAGTGGCTGCCGCCGAGGCCAACCTGAGCCTGGTGCGCGCCGAGCGCGACCGCTACAAGACCCTGATGGACCGTCAGATGGTCAGCCGTTCCCAGTACGACAATTCGGAAAATCTCTACCGATCCGGCGAAGCCCGCCTCAAACAGATCAAGGCCGAGTTCGACGTGTCGAGCAACCAGGCCGGTTATGCCACGTTACGCGCACCGCAGGACGGCGTTGTCGCCAAGCGTGCGGTGGAAGTAGGGCAAGTGGTGTCTGCCGGCCAGACGGTGTTCACCTTGGCCACCGACGGTGAGCGCGAAGTGTTGATCAGCCTGCCGGAGCAAGGTTTCGGTCGGTTCAAGATCGGCCAGCCGGTGTCCGTCGAGTTGTGGAGCCAGCCCGACCAGCGTTTCGCCGGGCGTATTCGTGAACTGTCGCCGGCCGCTGATCCAAAATCACGCACCTTTGCCGCACGCGTCGCGTTCACCGGCGGCAAGGTCCCCGCTGAACTGGGGCAAAGCGCCCGCGTTTTCATACAAGCCGACGGTGTGATTCCTTTGTCGGTGCCGCTGTCTGCCCTCAGTGCAGAAAACGGCGATTCCTATGTCTGGCGAGTACAGGCGGACAACACCCTCAAGCGCACGCCGGTACGCATCGGCGCCTTCGGCGAGAAAAGCGTGCCGGTGCTGGAAGGCTTGAGCCCCACGGACTGGGTGATCGCAGCGGGTGTGCATGTGCTCCATGAGGGCCAGCAGGTGCGCCCGGTGGACCGCTCCAATCGAGTGGTGAATCTGGCGGCCAAGGAGTAGTCCCCGATGGGTTTCAATCTTTCCGAATGGGCGCTGCGAAATCGCCAGATCGTACTGTTCCTGATGATCCTGCTGGCGGTGGTTGGCACCTTGTCCTACACCAAGCTGGGACAAAGTGAAGACCCGCCGTTCACCTTCAAGGCCATGGTGATCAAGACCAACTGGCCAGGCGCCACGGCCCAGGAAGTCTCGCGCCAGGTCACCGAGCGCATCGAGAAAAAGCTGATGGAGACCGGTGAGTACGAGCGCATCGTGTCGTTCTCGCGCCCCGGCGAATCCCAGGTCACCTTCATGGCCCGCGACTCCATGCACTCGGCGCAGATCCCCGAGCTGTGGTACCAGGTGCGCAAGAAGATCAGCGACATCCGCCAGACCTTGCCGCCGGACATCCAGGGGCCGTTTTTCAACGATGAATTCGGCACCACTTTTGGCAATATCTACGCCCTGACCGGCGACGGTTTCGACTACGCCGTGCTCAAGGACTACGCCGACCGCATCCAGATTCAACTGCAACGGGTGCCGGATGTGGGCAAGGTCGAGTTGCTTGGCCTACAGGACGAGAAGATCTGGATCGAACTGTCCAACCTCAAGCTGGCCACCCTCGGCTTGCCGTTGGCCGCCGTACAGCAGGCCTTGCAGGAACAGAATGCAGTCTCCACCGCCGGCTTCTTCGAAACCCCGACCGAGCGCGTGCAGCTGCGGGTGTCGGGCAACTTCAAGACGGTGGACGAGATTCGCAACTTCCCGATCCGCGTCGGTGACCGCACCTTCCGCATCGGCGACGTGGCGGACATCCACCGTGGCTTCAACGACCCACCGGCACCGCGCATGCGCTACATGGGCGCGGACGCCATCGGCCTGGCCGTGGCCATGCGTGACGGCGGCGACATCCTGGTCTTGGGCAAGGCCCTGGAAGGCGAGTTCGCACGCCTGCAGAAGAACCTTCCGGCAGGTATGGAGTTGCGCAAGGTGTCGGACCAACCGGCAGCGGTGAAAACCAGCGTCGGCGAATTCGTCCAGGTACTGGCCGAAGCCTTGGCCATCGTGTTGCTGGTGAGCTTTTTCTCCCTCGGGGTGCGCACCGGCATGGTGGTGGCCCTGGCGATTCCGTTGGTGTTGGCCATGACCTTTGCCAGCATGTATTACCTTGGCATCGGCTTGCACAAGATCTCCCTGGGCGCACTGGTACTGGCCCTGGGCCTGTTGGTGGACGACGCAATCATCGCTGTGGAAATGATGGCGATCAAAATGGAACAGGGCTACGACCGGCTCAAGGCCGCGAGTTTCGCCTGGACCAGCACCGCGTTCCCCATGCTCACCGGCACGCTGATCACCGCCGCCGGCTTCCTGCCGATTGCCACCGCGCAATCGAGCACCGGCGAATACACCCGCTCGATCTTCCAGGTCGTCACCATTGCCTTGCTGGCCTCGTGGGTCGCCGCGGTGGTGTTTGTGCCCTACCTGGGGGAAAAACTCTTGCCGGACCTGGCGAAGATTCACGCAGCCAAGCACGGTACTGACGGGCCTGATCCCTACGGCACACCCTTCTACCAACGTGTGAGGCGTTTGGTGGAATGGTGCGTGCGCCGGCGCAAAACCGTGATTGTCCTGACCTTGCTGCTGTTTATCGGCTCGGTGGCGCTGTTTCGTTTTGTGCCGCAACAGTTTTTCCCGGCCTCCGGTCGCCTGGAGCTGATGGTCGACCTGAAACTGGCCGAAGGCACGTCCCTGAGCAACACCGCCGATCAGGTCAAACGCCTGGAAGCGCTGCTCAAGGAACACGCCGGCATCGACAACTACGTGGCCTATGTCGGCACCGGTTCGCCGCGCTTCTACCTGCCGTTGGACCAACAATTACCCGCTGCGAGTTTTGCGCAGTTCGTGGTGTTGGCCAAAACCATCGAAGAGCGCGAAAGCCTGCGCACGTGGCTGATCGAAACCCTCAACGAACAGTTCCCGGAGATGCGCTCGCGGGTCACACGCCTGGAAAACGGCCCGCCCGTGGGTTACCCGGTGCAGTTCCGTGTGACGGGCGAACACATCGAAGAAGTCCGCGCCCTGGCGCGGAAAGTGGCGGCCAAGGTTCGCGAAAATACCCACGTGGTCAACGTACACCTGGATTGGGAAGAACCGAGCAAGATTGTCTACCTCAATATCGACCAGGACCGCGCCCGAGCCCTCGGCGTGAGCACCGCCAACCTGTCGAAATTTCTGCAAAGTTCGCTCACCGGTTCCAGCGTCAGCCAATACCGGGAGGACAACGAGTTGATCGAAATCCTCCTGCGCGGCACCGTGCATGAGCGCACCGAACTGTCGTTGCTGCCAAGCCTGGCGGTGCCTACCGACAACGGCAAAAGCGTGGCGCTGTCGCAGATCGCCACCCTGGAGTACGGCTTCGAAGAAGGCATCATCTGGCACCGCAACCGCCTGCCAACGGTGACCGTGCGCGCCGATATCTACGGCAAGGAGCAACCGGCGACCCTGGTCCAGCAAATCCTGCCGACCCTGGAAGGCGTACGTGCCGAACTGCCGGATGGCTACCTGCTGGACGTCGGCGGCACGGTGGAAGACTCCGCTCGTGGACAGAACTCGGTAAAAGCCGGCGTGCCGTTGTTCATCGTGGTGGTGCTGACATTGCTGATGCTGCAACTGCGCAGCTTCTCACGCACGGCGATGGTGTTTCTGACGGCGCCGTTGGGCCTGATCGGTGTGACGCTGTTCCTGCTGGTATTCCGCCAGCCCTTCGGCTTTGTGGCCATGCTCGGCACCATCGCCTTGTCGGGGATGATCATGCGCAACTCGGTGATCCTCGTGGACCAGATCGAACAGGACATCAAGGCGGGCCTGGCGCCGTGGCAGGCGATTATCGAAGCCACCGTCCGACGCTTCCGCCCGATTGTGCTCACGGCTCTCGCTGCCGTGCTGGCAATGATCCCGCTGTCGCGCAGTGTGTTCTTCGGGCCGATGGCCGTGGCGATCATGGGTGGGTTGATTGTGGCGACGGCGTTGACCCTATTGTTCCTGCCGGCACTTTACGCGGCATGGTTTCGCGTCAAGCAGGACACTCAATAGTATTTAATAGGGACGGGTGTGTGTAATTGTGCAGGCGCCCGGTAACTACAAGAACAGTGGGAAATGCCCGACACCTGATGACTGTTGCGACAGTCAGTGTGTCTCCCACAGGTTTAATTAGAGTGTGGGAAGTTTCTTTTCTACGGTTTTTATAATTGAAGTGTTGGTGTCGGCCAAGGGTGTAATGCGTTGCAGTGTATGGTCCAGGTGAGGGACGGAGTTGGTATACAGGTGGCACACAAAACTGTCCTCCCCGGTGATTTTGTAGCACACAATACATTCCGTCATTTGCGCCAGTAACTGTTCCACCGCTTGAAAGTTCCCCGCCAACGGTTTAACCCTCACCAGCGCTTGCAATGCAAAGCCAAGGGCCTCGGCGTCCAACTCTACGCTGAAGCCGCTGATGACTCCCGCCACCTCCAAACGCTTGAGGCGCTCGCTGCAGCCTGGCGCTGACAGCCCAACCTGACGGCTCAGTGCGCGAATGGATGCGCGGGCGTTTTGGTGCAGGGCAGTAATCAGGGCGCGATCAATCGGGTCTAATTTGTGATCGCTCTTTGTAAGCTTTTTCATTAGATGGGCCTTACGAACATTGATGAAATAGCATGAAAATCTTACATACCACGAATCCACAAAAAAACAATGGCTTTTTTGAAGGCCTCTGCCTATTGTTTTTGCCAGCAGTCGTAGGCAGTACTGTGTCGCTCTTTCAACTTGATCTATTTATCGAGGGATTGAAATGAACTACGTACTTGATGAGGTTCGCCTGCAACAACATCACGATAATAACTTTTCTGAAAAAAGCGTATTTGCATTGCGCAATGAGTTTGCCCGCAATGGGTTTATAAAGTTGCGCGATATCGTCGATGATGACCTGCGCGAAAAGATAACGCGTGAGGTCAACAGCCTGATCGATCGCCAACTTGAACGCCGCGACTTGCACTTGGCAACCACCGACAATACGCCACGCTACATGAGTGTAGTGCGCAGCGAGTTCATTGCTGAAAACAGCCCGCTGATCAACACGCTGTCCAAGTCCGAAGTACTGCTCAATACCTTGTCCCAGATCGCGGGGGCGCAGATTGTCGCGTCTGTCTCCAAGGACGAGGAATACCTGATCACCAAGCAGGAACGCAAAGGCGATACCCACGGCTGGCACTGGGGTGATTACAGTTTCGCGCTGATCTGGATTATCGAAACGCCGCCGATCGCCAAGGGCGGGATGTTGCAATGCGTACCGCATACGTCATGGGATAAATCCAACCCGAGAATTCATGAGCTGCTGTGCAGCAACCCGATTGCGACATACGGCTTCAAGACTGGGGATATTTACTTCCTGCGCACCGACACCACCCTGCACCGCACTATCCCGCTTAACGAAGATGCAACGCGGATCATCCTCAACATGACGTGGGCCGCTGAAAAAGACCTCGCTCGCAACCTGCACGGCAATGATCGCTGGTGGGAAGACCAGCACGCCGAGGCCGCCAAGAGCTTGACCTGAAGCGCATCTGTCGAAACCCACGGGATGATGATCATGCATGACATTCAATGTCTCCAGCACGCCAGTGCCTTGCTGAAACAAGCGCAATCACACGCTGCCATGGCCGACTTGGTCAGGGCGGCTGTCGTGCGCAATGAACAATGGCGCGGGCAGCAGTGCATCAATCTCGTGGCCGCCGAGTCACCCACCAGCCCATCGGTGCGCGCGTTGCTGTCCAGTGAGGTCGGCACGCGTGCATCGGGTGGGCATATCGGCCGGGACAATCGTTTTTTCTCGGGGATGAAAAATATCGACGAACTGGAATCGCTCTGCGTGGAACTGTTGAAAACCACCCTGCGCGCCCGGCACGCCGATCATCGTCTGATGGGCGGAATGGCGGCAGTGCTCGCCGCATACACGGCACTGGCCCGGCCCGAAGACAATGTCATGACGGTGCCGGTGATCCGGGGGGGCGATACCAGTAACCGCACCAATGGGCCGCCCGGTGTCCGTGGGCTTAAGGTGTGGGACATTCCCTTCGTGCACAAGACGGCAGACATTGACCTTACGCGTTTCAGCGAAATTGCGCGTGACTTGAAGCCTGCGGTGATTGGGCTGGGCATGACCTTGACCCTCTTCCCTTTGCCGGTGGCCGATATCAAGGGCATCGTTGCGCCCTGGGGGGGCAAGGTGTATTTCGACGCCGCTCACCAACTGGGATTGATCAGCGCCGGGATGTTTCAGGACCCGCTAGCGGAAGGGGCGGATTTGATGACGGGCTCTTCCGGGAAGACCTTCAGCGGCCCCCAGGGCGGTGTGATCCTGTGGAACGACGAGACGTTGACCCCCGCAGTGCACGAGGCCATTTTCCCCACCCTGACCGGTAGCCATCAGATCAATCGGGTCGCGGCACTCGCCGTGGCGGCCACCGAAATGCTGGAGTACGGGCAGGCCTATATGCGGCAGGTGGTGAGCAATGCCCAGGCGCTGGCCACCCATCTGGATCGCAGAGGCGTCACCGCGTTTTATCGGGACCAGGGTTACACAAGGACGCACCAGATCGTAATCGACTCAAAACCCTTCGCCAGCGGGCGCGATGCGGTGCAGCGCCTGGAGGCCGCCAATCTCATCGCCAATGAAATGCCATTGCCGTGGGACACAGATCCCTACAAGGAAACGGGCATTCGACTGGGGACCGTCGAGGTCACCCGGCTGGGCATGAAAGAGCCAGAGATGGCGTGGATTGCCGAGCAGATTGCCAAGGTGTTGCAGCACAAGGTGGACCCGATGGCCGTTGCCAATGGTGTGATCGACTTTATGAAGAACCACCGAACGGTCTACTACTGCCACGAAAATGGATTGCCCCGCTAAGTCGTCACGCGCGCTGACGCGAAGGAGCGTTGTATGCTCGATACCCTGCTGCCCATTTACCAAGCCGTACTGGCTTTCGCTCTCGCCGCTATCGCTTTGCTCGCCAGCCCAGGCCCCGCCACGCTGGCATTGGCGGCAAGCGGGGCGGCCTATGGCATGCGGCGTTCGACGCGTTTTTTTGTCGGGATCACCCTAGGCCTGGTGATCGCCATGACCGTGGTCGCCACGGGCCTGTATGTGGTGCTGCACCGTTTTCCGATGCTGGCGACGACGCTGACGGTCATCTCCATCGCTTATATCTTTTGGCTGGCCTACCGCATTGGCACTGCGCCGCCGATCGAGGAGGTGCCGTCCGCAGTCACGCCGGGCTGGGGCGCCGGGTTTGTGCTGGGTGTTGCGAATATCAAGGCGTATGCGGCGTTTGCGGCTTTGTTGGGCAGTTTTACCTTGGGCACGGCGCCCGCGTGGGAGCAGGGTACAAAGGCGTTGATCTGCCTGTTGGTGTGCGTGGTGTTCGACTTTCTGTGGCTGTTTGCCGGCAGCCGGATGCGCACGTTGTTCATCCATCCGACCTGGAGCCGGCGACTTAACGTAAGCTTCGCGATTTTAATGGTAGCGACGGTCGCCTGGTCGTTGACGCTGGCGCAGTAACGCTACCGGTGCAAAGGCGTTGGATCATATTCGCCCGAGGATAATCTTCATGTTTGGGACCGTTTCTGCACTGGTGTTGTTACTGGTCGTGCCTGGGCCGACCAACACCTTGTTAATGCGTGCAGGGGTGCTTTTTGGCTTCTGGGCTTCATGGCGGATGGCCTTTATCGAATGCCTGGCGTATTTGCTTCAGGTGTCCGTCTGGGGCGTGGCGTTGTTCTATCTGTCGGCCTGGTCACCGTGGACGGTGAAAGTCGCGCAGTTGGCTGCAGTCTGCTATCTGCTGCGACTTGCCTACAACTTGTGGCAGCACAAGAACAGCACGGCCGGCCCGACCCGCGACCGTTTTTCCGGGCTGTATTTCTTCTGGCTGACGGTCATGAACCCCAAAGGCTTATTGATCGCGTCGTTCATCGCACCGGCCAGTGCGTTTGCCACGTTGCCCGGTTATGCCGGCTTCATGACCACGCTGGCATTGGTGGTGGTTCCGGTGGGGGCGGCCTGGATTGTGCTGGGCAGTCGTTTCGAAGGGGTTCAGAAAGCCTGGCTGACACCGCTCAGAATCAATCGCGCAACGTCCGTAGCCATCTGTTTTTTTGCCACGATCATGATGGGGCGACTGGCTGATTCGGTCATCCATTGACGCTGGTTTACATTTCCATGCAAACGAAATTCGGGCCGGTGGAACGTTTGTTTTGGCTGACCGGGGAACTGCTGCGCCGCAAGTGCCACATAGAGTTACCTGTTAAGCAGGTAACTCTTCTTGCGGTCAAACGCGCAGGAATGTTTCTACGGTGATGCTTAAGGAGTGCGTATGTTGCTACCGTTATTAGTTCTACCGCTGCAAATAATGGGCGCGGCGATGGGGATGGGGAATGGCTTCGGTCAGTTCAACGGCAATCGTCAACCCGATGTGAATATTCATATTCACAACGATAACAACAACCAAAACAGTAGCTCCAGTAGCAGTAGTGCGGCCTCGTCGGCATCCGCACACAGCCGTTCCATTACCTGGTAGCTAAAACCAAAACGCCCTGAGTCGATCAGGGCGTTTTCACCGGCAAGGGTTTTTCCGGCTCGGTGACATGCAGTGTGCTGTTACAGCGCGCCAAACACCTTCTTCGCCAAACTGGTGGCCGCCGCCGCCGGGTTCTTGCGAATGGTTTCTTCCTGCTGCGCAATCATCTTGAACAGCCCATCCAGCGCCTGTTCGGTCACGTAGTTCTCGACGTTGGCGCTCTTGGCATCCACTGCGCCAAAGGCTGCGGCCTTTCCGGCCAGGGCGTTGTACTGCTGGGCCACGCCAACCTTGTCGGTGGCGGCTTTCACGATCGGCAGGAACTTGGCGCGGATCTGTTCACGGCTGCTTTTGTTCAGGTACTGGGTGGCCGAGTCCTGGCCACCGCTGAGGATGCCCTTGGCGTCGGTCACGCTCATGTTTTTCACGGCATTCACCAGGATCGGCTGGGCCTGGGTCACGGCGGATTCAGCGGCTTTGTTCATGCTGGTTTCCAGTTGCGTGACCTGGTCCCCCATGCCGAACATCTTCAGCTTGTCGGCCACTTTGCCCAACTTGCCCGGCAAGCCGATCTTCACTTCGGGGTTGTTGCTGAAACCACCCGGTACCCCAAGCTGTTTCACGGCGATCTGCGCGCCTTGGGTCAGGGCGTCCTTGAGGCCGCCGGAAGCGTCGCCCTGGGACAGGCTGGAAAGGTCCAGCGCCATGGCGTTGGCCCCCAGCAGCAGGCCGGCACACAGGACAGTAAAGCGAAGGGAGTTACGGAGCATGGGCGCTTCCTTTTGATCGAGTTCAGTGGGCCACAGCATCGACGCGCAGGCGCAGGGGTTGTGGATCCTGGCCGTTGAGCTGCACAGAGTGCCGTTCGGTGGTGATAAACATTAGCTTGCCGTCCACTTCGATGCGAGCGCTGACCGAGTAGCTGTGGCCAGGCTTGACCTGGGCCGGGTCGTAGCTCAGGTGAAACGGCAGCGGCACCTGGCCTTTGACCGGGCCTTTCTGTTCGGCGAGGGTCACCGCCGGTGCATCGGCCAGGGACACGTCTTGCAGGCTGACGCTCAAGGTGGCGGTCGGCGGCAGGGCGATGCGTTGCAGGTAGAACACTTCGCCATCGAGGCTGGCCTTGGGTGCGGGCGTCATGGTTTGGCAGGCTCCGAGCAGGGCGGTGAGGCCCAGGAGGATGATCTTTTTCATGGTGCAGCTCCTTGTCGGCGGCGCCGGAAACAGCCCGGCGCCTTATTCAATCTAGCGGTTTTCTTCGCAATTGAGAGGCTCGGATTCGACCGGAGTGTCATCCACGCGGTGCAGCGCCACCTGGCGGATCGACAGGCGAATCTCCGCCGGCAACACGCGCTTGGCGGCGCCTTCGGCCAGTTCGCCGAGCAGGTCGTGGTAACTCAACTTGCCGGCTTCATCGCGGCGCAGCACATCTTGCTCCAGCAACGACTGGATAAAATGTCGGAAAAGGCTCTTGTCGAAGAACTCCGGGGCGTTGAGGCCGTGCAGGATCGACAGGCGCTGAGCCATCACTGTACACAGATCTTCCAGTTCTTCGGCGCTGATGCTGTTCTGGCCGCTGTTGAGCAGCAGCGAGATCGCCATGTAGAAGCGTTGCAGGGTTTGGGCGATGCTCTTGGACAGCAGCGTCAGCAACACAAAGTGCCGCGAGCTGGGCGCCGGGCGCAGGAACACATTGTTTTCGAAGCGCAGCAGACCCTGTTCGACAAAGGCGTCCAGCCATTGATCGACCACGGTGTCCAGCTCCTCCAACGACCAGCGGATAAACAGTTCCGATTGCAGGTACGGGTACAGCGCGTGGGTGTAGCGCAGGATCTGTTCGCGGCTCATGCGCGAGCTGCTCTGGAAGAAACTGGCCAGCAACGCCGGCAACGCGAAGATGTGCAGCACGTTGTTACGGTAGTAGGTCATCAGGACAGCGTTCTGCTCGTCCAGGTACAGAATCTTGCCGAGGGCGTCGCTCTGTTCCGACAGCAGGTCCATGTCCTTGACGTGTTTTATCAGCGCCAGGCCATCCCCTTCGGGCAAGGTGGTGTGGGGCGAGTAGGGCACGCGGCGCAACAGCGCCAGGTACAGGTCCAATTGGCGCGCCATGGCCTGTTCATCCAGGGCCAGGCGCGTAGTGGACAGTAGCGCCAGGGCCACCAGGTTCACCGGGTTTACCGCGGCGGCTTCGTTCAAGTGGCGCGCCACCTGTTCGCCGAGGCGGTTCGTGGTTTCGTTGAGCCAGGCCGGCTTGTAGTTCGGGCCCAGCTCCTGGCTGCGCCAGTCCGGTTGCTCACTGTCGAGGAACTCGGCCAGCTTGATCGGCTCGCCGAAGTTGACCGCAACTTGGCCAAAACGCTGCTTGAGCGCGCCGACCACTTTGAAAATATCGAAGATCGATTCTTTCTTCTTGCTCGCGCCGCGCAGTTCGCCGAGGTAGGTACGGCCTTCGAGCACGCGCTCGTAGCCGATGTACACGGGGACGAACACGATGGGCATGCGCGAGGAGCGCAGGAAGCTGCGCAGGGTGATCGCCAGCATGCCGGTCTTCGGCTGCAGCATGCGCCCGGTGCGCGAGCGCCCGCCTTCGACGAAGTACTCCACCGGGAAGCCTTTGGTGAACAAGGTGTGCAGGTATTCGTTGAACACCGAGGTGTACAGCGGGTTGCCCTTGAACGTGCGGCGCATGAAAAACGCACCGCCACGGCGCAGCAGGCTGCCGATCACCGGCATGTTCAGGTTGATGCCGGCGGCGATGTGCGGCGGGGTCAGGCCGTTCTTGAACAGCAGGTAGGAGAGCAGCAGGTAATCAATATGGCTGCGATGGCAAGGCACGTAGATCACCTCGTAGCCCTGGGCAACCTTTTGCACACCTTCGATGTTATTGACCTTGATGCCGTCGTAGATCTTGTTCCAGAACCAGCTCAGCACCACTTCGAGGAAGCGAATCGCGGTATAGGTGTAGTCCGAGGCGATCTCATTGCCGTAGCGCAGGGCCTGGGCCTTGGCTTTTTCCGGGCTGATTTTTTCCCGTTCGGCCTCATCCAGAATGGCCTGGCGCACCAGCGGCATGTTGACCAGGCCTTTGACCAGGTTGCGCCGGTGGGACAGGTCGGGGCCGATCACGGCGGTCTTCAGATTGCGAAAGTGCACCCGCAGGATCCGTTGGGCCATGCGCACCGTGCGTTCGTGACCTTTATTGTGCTCGATCAATTCACGCAAGTTGATAGGCGCGGAGAATTGCACACGGGTCTTGCGACCGAGGATCAGGATGCTCAGCAAGCGCCGCAGGCGCCCGGTGACCGCCCAACTGTCGGCAAACAGCAGCTTCCACGGGCTGGACTCGCTCTCGGGCGACTGCCCCCAGAACACGCTGACCGGAATGATTTGTGCATTCTCTTCGACGTGCTCGCTGAGGGTGTTGACCAGGCGGGTCAGGGTCGGCGGCGCGCCGCGCTTGTCCTGGCGGCCGAGCCAGTCCGGCTCGGGCGTGAGGTAGAAGAACGCCGCAGGCTCCATCAGCGGTCCCACCGCTACCGGCAGTACCGGGCGCGGCAGGCCGGCCTTGGTGCACTCGGCATCGACCACGGCCAATTCGGTGAGGGAGGGCGATTGCAGGACGTAGAACACCGGCCGGCTGCGGTCCAGGTTGAGGGTAAGGGACGACTGGTTGATCGTCTCCGAGCGAACCCAGAGGTACAACAGTCGGCGCAAGGTGCCAAACACCAGACGGCGGAACGGGGAGCGGGTCATAGGCGTGCTGCTTCAAGTGGGAAAAACCGAGCAGGCGCTCGGGCGGGTAGTGTGCCGTATTCGCCGAAAATCGGCAAAAAAGCAGCGATGTAAACTTGAGTTGATCGTTTTGGAGCCTGTCTTATACTCGGCAGTTCAATGCGAGCGACTCAACAATAAAAAGCATGTGGGAGTTAAACAGATGGCAACGCGCGAAACCGGCAATGTGAAGTGGTTCAACGATGCAAAGGGTTATGGGTTTATTCAGCGTGATGATGGCAAGGATGTGTTTGTGCACTACCGCGCCATTCGCGGTGACGGCCACCGCTCGTTGGCCGAAGGCCAGCAGGTGGAATACGCCGTGGTGACCGGCGAAAAGGGGTTGCAGGCGGAGGATGTGGTGGGCCTGTAAGGCTGATCGTTCCCACGCTCTGCGTGGGAATGCCTCTAGTGACGCTCCGCGTCACACTGTGGGGCGCAGAGCGCCCCTGGCTGCATTCCCACGCGGAGCGTAGGAACGATCTTCAGGCGGTTTTCCAGGTGATCTGTTCTTCACCGTCTTCGCTGATCCGAATCCAGGTATCAGCGCTTTCCTCACCCTCTTCCTCAACCCACGTCCCCGGCGCGCAGCGCACTTCGACGTTCAGCGCGGCAAACGCGGCGCGGGCGCAGGCGATGTCGTCGTCCCACGGGGTCTGGTCGCTTTCCAGGTACAGGCTGTTCCATTTGCCTACAGCCTTGGGCAGCCAGGTGACGGGCACGTTGCCGGCCTTGCACTTGTAGGTCTGGCCTTTCTGGACCCAGTCGGTGCACGGGCCCAGGGCGGCACCCAGCCAGGCGGCGACGGCTTTGTAGTCGACGTCGGCGTCCTTCAGGTAAATCTCGATATCGGGTTGGCGCATGGATGTTCCTCGTTGCGGGATTCGAAAATCCATTCGCGGAAAAGTCGGTTATTGAAGCACGAAATAGTCGTAGCGCATCGACACGGTGACGGACAGCGGCTCGGCCGCCTCGATCACTTCGCTGCGCCGCTCGGCGCTGGCGCGCCAGCCGTGGGGGGTCATGGCCAGTAGGTTGGCGCGGTCTTTGGGCTCGGCCAGGCTCAGGGTGAACTCCAGGGTTTCACTGTGGGCCAGGCTCATGCCGTCCGGCACCAGGGCCAGGTGCTTGTCGTCGGTGTACTCGCGCACTTCGTCGTACAGGCGCTCGCGCAGTTCCATCAGGTGGCCGCTGGTCGGGCCTACTTTCATCAAGCCGCCACCTGGGCTGAGCAGGCGCTTGGCCTCTTCCCAATCCAGTGGGCTGAACACGCTGGCCAGGAACTGGCAGCTGCCTGAGGCCAACGGCACGCGGGCCATGCTGGCGATCAACCAGGTCAGCGCCGGGTTGCGCTTGCACGCACGCTTGACCGCTTCCTTGGAGATGTCCAGCGCGTAGCCGTCCGCCCGGGGCAGGGCGTCGGCGATTTGCGCGGTGTAGTAACCCTCGCCACAACCGATGTCCACCCAGCGCGCCGGGGCACGTTCAGCGGCCAGTTCGGCCAGGCGCTTGGCCACCGGGGCGTAGTGCCCGGCGTTGAGGAAGTCGCGGCGTGCCTCGACCATGGCGAGGTTGTCGCCCGGGTCGCGGCTGTTCTTGTGCTGCACCGGCAACAGGTTCAGGTAACCCTGGCGCGCGCGGTCGAAACGGTGCCCGGCGGGGCACGCGACGCCATTGTCCACCGCGTTGAGCGGGGCGCTGCAAATGGGGCAAGCGAGCATCAGGCGAGCAACTTGATCAGGGTCTGGTAGTAGATTTCAGTCAGCACATCGAGGTCGCTGGCCAGAATGCGTTCGTTGACCTGATGGATCGTTGCGTTGACCGGACCCAGCTCAACCACCTGGGTGCCGAGGGTGGCGATGAAACGCCCATCCGAGGTGCCGCCGCTGGTGGACGCCTTGGTTTCACGCCCGGTGATCGTCTTGATGCTGGCCGAGACCGCATCCAGCAACGCGCCCGGTTCGGTGAGGAACGGCAGGCCCGACAGCGCCCACTCCACATGCCAGTCCAGGCCGTGCTTGTCGAGGATCGCCGCGACGCGCTGTTGCAGGCCTTCGACGGTGGACTCGGTGGAGAAGCGGAAGTTGAACACCGCCGTCAGGTCACCGGGAATCACGTTGGTGGCGCCGGTGCCGGAGTTCAGGTTGGAGATCTGGAAGCTGGTCGGCGGGAAGAAGGTGTTGCCGTCGTCCCAATGCTCGGCGGCCAGTTCGGCCAGGGCCGGTGCGGCCAGGTGGATCGGGTTCTTCGCCAGATGCGGGTAGGCCACGTGGCCTTGCACGCCGCGCACGGTCAGGGTAGCGCCGAGGGAGCCGCGACGGCCGTTCTTGACCACATCGCCCACCAGCGTGGTGCTTGATGGTTCACCGACGATGCACCAGTCCAGGCGCTCCTTGCGCGCGGCCAGGCGTTCGATCACGGCCTTGGTGCCGTGGTGCGCCGGGCCTTCCTCATCGCTGGTGATCAGGAAGGCCACCGAGCCCTTGTGGTCCGGGTAGTCGCTGACGAAACGCTCGGCCGCCACCAGCATGGCTGCCAGGCTGCCTTTCATGTCTGCTGCACCACGGCCGCAGAGCATGCCGTTGTCGTCGATCAACGCGTCGAACGGGTCGTTCTGCCAGGCCTGCACCGGGCCGGTGGGGACCACGTCGGTGTGACCGGCGAAGCACAGCACCGGGCCTTCGTGCTTGCCGTGGGTGGCCCAGAAGTTGTCCACGTCTTCGATGCGCATCGGCTCAAGCGCAAAACCGGCGTCGCCCAGGCGCTGCATCATCAGCTTCTGGCAATCGGCGTCGATCGGCGTCACCGAGGGGCGACGGATCAGGTCGATGGCAAGTTGAAGGGTCGGCGAAAGGTCGGCATGGGCCGTCATGGGAAAACTCCGGGAGCGTGTATTGGGCGCAGGACGTAAAGTGGCGCAGGTCCAATGTGGGAGCGGGCTTGCTCGCGAATGCGGTGTATCAGTCAATGAATGTGTGGCTGACACACCGCGTTCGCGAGCAAGCCCGCTCCCACAAAAGCCCTGTTGCACATAAGGCATTGGCACAGGCCAAGTCTTGCAAAACGGCCGTTATCTTATAGCAAAACGGCGGCCAGAGGCCGCCGTTTAGTGCATTGCGCAAGTTTTTACGCAGCGGGTGCGGGCTCCGCAGCTACCGAAGGTTTCGGCAACGACGACAGGAACGCCATGATCAACGCCGCCACATACGGCAGCGACTGCACCAGCAGCATCACCACCCAGAAGCGAATGTCATTGCTCGGCAGGCCCTGCACCAGGTAGATCCCCAGCGCGGCGCCCCACAACAGCAGCATGATGAACATTTCTTCGCGGGCTTCGGAAATCGCGACCCAGAAGCCGTGGTTATCCGCGTTTTTCGGTGTGCGAAAGAACGGAATACTGCTGGTGAAGAAGCCATACAGCACCGCCTTGGCGATGGTGTGGGACAACGCCAGGCCAGCCAGGGCCGCGCAGAACGCGTCCTTGAGGTTCACGCCCACGGCGCGACGGTACAGGAACACGATCTTGCCCACTTTGAACACGAACAACGCCAACGGCGGGATCGCGAAAATCAGCAGCGGCGGATCGACCCGCGTCGGCACGATGATCATCGCCGCCGACCACAACAGCGCGCCCACGGTGAAGAAGATGTTCATGCCGTCCGCCACCCACGGCAACCAGCCCGCGAGGAAGTGGTAGCGCTGGCCACGGGTCAGCTCGGTGTCCTTGCCGCGCAAGAGGCTGGCGGTGTGGCGCTTGATGATCTGGATCGCACCGTAGGCCCAGCGGAAACGCTGTTTCTTGAAGTCGATAAAGGTGTCCGGCATCAGGCCCTTGCCGTAGCTGTCGTGGTAATACGCCGCCGACAGACCTTTCTCGAACACGCGTAGGCCGAGTTCGGCGTCTTCACAGATGCACCAGTCGGCCCAGCCGAGTTCTTCGAGCACCGAACGACGGGTCATGGTCATGGTGCCGTGCTGGATGATCGCGTCACGGTCGTTGCGGGTGACCATGCCGATATGGAAGAAGCCTTTGTATTCCGCGTAGCAGAGCTTCTTGAAGGTGCTTTCGTTCTGGTCGCGGTAGTCCTGCGGCGACTGCACCACGGCGATTTTCGGGTCGGCGAAGTGCGGCACCATGTGCTTGAGCCAGTTGGGCGACACGCAGTAGTCCGAGTCGATCACCGCGATCACTTCGGCATCCTTGGCGGTGTGCGGCAGCAGGTAGTTCAACGCGCCACCCTTGAAACCGGCCAGGGGCGCGACGTGGAAGAACTTGAAGCGCGGGCCGAGGGTTTCGCAGTAGTCGCGCACCGGTTCCCAAACGGCTGGGTCTTTGGTGTTGTTGTCGATGATCAGGACTTCGTAGTCCGGGTAATCGAGGGCGGCCAGGGCGTCGAGGGTCTGTTTGACCATCTCCGGTGGCTCGTTGTAGCACGGCACGTGGATCGACACCTTCGGACGGTAGTCCGAGTCCCCTTCAACCGGCAGGAATTCACGCCGACGCTTGTGGGTCCACACCGCTTCCGCCAACTCATGGGCTTCGGTCAGCAAGACGATAAACACGCCGAGGGCGCCGAGCGCCAAGAGGATACCCACGGTGACACTGAACCAGGTGCTGTATTGCTGGCTGTAGTCGTAACCGATCCACACCAGCACCGAACCGCAGAGGAACGCGATAAAGGTCAGGAAGGTGCGGCCACGCTGGCGCAGGGCCGAGCCGTCGATCATCAGCAGGGTCAGCGACAGCAGGGCGAGCACCACCGAACCGATGGCGAGTACGCGCCATTGCGGGATCGCGACGACCGGCCCTTCAAAGTTGAATTTCTGCTGGCGCGCGCCGTTGAATACGCCCCAGTAGGCGCCGGCCGAGCCTTCATCGCTGACTTTCCACGGCTGATCGAAGGCCTCGATCACAAAGTAGTTGTAGCCCTGGCGATTGAGTTTATTCACCAGTGTGCGTAGGTAAATCGCCTGGTCGGCCGGGGACGTTTCATTGCCACCGCGCATGCGACCGTTGCTCGGCCAGCCAACCTCCGACAGCAGCAGCGGCTTTTTCGGGAACAGTTTTTTCAGGTCCTTGGCGCGGTCGAGTACGTACTGGCCGGCCTTTTCCATCGGAATGTATTCCCAGAACGGCAGGATGTGCGCGGCGATCAGGTCGACGTGCTTGGCCAGTTGTGGGTTCTTTTCCCAGATGTCCCATTGCTCGGATGTGGTGACCGGCACTTTGACGGCCGCGCGCACCCGATCCAGCAGCACAATCAGTGCTTCCGGGGTGATGTCCTTACGAAATACAGCTTCGTTACCCACCACAACCCGCACCACACTGCGCGAGTTGTTGGCGATTTCGATGGCGCGCTGGATTTCCCGCTCGTTGCGTTCCAGGTCCGGGCTGATCCAGATCCCCAGGGTCACGCGCAGGCCGAACTCTTCGGCGAGCTTGGGGATGTCGCCCAGGGTGCCATCAACCGAGTAGGTACGGATGTTGTCCGTCAGCTTGCTCATGATCGCCAGGTCCTGGCGCATCTGGTCGTCGGTCGGGAACTGGTTTTTCTGCGGGTACTGGCCTTGCTGGAACGGCGAGTAGGAGAAACCGGAGATCTGTTCAGGCCAGTTGGGGGTGGTGACCGGGCGGTTGATCAGCGCCCAGAAACCGGTGAACAGTGCGGCGATTGCCAGCACGATCACCAGGTTGAGTCCAAATTTACGCGATGCCATGGCTATTTCGGGTTCCAAAGGGTGTGGAACGAAAAGAGGTGTCGGCCTGCGCCGAACGGCGCGCATCCTACACCGGCGCTTCCCTGAGCGTACAGCAGACAGAGAAAAGCCGGACGTTAGTCAGCGAAAGCCCATCTAAGTTCTTAACTTGTAACTTGTAGCTTAAAACTTGTCGCCGTGTAGCCCATAATGCGCGCCGGTTTTTGGGGTAATGGTCATGAGCACAGAAGATCCACGGTTTGCAGGCGTCGCCCGCTTGTATGGCATTGAAGGCCTGGAACGCTTGAAAGCGGCCCATGTGGCGATCGTTGGCGTCGGCGGCGTGGGCTCCTGGGCGGCGGAAGCCATCGCCCGTTGCGGTGTGGGCGAGATTTCGCTGTTTGACCTGGATGACGTGTGCGTCAGCAACAGCAACCGTCAGCTGCATGCGCTGGACAGCACCGTGGGCAAACCCAAGGTCGAGGTCATGGCCGAGCGCCTGCGTGGCATCAACCCGGATTGCACGGTGCATGCGGTGGCGGACTTCGTCACCCGCGACACCATGGCCGAGTACATCACGCCAGATATTGATTGCGTGATCGACTGCATCGACGCGGTGAATGCCAAGGCCGCGCTGATCGCCTGGTGCAAGCGCCGCAAGATCCAGATCATCACCACGGGCGGCGCCGGTGGGCAGATCGACCCGACGTTGATCCAGGTGTGTGACCTGAACCGTACCTTCAACGATCCGCTGGCGTCGAAAGTGCGCTCCACCCTGCGCCGTGATTATGGTTTCTCGCGCACCGTGACCCGCCACTACAGCGTGCCGTGTGTGTTTTCCACCGAGCAACTGCGTTATCCCAAGCCGGATGGCAGCATTTGCTTGCAGAAGAGTTTTGTCGGCGATGGGGTGAAGCTGGACTGCGCCGGTGGGTTTGGCGCGGTGATGATGGTCACGGCCAGCTTTGGCATGGTGGCGGCGACCAAGGCGGTGGACAAGATTGTGGCTGGAGTGCGACGGCCTTCAGAGCGGGTTAAACCTGCCTAGGTTACAGAACCGTGCACAATTCAAAATGTGGGAGCGGGCTTGCTCGCGAATGCGGTGTATCAGCCAAAGATGTATTCACTGACCCACCGCTTTCGCGAGCAAGCCCGCTCCCACATTTAGTTTTGTGTATGGCTCAACGCTCGCATGCGCTGTAATACTGCATTCAGGCCATTGCTGCGCGACGGTGACAGTTGACGGGAAAGCCCCAATTGATTGAACCAGTCGGGCAAGTCCACCGCCTGCAACTCGGCAGCCGACAACCCATTCACCCGCACCAGCAACAACGCCACCAACCCGCGAATCAACCTTGCATCGCTGGCAGCAGCAAACTGCCAATGCCCCTCCTGCAAACGCCCCACCAGCCACACCAGGCTTTCACAGCCCTGCACCAGGTTGGCCTCGACCTTGTCTTCAGCGGGCAGGGCAGGCATGCGCTCACCCCATTGCATCAGCATCCGCGCGCGCTGCTCCCAGCTACCGACGGCCTGGAACGCCTCAAGCGCATTCATCGCATCAACGGGCAAGCTCATCGCAACATATCCAGCGCCTGGTCCAGCGCTTCAAAAAAGCGTTCCAGGTCGTCGGAGTCGTTATACAACGCCAGGGACACACGGATTGCCCCCGACAAATGCATGGCCTTGAGCAGCGGCATCGCGCAGTGATGACCCGCGCGTACCGCAATACCTTGCTCAGTGAGCAGGTGCGCAAGGTCGGCGTTGTGTACGCCATCGACCACAAAACTGACCAGCGCTACCTGGGGCGAGCCCAACACCCGCACGCCATTGCGCGCTTTCAGCCCGCGCAACAGGTAGTCATGCAGCGCGGCTTCATGGGCGATCACTGCCGGCTGATTCAGCGAACTCAGGTAATCCAGGCTAGCGCCCAGCCCGATAACGCTGGCAATCGGCGGCGTGCCGGCTTCGAAACCCAGTGGTGCGGGGCGAAAGCTCGCGCTGTGGTAATCGGCCTGTTGCACCATCTCGCCGCCAAACTGCCAGTGGCGCAGGTGATGCAGGGCCTCGTTGCGAGCAAACAGCACGCCGACACCGTCCGGGCCGTAGAGCTTGTGGCTGGAAAATACGTAGAAGTCGCAGCCCAGGGCCTGTACGTCGTGGCGACCATGGACGATGCCTTGGGCGCCGTCGATGACCGTCAGGGCGCCGTGGGGCTGGGCCAGGGCGAGCAACGCTTGCAGCGGCTGCCACGCACCGAGCACGTTGGACAGCTGGCTCACGGCCAGCAGGCGCGTGCGTGGGCCGATCAGCTCGGCGGCGGCCGCGAGGTCAATCACGCCGTCATCGCCAAGGGGCAATACCACCAGTTCCAGGGCGCGGCGTTTGGCCAATTGCTGCCAGGGCAGCAGGTTGGCGTGGTGTTCCAGGGCGCTGATGACAATCTCATCGCCCGCATTGAATAAATGCTCCAGGCCATAGGCCAAGAGGTTTAGCGCAGAGGTTGCGCCGTGGGTGAACACGATCTGCCCGCTGTCACCTGCGTTCAACCACTGGGCGACCTTGTTGCGGCTGTCTTCGAAAGCCTGGGTCGCGTGGGCACCCGGCAAATGCTGGGCACGGTGCACATTGGCTGCGCCATTGGCGTAGTAATGGCTGATGGCATCCAACAGGGCCTGGGGTTTTTGCGTGGTGGCGGCGTTGTCCAGGTAGGTCTGGTCTTGCCGTTGCAGGGTGGCGATGGCCGGGAAATCGGCGCGCCAGGGAGAGGGCACTAGCATGGTGTTCAAGACTCGTATAAGCGAGCCCCAGGAGCGGGGCCCGCTAGTGGCATCGAGTGGCTGCTTAGTTGTGAGCGTGCAGCGCTTCGTTCAGTTCGATCGCCGATTTGTGGGTTTTGCACTCCACGGCACCGGTCTCGGAGTTGCGGCGGAACAGCAGGTCCGGCTGGCCGGCCAACTCGCGCGCCTTGACCACCTTGACCAGTTGGTTCTGCTCGTCCAGCAGCGCGACCTTGGTCCCGGCGGTGACGTACAGGCCCGATTCCACGGTGTTGCGGTCGCCCAACGGGATACCGATACCGGCGTTGGCGCCGATCAGGCAGCCTTCGCCCACCTTGATCACGATGTTGCCACCGCCCGACAGGGTGCCCATGGTGGAGCAGCCGCCGCCCAGGTCCGAGCCTTTGCCGACGAACACGCCAGCCGACACGCGGCCTTCGATCATGCCCGGGCCTTCGGTGCCGGCGTTGAAGTTGACGAAACCTTCATGCATCACGGTGGTGCCTTCGCCCACGTAGGCGCCCAGGCGCAGACGCGCGGCATCAGCGATACGCACGCCAGCCGGGACCACGTAGTCGGTCATTTTCGGGAACTTGTCCACCGAGAACACTTCCAGCAGCTCGCCACGCAGGCGCGCTTCCAGCTGGCGTTCGGCCAGTTCGCTGATGTCGATGGCGCCCTGGCTGGTCCACGCGACGTTTGGCAGTTGCGGGAATACACCGGCCAGGCTCAGGCCGTGGGGCTTGACCAGGCGGTGGGAGAGCAGGTGCAGCTTGAGGTAGGCCTCAGGCGTAGAGGTCAGCGCGGCGTCTTCGGCCAGTAGGGTAGCGACCAGCGGGGTGTGGCTTTCAGCCAGGCGATTGAGCAGCGCGGCTTGGGTGGCGTCGACGTTCTTGAGCGCATCGGCCAGTTGCAGCGCTTGGCTGATGGTAAAGGTGATCGCCTGGTTGCCTTCGGTGTAGCCGAGGATCGGCGCGATAGCCGCGACGATGTCAGCCGAAGGGTTGAGCAGCGGTTGCGCGTAAAACACTTCCAGCCAAGCACCTTGGCGGTTCTGAGTGCCGACGCCGAAGCCCAGGCTGAACAGGGAATTGGACATGCTGTTACCTCTACAAAAATGGAAAGGGCTGGCCTACTTGAGGGCCGCCGAATAACTATCTGGCTTGAAGCCAATCAGGGTTCTGTCACCGAGATCGAGCACCGGGCGCTTGATCATCGAGGGTTGTGCGAGCATCAATTCAATGGCTTTCGACTGATCGAGATCGGCTTTGCGTTCGTCTTCGAGTTTGCGAAAGGTGGTGCCCGCACGGTTCAAAACCACCTGCCAACCGTGCTCATTGCACCATTGGGTCAAGTGTTCGCGGTCGATACCGGCCGTTTTGTAGTCGTGGAACTCGTAGCTCAGCCCGTGCTCATCGAGCCAGGTGCGAGCCTTTTTCATGGTGTCGCAGGCTTTGATGCCGAAAAGGTGCAAGGTTTTGCTTGAAGCGGTCAAGGAATTGCCCCCCTTTGGACCAACGGAAACGAAAGGTCACGGATTATGCCACGACCGGCGGCCTGTGGTGCCGCTCGTCATGCCGGCGTGCGACTTATGTGCAAATGCCAGGCGCGCGCCAGGCCAGTAATATAGCCGGGGAATATGGCACTTCAACGGCCAGTCGTTGCCTCAAGTGTGTCTTCGCAAGTCGATTGTCCGGGAACCCCGCGTTATGCAAACCGCCTACACCGTTCTTATCCTGCTGATGCTGGTCAGCGTTTCGCGTCTGGTCGGGCGTGTCATACCGTTGCCTTTGCCCTTGGTGCAGATCGGCGCAGGTGCCTTGCTGGCCTGGCCTACCCTGGGGCTGCATGTGGCGCTGGACCCGGAGTTGTTCCTGTTTCTGTTCCTGCCGCCGTTGTTGTTTTCCGATGGTTGGCGCATGCCCAAGCGCGAATTGTGGCGGCTGCGCGGGCCAATCCTGACATTGGCGGTGGGGTTGGTGCTGTTCACCGTGGTCGGCGCCGGCTACTTCATTCACTGGATATTGCCTACGATCCCGCTACCGGTAGCCTTCGCCCTGGCGGCCGTGTTGTCGCCGACGGATGCCGTGGCAGTGTCGGCCATTTCCCAGAATCGTTTGCCCACGCCGCTGATGCATATGCTCCAGGGCGAGGCCTTGATGAATGATGCTTCGGGCCTGGTGACCTTCAAATTCGCCCTGGCGGCGGCGTTGACCGGGGTGTTCTCTCTGGCGGATGCCAGCCTCACCTTTGTGCTGGTGGCGGTCGGTGGCCTGGCCGTTGGCGTGGCGCTGAGCTGGCTGGTAGGCCGTTTGCGCACCTGGATGATCGCCCGTGGTTGGGACGACCCGGCGACGCATGTAGTGTTTATGTTGCTGCTGCCATTCGCCGCGTATGTGCTGGCTGAGCGTTTGGGCGCATCGGGGATTCTCTCGGCTGTGGCGGCGGGCATGATGCAAAGCTGGCTCGACCTGCTGCCGCGCCAGACCAGTACGCGCTTGCTTAACCGTAGTGTCTGGTCGCTGCTGGAGTTTGCCTTCAACGGCTTGATCTTCCTGCTGCTGGGCCTGCAACTGCCGGACATCATCAAGGCGGTGGTGAGCCATGAGCCGACGTTGTGGCCGGCGTTGTTTTATCGCTGCCTGGACGTGGTGGCAATCTTCCTGGTGTTGCTGGTGCTGCGCTTTATCTGGGTTCAGAGCATCTGGCGACTGTCGGGCCTGCTGCGCAGGCTGCGGGGCAAAGGAGAGCTGACGCTGGTGCCGACTGCGCGCTCTTGCTGGCTGTTGACCGTCGGGGGTGTGCGCGGTGCGGTGACGTTGGCCGGTGTGATGTCGGTGCCGTTGCTGTTGGCGCCGGGGCAGGACTTTCCCGAACGTGACTTGCTGATCTTTATCGCGGCCGGCGTAATCCTGTTGTCGCTGATCGCGGCGTGTATCGCCTTGCCGTTGCTATTGCGTGGCATCGAAAAGAGCCCTGATGAGAAGCGCCACAACGAGGTTCGCGAGGCCTGGAAGAAAACCGCCGTGGCCGCGATCCATGCCCTGGAGACCGAGGAGCCCGCTGAAGCCGAAACCCAGGACGCCGCCCAGGCAGCATTGGCGGCCGAGTTGAAGGCACGCTTGATGTCGGAATATCGCCATCAGTTGGACGTGTTCAACGACTCGGCCGAAGCCCAGGCGCTGGCGCAGCAGATGGACGTGCTTGAGCGCAAGTTGCGCCTCAAGGCCCTGCGGGCACAGCGTCTGGAGTTGTATAGCTTGAGCCGGCATCACCAGATTGGGGATGACGTGCTGCGGGAGGTATTGGCGGAGCTGGATATGAGCGAGGCGAACCTGGGGCTCAAGAAATAGCGGTTGTCGATTTCGGGTAGGCCTTTTTTGCCCAGGCGATGTCTCCTTCGCTCAGGGACCAGGTTTCAGACTGGGCCCACTCTCCGTGCGTGGCACTGGAGCTGATTTCATAGTGCATGATCGAGTCGCCATCGTAGGGCTGATAGTCGTATTGACTGGAGCGAGGTAGGGGGAGTACGTCGTTTTGCACCCTCTTCCGGTCCATCCCATAGATGCGCTTGTACTCTTCATGGACTTTGTCCATATCCCACGGGATATTGGCATCGGGGTGTTGATGAGCATGATGAGCGCCGAGCATATGGCCGAATTCATGCATCACCACATACTGGAACCTGGGGTGTCTATGGTCCTTGGGCAGTGACATCGTAGGGTTGTAAGGGTCGTCGAGTGCGTCCGTTCCTACGGCGGAGGTGCCACTCTGGTCGTCAAGCATGTTCTGTGTGATACGAACGTCGCCTTCGTCTCCAGGTACAAACTCGAACTTGAGATTGATGTGGGGCAGCCATTCGCTGGCGGCTTTTTTAACGGCCAACACGTATTCATCGTTCATGTCGTACTCGTACATGGCGATTTTAATGGTGCTGTTTTGGGGCCAGTATTTAGCGGGCTCGCCAATATTGCGTCGGCTTCTGGAAAGGGCTTGGGTGGGCTCGGCAGTATTTTCGGCGGACGAGGCAAGAGGGCTGTAGGGCAAAACGGGAGGTGGGGTGCTGCTGATCATAAGTTCCTTCCTGCGACGAATGAGGACGAATGTATGGATTTATTCGCCCCAGTCGCAGGAAAGTTCCGATCGGGCCGCGAGGGTTTGTAAGCCCGTGTTTAGCGGCGACGTTGAATAAAGTCGCGAATCCGCTCCGCCGCTTCCACACACTCCGCCAACGGCGCAACCAGCGCCAGGCGCACACGCCCGGCACCCGGGTTGAAACCGTCCACTTCCCGCGACAGGTAAGAGCCTGGCACCACGGTCACGTGCTCTTCCACGAACAAGTCGCGGCAGAACGCGGCATCGTCGCCCTTCACATTTGGCCACAGGTAGAAACCACCGTCCGGGCTCTGTACGTCCAGCACCGGCTTGAGGATGGCCAGTACGGCGTCGAATTTCTCGCGGTACAGGTCGCGGTTGGCCAATACGTGGGCTTCGTCCTGCCAGGCAGCGATGCTGGCCAGCTGGGTTTGCACCGGCATCGCGCAGCCGTGGTAGGTGCGGTACAGCAGGAAGGCCTTGAGGATGTCGGCGTCGCCGGCCACAAAACCGGAGCGCAGGCCCGGCAGGTTGGAGCGCTTGGACAGGCTGTGGAACACCACGCAGCGCTTGAAGTCCTCGCGGCCCAGTTCCACGCAAGCACTCAGCAGGCCGGGCGGCGGGGTTTGTTCGTCGAAGTACAGTTCGCTGTAGCACTCATCGGCGGCGATGACGAAGTCGTATTCGTCGGCCAGGGCGATGAGTTTTTTCAGGGTTTCGACCGGGATCAGCGCGCCGGTCGGGTTGCCGGGGGAGCACAGGAACAGGATCTGGCAGCGTTTCCAGGTGTCCGGCGACACGGCGTCGAAGTCCGGGTTGAAGCCATTGCTGTCCAGGCACGGCAGGTAATGCGGCTTGGCCCCGGCGAGGAACGCGGCGCCTTCGTAGATCTGGTAGAACGGGTTCGGGCTCACCACCAGCGCGTCGTCGCCACGGTTGACCACGGTCTGGGTGAAGGCGAACAGCGCCTCACGGGTACCGTTGACCGGCAGGATATTGCGCGCTGGGTCGAGCCAGCCCTTGGGTACGCTGAAACGGCGTTCGCACCAGGCGCCGATGGCCTCGCGCAGGGCCGGGATGCCCAGGGTGGTCGGGTACACAGCCATCTGGTCGAGGTTGTCGGCCAGGGCCTTGGCCACGAACTCCGGGGATTTGTGCTTGGGTTCGCCGATGGACAACGCAATCGGGCGCTTGGCCGAGTTTGGCGTGACGCTGCCGAGCAGGGCGCGCAGTTTCTCGAACGGGTAGGGCTGCAGCTGGTTCAGGGCGTTGTTCATGTAAGCCTCTATCACGGTGTACTCGGACCTTGTGGGAGCTGGCTTGCCTGCGATGCAGGCAACGCGGTCTGCCCGCTACACCGCGGCGATGCCATCGCAGGCAAGCCAGCTCCCACAGGGATCGTGTTCACACAGTTAACAATTCAAATGGTCAGGCGTGTCAGTTCGACGCCGGGTTCCTGGGTCACGCTCAACTGCTGGACGATGGCTTCCTGCAAGCGCAGGCACAGCTCAGGGTCGGACAGCGGCTGGTTGTCGGCGTCGGTGATGAAGAACACGTCTTCCACGCGCTCGCCGAGGGTCGCAATCTTGGCGTTCTGCAGCGACAGGTCGAATTCCAGGAAGATCCCGCCGATGCGCGCCAGCAGGCCTGGGCGATCCGGCGCGCTGAGTTCCAGCACGGTCACCGGGCGCTGGGCGTCGTTGGAGATGGTCACCTGCGGCGCAAACGCAAAGTGTTTGAGCTGGCGCGGCACCCGGCGCTGGATGATGGTCGGGTAGTCGTCAGGGTTGCGCAGGGCCTCGGTCAGGCCCTCGCGGATCTTCTTCACCCGCGCCGGGTTATCGCCGATCGACTCGCCTTCGGTGTCGAGCACGATATAGGTGTCGAGGGTGAACTGGCTGCTGGAGGTGATGACCCGGGCGTCGTGGATGTTCAGGTTGAGCTGGTCCATGGCCGCCACGGTCACGGCGAAGAAATCGTGCTGGTCGGGCGCGTAGATGAAGATCTGCGTGCCGCCTTCGAATTCGCGCTGGGTGGTTTCCTTGATCAGTACCAGCGGGCCGCCATCGGCGGGTTGTTGCAGGATCGCGTCGCTGTGCCAGGCGACATCGCCGGCGGTGTGGCGCAGGAAATAATCGTCACCCAGTTGCGACCACAGTTGCTCGACGTCGTCCGGGTCGTTGCCGCCGCGCACGAGGATATCCAGGGCGGCGCTTTGGGTGCGGCGGATCTGTTCTTCGCGGTCCACCGGGTTTTCCAGGCCACGGCGCAGGGCGCGCTTGGTCTCGGTGTAGAGCTGGCGCAACAGGCTGGCGCGCCACGAGTTCCACAGCGTCGGGTTGGTGGCGTTGATGTCGGAGACGGTCAGCACGTACAGGTAGTCGAGGCGGGTTTCGTCGCCGACTATTCCGGCAAAGTCGTGGATCACCTGCGGGTCGGACAAGTCCTTGCGCTGGGCGGTGGTGGACATCACCAGGTGGTTCTGCACCAGCCAGACGATCAGGCGGCTGTCCCACAGCGGCAACTGGTGGCGCTGGCAGAACGCTTCGGCATCGACCGCACCCACTTCCGAATGATCGCCATGCCGGCCCTTGCCGATGTCGTGGTACAGGCCGGCCAGGTAGATCAGCTCGGGCTTGGGCAGCTTGGCCATAAGCTTGCTGGCCAGCGGGAATTTCTCTGACACCTGGGTGTACTGCAACTTACGCAGGTGCTTGATCAGGTTCAGGGTGTGGGCGTCCACGGTGTAGATGTGGAACAGGTCGTGCTGCATCTGCCCGACGATAAAACCGAACTCCGGCAGGTAGCGCCCAAGGATGCCGTAGCGGTTCATCCGGCGCAGGTTGCGGTGGATGCCGATCTTGCACTTGAACAGCTCGATGAACAGGCTGGTGTTGCGGATGTCGTTGCGGAATTCGTCATCGATCAGGTGCCGGTGTTCCCGCAGCAGGCGGATGGTGTCGGCGCGCACGCCTTTGATTTCCGGCTGTTGGGCCATCAGCACGAAGATTTCCAGCATGGCGAACGGCGTGCGGCGGAACACGTTGTCGTTGCGCGCCTCGATATAGCCGTCGTGCAACTGGAAGCGCGCGTTGATCGGTTGCGGCGGCGCTTCGTCTTCGGGGGCCAGGATCACCTCTTCGAAGTGCTGGATGATCAGGTCGCTGAGCTGGGCAATGCTCATGACCACCCGGTAGTACTGCTGCATGAAGCTTTCAATGCTGGTTTTCGCATCTTCGCCTTCAAAGCCCAGGAGGGTGGCGATGGAGCGTTGATGGTCGAACAGCAGGCGGTCTTCGGCGCGCCCGGCGAGCATGTGCAGGGCGTAGCGCACTTTCCAGATGAATTCCTGGGAGGAGGCCAGCAGGGCGTTTTCGCTCTCCACCAAGAAGCCTTCGCCAGCCAGGGCGCGCAGGTTCAGGGTGCCGTACTGGCGACGGGCGACCCACAAGATCGTCTGGATGTCCCGCAGCCCGCCCGGTGAGCCTTTGACGTTGGGTTCCAGGTTGTATTCGGTGTCGTTGTACTTGTGATGGCGGGCCTTCTGCTCGGCACGCTTGGCCAGGAAGAAGTCCTTGCTCGGCCACATGTGCGCAGTGCTGGTGACTTCGAGCATGCGCTGGCGCAGGCGCTCGGGGCCAGCAATGGTGCGGCTTTCCATCAGGTTGGTGATGACGGTGAGGTCGGCGCGGGCTTCTTCGGCGCATTCGTCCACCGAGCGTACGCTCTGGCCGACTTCCAGGCCGATGTCCCACAGCAAGGTGAGAAAGCGCTCGATGGAATCGCGAAAGATCTCATGATCGGCGCTGTCCAGCAGGATCAGCAGGTCGATGTCGGAGTAGGGGTGCAGTTCACCACGGCCGTAGCCGCCGACGGCCACCAGGGCGATATCGGCGTCTTCGCTCCAGTTGAACTGTTCCCAGGCCTTTTGCAGGATGTTGTCGACGAACCAGGCGCGGTCCTCGATCAGTCGGCGGATGTCGCGGCCGCTGCGAAAGCGCTCATCGAGCACCTCGCGGGCCTGGCGGATCGCCTTCTTGAAGGCGGCGATGGGGCTCGCCTTCAGGGCCAGTTCGGCCTGGAACTGGCCACGGTCGAAGAGTTCGGGATCCACCTGGGGCATCGATCGGTTTTCCTTTCTATCTATTCAGTCAGCAACAACACTACATGGGAAAACCAAAGCAAGCTTTAGGCCGAAACGCGTGGGATCGTGTCGTCGGCGCGCAGGGTGAAGATCTCGTAGCCGGTTTCGGTGACCAGCAGGGTGTGTTCCCATTGGGCCGAAAGCTTGCGGTCCTTGGTGATAGCGGTCCAGCCATCGCCCAGCACCTTGGTGTCGGCTTTGCCCTGGTTGATCATCGGCTCGATGGTAAAGGTCATGCCGGCTTTCAGTTCCATGCCGGTGCCGGCGCGGCCGTAGTGCAGGATCTGCGGTTCTTCGTGGAACACGGTACCGATGCCGTGGCCGCAGAATTCGCGGACTACGGAGAAGCCGTTCTTTTCCGCATGCTTCTGGATCACTTCACCGATGTCACCGAGGCGGCAGCCAGGCTTGACGATCTCGATGGCCTTGTACATGCATTCCTGGGTCACCTGGGACAGGCGCTCGGCCCAGACCGGCACGGTGCCGACGTGGAACATGCGGCTGGTGTCGCCGAAGTAGCGGTCCTTGATCACGGTGACGTCGATGTTCAGGGTGTCGCCGTCCTTCAACGGCTTGTCGCCCGGAATGCCGTGGCAGACCACGTGGTTGACCGAGGTGCAGATCGACTTGGGGAAGCCCTTGTAGTTCAGCGGCGCAGGGATGGCGCCCTGCACGTTGACGATATAGTCGTGGCAGATCTGGTTGAGGGTTTCGGTGGTGACGCCGGGCTTGACGTGCTCGGCAATCATTTCCAGCACGTCGGCAGCCAGTTTGCCGGCGATGCGCATGCCAGCAATGTCTTCGGCGGTTTTCAAACTAACGGTCATACAGGCTCTCTCTAGCGCGACGCGCTGAAATCAATACGGTTCACGGGCGTGCGACAAAAGGTTACAGAATTCGCACAAGCCCCAAAAAACGCGATTCTAGCAGACGTGGGCGGCAAATCATGAGCCCCTGACGATCGCTTCTCTCTATAAGGTAGGGTGATGTTGGCTCTATTCAAGGGGTTGCGTAAACGTGGTGGGTGGTAAATGCGATTGCGGGTTTCGTTTTTGCGGATGCTGTGGTATAAAATGCGCCGCTTTCCGGGGATACCCCGTGAAGCTTAAATCCACACACGTGTCGACACGATGACCTGGGTGCCGGAGGCCTTGATGCCGCTGGTTGGTCATTGGGATACGTGGAGGCCAAACCCGACTTATTAAGGAACTATCATGTCCCAAGTCAACATGCGCGATATGCTGAAGGCCGGTGTGCACTTCGGTCACCAGACCCGTTACTGGAACCCGAAAATGGGTAAATACATTTTCGGCGCACGTAACAAGATCCACATCATCAACCTTGAAAAAACCCTGCCAATGTTCAACGAAGCTCTGACTTTCGTAGAGCGCCTGGCCCAGGGCAAAAACAAGATTCTGTTCGTCGGCACCAAGCGTTCCGCTGGCAAGATCGTTGCTGAAGAAGCAGCACGTTGCGGTTCGCCGTACGTCGATCACCGCTGGTTGGGCGGCATGCTGACCAACTTCAAAACCATCCGTGCTTCCATCAAGCGTCTGCGTGACCTTGAAGTGCAAGCCGAAGACGGTACTTTCGCCAAGCTGACCAAGAAAGAAGCGCTGATGCGCTCCCGTGACCTGGAAAAGCTCGATCGTTCCCTGGGTGGTATCAAGGATATGGGCGGTCTGCCTGACGCACTGTTCGTTATCGACGTTGATCACGAGCGCATCGCGATCACCGAAGCCAACAAGCTGGGCATCCCTGTTATCGGCGTAGTCGATACCAACAGCAGCCCAGAAGGCGTTGACTACATCATCCCAGGCAACGATGACGCAATCCGCGCTATCCAGCTGTACATGGGTTCGATGGCTGACGCTGTAATCCGTGGTCGCAACCACGTTGCTGGCGGTACCGAGCAGTTCGTTGAAGAAGCTCCGGTAGCAGCCGCTGAGTAATTGACGCCCTGGCGTTGACTCAGTAAGCAAAAAGGGGGCTTGGCCCCCTTTTTGCCACCTCGAAAACCATTTGTCGGCAGCGCAGCTACATCATCTGTAACGTGCAGCGGCCTACAAGGGTGATTCGGGAAGAATTGATCCCCCGTTCAATCGGGTGGAATGGTTGAAAACCTATCCAAGAGGAATTTGAAAATGGCAGCAATTACTGCAGCGTTGGTTAAAGAACTGCGTGAGCGTACCGGCGAAGGCATGATGGATTGCAAGAAAGCCCTGGAAAAGGCTGACGGCGACATCGAAAAAGCCATTGATGACATGCGTGCTTCCGGCGCCATCAAGGCTGCCAAGAAAGCAGGCAACGTAGCTGCTGAAGGCGCGATCGCTCTGAAAGAAGACGGCAAATCCGCTGTTCTGCTGGAAGTGAACTCGCAGACCGACTTCCTGGCTCTGCAGGACGACTTCAAGGCGTTCGTAGCTGCCAGCGTTGAAAAAGCATTCGCTGACAAGCTGACTACCGTTGAGCCTCTGATCGAAGCTCAAGAAGCTGCTCGCCTGGTACTGGTCGGCAAGGTTGGCGAAAACGTCAACATCCGTCGCCTGGTTCGCGTTGAAGGTGATGTTGTTGGTGGTTACCTGCACGGCAACAAGATCGGTGTTGCAGTTGTCCTGAAAGGCGGCAACGTTGAACTGGCCAAAGACATCGCTATGCACGTAGCGGCCAGCAACCCTGAGTTCCTGCTGCCTTCGGAAGTTTCTGCCGAAGCGATCGAGCGTGAAAAAGCTGTGTTCCTGCAGCTGAACGAAGAAAAAATCAAAGGCAAGCCAGAAAACATTGTTGAGAACATGGTCAAAGGCCGTATCAGCAAGTTCCTGGCTGAAGCAAGCCTGGTTGAGCAGGCGTTCGTCAAGAACCCTGAAATCAAGGTTGGCGAACTGGCTAAGAAAGCCGGTGCTGAAATCGTTTCCTTCACTTACTTCAAAGTAGGCGAAGGCATCGAGAAGCCGGTCGACAACTTCGCTGAAGAAGTTGCTGCCCAGCTGGCTGCCGCCAAGCAATAAGACAGTTTTCAACTGTCGCCCGAAAGAGGCTGCCCGCTCACGCGCGCAGCCTCTTTTCAAATGGGAAGGCCAATTTTATTTGGTTTCCCTTCGGAACTGGCTTACAAAGCCGTGTTCCGATGGCGCTGTGAGAGCGTCCAGCTAGAGTGAACGCAAGCCGTAAACGGCTCGCCAAGAATTTTTAAAATACGCCGCAGGAGAGATTCGCAATGGCTCAGCAGGGCAGTGGTTATCAGGCTCGCTATAAACGCATTCTACTCAAGCTTAGCGGCGAGGCCCTGATGGGCTCGGAAGAGTTCGGGATCGATCCCAAGGTACTCGACCGCATGGCGCTGGAAGTCGGCCAACTGGTCGGCATCGGCGTGCAGGTTGGCCTGGTGATTGGTGGCGGTAACCTGTTCCGCGGCGCGGCACTGAGTGCGGCCGGTATGGATCGGGTGACTGGCGACCATATGGGCATGCTGGCCACTGTGATGAACGCCTTGGCCATGCGTGACGCCCTGGAGCGTGCCAATATCTCGGCTATCGTGATGTCGGCTATTTCCATGGTGGGCGTGACCGATCACTATGATCGCCGCAAAGCCATGCGCCACCTGAATTCGAAAGAAGTGGTGATCTTCGCTGCCGGCACGGGTAACCCGTTCTTCACCACCGATTCGGCTGCGTGCCTGCGCGCTATCGAAATCGATGCTGATGTGGTGCTCAAGGCAACCAAGGTTGATGGTGTATACACTGCTGACCCATTCAAAGACCCGCATGCCGAGAAGTTCGATCATCTGACCTACGATGAAGTGCTGGATCGCAAGCTGGGTGTGATGGACCTGACGGCAATCTGCCTGTGCCGCGACCACAAGATGCCGCTGCGCGTATTTAACATGAACAAGCCCGGCGCCCTGCTGAATATCGTACACGGCGGCGCTGAAGGGACTCTGATCGAGGAAGGCCAACAATGATCAACGAAATCAAGAAAGACGCCCAGGCGCGTATGCAGAAATCCCTGGAATCCCTGAACCACGCGTTCGGCCAGATTCGTACCGGCAAGGCGCACCCGAGCATCCTGGGCAGCGTGATGGTGCCGTACTACGGTTCCGATACGCCGATCAGCAGCGTTGCCAACATTACCGTTAAAGACTCGCGCACCCTGCAAGTCGTAGCCTTTGAGCGCAACATGCTCGGCGCGGTCGACAAGGCCATCCAGAGTGCCGGCCTGAACCTCAACCCGACCAACCTGGGCGAGTTGTTGCTGATCTCCATGCCTGCCCTGACTGAAGAAACCCGCAAGGGCTTCACCAAGCAGGCGCGCAGTGCCGCTGAAGACGCACGTGTTGCTGTTCGCAACATCCGTCGCGACGCACTGGGTGATCTGAAGAAGCTGGTCAAGGACAAGGAAATCAGCGAAGACGAAGAGCGCCGTGCCGTCGCCGATATCGACAAGCTGACCAAGGATGCCGAGGCTCAGATCACCAAGGCCACCGAAGAAAAAGAAAAGGACCTGATGGCCGTATAAGGGGTCAGGACGCCTTCATGGAAAAGACCAAGCAGACTGTACCCTCTGTGGTGCCGCGCCATGTCGCGATCATCATGGATGGGAATAATCGCTGGGCGAAGAAACGCTTTATGCCGGGTGTTGCCGGGCATAAAGCGGGTGTCGATGCGGTGCGGGCTGTGATTGAGGTGTGCGCCGAGGCCAAGGTCGAGGTTCTGACCCTCTTTGCCTTCTCCAGTGAAAACTGGCAGCGCCCTGCCGAAGAAGTCAGTGCCTTGATGGATCTGTTCTTCAAGGCCCTGCGTCGTGAGGCCAAGCGCCTTAACGACAACAATATCAGCCTGCGAATCATCGGTGACCGTTCACGGTTCCATCCAGAGCTGCAGGCGGCCATGCGCGAGGCTGAGGCCATTACCGCAGGTGCCAACCGTTTTGTGTTGCAGATTGCAGCCAACTACGGCGGCCAGTGGGACATCGCCCAGGCGGCACAGCGGCTCGCCCGCGAAGTGCAGGCCGGTCATCTGCGCCCGGACGACATCACGCCCGAATTGTTGCAAACCTGCCTGGTGACCGGTGATCTGCCGTTGCCGGACTTGTGCATCCGCACCGGGGGCGAGCACCGCATCAGCAACTTCCTGTTGTGGCAGTTGGCCTATACCGAGCTGTACTTCTCCGACCTGTTCTGGCCGGACTTCAAACACGATGCCATGCGCAATGCGCTGGCCGATTTCGCTTCCCGTCAGCGTCGCTTTGGTAAAACAAGCGAGCAGATCGAAGCTGGAGCCCGGGTTTAAATGCTTAAACAACGAATCATCACAGCACTGATCCTGCTGCCGATTGCCCTGTGCGGGTTTTTCCTGCTCGACGGTTCCAGCTTTGCGCTGTTTATCGGCCTGGTCGTGACCCTTGGGGCCTGGGAGTGGGCGCGCCTGGCGGGGTTCACCAGCCAGTTGCCGCGCGTGACGTACGCCGCTGTCGTGGCGCTGTTGTTGTTCCTGATGTACATCCTGCCGGACATCGCGCCTTGGGTGCTGGGGGCGGCAGTATTGTGGTGGGCGTTGGCAACCTTCCTGGTGCTGACTTTTCCGCGTACCAGCAGCCAATGGTCCAGCGTTGCCTGCAAGCTGGTAATTGGCTTGTTGATCCTGCTGCCGGCTTGGCAAGGGCTGGTGGAGATCAAGCGCTACCCCATTGGTAACGAGTTGATCCTGGCCGTGATGGTGCTGGTGTGGGGGGCTGATATCGGCGCCTACTTCTCCGGTCGGGCGTTCGGCAAGCGCAAGCTGGCGCCGGCTGTCAGCCCGGGCAAGAGCTGGGAAGGTGTGTATGGCGGCTTGGCGTTGACCTTGGTGATCACGTTGGTTGTCGGGCTTGTGCGCGACTGGTCGGTGAAAGAGATTTTCCTCGGCCTGCTGGGCACAGCCATTGTCGTATTTATCTCGGTGGTGGGTGACCTCACCGAAAGCATGTTCAAGCGCCAGGCCGGGATCAAGGACAGCAGCAACCTGCTGCCGGGTCACGGTGGCGTGCTGGACCGCATCGACAGCCTGACGGCCGCGATTCCGATCTTTGCCGTGCTGCTGTGGATGATCGCGTCGTGAGCCGCTTGCAACAAGTGACCGTGCTGGGCGCTACTGGCTCGGTCGGCCTGAGCACCCTGGATGTGATCGCTCGTCATCCTGAACGCTATCAAGTGTTTGCCCTGACCGGCTACTCGCGCCTGAGCGAGTTGCTGGCCCTGTGTGTGCGCCATGCGCCGCGCTTTGCCGTGGTGCCTGAGGCAGCCGCTGCGCGAGGCTTGCAGGATGATCTGCGGGCTGCTGGCCTGGCGACCCAGGTGCTGGTGGGGGAAGAGGGGTTGTGCCAGGTCTCGGCGGATGCCGAGGTAGATACCGTCGTGGCGGCCATTGTCGGTGCTGCGGGCCTGCGCCCGACCCTGGCGGCTGTCGATGCGGGCAAGAAGATTTTGCTGGCCAATAAAGAGGCGCTGGTGATGTCCGGCACCCTCTTTATGCAGGCGGTGCGCAAGAGCGGCGCCGTGTTGCTGCCGCTCGACAGCGAGCACAATGCGATCTTCCAGTGCATGCCGGGTGATTTCGCCCGAGGCTTGAGCCAGGTGGGCGTGCGCCGGATTCTTCTGACGGCGTCCGGTGGTCCGTTTCGGCAGACTCCATTGGCCGAGTTGGAGCATGTCTCGCCTGACCAGGCGTGTGCCCATCCAAACTGGTCCATGGGGCGCAAGATCTCTGTGGATTCGGCGAGCATGATGAATAAAGGCTTGGAGCTGATCGAGGCGTGCTGGCTGTTTGATGCACGGCCTGATCAGGTCGAGGTGGTGATTCACCCCCAAAGTGTGATTCATTCCCTCGTCGACTACGTGGATGGTTCGGTTTTGGCGCAATTGGGCAACCCCGATATGCGCACGCCGATCGCCAACGCCCTGGCCTGGCCTGAGCGGATTGATTCTGGCGTGGCGCCGTTGGACCTGTTTGCGGTGGCCCGCCTGGACTTCGAAGCGCCGGACGAGCAACGGTTTCCTTGCCTGCGCCTCGCGCGGCAAGCGGCAGAGGCGGGCAACAGTGCGCCGGCGATGCTCAATGCGGCGAATGAAGTGGCGGTGGCGGCGTTTCTCGAAGGGCGCATCCGCTTTCCGCAGATCGCGAGTATCATCGAGGACGTCCTGGGCCTTGAGCCTGTGGTCGCGGTAAATGATTTGGCGGCAGTGTTCGAGGCCGATACAAAGGCCCGGGCCCTGGCCGAGCAATGGTTGAACCGCAACGCGCGTTAGCCTTTGGGTGGGTTTGAGCCTTCAGGCACTGGATTGGAATGCGGAGAAATTAGATGAGTGCGCTCTACATGATTGTCGGCACCCTGGTTGCTCTGGGTGTGTTGGTTACCTTCCACGAATTCGGCCATTTCTGGGTCGCGCGTCGTTGCGGCGTCAAGGTACTGCGCTTTTCCGTTGGTTTCGGCATGCCGTTGTTGCGCTGGCACGACCGCCAGGGCACCGAATTCGTGATCGCGGCGATCCCGTTGGGTGGCTACGTCAAGATGCTCGATGAGCGCGAAGGCGAAGTGCCGGCCGATCAGTTGGACCAATCCTTCAATCGCAAGACCGTTCGTCAGCGAATTGCCATCGTTGCTGCCGGGCCGATCGCCAACTTCCTGTTGGCGATGTTTTTTTTCTGGGTCTTGGCCATGTTGGGCAGCGAGCAGGTGCGCCCGGTCATCGGCGCGGTCGAAGCCGATAGCATTGCCGCCAAGGCTGGGTTGGCCGCAGGCCAGGAAATTGTTGCAATTGATGGCGAGCCGACCACCGGTTGGGGGGCGGTCAACCTGCAGTTGGTGCGACGCCTTGGCGAGAGCGGTACCGTCAAGGTAGTGGTCCGTGAGCAGGACTCGACTGCCGAGACCCCGCGTGAACTGGTGCTTGATCGCTGGTTGCAGGGTGCTGATGAGCCTGATCCGATCAAGTCACTGGGCATTCGTATCTGGCGTCCAAGCTTGCCGCCAGTGCTCGCCGAGCTGGATCCGAAAGGTCCGGCCCAGGCTGCCGGCCTGAAGACCGGCGATCGCCTGTTGGCCCTGGATGGTCAGGCGCTGGGCGACTGGCAGCAAGTGGTCGACCTGGTGCGTGTACGCCCTGATACCAAAATTGTGCTGAAAGTCGAACGTGAAGGTGCTCAAATCGACGTCCCCGTAACCCTGTCGTTGCGTGGGGAGGCCAAGGCGGCCGGGGGTTACCTCGGTGCCGGGGTGAAGAGTCCGGAGTGGCCGCCCTCCATGCTGCGCGAGGTCAGCTTCGGGCCTTTGGAGGCGATTGGCGAGGGTGCGAAACGTACCTGGACCATGAGTGTGCTGACCCTCGAATCCCTGAAGAAAATGTTGTTCGGCGAGCTCTCGGTAAAAAACTTGAGTGGACCGATAACCATTGCTAAAGTGGCGGGCGCTTCTGCCCAGTCGGGTGTCGCAGATTTCCTGAATTTCCTGGCTTATCTGAGTATTAGCCTGGGTGTTCTGAATTTGCTGCCCATTCCAGTATTGGATGGGGGGCATCTGTTGTTTTATCTGGTCGAGTGGGTGCGTGGTCGCCCCTTGTCGGATCGGGTGCAGGGTTGGGGGATACAGATCGGTATCAGTTTGGTGGTCGGGGTGATGTTGTTAGCTCTGGTCAACGATCTGGGACGTCTGTAACGCTTCGCTGAATTGCGAATCTGCCGCATTTTGCGGCAGTTTGTTTATTGCCAGTTGGAATAAGAAAGGACTTCATGAAACGTCTGCTGCTAACTGCGGTTCTCACCGTATTGATGATCGCCGAAGTTCACGCCGAGTCCTTCACCATCTCCGATATTCGCGTCAACGGCCTCCAGCGGGTTTCCGCGGGTAGCGTCTTTGGTGCGCTGCCGTTGAACGTCGGGGAACAGGCTGATGATCGTCGCCTGGTGGAATCCACTCGTGCGCTGTTCAAAACCGGTTTCTTTCAAGATATCCAACTGGGTCGCGAAGGCAACGTCCTCGTCATCACCGTGGTTGAGCGACCTTCCGTCGCCAGTATCGAGATCGAAGGCAACAAGGCGATCTCTACTGAAGACCTGATGAAGGGTCTCAAGCAATCCGGCCTGGCCGAGGGCGAGATCTTCCAACGCGCCACCCTTGAGGGTGTGCGTAACGAACTGCAACGCCAGTACGTTGCCCAGGGCCGCTACTCGGCGTCCGTGGAAACCGAAGTGATCCCACAGCCTCGTAACCGTGTCGGCCTCAAGGTCAACATCAACGAAGGCACCGTGGCGGCCATTCAGCACATCAACGTGGTGGGCAACACCAAGTTCGCTGATGACGACCTGATCGATCTGTTCGAGCTGAAGACCACCAACTGGTTGTCGTTCTTCAAGAACGACGACAAGTACGCCCGTGAAAAACTCTCCGGTGACCTGGAGCGCCTGCGTTCCTACTACCTGGACCGTGGCTATATCAACATGGATATTGCCTCCACCCAGGTATCCATCACCCCGGACAAGAAACACGTCTACATCACCGTCAACGTCAACGAAGGCGAGAAATACAAGGTTCGTGACGTGAAACTCAGCGGTGACCTCAAGGTTCCTGAAGATCAGGTCAAGGCCCTGCTGCTGGTGCAGAAGGACCAGGTGTTCTCGCGCAAGCTGATGACCACCACCTCCGAACTGATCACCCGTCGCCTGGGTAACGAAGGCTATACCTTCGCCAACGTCAATGGCGTGCCGACTCCGCACGACGATGACCACACCGTGGACATCACCTTTGTCGTCGACCCAGGCAAGCGTGCCTATGTAAACCGCATCAACTTCCGTGGCAACACCAAGTCTGCGGACGAAGTGCTGCGCCGTGAAATGCGCCAGATGGAAGGTGGCTGGGCTTCGACCTACCTGATCGACCAGTCCAAGACCCGTCTTGAGCGCCTGGGCTTCTTTAAGGAAGTGAACGTCGAAACCCCGGCCGTACCGGGTGTGGATGACCAGGTTGACGTGAACTACGCCGTAGAAGAACAAGCGTCGGGTTCGATCACCGCCAGCGTCGGCTTCGCACAAAGTGCCGGCCTGATCCTCGGTGGCTCGATTACCCAGAACAACTTCCTCGGTACCGGTAACAAGGTTTCCATCGGCCTGACCCGCAGCGAATACCAGAGCCGCTATAACTTCGGTTATGTCGACCCCTACTGGACTGCTGATGGCGTGAGCCTGGGCTACAACGCCTTCTATCGCACCACCGACTACAAAGATCTCGACGTTGACGTTGCAAGCTATGCGATCGACAGCCTGGGTGCTGGCGTGAACATTGGTTACCCGATCAGTGAGACCTCGCGTCTGACCTTCGGCCTGACCGCGCAACAGGATGAGATCAAGACCGGTGTGTACACCGTGGACGAAATCTTCAACTTCGTGCGTACCGAAGGCGACAAGTTCCTGAACTTCAAGGCTTCGGCCGGCTGGTCCGAGTCCACCTTGAACAAAGGCGTACTGGCAACCCGTGGCCACTCCCAGAGCCTGACCCTGGAAGCCACCACGCCGGGCAGCGACCTGTCGTTCTTCAAGCTTGATTATCGCGGCCAGCTGTTCCAGCCGTTGAGCGACAACTACACCATGCGCCTGCACACTGAGCTGGGTTATGGCGACGGTTATGGTTCGACCAATGGTCTGCCGTTCTACGAGAACTACTATGCGGGTGGTTTCAACTCCGTACGTGGCTTCAAGGACAGCACCCTCGGTCCACGTGGTACGCCAAGCCGTGGCGTTGGTATAACCGGTAACCAGGGCACCGTAGCTGACTCCGACAACGACCCGCTGCCATTCGGTGGTAACGTGTTGATCCAGGGTGGTGCCGAGATCTTGTTCCCGCTGCCATTCGTCAAGGATCAGCGTTCCCTGCGTACTTCGGTATTCTGGGACGTGGGTAACGTGTTTGACTCCAAGTGCGAGCAGATCCGCAACCCTAGCGGCGTGAAGTCCAACACTCAGTGCAACGACGTGAGCCTCAGCAACCTCGCCAGCTCCGTGGGTGTGGGTGTGACTTGGGTGACCGCGCTTGGCCCATTGAGCTTTGCTCTGGCCATGCCGATCAAGAAACCGGATAACGCTGAAACCCAGATTTTCCAATTCTCCCTCGGCCAGACGTTCTAAGCGTCTGACCCAAGATAACGACAACGGATTCTGTAGGAGTACATCGTGCGTAAGTTGACTCAATTGGTTCTGCTGGCCACCGTGCTGGTAACCACCCCGGCCTTCGCCGAGATGAAAATCGCCGTCCTGAACTATCAGATGGCTCTGCTGGAATCCGATGCGGCGAAGAAGTACGCCGTGGATGCCGAGAAGAAATTCGGTCCGCAACTGACCAAGCTCAAGACCCTGGAAAGCAGCGCCAAGGGCATCCAGGATCGTCTGGTAGCCGGTGGCGACAAGATGCAGCAAGGCGAGCGCGAGCGTCTGGAGCTTGAATTCAAGCAAAAGGCCCGTGACTACCAGTTCCAGTCCAAGGAGCTGAACGAAGCCAAGGCTGTTGCTGACCGTGAAATGCTCAAGCAGCTGAAGCCGAAACTCGACAGCGCCGTGGAAGAAGTCATCAAGAAAGGTGCCTTTGACCTGGTGTTCGAGCGTGGCGCCGTGATCGACGTCAAGCCTCAATACGACATCACCCGTCAGGTGATCGAGCGCATGAACCAGCTGAAGTAAGCCATGACCGCGACTATTAAACTCGGCGAGTTGGCCGAGTTCCTGGGGGCCGCCTTGCGCGGCTCCCCGGAGAAAGAAATCACTGGGCTAGCCACCTTGCAGGAGGCTGGCCCAGCTCAGTTGAGCTTCCTCGCAAATCCTCAATACCGTAAATACCTCGTCGACAGCCAAGCCGCAGCCGTGTTGCTGAAAGCCGCTGACGCCGAAGGGTTTACCGGGGATGCGCTGGTGGTGGCTGACCCGTACCTGGCCTACGCGCGCGCGTCGCACCTGTTTGATCCAAAACCCAAGGCTGTCGCCGGTATCCATCCGTCTGCGGTCATCGCCGATGATGCCCAGGTTGATCCTGCGGCCAGCATTGGCGCCTTTGCGGTGATCGAGAGCGGTGCACGCATTGCGGCGGGTGTCACGGTCGGTGCGCATTGCTTTATTGGTGCACGCTGTGAAATCGGCGTCGGCGGTTGGCTGGCTCCCCGCGTGACCCTGTACCACGATGTGCGTATTGGCGAGCGTGTGGTGATTCAGTCGGGTGCCGTGATCGGTGGGGAAGGCTTTGGCTTTGCCAACTCGAAAGGCATCTGGAACAAGATCGCCCAGGTCGGCGGTGTGTTGATCGGCGACGATGTGGAAATTGGCGTGAACACCGCTGTTGACCGCGGGGCCTTGGCCGATACCGTGATCGGCAATGGCGTGAAGCTCGACAACCAGATCCAGATCGCCCACAACGTACAGATTGGCGATCACACCGCCATGGCTGCCTGTGTGGGTATTTCCGGCAGCACCAAGATCGGCAAGCATTGCATGCTGGCTGGTGGCGTTGGGCTGGTAGGCCACATCGAAATTTGTGACAACGTCTTCATCACCGGCATGACCATGGTGACCCACTCGATTACCGAGCCAGGTGCCTATTCTTCCGGTACGGCCATGCAGCCCGCAGCTGAATGGCGCAAAAGTGCAGCACGCTTGAGGCACCTGGATGACATGGCTCGACGTCTCAAACAGCTGGAAAAGCGTGTGGGTGACGTGACCCCTGGCGGTAATGCTTCATCAGAAGGCTGATACCATTTCCATATCAAGTGTGCACAGCCGCTAGACTTGCCTCCTTGATTTGCTAGCGGGGCGTGCTTTTAGTCCGCCCCCAATCTTTATTACAGGCTTCCCCCCGAAATGATGGACATCAACGAGATTCGCGAATACCTGCCTCACCGTTACCCGTTCCTGCTGGTGGACCGTGTAGTGGACCTCAATGTCGAGGAAAAGCGCATTCGTGCCTACAAGAATGTCAGCATCAACGAACCGTTCTTCAACGGTCACTTTCCCGCGCATCCAATCATGCCGGGCGTGTTGATCATTGAAGCGATGGCCCAGGCTGCCGGTATCCTTGGTTTCAAAATGCTTGACCTCAAGCCTGCCGACGGCACGCTTTACTATTTCGTGGGTTCCGACAAGTTGCGTTTCCGCAATCCGGTCACCCCGGGTGACCAGTTGATCCTGGAAGCCAAGTTCATCAGCTGCAAACGCCAGATCTGGAAGTTTGAGTGCCAGGCCTCGGTGGATGGCAAGCCGGTGTGCTCTGCCGAGATCATCTGTGCGGAACGCAAACTATGAGTTTGATTGACCCTCGCGCAATCATCGATCCGTCGGCCGTGCTGGCCGCCGACGTTGAGGTCGGCCCTTGGTCGATCATCGGCGCAGGTGTTGAAATCGGCGAGGGGACTGTCATCGGGCCACACGTGATCCTCAAAGGTCCGACCCGTATTGGCAAACACAATCGCATCTACCAGTTTTCCTCGGTAGGCGAAGACACCCCGGACATGAAGTACAAGGGTGAAGAAACACGCCTGGTAATCGGTGACCACAACATCATCCGAGAAGGCGTGACCATTCACCGTGGCACCGTGCAGGATCGTGCCGAGACCACGCTGGGCGACCACAACCTGGTCATGGCCTATGCCCACATCGGCCACGACAGCGTGATCGGCAACCACTGCATCCTGGTCAACAACACCGCGTTGGCTGGCCATGTACACGTTGACGACTGGGCGATTTTGTCCGGTTTCACCCTGGTGCATCAGTACTGCCATATCGGCGCCCACAGCTTTTCCGGCATGGGCACCGCCATCGGCAAGGACGTTCCAGCGTTCGTCACCGTGTTCGGCAACCCGGCCGAAGCCCGCAGCATGAACTTCGAAGGCATGCGCCGTCGTGGTTTCAGCGAAGAAGCCATTCACGCCCTGCGCCGTGCCTACAAGGTGGTTTACCGCCAGGGGTTGACGGTTGACCAGGCGCTGACCGAACTGGCCGAGCCGTCGGCGTTGTTCCCGGAAGTCGCGATATTCCGTGACTCGATCCAGGCATCGACTCGCGGCATCACCCGCTGATCATGGCCAATCTGCGTATTGCGCTGGTGGCCGGTGAAGCTTCCGGCGACATTCTGGGCGCAGGCCTGATGCGGGCCCTCAAGGCCCAGCATCCTGCGGTTGAATTTATCGGTGTGGGTGGCCCCCTGATGCAGGCCGAAGGCCTCACGTCCTACTTTCCCATGGAGCGCTTGTCGGTCATGGGGCTGGTGGAAGTGCTGGGCCGTCTGCGCGAGCTGCTGGCTCGGCGCAAGCTGCTGATTCAAACCCTGATCGAAGAAAAGCCCGACGTCTTCATCGGCATCGACGCGCCGGACTTCACCCTCAATATCGAACTCAAGTTGCGTCAGGCCGGGATCAAGACCGTGCATTACGTCAGCCCGTCCGTGTGGGCGTGGCGGCAGAAGCGTGTGCTGAAGATCCGCGAAGGCTGCGACCTGATGCTGACCCTGCTGCCGTTCGAGGCCAGGTTCTACGAAGAGAAGGGCGTGCCGGTGCGTTTTGTCGGCCACACCCTGGCCGACGCCATCCCGCTGCAAGCAGATCGCGCGGCGGCTCGTGCCGAGCTGGGCTTGCCCGATGGCCCGCTGGTGGCGTTGATGCCGGGTAGCCGTGGCGGCGAAGTCGGCCGTTTGGGTGCGTTGTTTTTCGATGCCGCCGAACGACTGATGGCCTTGAAGCCGGGCATCCGTTTCGTGCTGCCATGTGCCAGCCCGCAACGTCGAGCACAAATCGAAACCTTGCTTGAAGGGCGCAACCTGCCGTTGACCCTGCTCGACGGCCAATCACACCTGGCCCTGGCGGCCTGTGATGCCGTGTTGATCGCCTCGGGCACTGCGACCCTGGAAGCGCTGCTGTACAAGCGCCCGATGGTCGTGGCCTATCGCCTGGCGCCGCTGACGTTCTGGATTCTCAAGCGCATGGTCAAAAGTCCCTACATCTCCTTGCCCAACCTGCTGGCCCAACGCTTGCTGGTTCCGGAGTTGTTGCAGGACGACGCAACGCCCGAAGCCCTGGCGCAAACCGTATTACCCCTGATCGATGGCGGCGAAGAGCAGACCCGCGGTTTTGACGCCATTCATCGCGTCTTGCGCCGTGATGCGTCGAACCAGGCGGCGGATGCCGTGCTGACCTTGATCGGTCAAAAACAGGAAACAGTATGACGACGCAAATGGGCCTGGACTTCAGCCTGGTTGCCGAAGCCCACGAACTGGTGGCCGGTGTTGATGAAGTGGGGCGCGGCCCGCTGTGCGGCGCTGTTGTCACGGCGGCGGTGATCCTTGATCCGAACCGCCCGATCCTCGGCCTCAATGACTCAAAAAAGCTCACCGAAGCCCGCCGTGAAAAGCTCTTCGATGAGATCTGTGAAAAGGCCCTGAGCTGGCACATCGCCCGGGCCGAAGTCGAAGAAATCGACGAACTGAACATCCTCCACGCCACCATGCTCGCCATGCAGCGCGCGGTCGAAGGCCTGCACATCACCCCGAAAATGGCGATGATCGACGGCAACCGCTGCCCCAAACTGGCGATGCCGTCTGAAGCGGTGGTCAAGGGTGATAGCAAGGTGCCGGCGATTGCCGCCGCGTCGATCCTGGCCAAAGTCAGCCGCGACCGTGAAATGGCCGCCTTCGAATTGATCTACCCCGGCTACGGCATTGGTGGCCATAAGGGCTACCCGACGCCCGTTCATCTGGAAGCCTTGGCGCGCCTCGGCCCAACGCCGATCCATCGTCGTTCGTTTGCCCCGGTTCGCCTGGCTTACGAGGCGCGGGAAGCTCTCGGCGAGCTGTAGTCGCGAGGCTGATGTTTTGCTCAAGGCCCGGTACAATCCCGGGCCTTGTTGTTTCTAAGTTTCTAGACAGGATCACTATGCCGGCTTCATTCGTTCACCTGCGCCTGCACACTGAATACTCCCTGGTCGACGGCCTGGTACGGATCAAACCGCTGGTCAAAACCCTGGTGGGCATGAACATGCCTGCGGTAGCGGTTACCGATCAGAACAACATGTGTTCCCTGGTCAAGTTCTACAAAAACGCCATGGGCGCCGGCATCAAGCCGATCTGCGGCGCCGACCTGTGGCTGTCCAACAAAGACCCGGACAACGCCCTGAGCCGCATCAGCCTGCTGGCGATGAACGGTGTCGGTTACCGCAACCTCACCGAGCTGATTTCCCGGGGTTTCATCGACGGCCAGCGCAATGGTTCGATCATCATCGAGCGCGAGTGGGTGGCCGAGGCCAGCGAAGGCCTGATCATGCTGTCGGCCGCCAAAGAGGGCGAGATCGGTCTCGCGCTGCTGGGCGGCAACCCGCAGGAAGCCGAAGTGCTGGCCCGCGAGTGGATGCAGGTCTTCCCTGACCGTTTCTACCTGGAAGTGCAGCGCACCAACCGCCCCAACGACGAAGAGCACCTGCACGCCGCCGTGGCCCTGGCTGACACGCTGGGCGCGCCGCTGGTGGCGACCAACGATGTGCGTTTCATCAAGAAGGAAGATTTCGAGGCCCACGAGACCCGCGTGTGCATCGGCGAAGGCCGAGCCCTGGATGACCCGCGCCGCTCGAAAAACTACAGTGAAGAGCAATACCTCAAAAGCGCCGACGAGATGGCCGAGCTGTTCAGCGACCTGCCCGAGGCCCTGGAAAACTCCGTCGAGATCGCCAAGCGCTGCAATATCGAAGTGAAGCTGGGCAAGCACTTCTTGCCCAACTTCCCGATTCCCGATGGCATGACCATCGACGAATATTTCCGCAAGGTGTCGTTCGACGGTCTGGAAGATCGCCTGACTGTTCTACTACCCAAGGACACCACCGAAGACTACGAGGCCAAGCGCCAGGTCTACGTCGATCGGCTGAATTTCGAGCTGGATATCATCATCCAGATGGGGTTCCCCGGTTACTTCCTGATCGTAATGGACTTTATCCAGTGGGCCAAAAGCAACGGCGTACCGGTGGGGCCGGGCCGGGGGTCGGGTGCCGGTTCGCTGGTGGCCTATGTACAGAAGATTACCGACCTTGACCCGCTGGAATATGACCTGCTGTTCGAACGGTTCCTGAACCCGGAACGGGTTTCCATGCCCGACTTCGACGTCGACTTCTGCATGGACGGTCGTGACCGCGTGATCGAATACGTGGCTGAGAAGTACGGCCGCAACGCCGTAAGCCAGATCATCACTTTCGGTTCCATGGCGGCCAAGGCTGTAATCCGTGACGTGGCGCGGGTGCAGGGCAAGTCCTACGGCCTGGCGGATCGCCTGTCGAAGATGATCCCGTTCGAAGTCGGCATGACCCTGGAAAAGGCCTACGAGCAGGAAGAGATCCTGCGCGACTTCATCAAGATCGACGAAGAAGCCGCCGAAATCTGGGACATGGCCCGCAAGCTTGAAGGTGTGGTGCGTAACGTCGGTAAGCACGCCGGTGGTGTGGTTATCGCTCCGACCAAGCTCACCGACTTTTCGCCGATCTATTGCGACGAAGCCGGCGACGGCCTGGTAACCCAGTTCGACAAGGATGACGTGGAGGCGGCCGGCCTGGTGAAGTTCGACTTCCTCGGCCTGCGTACCCTGACCATCATCGACTGGGCGCTCAAGACCATCAACCGCGAGCGCGCCAAGGTTGACGAAGCGCCGCTGGATATCGCGTTTATCCCGCTGGACGACAAACCGACCTACCAGTTGCTGCAAAAAGCCGAAACCACGGCGGTGTTCCAGCTTGAGTCGCGGGGCATGAAAGAGCTGATCAAAAAGCTCAAGCCCGACTGCCTGGAAGACTTGATCGCACTGGTGGCCCTGTTCCGTCCGGGCCCGCTGCAATCGGGCATGGTGGATGACTTCATCAACCGTAAGCACGGTCGCGCCGAGCTGGCTTACCCGCACTCCGACTACCAGTACGAAGGCCTCAAGCCCGTGCTGGCACCGACCTACGGCATCATCCTGTATCAGGAACAGGTGATGCAGATCGCCCAGGTCATGGCCGGCTACACCCTTGGCGGTGCGGACATGCTGCGGCGGGCCATGGGTAAGAAAAAACCCGAGGAAATGGCCAAGCAGCGCGGCGGTTTCATTGAAGGTTGCGCCACCAACAATATCGACGCCGACTTGGCCGGTAACATCTTCGACCTGGTGGAAAAATTCGCCGGTTACGGCTTCAACAAATCCCACTCCGCTGCGTACGGCCTGGTGTCGTACCAGACCGCCTGGCTGAAGGCCCACTACCCAGCGCCGTTCATGGCCGCGGTGCTCTCGGCGGATATGCACAACACCGACAAGGTCGTGACCTTGATCGAGGAAGTGCGCACCATGAAACTGCGCCTCGACGCGCCGGACGTGAACGCCTCGGAGTTCAAGTTCACGGTGAACGACGAAGGCCGCATTATTTATGGCCTGGGCGCGATCAAAGGCGTGGGCGAAAGCCCGGTGGAGGCCATTGTTGAAGCGCGCCAGAGCGGGCCGTTCGCGGATCTGTTCGACTTCTGCGCGAGGGTCGACCTCAAGCGCATCAATAAACGTACCCTTGATGGCCTGATCCGCAGCGGCGCGCTCGACCGTCTCGGCCCGTATTTCCACGATGAGCCCAAGGCCTACCAAGCCAATATCGACCGTAACCGTGCGGTGCTACTGACCGCCATGGAAGAGGCGATCAAGGCCGCCGAACAGACCGCCCGTACCCACGACAGCGGCCACGCCGACCTGTTTGGCGGCTTGTTTGTCGAAGAAGACGCGGACGTCTACGGCAACCATCGCAAGGCCAAGGAGTTGACGCTCAAGGAACGTCTCAAGGGTGAGAAAGACACCTTGGGCCTGTACCTGACCGGTCACCCGATTGACGAATACGAAGGCGAAATCCGCCGTTTTGCCCGCCAGCGCATCATCGACCTGAAGCCGGCCCGCGACACCCAGACCGTTGCCGGCATGATCATCGCCCTGCGGGTGATGAAGAATAAAAAGGGCGACAAGATGGGTTTCATCACCCTCGACGACCGCTCGGGCCGCATCGAAGCGTCGCTGTTTGCCGATGCGTTCCATTCGGCGCAGTCGTTGTTGCAGACCGATGCCATGGTGGTGGTGGAAGGGGAGGTCAGCAATGACGACTTCTCCGGTGGCCTGCGCCTGCGGATCAAGCGGGTGATGAGCATGGAAGACGCGCGCACCAACCTGGCCGAAAGCCTGCGCCTGAAGGTCAAAACCGAGGCGCTCAAGGGCGATCAGCTACGCTGGTTGGGCGACTTGCTCAAACGCCACCGTGGCGCGTGCCCGGTGACCATGGAGTACACCGGCAGCGACGCCAAGGCAATGCTGCAGTTCGGCGAGACCTGGCGAATTGATCCCGCGGATGGCTTGATTCAAGCTTTGCGTGACCAGTTCGGGCGAGACAACGTCTTCCTCCAATACCGTTGATGGCCAGGTGGCAATAGAAAGCCTGATCTCGACTGAACATTTAATCTCGACCTAAACGCGCCTCTCCCTTAAGGTAGGGCGCGAATAGACCACCGGCTGGCCAGGCACTCCTTGGCCGTCGACCCAAGACGGACGCTTATGAACCCGAATTTTCTTGATTTCGAACAGCCGATCGCTGACCTGCAAGCCAAGATTGAAGAACTGCGCCTGGTCGGCAATGACAATTCGCTGAATATCGGCGATGAGATCGCTCGCCTGCAGGACAAGAGCAGCACCCTGACCGAAGACATCTTCGGCAAACTGACCAGCTGGCAGATCGCGCGCCTGGCTCGCCACCCGCGCCGCCCGTACACCCTGGACTACATTCAGCACATCTTCACCGAATTCGACGAGCTGCATGGCGACCGCCACTTCTCCGACGACGCGGCCATCGTGGGCGGTATCGCTCGCCTGGACGACCAGCCGGTAATGGTCATCGGTCACCAGAAAGGCCGTGAAGTGCGCGAAAAAGTTCGCCGCAACTTCGGCATGCCGCGCCCGGAAGGCTACCGTAAGGCCTGCCGCCTGATGGAAATGGCCGAACGCTTCAAGATGCCGATCCTGACCTTCATCGACACCCCGGGCGCCTACCCGGGTATCGACGCCGAAGAGCGCAACCAGAGCGAAGCCATCGCCTGGAACCTGCGCGTGATGTCCCGCCTGAAAACCCCGATCATCGCCACCGTGATTGGTGAAGGTGGTTCCGGCGGCGCACTGGCCATCGGCGTGTGCGACCAGTTGAACATGCTGCAGTACTCGACCTACGCGGTGATCTCGCCGGAAGGTTGCGCCTCGATCCTGTGGAAAACCGCAGAAAAGGCGCCGGACGCTGCCGAAGCCATGGGCATCACCGCCGATCGCCTCAAAGGCCTGGGTATCGTGGACAAGGTCATCGCCGAGCCACTGGGCGGCGCTCACCGCGACCCGGCGGCTGCCGCTGCGACCATCCGTGCTGAACTGGGCTCGCAACTGGCGATGCTCAAGAAGCTGGATAACGAAGCGCTGTTGAAGCGTCGTTATGAGCGTCTGATGAGCTACGGCCTGTAAGCTGACGCAGTACTAAAATGTGGGAGCGGGCTTGCTCGCGAAAGCGGTGGATCAGTCAACCTTTACAGTGACTGACACACCGCCTTCGCGAGCAAGCCCGCTCCCACATTTGCTTTGTGTATGCTGGGTTATCGCATTCCAGATTGATGGCGGTATTTTTCATGACACCTTCCTCAGCCGCCAAACTCCTGCAAGCCCTGGCCCCCTGGCGCAACGCCCCCGCCTGGCATATCGCTTTCTCCGGCGGTCTTGATTCCACTGTCCTGCTGCACCTCCTGGCCAGCACCGAACACCTCCCGCCGCTCAACGCCATCCATGTCCACCACGGCCTGCAAGCTGCCGCCGACGCCTGGCCAAGCCATTGCCAATCGATCTGCGACCGCCTGGGCGTGCCCCTGCGCGTCATGGGCGTACAGGTCCAGCCCGGCGCCAGCCTTGAACGTGCCGCTCGTGAGGCGCGTTACCAGGCGTTTGCCGAGGTGGTCGGCGCCGGTGAGGTGTTGCTGACCGGCCAGCATCGCGACGATCAGGCCGAGACCCTGCTGTTTCGCCTGCTGCGCGGGGCAGGGGTGCGTGGGTTGGCGGCGATGCCTTTACATCGCGACTTGGCGGCTGGGCATTTGGTGCGACCGCTGCTGGATGCCTCACGTGCTGAGTTGCAAGCCTATGCCCACGAACATCAACTCACGTGGATTGAAGATCCGTCCAACGCTGACACTCGGTTTTCGCGCAATTACCTGCGCCAGCGAGTATTCCCGCTGCTGACGGAGCGCTGGCCGCAAGCTGTCAACAGCCTTGCACGCACCGCCGAACACCTGGGCGAAGCCCAGGGCCTGCTTGATGAGCTGGCGCAGATCGACCTGCATGCCGCCGATCAGCCGTCGCCATTTCCTTGGCTGCCACTGCCGTCGTTGGCGCTTGCGCCATTGCGCGAGCTTTCCGATGCTCGCCAGCGCAACGTCATGCGTTACTGGCTGACCCCGCTGACCCGTCTACCCGACAGCGATCACTGGGCCAGTTGGTATTCCCTGCGTGATGCCAAGCGTGACGCGCAGCCGCTGTGGCGCCTTGCCGACGGCGAACTGCACCGTTGCGCCGAGCGCATCTGGTGGGTGCCTGCCGCTTGGTCGGATTTTTCCGACGCATCGGTAAGCTGGCCCCAACCGCAAAACCCACTAGAGTTACTCGGCAATGGTCGATTGGAATTTGTCGGCAAGCCACCCGAAGGCCCGCTGGAGATCCGCTATCGTCAAGGCGGCGAAATCGTCGAAGTGCCCGGCCGAGGCCGGCGTGACTTGAAGCGTCTGCTGAACGAAGGTGGCTTGCCAGGCTTCATGCGTGGCAGATTGCCGCTGCTGTATCAGGGCGGGCAATTGCTGGCGGTGCCAACCCTCGCTGGGCTATGGCCAGACTCGACGGGCGACTGGCAATTACATTGGATGCCACAGACGTGCGATCAAGGTTTGAGCTGATAGAGCCTTTCCGGTAGACTACGCTCCCTTCTTGATACAACTTCTGTGGATTCGCCTGAATCGCAGCAGTTGCCGATTACCAAGCAGTCTTTGCTGGGCGATTCCAAAAAATGTGTAGCGATCAACGTACCGGTGTTTCATTGCTGGTCTGTCACAACGCGGCGGTTTTTTTGAAAGGTGCACTGTGATTAATGCAGGTGATCGGGGGCTTCGGCCTCTCTTCGCTTTCCCCGGCGGCTCGGACCGCTTTAACGCAGACTTCTAGGGTTTTTCATGACGCGCTACATATTCGTCACGGGCGGTGTTGTTTCTTCATTGGGGAAAGGCATCGCATCGGCTTCATTGGCGGCCATCCTGGAGGCGCGGGGACTTAAGGTCACCATGCTCAAGCTGGACCCGTACATCAACGTTGACCCGGGCACCATGAGCCCGTTCCAGCACGGTGAAGTGTTCGTCACCCACGACGGCGCCGAGACCGACCTGGACCTGGGCCACTACGAGCGGTTCATCCGCACGACCATGACCCAGAACAACAACTTCACCACCGGCCGTGTCTACGAGCACGTGCTGCGCAAGGAGCGCCGTGGTGACTACCTGGGTGCAACCATCCAGGTGATCCCGCACATCACCGACGAAATCAAGCGCCGCATCATCAAGGGTGCAGGCGATGCCGACGTGGCGATGGTCGAGATTGGTGGCACCGTGGGTGACATCGAATCCCAACCGTTCCTCGAAGCCATCCGCCAGTTGCGTTTCGAAGTCGGCGCCAAGCGCGCGATGCTGATGCACCTGACCCTGGTCCCGTACATCGCCACCGCCGGCGAAACCAAAACCAAGCCTACCCAGCACTCGGTCAAGGAACTGCGTTCCATCGGCCTGCAGCCGGACGTGCTGGTGTGCCGCTCCGATCACCCGATCGACATCTCCTCGCGTCGCAAGATCGCGCAATTCACCAACGTTGAAGAACGTGCGGTGATCGCGCTGGAAGACGCCGACACCATCTACAAGATCCCGGGCATCCTGCATTCGCAAGGCCTGGACGATTTTGTGGTCGAGCGTTTCGGCCTGCAATGCAACGGCGCGGACCTGTCCGAGTGGGAAGCCGTGGTTGACGCCAAGCTCAACCCTGAGCACGAAGTCACCATCGCCATGGTCGGCAAGTACATGGAACTGCTGGACGCGTACAAGTCGCTGATCGAAGCGATGAGCCACGCCGGTATCAGCAACCGTACCAAGGTCAACCTGCGCTACATCGACTCCGAAGACATCGAGAACCAAGGCACTGCCTTGCTCGAAGGTGTGGATGCGATCCTCGTGCCAGGCGGTTTCGGCCTGCGTGGCGTGGAAGGCAAGATCACTGCGGTGCAGTACGCTCGTGAAAACAAGGTACCGTACCTGGGTATCTGCCTGGGCATGCAAGTGGCCGTTATCGAGTTCGCCCGTAACGTGCTGGGCTGGAAAGACGCCAACTCCACCGAGTTCGACAGCAAGAGCGGCCACCCGGTCGTGGGCCTGATCACCGAGTGGGAAGATGCCACCGGCGCGGTCGAGACCCGTACCGAAGCCTCCGACCTGGGCGGCACCATGCGCCTTGGCGCGCAAGACTGCCTGCTGGAGCCGGGCTCGCTGGTTCACGATTGCTACGGCAAGGACGTGATCGTCGAGCGTCACCGTCACCGCTACGAAGTGAACAACAACCTGCTGCCGCAAATCAAAGAGGCTGGCCTGAAAATCTCCGGTCGCTCCGGTGATGGCGCTTTGGTTGAAGTGGTTGAAGCACCGGATCATCCATGGTTCGTCGCTTGCCAGTTCCACCCGGAGTTCACCTCGACGCCGCGCGACGGTCACCCGTTGTTCAGCGGTTTCGTCAAGGCCGCATTGACGCAACACCAGAAGAAGGCGTAACCCTGATGGCCCAGAAGATCATTCGCGTCGGCGACATCGAGATTGCCAACGACAAGCCCATGGTGCTGTTCGGCGGCATGAACGTGCTGGAAAGCCGCGACATGGCGATGCAGGTCTGTGAAGAGTACGTCAAGGTCACCGAGAAACTCGGTATCCCTTACGTGTTCAAGGCCAGCTTCGACAAGGCCAACCGTTCGTCCGTGACCTCCTATCGCGGCCCGGGCCTTGAAGAAGGCATGCGGATCTTCCAGGACATCAAGCAAGCCTTCGGCGTGCCGATCATCACCGACGTCCACGAGCCTGAGCAGGCTGCCGTGGTCGCCGAGGTGTGCGACATCATCCAGTTGCCGGCCTTCCTGTCGCGCCAGACCGACCTGGTTGTCGCGATGGCCAAGACCGGCGCTGTGATCAATATCAAGAAAGCCCAGTTCCTCGCACCCCAGGAGATGAAACACATCCTGAACAAGTGCGTGGAAGCGGGTAACGACCAGTTGATCCTCTGCGAGCGTGGTTCGAGCTTCGGCTACAACAACCTCGTGGTGGACATGCTCGGTTTCGGCATCATGAAACAGTTCGAATACCCGGTGTTCTTCGACGTGACCCACGCGCTGCAAATGCCCGGTGGTCGTGCCGATTCCGCTGGCGGGCGCCGTGCCCAGGTGCTGGACCTGGCCAAGGCCGGCATCAGCCAGTCCCTGGCGGGCCTGTTCCTCGAAGCCCACCCGGACCCGGACAACGCCAAGTGCGACGGCCCGTGCGCCCTGCGCCTGGACAAGCTGGAGCCGTTCCTGGCCCAGCTCAAGCAGTTGGACGAACTGGTCAAGAGTTTTCCGACGGTAGAGACCGCGTAAGCCGCGTTTCTCCGGTAAAGTATCCCACGCTAAATGCTCAGGCCCCCGGGCCTGAGCCTTGTCGCCTGCAAGCCTGCCCCGTTGTTCCACCCTTGCGGTCGGTCAAAAGTTTTCCTTCAGCTGCGTCGTTTTCGTCAACTTTGGAGTGTTTACAACAATGGCAAAAATCGTCGACATCAAAGGTCGTGAAGTTCTCGACTCCCGTGGCAACCCCACCGTCGAAGCCGACGTGCTTCTCGATAATGGCATCACTGGCAGCGCCTGTGCGCCGTCCGGTGCGTCTACCGGTTCGCGCGAAGCGCTGGAACTGCGTGATGGCGACAAGAGCCGTTACCTGGGCAAAGGTGTACTCAAGGCTGTAGCCAACATCAACGGCCCGATCCGCGACCTGCTGCTGGGTAAAGACCCGGTTGACCAGAAAGCCCTCGACCTGGCAATGATCAAGCTCGACGGCACCGAAAACAAAGGCAGCCTGGGCGCCAACGCCATCCTCGCCGTATCCCTGGCTGCGGCCAAGGCTGCTGCCCAGGACCAGGACCTGCCGCTGTACGCCCACATCGCCAACCTGAACGGCACGCCGGGTGTCTACTCGATGCCGGTGCCGATGATGAACATCATCAACGGTGGTGAGCACGCCGATAACAACGTCGATATCCAGGAATTCATGGTGCAGCCGGTTGGCGCCAAGTCCTTCTCCGAAGGCCTGCGCATGGGCACCGAGATTTTCCATCACCTGAAAGCCGTGCTGAAGGCCCGTGGCCTGAGCACTGCCGTGGGTGACGAAGGTGGTTTCGCACCGAACCTGGCGTCCAACGAAGATGCGCTGAAAGTGATCTCCGAAGCCGTGGCCAACGCTGGCTACAAGCTGGGCACCGACGTGACCCTGGCCCTGGACTGCGCGGCCAGCGAGTTCTACGAAGACGGTAAATACAACCTGTCCGGCGAAGGCCAGGTGTTCAACTCCGAAGGTTTTGCTGAATACCTGAAGGGCCTGACCCAGCGCTATCCGATCATCTCGATCGAAGACGGCCTGGACGAGTCCGACTGGGACGGTTGGAAAATCCTGACCGACAAGATCGGCGAGAAAATCCAGCTGGTGGGTGACGACTTGTTCGTGACCAACACCAAGATCCTGAAAGAAGGCATCGACAAGAAGATCGCCAACTCGATCCTGATCAAGTTCAACCAGATCGGCACCCTGACCGAAACCCTGGAAGCCATCCAGATGGCCAAGGCTGCGGGCTACACCGCCGTGATCTCCCACCGCTCCGGCGAAACCGAAGATTCGACCATTGCCGACCTGGCCGTGGGCACTTCGGCGGGCCAGATCAAGACCGGCTCCCTGTGCCGTTCCGATCGCGTTTCCAAGTACAACCAATTGCTGCGTATCGAAGAGCAACTGGCTGGTAAAGCCAAGTACAACGGTCGCGATGAGTTTCGCGGCTGAGCTGTAAATGGTAAAAAGTCGGCGGATTGCGTCGGAAAAAACACGACAGTGTAGATTTCGACGCTAATCTCATGGCTATCTAGCACAAGCCTGGTTCTTCCAGGCTTCGTGCTATCAGTTGCTGCAAAAGTTTTGCATGGCTGTCTTTTTTCACTGGATACCCGGATTTCGATGCGCAGTCCCAATTGGTTGTTCCTCGTCTTGCTCTTGTTGCTGGCTGGCCTGCAGTACCGCCTATGGGTGGGGAATGGCAGCTTTGCGCAGGTAAAAGACCTGACCGAGCAAATTGCTGCACAGCACGCCGAAAATGAAATCCTGCTGGAGCGCAACCGCGTCCTCGATGCCGAAGTGCTTGAGCTGAAAAAAGGCACGGAGACCGTGGAAGAGCGGGCTCGTCATGAGTTGGGCATGGTCAAGGAGGGCGAGACCCTCTACCAGTTGGCCCAATGAGTACCGTTTTGCCGGCCTTCTGGGCCGTGATTCCTGCCGCGGGCGTCGGTGCCCGTATGGCCGCGGACCGTCCCAAGCAATATTTGCAATTGGGCGGGCGCACAATTCTCGAACACAGCCTTGGCTGTTTTCTCGACCATCCAACGCTCAAGGGCCTGGTGGTCAGTCTTGCTTCTGATGATCCCTACTGGCCCAGCCTGGCCTGTGCTGCTGACCCGCGCATCCAGCGTGCCGACGGTGGTGCCGAGCGCTCGGGTTCGGTGCTCAATGCGTTGCTGCAATTGAATGCCCTGGGCGCCAGTGACGATGATTGGGTGTTGGTACACGATGCGGCGCGACCTAACCTGAGTCGCGATGATCTCGATAAGTTGCTGATGGAACTGGCCGATGACCCCGTCGGCGGCCTGTTGGCCGTGCCGGCCCGCGATACGCTCAAGCGCGTCGACAAGCACGGGCGGGTGGTGGAAACCGTTGATCGCAGCTTGATCTGGCAAGCCTACACGCCACAAATGTTCCGCCTCGGTGCGTTGCACCGCGCGTTGGCCGATAGTTTGGTGGCGGATGCGGTGATCACCGACGAAGCCTCGGCGATGGAATGGTCCGGCCAGGCGCCGCGCTTGATTGAAGGGCGTTCGGACAATATCAAGGTGACCCGGCCTGAAGATCTCGAGTGGTTGCGGTTGCGGTGGGCTAACCGGCGGTAGTCAGCTGCACCGGGTCGACTTCGTCGCAGGCAAGCCAGCTCCCACATTGGACCGCGTTTATCCTGTAGGAATACGGTCAAAGGTGGGAGCAGGCTTGCCTGCGATGAGGCCGGCACACACAACCCATAATCACTGGCTGTACTCCGGCCTTTGCGCCAACCCCGCCTTCAAAAAGTCCACCAGCTTCCTAACCTTGGGCGACAAATGCCGCTGCTGCGGATACAGCGCCCACACCGCCGTATTCGGTGGCTGATGCGCCTCCAGCAACGACACCAGCGCACCACTGTGCAGATGTTCCAGCACGTAATAATCCGGCAACTGGCACAACCCGACGCCTTGCAGCGCCGCATCCAGCACCGCCTGCCCACTGTTACAGCGCCAGTTTCCCTGCACGCGCTGGGCAAACTCCCGCCCGTCCTGGGCCAGTTGCCAGATGTCCGAGCTACCAATCAGGCAGTTATGCCGACTCAATTCCGACAAGCTATGTGGCCGACCATACCGCGCCAAGTAGGACGGTGATGCACACACATACATGCGTCGCGGTGCCAGGCGGCTGGCGACCATGCGCGAATCCTGCAGGCGCCCGAGGCGAATCGCCAGGTCGAGGCCTTCGTGCACCAGGTCCAGTTGGCGATTGCTTAGCTCTATATCCACACGCAATTGCGGATACAACGCCATGAACCGCGTCACCAACGGCACGATAAACCGCTCGCCGTAGGCCACGGCGCAGGTCATGCGCAACATGCCCTTGGGCTCGCTGGTGAGGTCACCGACCGCGCGCAGGGCCTCTTCGCGACCGTCCTGCAAACGTTGGCAATGCTGCAGGAACGTCTGGCCCGCTTCAGTCAGGGTGACCTTGCGCGTGCTGCGATAGAGCAAGCGCGTTTGCAGCCGCTCTTCCAGGCGCGCCACTTGCCGGCTGATATGGGACGACGACACACCCAGCCGCTCGGCGGCCGCTGTGAACTGGCTGCACTCGGCGACGGCGACGAACTCATCGATGCCTTCCCAGCGGTTTTCCAACATTTTGATTATCCCTGTGTAGCAATAATGTTTTGCTTTTGCCTGGATTATTCATCACTCAGCCATGTTTTACACTCTGCGCCTCAGTTTTTAACTCCATGGAGAAACCCGGATGATCAAGTCCCGTGCCGCCGTAGCCTTCGAAGCCAAGAAACCTCTTGAAATCGTTGAAGTGGATGTCGCTATGCCCAAGGCTGGTGAAGTGCTGTTGCGCGTGGTCGCGTCCGGCGTGTGCCACACCGACGCCTACACCCTGTCGGGCGCGGACCCGGAAGGCATCTTCCCGTCGATCCTCGGTCACGAAGGTGGTGCAGTGGTTGAAGCGATTGGCGAGGGCGTGACTTCGGTAGCGGTCGGCGACCACGTGATCCCGCTGTACACCCCGGAATGCGGCAAGTGCAAATTCTGCCTGTCGGGCAAGACCAACCTGTGCCAGGCCATCCGTTCCACACAGGGCAAAGGCTTGATGCCGGATGGCACCACGCGTTTCTCCTACAAAGGTCAGCCGATTTTCCACTACATGGGCACCTCGACCTTCTCCGAGTACACCGTGCTGCCGGAAATTTCCGTGGCCAAGATTCCTAAAGAAGCACCGCTGGAAAAAGTCTGCTTGCTGGGGTGTGGCGTCACCACCGGTATCGGTGCAGTGATCAACACGGCCAAGGTCAAGCCGGGCGACACCGTGGCCATCTTCGGCCTCGGCGGTATCGGCCTGTCGGCCATCATCGGCGCGGTAAAAGCCAAGGCTGGCCGCATCATTGCCATCGACATCAACCCGGCCAAGTTCGAAATCGCCAAGCAACTGGGCGCCACTGACTGCATCAACCCGAAAGACTACGACCGCCCAATTCAGGATGTGATTGTCGATTTGACTGACGGCGGCGTGGACTTTTCCTTCGAGTGCATCGGCAACGTGCAACTGATGCGTGCCGCCCTTGAGTGCTGCCATAAAGGCTGGGGTGAGTCGGTGATCATCGGCGTGGCCGGTGCTGGCCAGGAAATTTCCACGCGCCCGTTCCAGTTGGTGACCGGTCGCGTCTGGCGTGGTTCGGCCTTCGGCGGCGTGCGCGGTCGTACTGAATTGCCAAGCTACGTGGAAATGGCCCAGACCGGCGAGATCCCGCTGGACACCTTCATCACCCACACCATGGGCCTGGAAGATATCAACAAAGCGTTTGACCTGATGCACGAAGGCAAGAGCATCCGCACCGTCATCCACTTCTGAGGTCGGCCATGAGTCTGGAAAACCTGTCGTGCCAGAAAAGCTTTGGCGGCTGGCATAAACGCTACAAGCATCACTCCGATGTGCTCGGTTGCGACATGACCTTTGCCGTCTACCTGCCGCCGCAAGCGGAGCAGGGCGGCAAGTTGCCAGTGCTGTACTGGCTGTCGGGCCTGACCTGCACCGATGAGAACTTCATGCAGAAGGCCGGTGCCCAGCGCATGGCCGCCGAGCTGGGGCTGATCATCGTCGCGCCGGACACCAGCCCACGTGGCCCGGGTGTGCCGGGCGACCCGGACAACGCCTGGGATTTTGGCCTGGGCGCGGGCTTCTATCTGAATGCCACCCAGGAACCCTGGGCCAAGCACTATCGGATGCATGACTACGTGGTGCAGGAATTGCCGGCGTTGGTCGAAGCGCATTTCCCGGCTTCGGATAAGCGCGGCATCAGCGGCCATTCCATGGGCGGCCATGGCGCGTTGGTGTGTGCGTTGCGCAATCCTGGGCGTTACCTGTCGGTGTCGGCGTTTTCGCCGATCAACAACCCGATGGATTGCCCGTGGGGCCAGAAAGCCTTCTCCCGTTACCTGGGGGAAGAACGCTCGAAGTGGCGTGAGTGGGACGCTTGCGTGCTGATCAGCGAAGCCTCGGAAAAGCTGCCATTGCTGGTGGATCAGGGTGACCGCGACGACTTCCTCGCCGTGCAGCTCAAGCCCGAAGCCTTGCAGCAAGCGGCGAAGGCGGCCGGTCATCCGCTGGAACTGCGCCTGCAACCTGGCTACGACCACAGCTACTTCTTTATCGCTAGCTTCATCGAAGAACATTTGCGACATCATGGCCGTGCTTTGCTCGGTTAATGTGTGGCAAAAGTAGGTAGAATCACGCCCTGAATTAAATCGGGGCGTTTTTTTATGCGTATTGGCCACGGCTACGATGTGCACCGTTTCGCTGAGGGCGACTTCATCACCTTGGGTGGCGTGCGCATTGCACACCACCATGGGTTGCTGGCTCATTCCGACGGCGACGTTGTGTTGCATGCCTTGAGCGATGCCTTGCTCGGCGCAGCGGCGTTGGGTGATATCGGCAAACATTTTCCAGACACCGATCCCACCTTCAAGGGTGCGGACAGTCGCGTCCTGTTGCGCCACGTTGTAGGCCTGATCCACGCCAAGGGCTGGAAAGTCGGCAACGTCGATAACACCATCGTGGCCCAGGCGCCGAAAATGGCCCCCCATATCGAATCGATGCGCGCGCTGATTGCCGCGGATCTGCAAATAGAATTGGATCAAGTGAACGTGAAAGCCACCACCACCGAAAAGCTCGGGTTTACCGGTCGTGAAGAGGGCATTGCGGTGCACTCCGTCGCCTTGTTGCTGCGCGCATGAACGACCTGCAACTGTTGGGCCCACGGGCCTATGGCGAGGCGTTGGGCAGTGCCGTGCTGAAGGCCACTGCTGAAGATTTCCAGGTCGATGAAGTGCTGGACATCCCGTTGACCGGCGATGGCGAGCACCTGTGGTTGTGGGTCGAGAAACGTGGCCTCAATACCGAAGAAGCCGCGCGACGCATCGCCAAGGCCGCTGGCGTGCCGTTGCGTACCGTCAGCTATGCCGGGCTCAAGGATCGCCAGGCGCTGACGCGCCAGTGGTTCAGCGTGCAGTTGCCGGGCAAGGCTGATCCAGACATGAGCGGTGCGGAAAACGACACGCTCAAGATCCTCAAGATGGCCCGCCACAAGCGCAAGTTGCAACGTGGCGCGCATTCGGCGAACGGCTTCACCTTGCGCCTGACCCAATTGGCCGGTGATACCGCGGCCATCGACGCGCGGTTGCAACTGATTGCCCAGCACGGCATTCCCAACTATTTCGGCGCCCAGCGTTTTGGCCACAACGGCGGCAACGTGGTTGATGCCCGTGAGTGGGCGGCGCGCAAGGCCTTGCCGGAGCAGCGCAATGTGCGTTCGCGGCTGTTGTCCACCGCGCGCAGTTTCCTCTTCAACAAGGTGTTGGCGGCCCGTGTTGCCGACGGCTCCTGGCAGCGCGCCCAAGTCGGTGACCTGCTGGCGTTTACCGACAGTCGCAGCTTTTTCCCGGCCGGCGAGGCTGAATGCAGCGACCCGCGCCTGGCGATCCTCGACCTGCACCCGACGGGGCCGCAATGGGGGGAGGGCGATTCGCCCGCCAGCGGCGCAACCCATGCACTGGAACAGGCCGTCGCCGCCAGCGAAGCCGAGCTGCGCGATTGGCTGGTGAATGCGGGCATGAGCCAGGAGCGTCGCATTCTGCGACTGCCCATTGGCGGGTTGACGTGGCATTATCCCGGGCCTGACATTCTGCAATTGGAATTCGTCCTGCCGGCCGGATGCTTCGCCACTGTCTTGGTGCGCGAGCTTGTTGATCTGGTGCCGGTGGGGCAGACGGACAGCCCATGCGTATTCTGATATCAAACGATGACGGTGCCACCGCACCCGGTCTTGCCGCGCTCTATGCTGCGCTGGAAGATTACGCCGAGTGCGTGGTGGTTGCCCCCGACCAGGACAAGAGCGGCGCCAGCAGTTCGCTGACGCTCGACCGTCCACTGCACCCGCAGGTTCTGGCCAACGGCTTTATCAGCGTGAACGGCACCCCCACCGACTGCGTCCATCTGGCGATCAACAGCCTGTTGGATCGCGAGCCGGACCTGGTGGTGTCGGGCATCAACCTCGGCGCCAACCTGGGTGACGATGTGCTGTATTCCGGTACGGTGGCGGCGGCCCTTGAGGGGCGCTTCCTCGGCCGTACTTCGTTCGCCTTCTCGTTGGCTTCGCGCCAATTGGACAATCTGCCGACCGCGGCCTATTTTGCGCGCAAGCTGGTCGAGGCCCACGGCTCCCTGGACCTGCCGCCGCGTACGGTGCTCAACGTCAATATTCCCAATTTGCCCCTCGACCACATCCGTGGCATCCAGCTGACGCGCCTGGGCCACCGTGCCCGTGCGGCAGCGCCGTTGAAGGTGGTCGACCCGCGTGGCAAGGAAGGTTATTGGATCGCCGCCGCCGGCGATGCCGAAGACGGCGGCCCGGGCACTGACTTTCATGCGGTGATGCAAGGTTATGTGTCGATTACCCCGTTGCAACTTGATCGCACCTTCAGTGATGCCTTCAGTAGCCTCGATGGCTGGCTGGAGGCGCTGAACTGATGGGCCGCGAACAAGACGACCTGCTGCGCCGGGGCATCGGAATGACCTCCCAGCGTACCCGTGAGCGTTTGATCCAGCGCCTGTACGAAGAGGGGCTGTCCAACGCCCAGGTGTTGGAAGTGATCCGGCGTACGCCTCGGCACTTGTTTGTCGATGAGGCCTTGGCGCATCGCGCCTATGAAGACACGGCGCTACCCATTGGCCATAACCAGACCATTTCCCAGCCGTACATGGTCGCGCGCATGAGCGAGTTGCTGCTGGCGGCGGGGCCACTGGACAAGGTGCTGGAGATCGGCACCGGCTCGGGCTACCAGACAGCGGTGCTGTCACAGTTGGTGGAACGGGTGTTTTCGGTGGAGCGCATCAAGGTCCTGCAGGACCGCGCCAAAGAGCGCCTGGCCGAGTTGAATCTGCGTAACGTGGTGTTCCGCTGGGGCGATGGTTGGGAGGGTTGGCCGGCGCTGGCACCTTACAACGGCATTATCGTTACCGCCGTGGCCACTGATGTTCCCCAAGCGTTGCTCGATCAATTGGCCCCGGGTGGTCGGTTGGTGATCCCGGTGGGCTCCGGCGAAGTGCAACAATTGATGCTCATCATCCGCGAAGACGAAGGTTTTTCACGGCATGTGCTGGGCGCTGTGCGCTTCGTCCCGCTGCTTAATGGCCCGCTGGCCTGATCATTTGTGCGCCGGCAGTGAATTCTGTTGGCGAGGATGTGTCTTACGCCGGGGTCTACAGAGTCAACATGATGGGTGATCGGGATTAAACATGATGAATTTTTCGTTTCAGTCGTGTGCCGGTAAAAAGCCAATGCCCAGTTATACTTGCGTCATATTTCAAGCCTGATACAGGCATTCATGTTCAGCCACCATATAAGGGAGCGGCGGGTGAGTCTCACAGGTCTTGCGCAGCGTATGAGTAAAACAAGCTTTCAGCGACTGGTGCTTGGCCTTGTCTTGAGTTCCTTGTTGGTGGGGTGTTCCAGCTCGCCAAGCAGCGGCGCACGGGTGGTTGACCGCAATAGTGCGGTACCGCAAAAACCGACGGTGACCACCGGGCAATATGTCGTGCGCAAAGGCGACACGATGTTCTCGATTGCCTTCCGTTATGGCTGGGACTACAAGGCGCTCGCAGCTCGTAACAATATTCCTGTGCCATACACGATACATCCGGGTCAGACGATTCGCTTTGATGGGCGCACCGGTTCAACGCCTGCGGCCGTGGTCACAAACAGCACGTCTTCGCCGTCGTCTTCGAGCAAAACCACCATCATCACCCGGCCTGCAGGCACCGCCGCGCCTACGGTTGCGAGCAAGCCTGCACCTGCGTCACTGCCACCTGCCGGACCTGCGCCGACGGGTTGGGGATGGCCCTCAAACGGAGTGCTTATTGGAAAATTCTCTTCAAACGGTAGTTTGAATAAAGGCATTGATATCGCCGGGGATTTGGGACAGCCTGTTTTAGCTGCGTCTGATGGGACAGTGGTGTACGCCGGGAGTGGTTTACGGGGCTACGGCGAGCTGGTCATCATCAAGCACAGCGATACCTACGTCAGTGCCTACGGACATAACCGCAGGCTGTTGGTTCGGGAGGGGCAGCAGGTCAAAGTCGGACAGACAATTGCCGAAATGGGGTCAACTGGTACAGACCGGGTGAAACTGCACTTTGAGATTCGCCGCCAAGGGAAACCTGTAGATCCGCTGCAATTCCTACCCCGTCGTTGATTTGTTGTCAGCCTGTTCCCTCACGTAGAAGGAACAGGCTCCAGTGTTGCCAAGGATAAAGGCGACGCTTGAGCTTGAGGTCGAACTCACCAAAGGACTATAACAATGGCTCTCAGTAAAGAAGCGCCGGAGTTTGACATCGACGATGAGGTTCTCCTTATGGAGACCGGTATCGCTGAGGAATCGATGTCGAATGAGGGACCTGCAACACCTTCAGTTCGCACCAAATCCAAGAACTCCACCGCGTTGAAGCAACACAAATACATTGATTACACGCGGGCGCTCGATGCGACCCAGCTGTACCTCAATGAAATCGGTTTTTCCCCTCTGCTCACTCCCGAAGAAGAAGTCCATTTTGCGCGCTTGTCGCAAAAGGGCGATCCGGCCGGGCGCAAGCGCATGATTGAAAGCAACCTGCGCCTGGTGGTGAAAATCGCCCGACGCTACGTCAATCGTGGGCTGTCCCTGTTGGACCTGATCGAGGAGGGCAACCTCGGCTTGATCCGGGCTGTGGAGAAGTTCGACCCTGAGCGGGGCTTCCGCTTTTCGACCTACGCCACCTGGTGGATTCGTCAGACCATCGAACGGGCGATCATGAATCAGACCCGGACGATCCGGTTGCCGATCCATGTGGTCAAGGAGCTCAACGTCTACCTGCGGGCGGCGCGTGAGCTTACCCAGAAACTCGATCATGAACCTTCGCCCGAAGAAATCGCCAACCTGCTGGAGAAACCGGTAGGGGAGGTCAAGCGCATGCTCGGCTTGAACGAGCGTGTGTCTTCGGTCGATGTCTCGCTGGGTCCGGACTCGGATAAAACCCTGCTGGACACCCTTACAGATGATCGCCCTACAGATCCTTGTGAACTGCTGCAGGACGATGATCTGTCCCAAAGCATTGACCAGTGGCTATCTGAGCTTACGGACAAGCAGCGTGAGGTGGTGATCCGCCGCTTCGGCCTGCGCGGCCATGAGAGCAGCACCCTGGAGGATGTCGGCCTGGAGATCGGCCTGACCCGTGAGCGGGTGCGGCAGATCCAGGTGGAAGGGCTCAAGCGCTTGCGTGAGATCCTGGAGAAGAATGGCTTGTCGAGTGAGTCGTTGTTTCAATAACGATCGATAAAGACAGCTATGACAAAACGCCCGGTGCATGGGAATGCGCCGGGCGTTTTGCTGTTGATCGTTCCCACGCTCCGCGTGGGAATGCTGCCCCGGACGCTCTGCGTCCCCAAGCGTGACGCGGAGCGTCACAGGAGGCATTACCACGCAGAGCGTGGGAACGATCGGCATAAAAAAACCCCGCTTTTAAGGGCGGGGTTTTTTCGACTAAGTCAGTACAAGTTAGATAACTTGAACTTCCTCAGCTTGCATGCCTTTCTGACCGCGGGTAGCGATGAAAGAAACCTGTTGGCCTTCTTTCAGGCTTTTGAAGCCGTCGGATTGGATAGCTTTGAAGTGAACGAACAGGTCGTCACCGGATTGTGGAGTGATGAAGCCGAAGCCTTTTTCATCGTTGAACCACTTAACGGTACCAGTTTGGCGATTAGACATGGTGTATCTCCTTGGACAAAGTTAACTGCGACTCAGGAAAAGCCCTGGCCGAGACTGAGTGCAAAGAGCAGGAAAAATTCTTGGAGATGGTTGGATCGAAATTCAACATATCGTGTAGAGATTCTCAGTGACACAAGCAGCACAGTGGCGCCACCTTAACCCTTTTTCCGGAACGTGCCAATGGTATTTCCGAAGGTTTCTCTATTTTCGTGACTGGCGGTGGTATTTATCGCCACTGGTCGCCACAAGCAGGGTCCCGGCCCCGCTGGCTGCGGCTTATAGCAGGCAGGCCTGTCGTCAAGAAAAGCCCCACGCCCTTTGAACCCCAACGCCGGCCCCGGTAAGATGCCCAACAGAATTTTTCCACCTCGCTATTCAGGACACCCGCCATGAGCATCAAATCGGACAAGTGGATTCGCCGCATGGCGCAAGAGCACGGCATGATCGAGCCCTTTGTTGAGCGCCAGATCCGTGGCGAAGGCGATAGCCCTGTGATTTCGTACGGTGTTTCCAGCTACGGCTACGACGTGCGCTGCGCCGATGAGTTCAAGGTGTTCACCAACATCAACTCGGCGATCGTCGATCCGAAGAACTTTGACGAAAAGAGCTTCGTCGACGTCAAGAGCGACGTGTGCATCATTCCGCCAAACTCCTTCGCCCTGGCGCGCACCGTGGAGTTCTTCCGCATCCCCCGGGACGTACTGACCATCTGCCTGGGCAAGAGCACCTACGCGCGTTGCGGCATTATCGTCAACGTGACGCCGCTTGAGCCCGAGTGGGAAGGCCACGTGACCCTGGAGTTCTCCAACACCACCACCTTGCCGGCGAAGATCTATGCCAACGAAGGTGTGGCGCAAATGCTGTTCCTGCAGTCCGACGAAGCGTGTGAAGTGTCCTATAAAGACCGTGCAGGCAAGTACCAGGGCCAGCGCGGCGTCACCCTCCCACGCGCTTGATCGAAAGGTCTTACATGTAAAGGGAATTTGTCAGCGGGCAGGCACTCTATTGGGTGTACTGCCTCGGTGCGTGCACAACGCCCCGAGCCACGCTTGAGGAGTCCCCCTATGAAGCTCGACCCGCGAATCAGCGCCGAACTGGCCCGACTTGAACCCAACCAGATTGGTGTTATGGCCTGGTCCCTGATGGCCAATCCAACCTTCGAGGGGGGTGTGCCGGGGCAGCCGGACCCTGATCCCGCCCCAGGTCAACCCGATCAGCCCGATGAGCAAGGCGTTCCAACCCTGCCGGACGAGCCGCCTCCCGCTCCCGTTGCCTGACAGCTAGCCCAGCGGCCAGACTTCATGATCGCCAATCACATAGATTCGGCGGTCATTGTCCTGTTCCACCCCATGCCCCCCGGTAAACGCGCCAAACGCCGGCAGCAGGCTGACCCGCGTGCCGATCTGGAAGCACGGCAGGCGCAAGCTCTGCCGGCCCTTGCCGCGCAAGCGATACACCGGATGCACATGCCCCGCGAGTACATGGTGGCTGGCATGGGCGTGCGGTTCGTGTTGCAGGGCAAAGGGCCCCATCAGCAGCGGCTCGGGCACCACTTCAATGCTCAAGTCCGCTGGCGGGTCGCCCGCGCGTTTGTCGTGGTTGCCGCGAATCAAGGTAAGGGGCAGGCCAGCATGACGGTCACGCCAGGCGCGCAAGGCGCCCAAGGTGCTACTGGCATGCGATCCGGGGCCGTGCAGAAAATCCCCGAGAAAGACCACCTGGTTGCATACATACGCCGCCAGCAATCGATCCAGTCGCTCAAGATTCGCCGTGGTGGTGCCCTGTGGCACGGGCTGGCCCAAGCTGCGGTAAGCCGACGCCTTGCCAAAATGCGCATCGGCAATCAACAGGCAGCGGCGTGCAGGCCAGTACATCGCCTTGTCCGCCAGCAACCACAGCTCTTCGCCTTCAAGTGTCAGTGAACAATGCATCAGCGCTTCCCGTTATCCGCGACCTTTTCCAGGTCCTTGACCATCCGCGCGATGCGCGCCGAGAGCTTTTCCGAGCTCATGCTTTCGCGCATCCGCTCCACCAGCAAGGGGAACGCGAGTGGCGTAGGGCGTTCGATCAGGTGCACATCCAGTTCCAGTGTCGACAGATGACGCAAGGTTTCTTCCAGTCGCCGAATATCCAGCTCGTCGCGCAGGACTTCTTCCCCAGCCTGGGTCAGCAGAAGGTTCTGTGGGTCATATTGTTTGAACACCTCGAAGAACAACCCGCTGGACGCCTGTACCTGCCGCATGCTTTTTGGCGCGCCGGGGTAACCGGCAAATACCAGCCCGGCGATGCGGGCGATCTCACGAAAACGGCGCTTGGCCAACTCACCGGCATTCAGGCTGGCGGCCACGTCGTGTAACAGATTCTCGGGACTGAGCAATGCAGTGTTTAACAATGCGGGCCAATCCACCGCGGTAGCACTCAGTAGTTCCAACCCGTAGTCGTTCACCGCAATCGAGAAGGTCACCGGTTGCCCTTGGCTGACCCGCCACGCCAGCAAACTGGCCAACCCCTGGTGCACCTGGCGCCCGCCGAATGGGTAGAGGAACAAGTGCCAGCCCTCCCGGGATTTCAGTACCTCGACCAGTAAGCATCCTCGCATCGGCAGGCCGGACCAGTGCAACTGCGTCTGTAGCAAAGGTTGCACCGCGCGCATTTCAGGGCCGTCAAAGTGCCCGTGGGCCGCCGCATCAAAGCGTGCCACCACGGCCTGTGCCAGCTCGTTGGAGAGCGGCATGCGCCCGCCATTCCAGCGCGGTACGGCGGCCTTTTTCGCGCTGCTGCGGCGTACATATGCGGTCATGTTTTCCACGCGGACCAGCTCAAGCAAGCGTCCGCCAAACAGAAAGCCATCACCCGGCTTGAGCCGTGCAATAAAGCCTTCCTCGACAGTGCCCAGGTTCTTGCCACCGCCGGCTTTACTCCAGAATTTCAGCTGGATGCTGGCGTCGCCGACGATAGTGCCCACGCTCAGGCGATGGCGTCGTGCCAGGCGTGCATCAGGGACACGCCAGATGCCCTGTTCATCGGGTTCCACGCGGCGGTAATCGGGATAGGCGGTCAGGGACAGACCGCCATGCCGCACAAATCCCAGCGCCCAGGCCCACTCCTCTTTGCTGAGGTCGCGATAAGCCCAGGTACTGCGTACCTCTTCCAGCAGCGCATCCGGCGTAAAGCCACCACCCAATGCCATGCTCACCAAGTGTTGTACGAGCACATCCAATGGCTTGTAAGGCGACTCCCGCGCTTCAATACGGCGCTGGGCAATTGCGTCCTGGGCCGCCGCCGCTTCCAGCAGCTCCAGGCTATGGGTCGGCACCAGCGTCACTCGCGACGGCCGACCTGGCGCATGCCCCGAGCGCCCGGCGCGCTGCATCAGGCGTGCGACGCCTTTGGCCGAGCCAATCTGCAACACGCGCTCCACCGGTAAAAAATCCACCCCCAGGTCCAGGCTGGAGGTGCAGACCACTGCCTTGAGCTGGCCGTCTTTCAACGCCCGTTCTACCCAGTCTCGGGTTTCCCGCGACAGGGAACCATGGTGCAGCGCAATCACCCCGGCCCAATCGGGGCGCGCATCCAGCAGCGCCTGGAACCAGATTTCCGACTGCGCTCGCGTATTGGTAAACACCAGGCAACTGCTGCTGACGTCTATTTGCGCCACCACCTGAGGCAACATTTTCAGGCCGATATGCCCAGCCCAGGGAAAACGTTCGGCGTGCGGTGGCAGCAAGGTGTCGACGTCCAGCTGCTTGGCTGTTTGCCCCTGCACATTAATCCCGCCGCCCTGTGGTACCAACACCTCCAAGGCGTGGGATTGATTGCCCAGCGTGGCAGAAATGCCCCACACCATCAGTTCCGGATGCCAGCGTCGCAGCCGCGCCAGCGCCAGTTGCAACTGCACGCCGCGCTTGTTGCCGATCAATTCATGCCATTCATCCACGATGACCATGCGCAGGTGCGCCAGGCTCGTTTCGCTGTCGGCACGGGCGAGCATCAGGGTCAGGCTTTCCGGGGTGGTGACCAGTGCGGTCGGCTGGCGCCGGGTCTGGCGGGCGCGTTCGCTGCTGCTGGTATCGCCGGTGCGCAGGCCGACGCTCCACGGAATCTGTAGCGCCTCCAGCGGCGCTTCGAGGGCACGGGCGGTGTCGGCGGCCAGGGCGCGCATCGGCGTGATCCACAGCACGCTTAGCGGTTCAGCAGGGGGATTGCGCTTACCGGTCGCGGGTGGGCGCGTGATGGCAAAGCGGTTGAGGGTCGCAAACCACAGGGCGTAAGTTTTACCGGCGCCCGTGCTGGCGTGGAGCAGCCCCGACTGGCCGCACCTGACCGCCGTCCACACGTCTCGTTGAAAAGCGAACGGCTTCCAACCCTTGGCGGCAAACCATTGCTTGGCGTAGTCAGTAGGTTTTGCCATGGGGCCGTTGACACTCTGGAAGGTCTATTCCACAGACCTTCCAGTGCGCGCAAAGGTTTACTTCAAGTTGCCACTCAGGAACTGCTGCAAACGCGCGCTCTGCGGATTGCCCAGCACATCCGCCGGCGCGCCTTGCTCTTCCACCAGGCCCTGGTGCAGGAACAACACCTGGCTCGACACCTTGCGCGCAAAACTCATTTCGTGGGTGACCATGATCATGGTGCGGCCTTCCTCGGCCAGGCCCTGGATCACTTTCAACACTTCGCCCACCAGCTCCGGGTCGAGGGCCGAGGTCGGTTCGTCAAACAGCATCACCTCGGGCTCCATCGCCAGGGCGCGGGCGATGGCCACTCGTTGCTGCTGGCCGCCGGACAGAAACGCCGGGTACTGATCGGCCACGCGCGCGGGCAGGCCGACCTTTTCCAGGTAATGCCGGGCGCGGTCCTCGGCGTCCTTCTTGCTGCAACCCAGCACCCGGCGCGGGGCCATGGTGATGTTTTCGAGCACGCTCATGTGGCTCCACAGATTGAAGTGCTGGAACACCATGGCCAGCCGCGTGCGCAGGCGCTGCAACTCGGCATCGTCGGCCACGCGCATGCCGTCGCGGTCGCTGACCATGCGGATCGGCTGGCCATCGAGGGTCATGGCGCCGTCGTTGGGGGTTTCCAGGAAATTGATGCAGCGCAAAAAGGTGCTCTTGCCCGAGCCGCTGGCGCCGATCAGGCTGATCACGTCACCGGTCTTTGCCTTGAGCGAGACACCTTTGAGCACCTCATTGTCGCCATAGCGTTTATGCAGGCCTTCAACGGTCAATTTGTACATGGGGCGTGCATCCTCAAGGCGAAAGTAGATAGCCGCTACGGTAGGCCTCGGTACCGGCGACATGGCCAATGACCATCCCGGCAGTGGCCATGCGGCGTAGCGAACGGGCGTAAAGCAGGCCGGCCTTCTGGCAGTGCACGGGCGTTACGCGATCAGTAATGGGGTCGATGATTTCGGCGATCAGTTGCCCGGCTTCCAGGTATTCGCCGGGCAGGGCGCTGAACACCAGCAGGCCGCCGACGGGGGTGGCGACCGGCTCGACGCCGGCCAGCGGCGTGGCCGGGTAGGGCAGGTCGGGCAGCGGCGCGACGTCACCCGCGATGGCGCCGAAGTGGATCAGATAATCGATGATCGCCTGGCAATCGAGGCTGGCCAGGCCGTGGTTCACATCACCCTGGCCGCGCAACTCGACGGTCACCGAAAAGCTGCCCAGGGGAATCGGGAAGCGCTCGCCGAAGCGTTGCTGCAACTGCCACCAGACCAAGGTGAAACACTCGTCGAAGGATTGCCCACCCGAATCGGTGGCGAGCAAGTTGGCTTCCGAGCCGATGTAACGCGCCAATGGCTCCACCTGCGGCCAGGCTTCGGGCGTGGTGTACAGGTGCGCCACGGCTTCGAAGTCGCAATGCAGGTCCAGCACCATATCGGCATCGCACGCCAGGCGTTGCAGCACCAGGCGCAGGGACTGCAATTGCGTCTGCGCGGTTTGCTCCGCCAGGGCTGCGGACAGTGCCGCGCGGATCAACCGCGCATTGTGCTGCGGGTCATTGCCGAGCAATTCCTCGACCTGGTTACCCACCGCTTCACCGAGGTCGATAAACAGGCGATTGAAATTCTGCCCGCTCTCCAGCTCGTAACGGCCCAGCGGGATATCCATCAGCACCTGTTCCAGGCCCAGCGGATTGGCCACGGGCACCAGCACGATTTCACTGCGCAGGCGCCCGGCGGCAGCCAGCTCAGCCAAGCGTACCTTCAAATGCCAGGCCACCAACATGCCCGGCAGCTCATCGGCATGCAGCGACGACTGGATATAGATCTTGCCCCCGGCCTGTTCGGGGCCGAAGTGGAAACTGTGAACCTGCCGCGCCGTACCTGGCACCGGCGCAATCAGTTCATGGACCTGATGACGCATGCGAACTCCTTAGTGGCTCGGCCCGAGAAAGGCCAGCCAGCGGCGCTCCGCCAGACGAAACAGACCGACCAGGGCAAAGGTCACGGTCAGGTAGATCAGCGCAGCGATGCCGAATGATTGAAAGGTCATGTAGGTGGCCGAGTTGGCGTCCCGGGCCACCTTGAGAATATCCGGTACGGTCGCGGTAAATGCCACCGTGGTCGAGTGCAGCATCAGGATCACTTCGTTGCTGTAGTAGGGCAACGAGCGGCGTAGGGCCGAAGGCATGATCACGTAGGCATACAGCTTCCAGCCGCTCAGACCATAGGCCTTGGCCGCCTCGACTTCGCCATGGGCCATGCTGCGAATCGCCCCGGCAAAAATCTCGGTGGTGTAGGCGCAGGTGTTGAGGGCGAAGGCGAGGATGGTGCAGTTCATCGCGTCGCGAAAGAACGCATCCAGCAACGGCTGCTCGCGCACCGCCGCGATGCTGTAGATGCCGGTGTAGCAGATCAGCAACTGGATATAGAGCGGCGTGCCGCGAAACAGGTAGGTATAGAACTGCACCGGCCAGCGCACCCAACGCTTGCGCGACACACGGGCGATGGACAACGGGATCGACACCAGAAAGCCAATCACCAGCGAGGCGCTGAGCAGCCACATCGTCATGGCCAACCCGGTGATGTGCTGGCCGTCGCTGTACAGGAACGGGCGCCAGTATTGCTGCAAGAGCTCGATCATCGCACCGCCTCCCGGGACCCGGCAGAGTAGCGCCGCTCAAGCCTGCGCAATACAAAGTTGGAGGCGCTGGTAATCAACAGGTAGATCAACGCGGCGACCACCAGGAAGTAGAACAGTTGATAGGTACTCTTGCCCGCATCCTGGGCAGCCTTGACCAGGTCCGCCAGGCCGATGATCGACACCAGCGCCGTGGCCTTGAGCATCACCATCCAGTTGTTGCCGATGCCCGGCAAGGCGAAGCGCATCATCTGCGGGAAGGTCACGTAGCGAAACCGCTGCCCGCGCTTGAGCCCGTAGGCGGTTGCCGCCTCCAGTTGGCCACGGGGCACGGCGAGGATCGCGCCGCGAAAGGTCTCGGTGAAGTAGGCACCGTAGATAAAGCCCAGGGTGATGACCCCGGCGCTGAATGGGTCGATCTCGATGTAGTCCCATTCCATAAAGTCGGTAAAGCCGGTCAGCCACATTTGCAGGCTGTAGAAAATCAGCAGCATCAGCACCAGGTCGGGCACGCCGCGAATCAAGGTGGTGTAGAGCTGGGCGGGGATGCGCAGCAGGCGCAGGCTGGAAAGCTTGGCGCTGGCGCCGAGCAGGCCGAGCAGGACACTGACAGCCAGGGAAGCGACCGACAACTTCACGGTCATCCACGTCCCTTGCAGCAACAATGGGCCGAACCCCTTCAAGCTGAAGGCACCCAGCCCCAGGGTTTGCAAAAGATCTTCAAACATGAATTCAGGACCTATGGCGATAAAAAAGCGCCCACCCGAACCGGTGGGCGCCAGGGTGTTATTTACCGCTGTACAGGTTCAGGTCGCCGAAGTGTTTTTTCTGGATGGTGGCGTAGGTGCCATCATCGTGTAACGCTTTGATACCTTTATCCAGCAATGCCTTCAGGTCTTTGTTACCTTTTTTGATACCGATCGCCGTTTTCGACGGCAGCAACGGGTCATCAATCGCCGCGCTGACTTCATAGCCGGCACCGGCTGGCGACTTCAAAAAGCCCAGTTCGGCTTGCAGCATGTCTTGCACCGAAGCGTCGAGACGCCCGGAGGTCAGGTCCGCGTACACCTGGTCCTGGTTGGCGTAGGCCTTGGTGGTCACACCGGCCTTGTCCAGCACAGCCTTGGCGTAGGCTTCCTGGATGGTGCCTTGCTCGTAGCCCACGGATTTGCCCTTGAGGGACTCGGGCGTGGAGAAGCCTGCACCTTTCTTGAACACCAGGGATGTCGGGCCGGAGAACAGCTCGCTGGAGAAGTCGATGGCCTTTTCACGGGCCGTGGTCACGGTCATTGAAGAAATCACGCCGTCGAACTTGTTGGCGTTGAGGCCTGGAATCATGCCGTCAAAATCACTTTCGACCCACTTGCACTTCACTTTCAGCTCGGCGCAGATCGCATTGCCCAAGTCGATATCGAAGCCCACCAGGCTGCCGTCGGCGGCTTTGGATTCGAATGGCGCGTAGGATGGATCGACACCAAAACGCAGTTCCTTGTATTCCTTGGCCAACGCGGAACCTGCGGCCATGCACAGAGCCAGTGCAGAAAGGGTCAGCAATGCTTTTTTCATTATGTAATCCCTTGAAACCAAGATAAGCGCTTGTGGCGCGTTTAGGACTGTTACTGAACGGTGTCAGACGCAACGTAGGTAGCAATTTCTGAACCATAGTTCTGAAAAGTCGTTTTCAAGGGTAGGGCGAAGGGATTTGGCGTGTAGGCGTTGCCCGAAAATGGGCATGGAAAAATCGGAGCACCATTTCGGGGCTGACGCGGGAATAGAGGTGAAAGAAAGCAAATGTGGGAGCGGGCTTGTGTGGGAGCGGGCTTGCTCGCGAATGCGGTGTGTCAGTCACTGAATGTGTTTCTGATCCACCGCATTCGCGAGCAAGCCCGCTCCCACACAAGCCCGCTCCACAGTTAGATCAGGTTACTTGCCCGGTGTCAGCGTCAACCGCGTCTTCCCATACACCTTCTCGAAGTTCTGCGGCTGCATCGGAAAGCTCAGGTATTGCGCCTTGAGTGACGGGTCGATGCCGTTGGCATAGTTCGGGCTGGCCGGGTTGCCGGATTGGCCGATGCCACCCTGGCCCGTCATCGGCTCCACTTGGCCGAAGTCGACGATCATGCGCAACGCCGGCACCTGCGTGGTGTTGAAGTCCTGCCCCCAGCTGTAGGGCGCCGGGTTCAAGGTGTTGTGGTCGCCACCGGACGCCAGCGGGCCGCGAATCACCTGGCCCTGGCTGTTTTTCCAGGTGGTGCTGTGCAACTTGCCCCACTGCCAGGCCTTGTGATCGGCGCCCAGTTGGCTGTCGCCGACGCTGATCGCTGCGGCGAGGGTGCGTGCCAGGATCGCCGGTTTGTCTTCTTTTTGCGCGGTGCGCGTGTCATCCCAGAACGGGCTGTCTTCGCGGCCCAGCAGGTGGTCGGCGGTGGTGGCGTAGGACAGGCTGGCCGTGCTGACAAACGCCTTCCAGCTGGCGCTGTTTTCCGGGCCGAGCTTGTCGAGGAAGATCTGCTTGGCGCTTTCCTGCAGGAACAGCTCGTAGATCGCCGCATCGGCGGAGGTGGACACCAGGCGCCCATCGAACGCCATCAAGCGGCTCAACGCTTCACGCGCCTTGGCCTGTTCGGTCGCTGGCAATGCATCGATCGCCTGTTTCAGCGGCTGGGCCATGCCCGGGGCCTGGAACATGGTCTTGAGCTTGGCGGCGAAGGTCGTGGTCTGGTCGTACTGCATGGCGATCATGCTGCGGTTGTCATGCTTGCCCGCATTGGCCAGTTGCGCCAGGCGTTCGCTGCGTTCCGGTGCGTCCCAGGAGTTGGACAGTTGCATACCGTAGCCACGCGGCGCGGTGCGTTGGTTGGCGGTGCCGATCCAGCCTTGGGCCGGGTCCTGGTCATAGGGGTGCAGCATCGCGTCGGCGTAACCATCCCAGTCAAAGCGCGTGTCCCAGCCCGGCGAGGGGAGCAGGCCTTCACCTTCGCGGCGGTTGGGGAAACGCCCGGTGACTTGCCAGCCAATGTTGCTGGCGTCGGCGAACACCATGTTCAACGCGATGGCGCGGATTTCGCGGGTCGCGTCCGAGGCCTTGCCGGCGTTTTGCGCGCGGGACAGGTCGAAGAACGCATCCAGGCTCTTGTCGTCCTTGAAGTCGGCGGTTTGCAGGGCCAGGCCAAAACCGCTGGTGAGGGCCTGGCTGCTATTGAGCAGGGCGCCGTGACGGGTTTCGTACACCACTTCGCGAATCGAGCGTTGACCTTTGATGAAGAAGGTTTCGTTTCGCACACCGGCCGGTAGCCATTTGCCGTTGTTCTCGTAGTACAACGCGCTGCCTTGGCGTTTGACCTTCTCCAGGAACAGGTCCTGGGTATCGCCCTTGACCGTGCTCATGCTCCACGCGACTTTGCCGTTGAAGCCCGACAACAGGGTCGGCAAACCGGCAATCGAGGCGCCGACCGCCTGGTATTTCGGCGCACGGATCTGCACGTAGCTCCACGGCGACGGCGCTTGCGGCTGGGCGGCCAGGTCGTTGGCCAGCAAGCTTTTGCCGCTGCGGCTACGTTGCGGGCCAATCGCCCAGTTACTCGATGTGGTCACGGCCAGCGAATTGAGGCGACTGAGTTGCTGGCTGACGCTGTCCAGCCCGGCGAGGCCGGTGATCTGGCTCAGGTTCACGCCTTTGAGTTTTTCCGCTTCGGCCAGCGGGATCGCTTCGTCCGGCGCGCTCGGGGTGAGCCAGGCCAGTTTGTCGACGCCGACCTTTTGCGCCAGCACCAGGGAGGCGATTTCTTCTTGCAGGTTGGCCGACTCGCTGAAATTCAGCAGGCAGAACAACAGCGCCGAATCTTCCGGCTTCCAGTATTCCGGTTTGTAGCCGGTCTGGGCGAGGTCCGGCGGCAGCTTGTCGCGGTAGCGGAACAGGTAGGCGTTGACGCCCCGCGCGTACACCTCAAAGAAGCGCTTGAGGCGCGGTGACGAGGCGTTATACAGCTCGCCGGCGCTTTTTTTCAGGTTGACCGCACGCATGAAACGGTCGGCATCCAGTACATCAGGGCCGGACATTTCCGCCAGACGGCCCTGGGCCAGCAGGCGCAGGGTGACCATCTGGGTGATGCGGTCACTGGCGTGTACATAACCGAGGCTGAACAGCGCATCGTGGAAGGTATTGCTTTCGATCAGCGGCATGCCTTGGGCATTGCGACGCACCGACACATTCTGTGCCAGGCCCTTGATCGGTTGCACACCGGCGACCGGTGGCAGGGTGTCCTGGGTGCTCTGGAGCTGGCAACCGGCCAGGCTTAACGCACTGGCCACTGCCGCGGCAACGCCGAACCGGGGAAGAAAATGTGAGAGGGCTGGCGAGGCCATGGCAAAGCTCCTGCGGGGGGTAGCGTCAGTAAAGGCGCTACGTTAGTGAGCGCGGTGAAACGACGCAAGCGGGAGTTTGGGGTTAAGCATTACTTCTTGAATCAGGTGATGGTTAATGTGGGAGCGGGCTTGTGTGGGAGCGGGCTTGCTCGCGAATACGGTATGTCAGCCGAAATACCTGTGACTGACACGCCGCTTTCGCGAGCAAGCCCGCTCCCACACAAGCCCGCTCCCACAATTTGACCGTGTGGAACTTTGGATCAAGCCTTGGGCGGATTCACCTTCTGCACCAGGTCATACGCCCGAACCGTCGCCGGCCGCTCCTTGATGCTGTTGAACCAACGCTGCACATGTGGGAAATCTTCCAACCGCTGACTCTGCCACTTGTGGGAAACGATCCATGGGTAGATGGCCATATCGGCAATGCTGTAGTCCTCGCCTGCAACAAACGCCCGATCCGCCAGCCGCCGGTCCAGCACGCCATACAGCCGCGCGGTTTCGTCTATATAGCGCTTGATCGCGTAGGGGATCTTCTCGGGCGCGAACTGGCTGAAGTGATGATTCTGCCCGGCCATCGGTCCCAACCCGCCCATCTGCCAGAACAGCCATTGCAGGGTTTCCTGGCGGCCGCGCAGGTCTTTGGCAAGGAACTGGCCGGTTTTTTCCGCGAGGTACAGCAGGATTGCGCCGGATTCAAACAGCGAAATCGGTGCGCCGCCATCGCTCGGTTGATGATCGACGATGGCTGGAATGCGGTTGTTGGGCGCGATCTTCAGGAAGTCGGGCTTGAACTGATCGCCCTGGCCAATATTGATCGGATGCACCTTGTAGGGCAGGTCGGCTTCTTCCAGGAACAGTGATACTTTGTGACCGTTGGGGGTGGTCCAGTAGTACAAATCGATCATGAAGCTCTCCAAAGGCGCGAATGCCTGTAGGTAGAGGTGATGTTCGGAGTGCGAAAATTCAATGAAACATTTAGGTCTATCGATATGGAATTTCGGCAGGACGCGGCATTGATCGTGATCGATCAACAGAAAGGCATTCATCACCCGAAGCTTGGGCGGCGCAATAACCTACAGGCCGAGGAGCGTATTCAGGCGCTGTTGCGGCATTGGCGCCACACGGGCCGGCCGGTGATCCATGTGCAGCATTTGTCCCATTTGCCGGATTCGGTGTTCTGGCCAGGGCAGTCCGGTGTCGAGTTCCAGGACGCTTGCGCGCCGGCGCCCGGTGAGCAAGTGATTCAAAAGCGCGTGCCGGATGCGTTCAGCGGCACGCCGCTGGAGGCGCATTTGCGCGCCGCTGGCATTGCGCAATTGGTGCTGGTGGGCGTGGCCACCCACAACTCGGTGGAAGCCACCGCCCGCACCGGCGGTAACCTTGGGTTTGATACCTGGGTGATCGAAGACGCGTGCTACACCTTCGACAAACCGGACTTCTTCGGTCAACTGCACCCCGCCGAGTTGGTGCACGCCATGTCGCTGGGCAACCTGCACGGTGAGTACGCCACGGTGATCCATTCCCGCGACGTGCTGCGTTAAGCCACCGCGCCATCCACCAACACCTGCAACGACTGCTGCGAACACCGCTCGATGCGCACCTGCACGCCATACACCTCGGCGAACAGCGCCGGGTCGAGCACCTCATCCGCCGCGCCACAGGCGTACAAGCGGCCCTAGCGCAGCACGGCAATATGGTCGGCGAAGCGGGCCGCGAGGTTGATGTCGTGCAGCACCACCACGGCGATCAGTTGGTGTTCGCGCACCAGGCCGCGCACGCAGTCCATGACTTTCAATTGGTAATTGAGGTCGAGGGCGCTGGTGGGTTCGTCCAGCAGCATCACCTGGGGGCGGCGGGCGATGAGTTGGGCGAGGCTGACCAGTTGGCGCTGGCCGCCCGACAGCGTGCTTAACAGTTGATCGGCCAAGTGGGCGATGCCGATGCGTTGCAGCGCCGCAAAGGCTTCACGCAGGCAGGCATCGCTGGACAAGGGAATGCCGTCCACATTGGCCACGCGCAAGGCGGCGATCACGCTTTCCATCACGCTGAGGCTCAGCCCCGGTGGCAGGTTCTGCGGCATGTAGGTGACGCGCCGCGCACGTTCGGCCACGGACATGGCGGACAGGTCCAGGTCACCCAATCGCACAACACCATGCATCTTTTCCAGCCCGGCCACGGCACGCAGTAACGTGGATTTGCCCGCGCCGTTGGGGCCGATCAGCGCGGTCAGGCTGCCGTGGGGCAGGGTGGGCAGGCTCAGGTCGTGCACAATCTGCCGACGGCCATAGCTGACATTCGCGCGCTCGATGCGCAAACCATCCCTCATAACTGCCTCCCACGCTTGAATACCAACAGCACGAAGATCGGCACGCCCACCAACGCGGTGACAATGCCCACCGGTACGATCACGCCGGGCATGATCACCTTGCTGGCAATCGACGACAGCGCCAGCAGCAACGCGCCGGTGAGGGCGCTGGCGGGCAGCAGGAAGCGTTGGTCTTCGCCCACCAGAATCCGCGCGATATGCGGACCCACCAGGCCGATAAATCCGATGGTGCCTACAAAGGCCACGGCGGTGGCCGACAACAGGCTGATGCGCAGCAACGAAAAAAAGCGCAGGCGCTTCACGTCCACGCCAAAGCTCTGCGCGCGGTCTTCACCCATGCGCAGCAGGGTCAGGCGCGGCGCGGCGGCAAACGAGAACGGCAACACCACCGCGACCACCACGGCCAGGATGCCGAGCTTGTCCCAGTTGGCGCGGGTCACGCTGCCCAGGGTCCAGAACACCAACTGTTGCAGGACGTCTTCGGTGGCGACCAGTTGCAGCAAGGCCACCACCGCGTTGCAACTGAACACCAGCGCAATGCCAAACAACACCAGGCTTTCCACCCCTGCGCCACGCAGACGCGACATGGCTTGCAGCAAAAATACCGAGGCAGCGGCGAAGATAAACGCCGAGAGGGAAATCGCGGTGTTGGCCGACACCCACAGCGTCGTCACCGGAAACACAATCACCAGGGACGCACCCAACGCCGCCGCCGACGACACGCCCAAGGTGAACGGGCTGGCCAGCGGATTGTTGAGGATCGCCTGCATCTCGGCCCCGGCCAGCGACAGCGCGCAGCCCACCAGCACCGCCATCAGGGCGTAGGGCAGGCGTACGTTCCAGATGATCACCTGGTCAGTGGCGCTGAGATGGGCGGGGTGCACGATCCCATCGAGCAAGGCCAGCAGGCCCATGCCGGACGGGCCGCTGGCCAGGTCCACCAGAATGGCGCCGACCAGCGCCGTGCCCAGCGCGGCCAGCAGCCACGCGCGCCGTGCGAGCAGGCGCCGGTAGCCGTGGGTGGCGCTGGCCAGGTCGAGGGTTTGAGTGGTCATGGGGGCTCACACAATTTCAGATGCAATGGAGATCTAAATGTGGGAGCTGGCTTGCCTGCGATAGCGGAGTGTCAGTCACCTCATTCAGTGACTGACAGGCCGCTATCGCAGGCAAGCCAGCTCCCACAGTTTTTTACTGCGTTTTTGCAGGGGTTTTGGTGTCGATCCAGTAGGCGCCCTGCAACGGCATCCCGAGGAACTGTTGGTTGATCTGCTCCATCGTCGCCTGCGGGTCCAGCTTGGCAAACAACTCCGGTTGCACCCACTTGGCCAGCGCCTCAATCGCCAGCACGTTGTACGGCGAGTTGTAGAAGTCATGCCACAGACCGTGGGAATTGCCCTCGCGGATCGCACGAAGGTTGGCGAACTCTGGCCGCGCCAATACGCGCTCAAACGCCTCGCGTGCTTCGTCGCTGTTCACACCTGCGCCGAGGACCAGCCCCGGTTTGTGATTGCCGGTGGCGACATACACATCCGGGTCTGCCTTCAGCGCGTACTCGACGCTGATATCCCCCAATGCCCCCGGCACCACATCGGCGGCGATATTGCGCCCGCCCACCAGCTTGATCACTTCCCCCATGCCGCTCTTGCCGGTGGTGTGCCCCGGCGCTTGCCAGGCGCCGGCCAGCAGTTCGAGGAACACGCTTGGACGTGGCCCGGCGGGCAGGGTGGCGACGGCATCGGTGATGGCTTTGATATGCGCGTCGTAGAAGTCGAGGAACGCCTTGGCCTGGGCTTCACGGCCAAGGGCCTGGCCCAGCGCGGTCATGCTGGTGTGGGTGCCTTGCACCGGGTTGACGCGAAAATCGACAAACACCACCGGGATGCCGGCCTTGGCCAGCACGTCTGCCACCGCGCTGTGCTCGGTCGGGCCGTGGCCGGAAATGCTGAACACCGCGAGGTCCGGTTTGAGCGAGAGAATCTCCTCGGCGCTGACACTTTGTTCCGACGCCTGGCCGATCAGCGGGATGTCTTTCACCGTCGGAAATTTCGCCACGTAGGCGTTGTAAGTGTGCTGGTCCAGCAGCTTCAAATCGTTCTGCCAGCCGACGATGCGTTGGAACGGCGCGTCCTTGTCGAGCAGGGCGAACGCCGAAATCAGCCGGCCTTCACCCAGCACCACGCGCTTGACGTGATCGCTGACGTCGACCTTGCGCCCCAGCACATCGGTGACTTGTTGGGCGGCAGCGGTTTCGGCGTGGCCGAGGACCAGCGCGGCGCACAGTACGCCGAGCTTGAGCAGTTGACGGGGTTTGCGCATGGCAAGGGCTCCTGAAAAAGGGGATTTAGAATTCATAATCAACACTGGCGGTGAGGGTGCGCCCGGCGCCTGGAATGCCGTAGAGCTGGAAGCCGTCGAGGGACGCGCCAACCTGGCTGTAATAAAACTTGTTGAACACGTTGTTGAGGTTGAGGTTGACCGTGGTGTCCTTGTTCACCTTGTATTGCGCCGCCACGTTGCTCAACCAGTAACCGGGGGCTTTTTCGTGGTCGCGCGTATAGATCGCGTACACCCCGGAGGCGCCGCTGGCGTAGCTGCTGTTGTTGTTCAAACCGCCGACGTACTTGTTGTCGGTGTAGCGGCGTCGGCCCACGTATTGCTCGCCGTAGCTCAGGCTCAGCGCATCGGTGAAGGCGTAGGTGGTCCACAGGTTGGCGGTCAGGTCGGGCACGTTCTTGGCTTCGGCGCCTTTGTTGATGCCTTTGGTCTGCACGCTCTTGAGTGCCGAGAAACCGCTGTAGGCGGTCCAGCGCGGGGTGATATTGCCTTGCAGGCCCAGCTCGATACCGTCGACCCGTTTGGCGGGCAGGGCACGCACCGGGGCGGATTCGCCGTCCTGGTATTCCCAGGAGTTTTCCAGCTCGGTGCGGAAGATCGCCGCCGTGACGTTGAGCATGTCGTGGGCAATGTCCCACTTGGTGCCCAGTTCATAGGTCTTGGATTTGGCCGGGCTGTAGTTGCTGGTGCTGGCCGCGCCGTAGATCTGGTTGTTGGTGGACGCGCCCAGTGCCGACGGTTGTGCCGCCTCGCTGTAGGACACGTAGATGCTGCCGTTGGGCAACGGCTTGAACACCGCGCCGACACGGCCGCTGACTGCACCGTCGCGGCTACGGGTGGTGGCTTGGCCGCGCTGGCGGGTTTCGGCTTGCCACTTGTCATAGCGCAGCGAGCCCAACACTTGCCATTGCTCGTTGAGGGTGACGGTGTCGCCCAGGTAGACGCCGGCGTTGTCGATCACCGAGCGCGGCTCGCCGACGCCTTTGGTCACGTAGGTGCTGGCGAAGCTATGGCTGGGGTTGCTCATGTCGAAGAGCATGTCGCCGGCCGGCACTTCGGCGTTGCGTTTCAGGCCGCCGTAGGTCTCGTGATAGAACTCCAGGCCCGAAACCACCGCGTGTTGCAGGCTACCGGTGTTGAACTTGAAGCTGAAGTCGGTCTGGTTATCGAGGGTGGTGTAGCGCTTGGACAAACCGAAGTCGCTACCGCGCAGGAAGCCGTAGGACGTGTTGCTGTTGTTCACATAGTCGGTGTAGGCATTCACCGTGCTGCCGGGCACTTGGCTGATCGGGCCTACACCGGTGTAGCCCAAGGTCGCACAGCGGGTGCCGGTGCAGGTTTTTCCGCCTGAGGCGCTGGCGGCGAAGAAGCGCGCCGGGGACAGCACCGCGAAGTTGTCGCTGCGCTCCCAGCGCGTCTGGTTGCGCAGGTTGGCGTCGTTCCAGGCGAAGTCGTGTTCGAAGCGGGCGGTCAGCGAGGTGGTCTTGTTCTCTTGGGTGTAGAGGCTGGAATCGCCGTACCAGTTGGAGCGTTTTACCCCGGGCATGCGGTCGCCGTTCGTACCGCGCTGGATGGGTACGCCGCCGTCGGGGGTGTTGGTGTCTTTCTGATAGAACGTGTCGATGAAAAAGCGTGTGTCGGTGCCCAGGCCGAAGCCGAACGAGGTGGCGATGCCCCAGCGGTCGTAGTCCACGTCGTCGCGTTCGGACACTTGGTTGTAGTGCTTCATCAGGTTGACGCGTACGGCGGTGGTGTCGTTCAGCTGTTTGTTGAAGTCGGCGGTCAGGCGCCGGTAGGCATCGGTGCCGATCCCGGCGGACACGCGGTTGGCGTCGCCCAGGTGTGCTTCCTTGCTCACCAGGTTGACGCTGCCGCCCACGGCGGACACCCCGGACTCGATGGAACCGGTGCCCTTGAACACTTCGGCTTGTTGCAGGTTGAAGGTGTCGGTGCGCGTGGACATGCCGGCGTCGCGCACGCCGTCAACGGTCAGGCTTTGTTCGGAGGAAAAGCCACGGATCGAAAACAGATCGCCCCAGCCCAGGTTGCCTTCGCCGGACATAAAGGTGATGCCCGGTACGTTGCGCAACACTTCCTGCAACGTTTGTGCGTTCTGTTCCTTGAGCACCTGCTGCGGCACGATGGTCACGCTTTGCGGCGCGTCCAGCAGGGGCTGGCTGATTTTCGCCGAGGTCACCCGGTCGACCTTGAAGGTGGACGTGGCTTCGCCATCGACCTGGATTTCCGGCAGGCTCAGCACTGAATCCTGGGTGCTGGCGGTGGGCGCATCCGCCCACGCCGTCGGGGCCACGCTGCCGGCCGCGAGAAAACCGAACATCGGTGCCAGGGTGGTGTGCAGCGGGTTGCGGAGCGGTGTGGGCGATGACATGGGCTACTTCCGAGTCTAAATTACAATTACTCTCATTTAGGTTCGGTAGTCTAAAGAGCGATTCCGCCTGCATTGCCCCGGGTTTGTATCGCTGATGCTTGATTATCGTTTCCCACAACATTCCATTACATTTGCGTACGCCGTTGCCTGAACTTTCGGCTATTTGCTGCGTTTTTATAGTTTTTCGGATCGACTGCCCATGGCCAAGCAAGACCACCTCCTGATCGTTGATGACGACCCGCAAATCCGCCAGTTGCTCTGCGACTACCTGAGCGACGCGGGCTTTCAGGTGTCCACCGCTGCCGACGGCAAGGAGATGCGCCGGCGCCTGGAATTGAATGTCATCGACTTGATCGTCCTCGACCTGATGCTGCCTGGCGAAGACGGCCTGAGCCTGTGCCGCGAGCTGCGGGTCAGCTCCAACACACCGGTGGTGATGCTCACCGCCAAGGGGTCGTTGATCGACCGCATCGTCGGCCTGGAAATCGGCGCCGATGACTACCTGCCCAAGCCGTTCGACCCGCGTGAACTGCTGGTGCGGATCAAGGTGGTGTTGCGCCGGGTGCAGAGCTTCCCGGACCGGGCGCGGCTGGATGAAGCGCCGAGCATCCGTTTCGCCGGCTGGCAACTCGACACCCGGGCGCGGCAATTGCTCTCGCCGGACGGTGTGGTGGTCAGCCTGGGCAATTCGGATTACCGCGTGTTGCGCCTGCTCTTGCAGCACCCCAATCGCCCCCTCAGCCGCGACTTTCTGCTCAATCATGTGTTCGACAAGGACAGCACGCCGTTCGACCGCTCCATCGACGTGTGCGTCAGCCGCCTGCGCTCGCAACTGCCGGCCGGGCTGATAAAAACCGTACGCAACGAGGGCTACATGCTCACCGCCGATGATGTGGTGCTGGCGTCGTGAGACTGCTGCCGCGTTCGCTGTTTGGGCGGCTGGTGCTGATTCTGGTCAGCGGCATGCTCGCGGCCCAGGCCCTGACCAGCAGCATCTGGTACGACCGGCGCCATGGCCAGGTGCTGGAGATCCCCGCGCGGTTGATCGCCACCCGGCTGGCCGATGTGGTGCGCCTGGTGCACAGCGATCCACAGCAGGCCGATCTGCTGATCAAGCTGCTGGATGCGCCGAATTTTCGCCTGACCTTGAGCGACCAGGCGAGCAATACGCCTAGCAGCCTCACCGACAGCGACCGGCCGACTGAGCAGCTGATCAAGAAAGTGCTCTCGGAAAAAACCGGTTACGCGCAAACCCTGATCCTGCTGCACCTGTCGCTGGTTGACGGCGCGGGGCGAAACGCCGGGCTCTGGACCTTGCTGGAGTCCAAGCCGGTGGTGGGGCAGTTCCTCATCGACCTGCGCCTGCCCGACGGGCGCTGGTTGCAGGTGGACGCCCGTGAAGAACAGGGCTGGACCAGTACCTCGCCACTGGACCTGCTGTTCGATTACGTGATGCGCATCTACCTGCTGCGTGTGCTGGTGCTGGTGGTGATCGCCCTGGTAGCCGTGCGCCTGGCCATCCGCCCGCTCAACGCGTTGGCCAAGGCCGCCGAAGCCCTCGGCCGCGACATCCAGCGCCCGCCGTTATCGGAGAGTGGCCCCACCGAAGTACGCCGCGCCGCCCAGGCGTTTAATGCAATGCAGCAACGGCTGATCGCCAACATCGCCGAGCGCACGCGGTTTCTCGCGGCGATTTCCCACGACCTGCGTTCACCTATCACGCGGCTGCGCCTGCGTACCGAGATGCTTGACGACAATCGGACCAAGGAACGTTTTCGCAGCGACCTTGAGGAAATGGAGCACATGGTGGCCAGCACCCTGGATTTTGTCAGCAGCGGCGAAATCAACGAGGCGCGGCAAAACATCGACATCAATGCGCTGCTGCAAAGCTTGCAGGCGGATCTGGAAGACGTGGGGCAAAGCGTGCGCATCGAAGGCCGGGCGAAGCAGCCGTTGCCGGGGTATGCGCGCAGCCTTAAACGGTGCGTGCAGAATTTGCTGGAAAACGCGGTGCGTTATGGCTGTGAAGTGGTGGTGCGGGTCGAAGACCAGGCCGACAGCTTGAAGATCGTCATCAGCGACCGCGGGCCGGGGATTCCCCAGGCGCAACTGGAGCAGGTGATGGAGCCGTTTTATCGGGTGGAAGGGTCACGTAATGCTGAAACGGGTGGGTATGGGTTGGGGCTGAGCATTGCTCACACCATCGCCAGGGCGCATGAAGGGCGGTTGAGTTTGAGGAATCGGGAGGGTGGTGGGCTTGAGGTGGAGCTATTGTTTCAACGCAAAGCCTGATGTGAAATGCAGTCCCATGTGGGAGCGGGCTTGCTCGCGAAAGCGGTGGGTCAATCAGTAAATCTTTATCTGACATACCGCCTTCGCGAGCAAGCCCGCTCCCACACAAGCCCACTCATTCAGTTGGCTTTTCAGCGTGGCTTACGCCCCGTGGCACTTCTTGAACTTCTTCGCACTGCCGCACGGGCAAGGATCGTTGCGACCCACGTCCTTCAAGGCATTGCGCACCGGCTCCTGGTGAGCGTGGCCGCAGTTCGGGCCGTGGACATGGCCGTGGTCGTGATCATGGTGATCGTGATCGTGGTTGCAGTCAGGACCATGGACATGGGGTTGCTGAGTCATTGATGTCGCTCCGGAATAAAATCGCCGGGGATTATCTCGCCATTGTGGGCGACCTGCACGTCATAACCGATGAATAATCCGGTTTTCAGCTCGCCGTCGAGGCGATAGGGCACCGGTTTGTCCGGGTTTTTCAGCATCTGCACCACATCGCGGATCTGCGGCCACAGGTTGGTACGCACCGTGACCCTGAAGAAGGCATGCCCGCGCGGCGGTACGGTGAGCCACTCGTTGGACTCGCCCTCGGTCAGCACAAAGTCATCCAGCGTCACTTTGTAGATCAGGCCGCGCACGGTCAGGTCGGCGTCGTCGCGGTTGTCGACGCGAAAGTACAGCTTGAACTTCTGCTCCAGCAGCTTGGCCCGCACCACTTCGACTTTGACCAGGGACACGTGGGGCGGTGGGGCGTCGTCTTCGAACCACGACGCGCAGCCGGTCAAACCGAGGGTCAACGCCAGCATCAAGCTGTAGATCCGAAGCATGGCGTTTGTCCTGTGTGGGTTAGAGGTAGCTGGAACAACACTTCTTGAATTTTTGCCCACTGCCACACAGGCAGGCGTCGTTGCGCCCGGCCTTCACCTCCACGGTGGGGTCGATGAAGTACCAGCGCCCGTCATTCTGTACGAAAGAAGACTGTTCGCGGTGGCTATGTTCGCCAGTGCTGTCATGCCAGCGTGCGGTAAAGGTCACAAAGGCGTGTTCCGGCTGGCCGCCGAACACCTCGGAGCTTTCCACTTCCAGGCCCAGCCAGGTGCTTTGGGCGCTCCAGGCGCCGATGGCGTCGCGGTCCAGGCCGGCTTGTTGCGCGGGCAAGGTGGTGGCCACCAGATAGTCCACCAGGCCCAGCACGTAGGCGCTGTAGCGCGAGCGCATCAACGCGCTGGCGCACGGTGCCGGGTGGCCGGCGTGATAGTGGCCGCAGCAGGCATCCAGCAGGTTGCCACTGCCGCAGGGGCAAATGGATGTACTCATTGGGTTACCACCAATACTTTCCGAAATTTTGCGGGTTGGCCCAGAACCGTGCGTTGAGCCAGTCCGGCACCTGTTTATAGTCAAGCAGATCGTAGGTAAACAGCGTCAGAACCTGCTCATCGCGCTGGAACCGCTCGCCGGCCTGCAGGGCCAGGGAAAAGAAGTCGGTGTCCTTCCATTCGCATGCGCCCAGGTCCACCAGCACCGCAATGCGGCTGGCATTGAGGTTGCGGATGCCGCCGAGCAAGGTCAGGCCTTGCGCTTTTGACAGGTGTTCCAGGCAATCGACCACCAGCGCCAGGTCAAAACGCTGCGCGGCCAGCGTGGCCGGCAAGGGGCCGGGCGGGGCGATGGACACTTGGGTGTCCGGGTGTTCAGCCGCAAACGCCTCCAGCGCCGGGAACTGGCTGGCCCCCAACAGCAACAGGCGTTTGGGCTGGTGCAGGTCGAGCAAGGCGGCCAGGGCTTGCTGGGGTGTACGGGCAGAAATACCAGCGGTCATCAGAGATCCTCACATCAGGACCGTAGAGACTAGCGCGGCTGAGCGTGCGGGCCTAGAGCGGGCGATTGCGAAAAGCCAGCCCTGAGTGGCGATCCTCAATGAATCCGGGGGTGTGGCCAACTGGCGCAGATGAAAAGAGCGGTCTTTACTCCACCCATCGGCCCCCGCCGATCCCCTCAGGAGAAATCAGATGAGCATCATGCGGACAGCTCTACCCTTGATTCTGCTAACCGGAGTACTGACAGGTTGCGCAGGTTTGCAAAAAACCGATTGGCCCACCTGCGCCGCCCTCGGCGGTGTGACCGGTGCGGCGATCGGCGCCACCGAAAGCTCGGCCTATGCAGGCGCCGGTGCGTTGTTGATCGGCGGCATGGCAGGCGCCTATTGCTGGGTGCATGGTGATGGCGACGAAGACGGCGATGGCGTGCCGGACAGCCGCGACAAGTGCCCAGGCACACCGAAAGGCGTGCCGGTGGATGCCAACGGCTGCCCACCGGTGCCGGTCGCGGTGGTCGAGGAAGTGGTGGTGGTCAAGGAAGAAACCATCGTGATTCGTGATGTGCACTTCGAGTTCGACTCGGCCAAGTTGACGGCGGCGGATAAAACCAAGCTCGACACCATCGCCACCCGCCTGAAACAAGAAGCGCCAACCGCCCAACTGCGGGTCAGCGGCCACACCGACAGCGTCGGCAAAGACGCCTACAACCAGAAACTCTCGGAAAAACGTGCGCACTCGGTCACCGAATACCTCATCGGTTCCGGCATTCCGCGCAGCAGTTTTGTCTCGGTCACGGGCGCTGGCGAAAGCCATCCGGTCGCCGACAACAAAACCGCAGAAGGCCGCGCCTTGAACCGCCGCGTGGAAATCCAGATCAACCGCTGACAGCCCTTGCCCCTGTGGGATCCACAGGGGCATTGCTGGCGACTTTTATTGAAACCACCGACTTCCCAACTTTTTTGAACCTTCACTGGCAAATCGCCGGTAGAAGTCGTTACTGTGCGTCCAAAGAAAAACTAGAAACAACTTTGAATCACACTCAAGGGGAGCTCCAAGATGCGTAAGGTTTTACTGTTGGCCCTGTTGGTCAGCCCCATTGCCCTGGCCCAGAGCGTCAGTGTTGAAACCAACTCGCTGATGCGCCTGCCCAGCAGCACCAGCGTGTTGCAACTGGAGCGCCTGGACGTGGCGGACTACGGCACCTTGCTGATTCCGGCCAGCATCGGCCAGGTCACGGTGGATGAGCTGCACCTGGGCCGCGAAGCGCGCATCACCATCGTCCCCGGCAATACCGCGCTGCAATTGCAGGTGCGCCATGCGCAACTGGACCATGGCAGCCAGATCACCTCACGCGGCGCTCCCGGCACCCATGAAAAACCGGCCAAGGCCGGGCGTGACCTGACCTTGCGCATCAATTCGCTGGTGGCCGACGAGCTGTCGGTGGACGCCCGTGGAGGCGCCGGGGCCAAAGGTTATGCCGGCCTGGACGGCGCCAACGGCGCAGACCCGGGTTGCACGTGGGGTTCGGCAGGGCGTGGCGCCAATGGCGATAACGGTGGCGACGGCTTGGCCGGCGGCGCGGGTGCGCTGGTGCGGGTCGAGTTGCCGAAGGACTACCCGGCGGAGCAGATCAAGGTCTGGGTTGAAGGTGGTGCGGGTGGTTTGGCTGGCACAGCCGGTAAACCGGGCAAGGGTGGACAGTCCAAGGGTTGCCTGGTGTATCAGGCCGATGGCGGCGAGAAGGGCCGCCCGGGGCTGGAAGGGCAGCCGGGGCCGGTTGGGCCTGCGGGGTCGGTGACAATCCAGCGGCTGTGAGTCGTTTGGGCTGACGTCTTCGCGAGCAAGCCCGCTCCCACATTCGACCGCATTCCAAAGGTGGAAATCGGTCGAATGTGGGAGCGGGCTTGCTCGCGAAGAGGCCCTAAAGAACAGCCTTAAAACATCGGCCTCGCCGAAGCCACCGCCACCACCACCAACCCAACAATCAGATTGATCCCCACCAACCGTCGAATCTGCCCCAGCACCGCCGCACCAGTCGGCCAATCCTGCGCCGCCACCGCTGCGCGCAACTCCGGGAACTTCAACGCCTGGATACGGATAAACAACGCCGTCATCACCAGATACAACCCCATCATCACCTGCACATAACGCGGCGCGGTCTCAAACCCGCTGAAGCGCAGTTGCAGCAGACCAATGCCGCTGATCGGCAAAATCGCCACCGCGACCCATACCCACACGAAAAAACGTTGAAACACATTCGCCCACAGCGTCAGCCGGGCAGGGCCCTCAAGTGCCGCCACAGCGGCGGGGCGCAGGATCATCCAGGCGAAAAACATGCCGCCGACCCAGATCAGGGCGGCCAATACATGCAGGGTGTAAGCGAGGCTAAACGCGGTCATTGAGGTACTCCGTTCTGCGCGGGATTAATTAGCGGGGTATGATAGCGGCCGATCCGAACCACTGAAAATTTATCCAGCGTTTTTTGCGCCCGACTATCCATGATCAGCACTGAACTCAAAACCACGATCCAGGGCGCCTATTCGCGTTTTCTCGAAGCCAAGAGCTTGAAACCGCGCTACGGCCAACGCCTGATGATCGCCGAAGTGGCGAAGGTCCTCGGCGATATCGACACCGACGACGAAGGTCGGCGCAGTGGCGACCCTGCGGTCGTGGCCGTCGAAGCCGGCACCGGTACCGGTAAAACCGTGGCCTACAGCCTGGCGGCGATCCCTACGGCCAAGGCCGCTGGCAAGCGCCTGGTGATCGCCACCGCCACCGTCGCCCTGCAAGAGCAGATCGTCTACAAAGACCTGCCCGACCTGATGCGCAACAGCGGCCTGAATTTCACCTTCGCCCTGGCCAAGGGCCGTGGCCGCTACCTGTGCCTGTCCAAGCTCGACGTGCTGTTGCAGGAAGGCCACGCGCAAACCGCCACGGCTTCGCTGTTCGAAGAAGAAGGCTTCAAGATCGAGGTGGATGAGGTCAGCCAGAAGCTGTTTACCAGCATGATCGAGAAGCTGGCCGGCAATAAATGGGACGGCGACCGCGACAGCTGGCCCAATGCCCTGGAAGATTCCGACTGGGCGCGCCTGACCACCGATCACAGCCAGTGCACCAACCGTCACTGCCCCAACTTCGGCCAGTGCGCCTTCTACAAGGCCCGCGAAGGTATGGGCAAGGTCGATGTGATCGTCACCAACCACGACATGGTGCTGGCCGACCTCGCCCTGGGTGGCGGTGCCGTGCTGCCGGACCCGCGTGACACGCTGTATGTGTTCGACGAAGGCCACCACCTGCCCGACAAGGCCATCGGCCACTTCGCCCACTACACACGCTTGCGCTCCACCGCTGACTGGCTGGAAACCACCGCGAAGAACCTCACCAAGTTGCTGGCCCAGCACCCGCTGCCCGGCGACTTGGGTAAGTTGATCGAGCAAGTGCCGGAGCTGGCGCGGGAGATCAAGACCCAGCAGCAGTTCATGTTCAGCGCCTGCGAACAGGTCGCCGACTTTAAACCGGGCGAAGACGTGGAAGGCCGCGAGCGGCCGCGTCACCGTTTTGTTGGCGGCATGATCCCCGAGCACATGCGCGAAATGGGTATCGAGTTGAAGAAGGGCTTTTCGCGCCTGACCGACCTGTTTACCCGTCTCACGGATCTGCTCAAGGAAGGCATGGACGGCGAGGTCAACATCGGCATCGCCAGCAACCAGGCCGAAGAATGGTACCCGCTGTTCGGCAGCCTGCTGTCCCGTGCCCAAGGCAACTGGGAGTTGTGGACCGCCTTCACCGTCGAAGACCCGGAAGACAACCCGCCGATGGCGCGCTGGCTGACCCTGTCGGAAAGTGGCGCGCTGTTTGATATCGAGGTCAACGCAAGCCCCATCCTTGCCGCCGAAATGCTGCGACGCAACCTGTGGAACGTCGCCTACGGCTGCCTGGTGACCTCCGCCACGCTGACCGCCCTGGGCACGTTCGACCGCTTCCGCATGCGCGCCGGCCTGCCAAAAAAGGCCGTCACTGCCGTGGTGCCAAGCCCGTTCCATCATGCCGACGCCGGCGTGCTGCGGGTGCCGGACCTCAAGGCCGACCCACGGGACGCGGCAGCGCACACTGCCGCGATCATCCGTGACTTGCCGGAGCTGGTCGAAGGTTCGCGTGGCACCCTGGTGTTGTTCTCATCACGCAAACAGATGCAGGACGTGTTCGACGGCCTCGACCGCGACTGGCGCAAGCAGGTGTTTATCCAGGGCAACCTGTCCAAGCAGGAAACCCTGAACAAGCACAAGGCGCGGGTGGATGGCGGTGATTCCAGCGTACTGTTCGGCCTCGCGAGTTTCGCCGAAGGCGTGGACTTGCCCGGCGCCTACTGCGAACACGTGGTGATCGCGAAGATCCCGTTCTCGGTGCCGGATGATCCGGTCGAGGCGGCACTGGCCGAGTGGATCGAAGCGCGTGGTGGCAACCCGTTCATGGAAATCTCGGTGCCGGACGCTTCGTTGAAGCTGGTCCAGGCCTGCGGTCGCTTGCTGCGCACCGAAGAAGACCGGGGCACCATCACCTTGCTCGACCGCCGCCTGGTCACCCAGCGCTATGGCAAAGCTATCCTTAATGCTCTGCCGCCGTTCCGGCGCGAAATTTCTTAAGCCACCGTGGGCGGTTTCGCCCACTTCGTGGTCTATCTCACTGTATTTCATCAGGCCATTCACCGGCCGTCTGGGAGAACCTTGTCTGTATGATTCGCACGCTGCCCGCTCTATTTGCCCTACTGTTCGCCGCGCCTTTGCTGGCCGCGCCTGCCGGGCAACAGACCCTGTTCAATTTCGTCCGGCCGGCCGATGTGGTCAAGGTGGCGACCCAGGACGCCAGCCTGCCGCAATACAACGCCGAACAAACCCCGGAAGGCGAAGTGTTGCGCCGCATCACCTTCAACCCGGCCGCCGAGCCGAGCCTGGTGCTCAGCCCGCAGACCGGCACCTGGGACTGGTCGCAGTCCAGCGCCATGAGCCTGCGCATCCAAAGTGCCATGGACTGGGCGCTGACCCTCTACGTCACGGTGCAGAGCGCCGACGGCAAGACCTTGCGCAGTCGCATCGACCTGCCGGCCGGTCCGGCCCAGACGTTGCTGGTGCCGCTGCAAGCCAACTCGCCGCTGAGCCAGGGCATGAAGGCCGGCCCGCCGATGCCGATTACCGTGGACGGCCAACGCGTCTTGCTGGCCGGCAGCTTTGGCGAGATCGACCGTAGCCAGGTGGTATCGGTGACCTTGTCGATGCAAAAGCCCAACGCCGCGCAGAGCATCCTGCTGGAACGCTTTGGTGTGCAGGACAGCGAGCCGGTGATCAAGGCCGCCTACAGCGAACTGGTGGACGCCTACGGTCAATCCACCCGTGCGCGCTGGCCGGAAAAGGTCAGCAGCGATGAGCAACTCAAGGCCGCGGCGGCCAAGGAACAGCAGCAGCTGCAAGGTTGGCTGGCCACGCGGGATAAATCCGCGCTGGACAAGTTTGGTGGCTGGAACAAGGGCCCGGCGTTCGACGCCAGCGGGTTTTTCCGCACCGAGAAGCGTGACGGCCGCTGGTACCTGGTGACGCCAGAAGGCCATCCGTTCTACTCCCTGGGCGTGAATACCGTGGCGGCGGATAACAGCCAGACCTACGTTTCCGGCCGTGAATGGATGTTTGCGGCGCTGCCCAAAGCTGGCGAGCCGTTTGATAACTACTACGGCAGCGGCGATAACCGCACCGGCAACGGCGCCGGCGAAGGGCGCAGCTTTGGCGCCGGACGTTGGTACGATTTCTACGGCGCCAACCTGCAACGCACCTACGGTGGCGAGGGTTTTGACCAGAAACGTTGGGCCAGCCATACCCTCGACCGCCTGCAGGCCTGGGGTTTCAACACCTTGGGCAACTGGAGCGACGAAGACCTGGCCCGCGCCGACCGCGTGCCATACACCTTGCCGCTGTCGATTGTCGGCGACTACGCCAGCATCAGCACCGGCACCGACTGGTGGGGCGGCATGCCCGATCCGTTTGACCCGCGTTTCGCCATGGCCACCGAACGCGCCGTGGCCATCGCCGCCCGTGATCACCGCGATGACCCGTGGTTGATCGGCTTCTTTGCCGACAACGAACTGGCCTGGGCCGGCCCCGGCGATGATGCGAAGTCCCGCTACGCCCTGGCCTACGGCACCTTGCGCATGACCACTGACGTGCCGGCCAAGCGCGCGTTCCTCAAGCAATTGCGCGACAAGTACCGCAACGAGGAAGGCCTGTCGAAAGCCTGGGGCATCCATTTGGCGGGCTGGGAGCTGATGGAAGACCCTGGTTTTGAGCCACCGATGCCGAATGCCGAGCACCCGGAAATCGAGGCCGACTTCAAGTATTTCCAGAAGACCTTTGCCGACGCCTACTTCAAGACCATCTCTGACTCGCTGAAATGGCACGCGCCCAACCAGTTGCTGCTGGGTGGCCGTTACGCGGTGAGCACCCCGGAAGCGGTGGCCGCCTGCGCGCAGTATTGCGATGTGCTGAGTTTCAACATGTACACGCTCAAACCCCAGGACGGTTATGACTTCGCGGCCTTGCGTGCGCTGGACAAGCCGGTGCTGATCACCGAATTCAACTTTGGCTCCGCGGATCGTGGCCCGTTCTGGGGCGGCGTGACGCAAGTGGCGAGGGAAGAAGAGCGCGGCACGGCGTACGCCAACTTCCTCAAGCAGGCCATGGCCGAGCCGTCGATTGTCGGTGTGCATTGGTTCCAGTACCTGGACCAGCCGGTGACCGGCCGTTTGCTGGACGCGGAGAACGGACACTTTGGCTTGGTCGGCATCACCGATGTGCCGTTCCAGGGTTTTGTCGAGAATGTGCGCAAGAGCAACCTGGCGGCCGTCGATCAACTGGGCAAGGAGGCGGAAAAAGCCAAGGCGGCCAGCGCGGTCCGTGAACATCAAAGTGGTAATGGCGCAAGCGCCGGCAAAGGCGCCGGGCATGCGGGCGGGCACGCGGGAAATGGTCACTGATTCAGCGTTGACGGGTTCACAAAGCCTGCAATGACTGGAACAATGTCGGCCACTTTTTACGGCGTTTTCCGAGGGGGCTTAGGTGCAGATTCAGGGTCATTACGAGCTCCAGTTCGAAGCGGTACGTGAAGCCTTCGCCGCCTTGTTCGATGACCCCCAGGAGCGTGGCGCCGGGCTCTGTATCCAGGTCGGCGGCGAAACCGTGGTTGACCTGTGGGCCGGCACCGCCGACAAGGACGGTGCCGAGGCCTGGCACAGCGACACCATCGTCAACCTGTTCTCCTGCACCAAGACCTTTACCGCTGTCACCGCCCTGCAACTGGTGGCCGAGGGCAAGTTGAAACTGGACGCCCCCGTGGCCGATTACTGGCCGGAGTTTGCGGCGGCGGGCAAAGAGGCCATCACCCTGCGCCAGTTGCTCTGCCATCAGGCGGGCTTGCCGGCGATTCGCCAGATGCTGCCCACCGAAGCCCTGTACGACTGGCAATTGATGGTCGACACCCTGGCGGCCGAGGCTCCGTGGTGGACGCCAGGCCAGGGCCATGGCTACGAGGCGATCACCTATGGCTGGTTGGTCGGCGAGTTGCTGCGGCGTGCCGACGGGCGCGGTCCGGGGGAGTCCATCGTGGCGCGGGTTGCGCGGCCATTGGGGTTGGACTTCCATGTCGGCCTGGCGGATGACGAGTTTTATCGTGTTGCCCATATAGCGCGCAGCAAAGGCAACATGGGCGATGAAGCCGCGCAACGCTTATTGCAAGTAATGATGCGCGAGCCGAATGCGATGACAACGCGGGCATTTGCCAATCCACCGTCTATTCTGACCAGCACTAATAAACCTGAATGGCGACGCATGCAGCAACCCGCCGCAAATGGTCACGGTAATGCGCGCAGCCTGGCGGGTTTTTATAGTGGTTTGCTGGACGGTAGTTTGCTCGAAAGCGACATGCTTGAAGAATTGACCCGCGAACACAGTATCGGGCCGGATAAAACATTGCTGACACAAACCCGTTTCGGCTTGGGTTGCATGTTGGATCAGTCACAACTGCCCAATGCCACCTTCGGCCTTGGCCCGCGTGCTTTCGGGCATCCGGGCGCGGGCGGTTCGGTGGGGTTTGCCGACCCTGAGCATGATGTTGCGTTTGGTTTCGTGACTAATACATTGGGGCCTTATGTACTTATGGACCCGCGTGCACAGAAGTTGGTCAGAATATTGGCCGGTTGTCTGTAAACCCCTTGCTGTTTCACGTTTTTTTGTTACAAAGGCAACTATAAGAAGAGGCTGACGGAAAAGTTGTAACTTTATTCTTGTCCTGGCGTCTGTTTAACGGGTCATCCAGACCCCTGGCATTTTTCTCATTTTGTGGATATCTCATGTTATCGAACAAGTCCTTGGCACTGGCGCTTTGCCTCACTATTACTGGCTGCGCACAAACTCCACAAAATGATGCCGATGGCGGACATTGGTGGTCATTTGGGTCATTTGGGTCTGATAAAACCGCCGCCAAGGACGCCGCGACTCAGGTTGCCGCCAAGCCGGATGCCAAAGCCGCCGCCGATGCCAAGGCTGCTGACCTGAAAGCCGACCTCAAGGCTGCCACTCCAGCCCCAGCCACCACGCCAGCCGTGGCCAAGACCGACAGCGAAACTCACTGGTGGTGGCCGTTCGAAAGCAAGCCAAAACCCTTGGCCAAAGTCGATGTGACCAACATCCCGATGCCAGACCCAAAAATCACCCAGGCCTGGCTGGACGACTATGAGCCGCGCCTGCGCGCTGCCATCAAGGACAGCAACCTGCAACTGGAACGCCGTGACAACGTACTCGTCGTGATCGCCCCGGTAGACGGCTCCTACAACCCGAAACGCCCGGCGATGCTGCTGCCGGTCACCCTGGGCCCGTTCACCCGTGTGGCCAAGGCCGTTGAAGCCGACCCGAAGACCGCCGTTTTGGTCCTGGGCCACGTCGATGCCACCGGCACCGCGCCAGCGAGCCAGGCCTTGAGCAAGGAGCGTGCGCAGTCGATCGCCTCGATCTTCAGCCTCAGCGGCTTGAAGCAGGATCGCCTGATGCTGCGTGGCATGGGCGACCTTATGCCACGTGCTGCCAACGACAGCACCCAGGGCCGTGCGCTGAACCGTCGCATGGAAATTATGTTCACTCAGCGTACAACTATGTTGGCCTTGCTGAGCAAGTACAACTCGGGCAAGACCCCGCCCGTGGCTGAAATGGTGGCCGTGCAGGACGTTCCTGCGCCAGCACCTGCTGCCAAAGCCCCGGCGAAAAAAGCGCCTGCCGCCAAAAAAGCCGCTGCCAAGCCAGCTGCCAAAAAAGCCCCGGCCAAGCCTGCTGCGAAGAAAGCGGCTCCGGCCAAGGCCAAGGCTGCTGCACCGGCTAACGACCAGGCAAAAAACTGACCTGTTGAAGTAGAAGGATAAAGCCGCATGACCCAGGCACTGGCCGATATGCGCCGTGACTACACCCGGGACGGTTTGAGCGAGGCCCAGGCCCCGGGCGAGCCGTTTGCGTTGTTCCACCAGTGGTTTGCTGACGCGGTGAAAACCGAACAGCCGCCGGTAGAAGCCAACGCCATGACCCTGGCCACAGTTGACCAGGACGGGCGCCCGCACTGTCGCATCCTGCTGCTCAAGGGCCTGGATGCACAGGGCTTTACCTTCTTCACCAACTATCAGAGCGCCAAGGGCGAACAGCTTGCCGCGCGACCGTTTGCGGCCATGACGTTCTTCTGGCCGACCCTGGAACGCCAGGTGCGGATCGAGGGGCGGGTGGTCAAGGTGTCGCCTGAGGAGTCGGATGCTTATTACCAGGTCCGCCCGTTGGGCAGTCGTCTGGGCGCTTGGGCTTCACCGCAGAGCAAGGTCATTCGTGACCGTGAAGAACTGCACGATTTGCTCAAGGCTACCGAGCAGCGTTTCAGCGATATCCAACCCGACTGCCCCGAGCACTGGGGTGGTTATCGCCTGCTGCCTGAGCGCATCGAGTTCTGGCAAGGCCGCGCCAGCCGCCTGCATGATCGCTTGAACTACCGCCTGCAAGGTGCCGACTGGACCCGCGAACGCCTGGCACCCTGAGCAGCGCCTTTCGTCATCCCGCCTGAATGTTTCCCGCTGCGCCGACGTCTCTATGGCAGAGACTTCGGCCGTATGCGGCTGTGCGGCTACAATGATGAAACAGTCGTGACATCACTTGGCACAAACGCTTGGCTACCGTTGGTCGAGTTTTGTGGTGCCGGCAGTCTGTACTCAGGCTGAATGAAAGCTATTTTCTGCGGTGCTTGCCGTGACAGGCGCCAAGCCGCAGCGTCTAATGACCACCTGTCCTTTGGAGTTGATGCTATGCGTAAGTCCGTTTTACTAGTTGCCTGCTTCACCACCCTGTCACTTCTGCTGGGTGGCTGTGCTTCGAGTCTGACCGGCGACTCGTACTCCCGTGACGAAGCGCGTCGTGTACAGAGCGTTCGCATGGGCACCATCGAATCCCTGCGCCCGGTGAAAATCGAAGGCACCAAGACCCCAATCGGCGGCGCTGCTGGCGCAGTCATCGGCGGCGTTGGCGGCAGCGCCATCGGCGGCGGCCGTGGCAGCATCGTGACGGCAGTGATCGGCGCAGTCGCCGGTGGCCTGCTGGGCTCGGCCACCGAAGAAGGCCTGACCCGCACCCAAGGCGTGGAAATCACCGTACGTGAAGACGACGGCAGCATGCGTGCCTACGTGCAGGCCGTGCAGGAGAATGAAATCTTCCGCATCGGTGACCGTGTGCGCATCATGACTGTTGATGGGACTAGCCGGGTTACTCGCTAAGCGTTAGCCGCAGAAACGAAAAAACCCCAACCGGGTGACCGGTTGGGGTTTTTTGTTGCAAGCCCAGTTTGCGGCTGGAGTTGCCTGTTCACAGGAAACAATGACCTGACGTGGATACTACTGTCGCTCCAGGCGCGGAGCAAGAAAAGACGATGAGCGGCGGTCGATATTCCTGGCTTTTATTTGGTGTTGTTTTGCAAATACTGGCAACAGAATTTAACGGAACCAGCTGGCCATCTTAGTGCCGCTCGACACACCTTTGCTCGAAGGCCGAGTTAGTATCGCCCTCGTTCTGCGTTCGTTGTTATGTGAGCTGGTCGGGTACGCGGGCGAATTTGGACCGGTCGCCACGGGCTTGCAATCCGTGCCGGATTAATGCGGCTGGACCATCAACCCGGCCGCCTCACAGGAAACAATGACCTGTATCCGAAGGCCCACATGTTCCGGTAAGTGCGCTGGAGGTAAGGCCCAACTCACGGAGGGCCGAGTATGTCTAAGTTTGCACGACGTACGTGGAGCCTCGTAGTGAACTGCCTGCGTGCTTATCACGTCTGGAAGTTTCTGCGGGACAGCTTCGATGACCGCTAAGGTCTGAGAAGTGGAGCCGTCTCGGTTTAGGCCGAGGCGGCTTTTTGGTTTTAGTCACGTGAACATTTCTATGTCGTCCATTGCGTCGTTCACTGCAGCCGACAGAGAAGGGGATCTTCGTCTTGCTTGCTCAAACGCGGGAGCGATTTTTTTCATGTCTACCTCTCCGAATCGACGTGCAATGTGACCAATAGCGACAATAGCTGCAGCGGCAATGTCACCTTCATTGTGTTCGATGAACTGGAGGCAGGTTTCCTGTGCCCAGGCGCCGTCCATTTCATCGAGCCCAATTGAAATCAGAGCTTCTGTTACTTTGCTCACATCCGAAGTGGCTAGATATTGAACTGCCTCATCATGAGTCAATGATGGATCGTGGTATCGCATAGTCATTGGGTCTCTCCCAGGATTTTTCCCTTGCGGTTGGTTTTTCCAGCTCTGATCAACGCGTTTTTCATTTCTTGTCGTAATCCACTCCAAGGTCTTACGTGGGCGTGATACGAACCGTCTGCGGTACGATCTATGACCACGAACTCCTTGGTATGTGGGTCGATTGCTATACGCCGACGTGAATTTGGTGGGTTGACCTCTATCGACTCATTAAGCGAATCAAGTCCGTTTTCAGGTCTTTTACTTTTAACCGAATTCCCCTTCTTGCTGTGATAAGGCGCGTCTTCGTACTTCCAGCTGACCACGATATAGAGCGGTCTAACGCCCGAGCCCACCGGGAACACCAGGATGAAATCTTTGTAATCCGGCGGATATATTGGGTCGACGATAATTGCTGCGGCCTTCTCGTTGGCCGGGTACACCCAAATATGCGGTGTCGAAGGCGCTGCTTCCAATGCCGGGATGCCGAGGGTGTCGCCGGGGGCGGCGGCAGGTGTCCAGATCAGTTCAATCCCGTCACCCAGGTCGGCGATGTACTGCACTCCTTGCAGCTGAAACTGCACCACATCGACCATTTCCCAATCGCGATTCTTGCCTGTGTAGAAGGCATATCCCTTGAGTGTCCCGTCCTCCCGTTGCTCGACATGCAAGCGGACGCGCGTGCGCGCTCTTGCCATAGAGCGCAGTTGCTCTTCGCTGTAGATCGCGCTGTCGCCCAGGCTGGAGGGCCAGATCAAGCCCACCAGGCCTGCCAGGAAGGCGGCCCCGACAGTGCTGGCCCCGGCAGCGGCGACTGATCCGCTAACAGTGCTGGCCAACGCCAGCGTTCCCAGCCCCGCAGGCAGAGCGCTGCCACTGATCTTCTTGAGTGGCAGCACGCCTGATTCGTCAGGCTCGCGACCACCCAGCAACGCGAACTCGCCATAGTCGTTAAGGTTATCGAGAGGGACATAACCGGTGGGGTCGTGATAATCGATGATGCTGTCCGGCAGGTTGCAGGACTTGGCAAACACGCAGCCCACTAAGGGCTCTGGTGCGGGGGGCGGATCAACCTGGCGGTTGTTCTCGTACGCTTGCTGGCGGTCCAGCATGGCCTGGTAGTCTTTTTGCCAAGTTGCACGGGCCTTCAGTTCGGCCTCGTTCATGGGCTCAAGCATGCGGTAACCACCGGTGCCGGTGCCGTAAGACCGCCAGACTTGGACTGTATCCTTGTTGTTTGCCATCGTGCCCTCCTGGCTTGCCGCATAACGAGGTCTGACGTTATGGCAAGCTGGGGAGGGGGGATGTAGGTCTTATCTGAGGAGGGTGGGGAACAGGACGATTGTGGCGAGGGAGCTTGCTCCCGCTGGAGTGCGAAGCGCTCCCAAGGCTTTTGGGGCCGCTTCGCAGCCCAGCGGGAGCAAGCTCCCTCGCCACATTGATCTTAGTGGGACGCTTTCTTGCGACTCGCCATCGCCGTCACCGCATACCCGATACACGCCGCCAGGATCGACCCGGTCAGAATCCCCATCCGATCCTCCCCGGCAAACTCACTGGCGCCTGGCACAAACGCCAGGGAACCGACAAACAGGCTCATGGTAAAGCCGATCCCGCACAGGATCGCCACGCCAAACACCTGGCCCCAGTTGGCGCCCTCGGGCAATGCGGCCAGGCCGGTCTTGATCGCCAGCCAAGTGAGGCCGAACACGCCGACGGTCTTGCCGATCAGCAGGCCGGCGGCAATGCCCATCGGCACGTGGTGGGTAAAGCTTTCCAGGCTGACGCCGGTCAGGGAGACGCCGGCGTTGGCGAACGCAAACAGCGGCAGGATGCCATAGGCCACCCACGGGTGCAGGGCGTGTTCCAGGGTCATCAGGGGCGAAGGTTCGGCGTTCTTGGTGCGCATCGGGATGCAGAACGCCAATGTCACGCCGGCCAGGGTGGCATGTACGCCGCTTTTCAGCACGCAGACCCACAGGATCAACCCGATGATCAGGTACGGTCCGAGCTTGATCACGCCCAGGCGATTCATCGCGATCAAGGCAACCAGGCAAGCACCCGCGCCCGCCAGTGCGGCGCCCGAGAGGTCGGCCGAATAGAACACGGCGATCACGATGATTGCGCCCAGGTCGTCAATGATCGCCAGGGTCATCAGGAACAGCTTCAGCGACACCGGCACGCGCTTGCCCAGCAGGGCCAGGACGCCAAGGGCGAAGGCAATGTCCGTGGCCATGGGGATCGCCCAGCCGGAGAGTGCGGCGGGATAGTCCTTGTTGATCGCCCAGTAGATCAGCGCGGGGACGACCATGCCGCCAATCGCCGCGGCACCGGGCAGTACCACTTGCGAGGGCTTGGACAGGTGCCCATCGATCAGCTCGCGCTTGACCTCCAGGCCGATCAGCAGGAAGAACAGTGCCATCAGGCCATCGTTGATCCACAGCAGCGCGGGCTTGGCGATTTTCAGGGCACCGATCTGTGCCACCACCGGCACGTCGAGAAAGGCGCTGTAGAGGTGCGACAACGGCGAATTGTTGATGATCAGCGCCAGCGCGGCAGCGGCGATCAGCAACAGGCCGCTGGCGGCTTCCAGCTGGAAGAAACGGGTGAAAGTGCTACGCAGAGGCAAGGGATGCTCTCCAATCCAGGTTCAATAGGGGGTTACCCTAACCCGTACCGTTAGTTGTTAAAACAAAAGTTATATTCTTATTTGTTATAAGCGATGGTCCGGTATGGCGGTGCGCCAAAGCCTAGCAATTGTGTGTCCAATTGAGTCGGTACTGTATCTGTGTGGAGTGTAGGAAACCTCCTAAGATTGGGGGTGAAATCCTTAGAGAAACTCCTCATGAGCGACCACCGTCCCTGGGCCCGCGAAGCCATTCGCATCATCGAAGCGGACTTCCAGCGCAGCGCTGACACGCACCTGATCCCGCTGCCGTTACCGGGTTTGCCGGGTATCGAGTTGTACTTCAAGGATGAGTCCAGCCATCCCACCGGCAGCCTGAAGCATCGGCTGGCACGTTCGTTGTTCCTCTATGCGCTGTGCAATGGCTGGCTGAAACCGGGTGCGCCGGTGATCGAAGCCTCCAGTGGTTCGACGGCGATTTCCGAAGCCTACTTCGCTCGCCTGCTCGGCTTGCCGTTTATCGCGGTGATGCCGGCCACCACTTCCCAGGAAAAGATCGCTCAGATTGCCTTTTACGGTGGCAAGAGCCACTTGGTGAACGATCCGACGCAGATCTACGCCGAATCCGAGCGTTTGGCGCGGGAAAGTGGCGGTCACTTTATGGACCAGTTCACCTACGCGGAACGGGCCACCGACTGGCGAGCGAATAACAACATTGCTGAGTCGATCTTCCAACAGATGCGCTTTGAGCATTATCCCGAGCCGAGCTGGCTGATTTCCAGCCCAGGCACCGGCGGTACCACCGCGACCTTGGGGCGTTATGTGCGTTATCGCCAGCATTGCACCCGCGTGCTGTGCGCCGATGCCGAGCGTTCAGTGTTTTTTGATTACTACCTGAGTGGCGACGCGAGCTTGCGCCTGGACTGCGGCTCACGCATCGAAGGCATTGGCCGGCCACGGGTAGAGGCGTCGTTTCTGCCCAAGGTGATTGATGCCATGGTCAAAGTGCCGGATGCGTTGTCGTTGGCGGCCATGCATTACCTGGCTGAACGATTGGGGCGGCGGGTCGGCGGGTCCAGCGGGACCAACTTGATTGGTGCGTTGATGGCCGCGCAGCAGATGAAAGCGGCGGGGGAGTCGGGGTCGATCGTGGCGATCTTGTGTGATGGGGGCGAGCGCTATGCCACTACTTACTATGATCAGGGGTGGCTTGAAGCGCAGGGCTATGCGTTGGAGGGGTTGATTGCGGCTGTTGCTGCGAGTGTGGAACGAGGCGAGCCGCTACCGGCCAGCGTCCTGCGCGCCAATATCTGACCTGCCACAAAAAAATGTGGGAGCTGGCTTGCCTGCGATAGCGGTGGCTCAGTCGATATTTTCACCGACTGACACTCAGCTATCGCAGCGGTGCGACGACTCGACAAGCCAGCTCCCACATTCGATGTGCGGAGACTGGAGGGAAAGTATTAGGCCTCGATGCCCAACATATCCCGCGCCAATGCCTCGGCAATCCGAATCCCGTCCACGCCCGCCGACAGAATCCCACCGGCGTAACCCGCGCCTTCACCGGCCGGGAACAGGCCCTTCACGTTCAAGCTCTGCATCGATTCATTGCGGGTGATCCGCAGTGGCGACGACGTGCGTGTCTCGATACCGGTCAACACGGCATCGTGCAGCGAGTAACCCTTGATCTGCTTCTCGAACGCCGGCAGCGCTTCGCGGATCGCCTCAATGGCGAATTCCGGCAACGCGAGGGCCAGATCCCCCCAGGACACACCCGGCTTGTAGGAAGGCTCCACACTGCCAGTGGCGGTGGACGGCTTGCCAGCGATGAAGTCGCCTACCAACTGCGCCGGTGCCTCGTAGTTGCTGCCGCCGAGGATGTAGGCGTGGGACTCCAGGCGTTCCTGCAATTCGATACCCGCCAGCGGGCCACCCGGATAGTCCACCTCAGGCGTGATGCCGACCACGATGCCGGAGTTGGCATTGCGCTCGTTACGCGAGTATTGGCTCATGCCGTTGGTCACGACGCGGCCCGGTTCGGAGGTGGCAGCGACCACTGTGCCGCCTGGGCACATGCAGAAGCTGTAGACCGAGCGGCCGTTCTTGGCGTGGTGCACCAGTTTGTAGTCCGCAGCGCCAAGTTTTGGATGGCCAGCGTATTTACCCAGGCGTGCCGCGTCGATCAGCGATTGCGGGTGTTCGATACGGAACCCCACCGAGAACGGCTTGGCTTCCATGTACACGCCGCGGCCGTGGAGCATGCGGAAGGTGTCGCGGGCGCTATGGCCGAGGGCCAGGATCACGTGCTTGGAGAGGATCTGCTCGCCGCCGTCGACGACTACGCCATGCAACTGGCCGTCTTCGATCAGCACGTCAGTGACGCGTTGCTCGAAACGCACTTCACCGCCGAGGGCGATGATCTGCTCGCGCATGTTTTCCACTACGCCGGTCAGGCGGAAGGTACCGATGTGCGGCTTGCTGACGTACAGGATCTCTTCCGGTGCACCGGCTTTGACGAACTCGTGCAGGACTTTGCGCCCGTGGAATTTCGGATCCTTGATCTGGCTGTACAGCTTGCCGTCGGAAAACGTCCCGGCGCCGCCTTCACCGAACTGCACGTTGGACTCGGGGTTCAGCACGTTTTTACGCCACAGGCCCCAAGTGTCCTTGGTGCGCTGGCGCACTTCGCGACCGCGTTCAAGAATGATCGGCTTGAAGCCCATCTGCGCGAGCAACAGCCCGGCGAAGATCCCGCACGGGCCAAAGCCGACCACGATCGGGCGTTCGGTCAGGCCTTCGGGCGCCTGACCGACCACTTTGTAGCTGACATCCGGCGCCGGGTTGATGTTGCGGTCATCGGCGAACTTGAGCAGCAGGGCGGCTTCGCCCTTCACATTCAAGTCGATGGTGTAGATGAAGCACAGCTCCGACGATTTCTTGCGCGCATCGTAGCTGCGTTTGAACAGGGTGAAATCGAGCAGGTCATCACTGGCGACGCCCAGGCGCTGCACGATGGCAGGCCGCAGGTCTTCTTCGGGATGGTCGATGGGCAGCTTGAGTTCGGTGATTCGTAGCATGACGGGATCCGGTAGGCGGCAGGCAAAGAGGCCGGCTGTTTTGCAAACCGGTGATTATAAGCCCCAATGGACATTTCTCGTCATGTTAAAACAACCGAGGGCCGCGTCAGTCGTCGCGCGAGCCGCCAAACGCCGCGCAACCGCGCTGCACCTGGCCGTTGACGCGCAATTCGGCGGTCATGTGTTGCAGGCTGCCACTGACGCTGTCCACGCAGCGTTGAGGGGCCACCCACAGCTCGACGTGCTGGTTGTTGGCCTCGGTCATCAGGTTGAAGCGGCCGTCACCGATTTGCTCTTCCACGTACGGCACTGCCAGTGGCGGCTGGCCTTCACGTTCCAGGACCATGCCCTTGGCCGTGACGTTCATCGCCCAGGCCGGTTTGTGGCCATTGGCGCGCAGGGTCATGCGCTTGAAGTCCGGGTCGTTGCAGGCCGAGGTCGAGCGCTCCACACGATAGAGCTGCTGCAGGTCCACGTTGCCCTGGGTGCCGCTGGCCACACCGGAGAACTTGCCGCGCAGGTCGGCGAACAGCGCCCCTTGCTGGCCGGCCAGGGAGGCGGCCTCCTGCAGGATGCTGGTGCCGCCGGTGTCATTGACCACATAGTTGCGTTGGTCGTTGCACGGCTGGAACAGCAGCTTGCCATTGACTGCCGTGAGCTCGCCCTGCATGCGGGTCAGGCCGGCAGTTGACGGCTTGGCCGGCTCGCTTTCGAACATCTGGCAGGCGGCGAACAGGGGAAGCAGGGCAAACAGGGCAAGGGTACGAGCGGCACGCATAGAGGGTCTCCAGACAAGTGCCGCCACGTTACGCAGGCTGACGCCGCATCACAAGCCCGCCTGCCAGCTTCAGGCGATTCTGTCAGACGTGAAGGTCAGCCGACGATAAAGGTCTGACCAGTCTGCAAGCCCTCGACGCTTTTCGCGTAGGCCAATGCGACATCAGCCCCCGGAGCGGGTTTGTAGCCGCGAAAATACGGCGCATAGCTGCCCATGGCCTCCACAAGCACCGTAGGACTCACGGAGTTGACGCGCAGACCTCGTGGCAACTCAATCGCCGCTGCTTTGACGAACGCATCCAGTGCGCCATTGACCAGCGCCGCCGAAGCGCCGGTGCGGATCGGGTCACGGTTGAGGATGCCGCTGGTGAAGGTGAATGAGGCGCCATCGTTGGCGTACTCGCGGCCGATCAGCAGCAGGTTGACCTGGCCCATCAGCTTGTCGCGCAGGCCCAGCTCAAAGTCGGCTTCGCTCATGTCACCCAGGGCTGCGAAGTTCACGCTACCCGCCGCGCACACCAGGGCGTCGAACGTGCCGGTCTGTTCAAACAGCCTGCGGATCGAGGCGCTGTCGCTGATGTCCACCTGGAAGTCACCGCTGCTGCGGCCGATGCTGATGACCTCGTGACGCTGTGCCAATTCTGCCTTGATCGCCGAGCCGACGGTGCCGCTGGCACCAATCAATAGGATTTTCATGGGGCTGTTCCTCCAGGGGTAAGTGAGGTTTCAGTCTAGAGTGGCTTTTTCCATGGATAAACGTGCTAATAGGCAACCTTTGGTTTTCTATTGGAAACAATCCATGAGCGAGATGGATGACCTGGCGGCCTTTGCCGTGCTGATCGAAGCGGGCAGTTTCACCGTGGCGGCCGAGCAATTGGGTTGCAGCAAGGGGCAGTTGTCCAAGCGCATCAGCCAGTTGGAGGCGCAGTTCTCGGTGGTGTTGCTGCATCGCACCACGCGCAAGCTGAGCCTCACTGCTGCCGGTGCGGCGCTGTTGCCCCAGGCGCAGGCGCTGGTGGTGCAGGTTGATCGCGCCCGTCAGGCATTGGCTCGGCTGAAAGACGATTTGGCTGGGCCGGTACGTATGACAGTTCCCGTGTCGCTGGGTGAAACCTTCTTTGATGGCTTATTGCTGGAGTTTTCCAAGCAATACCCGCAGGTCCAGATCGAGCTGGAACTGAACAACAGCTACCGCGACCTGGCACGGGATGGCTTTGATTTGGGGGTGCGCTCGGGCGCGATTGAAAACCAGCGCCTGGTCGCCAAGCCGCTGCTGGCCTGGCATGAAATGACCTGCGCCAGCCCGGCTTACCTGGAACAGCATGGCGAACCGCAGACGCCGGCGGACTTGGCTGCCCATACCTGCCTGCTCAACAGTCATTACAGCGGCCGCGAAGAGTGGCTGTACCACCAGCAACATGAATTGTTGCGGGTGCGGGTCAGCGGCACCTTCGCGTCCAACCACTACAACCTGCTGAAGAAGGCCGCCTTGGTGGGGGCCGGTATTGCCCGTCTGCCATCCTACGTACTACCGGCGGAATTGGCTGACGGGCGCTTGCGCTGGCTCCTGCGGGATTATCAGACGCGGAGCATGCCAATGTACCTGGTACACCCTTATCAAGGCGGTCTGCCCCGTCGCACCCAAGTGCTGGCCGATTATCTGGTGGACTGGTTCAAGCGCAGCGGCGAGGCCCTGGACCGTCTTTAGCCGTAGCGTCGGGCGAGCAGGTGGTCGATGGACAGGCGCCCCGGGCCCTTGGCCGTCAGCAGCAACAGTATGGCCAGCCAGGTGCCGTGGGTCGGGTAAGCATCCGGGTAGACGAACAACTGAATAACCAGGGTCATGCCGATCAGCGCCAGGGCCGAAAAGCGTGTGGCAAAGCCCACCAGGATCAACACCGGGAAGAAGTGCTCGGCAAACGCCGCCATGTGCGCGGCCACCTCCGGCGACAGCAATGGCACGTGATATTCACTGCGAAACAACGGCAGTGTCGAGGCGGCGAGGCGCGGTTCGCCCAGTTGGAAGGTGCCACTGATCAGGTCAACGACAAAACCTTCGACCTTGGTTTGCCCCGACTTCCAGAACACTGCCGCGATGGAGAAGCGTGCGAGAAAGGCGATCAGGCTGTAGGGGATTTTCTCTAAAAGTGCGATTGCCCGTTTTACCAGGCAGGTTGGGGCAATGTTCATGGCGATACCTTTTGTTCCAGGTGCAGATGGGTGATGGCCTCGTGACTGACCAGCAGCGACAGGCATTTGTGCAAGTCGAACTCGGTCGACGTCTCAAGGGCATGAGCGACGGCCCGTTGCAGCGTTGAACCGTGGTTCAGGCTGTTGATAAACGCCACCGCGCCGCTGTCGATGGCGAACACCTTGACCCCCAGGCCGTGGCGCAACACCAGCGCACTCTGTGGGTGCCAGGGGTTCAAGGTGGCCAGGGCGCCCTCGGTCTGGTGCGCGGCCCACACGGCAACGACGGCATACGTGCTGTCTAGCGTGGCGAGGGACGGGTGCAGGTGTAGGCGCAATGTCCCCAGGTCTGCCTGGTTTTGCAGGTGCTGGAGGACGGCGTGCTGCTCCAGGCCCGGCGTATCCGCGGCGTGATAAGCCCGTACGCGCAGGCGTTCAAGCTGTGCGACATCGGCCAGGTACGGCACGCTGGCAGCGGGTTCGAAGCCGCGGATGAACGCAGCAAATGAGGCGCCGTATTCACTGATCAGCGGGCTGGTCGGCGGACTGGCCTGTACGTAGAGGCCGGCCATGGCGCGAAAGAATGCGTCGCCTACCAGTTGCAAGGTCACCGGGTGTGCCGCGGCCAACGCGTTGATCAACGCGCTGTGTACGTTGTTGCGGTACACCGCAAACCGGCTGGCCGGGTCGGCACCGTTGCTGCTGAACAGGCCCTCGGGGCAGGGCAGTTCAGGCGTCAGCAGGGCGCTGGCAAACGTGTCATAGAGGCTCATGAGAGTACCTGCGACAAGTGCCAGTCGGCTTGTCGAGCTTCAGCGTGAAGGACGCTGAAGGCCGGCACCTGGTTATCCCGTTCGATCAGCGTGGCCACCGGGCCGATGCGTGCCAGCACGGTTTCGTACAGGCGCCACACGGCGTTATCGATGGGCGCACCGTGATCGTCGATCAGCAACCGGTCGCCAAGGCTGTCAGTGTCTTCGGCAAACCCGGCCAGATGAATCTCACTCACGGCGTGCAACGGCAGTGCGTCGATGTAGGCCAGCGGGTCGCGTTGATGATTGATACACGAGACGTAGACGTTGTTCACGTCCAGCAGCAAGCCACAGCCGGTGCGGCGGATGACTTCGCTGATGAAGTCCGTCTCGTCCAGGGTCGAACGCTGGAATTGCAGGTAGGTTGACGGATTCTCCAGCAGCATTGGCCGCTTGAGCGTGCTTTGCACCTGATCCACGTGTTCGCAGACGCGCTTGAGGGTGGCGGCATCGTAGGCGAGGGGCAGCAGGTCATTGAGAAACACCGGGCCGTGGCTTGACCAGGCCAGGTGTTCGGAAAAGGAGTGAGGTTGATAACGCTCGATCAGCGTGGCCAGCCGTGCCAGGTGCTCACGGTCCAGCGGGCCTTCGCCGCCGATGGACAGGCCCACGCCGTGCAATGACAGCGGGTACTGCTCGCGGATCAATCCCAGGTAGTGGTGAAACGGCCCGCCGGCGACCATGTAGTTTTCGGCGTGCACTTCAAAAAAGCCGATGTCGGGGGCGGTCTCGAGCACTTCGGCGAAGTGCTCGTGCTTCAGCCCCAGCCCGGCCCGGCGCGGGAGGCCGGGCGCCTGAGCCTGGGAGACGGCTGGCAAGGATGAAAGGGTCATCATCAGTACTCAGGCGGCGCAGGGTTCAGGACTTGGCAGTGAAGGCGGCTTCCTGGCCGAAACCGGTCGGCGAGGTGGAGCTTGGGGTTTGGGTGCAAGTGCCGGCCGGGACCAGTTTCCAGGCGTTGGCCTGGTCTTTGGTTTTCGACGTGCCTGCGCAGGAGGTGCCGGCGCCCGCGGCGCAATCGTTCTTGCCCGCTTCAGCGACGCCGAAGCATTTCTGCATGTCATCGGCAGCGTGGGCGGTGGAGGTCAGGGCGGACAGGCTCAGGGCGGAACCGAGGGCCAGGACGAGGGTGGCGGCGGACAGTTTGGTGGTCATGGTGGATCTCCAGCAGTGGGTTGAGTTGGCGGGCTTGAGTGCCTGCTTGTACCACTAGAGACAGGAGGGTTGGATCCGTTACAAACTCACCAAAAATAATTTCAGATTTCTTGAGAATCAAGGGGCACACAAAGCAAATGTGGGAGCGGGCTTGCTCGCGAAAGCGGATTGTCAGCCAACAGATACTTGGCTGATCCACCGCATTCGCGAGCAAGCCCGCTCCCACATTTTAGAGCCGGTTCCTACAGTAACCTTCTCTTAGCCGCCGAGGTACGCCTCACGCACCTTCGGATCCGTCAGCAATTGCTCACCCGAGCCTTCCATCACCACTCGGCCGTTTTCCAGGACATAGGCGCGGTCGGCGATTTTCAGGGCCTGGTTGGCGTTCTGCTCCACCAGGAACACCGTTACACCGTCCTTGCGCAGCTGTTCGATGATGTCGAAGATCTGCTGGATGATGATCGGCGCCAGCCCCAGGGACGGTTCGTCCAGCAGCAGCAGCTTGGGTTTGCTCATCAGTGCGCGGCCGATGGCGAGCATTTGCTGCTCGCCGCCAGACATGGTGCCGCCGCGCTGACTGAAGCGCTCCTTGAGCCGTGGGAAAAGGTGCAGCACCTTGTCCATCTGCTCCTGGAAGTCGCCCTTGTCGGTAAAGAACCCACCCATGGCGAGGTTCTCTTCCACGGTCAGGCGGGAAAACACCCGACGACCTTCCGGCACCACGGCAATGCTCTTGCGCATGATCTGCGACGATTGCAGGCCCACCAATTCCTCACCCATGTAGCGGATGCTGCCGCTGTGGGCCTGGGGCGAACCGCACAGGGTCATCAGCAAGGTGGATTTGCCCGCGCCGTTGGCGCCGATCAGCGTGACGATCTCGCCTTGGCGCACTTCCACGTTGACGCTGTGCAGGGCCTGGATCTTGCCGTAGAAAGTGGAAACGTTTTCGAATTGCAGCATTTTACGCTTCCCCCAAATAGGCTTTGATCACTTCAGGATTGTCGCGGATCTGCTCCGGCGTCCCGTCGGCCAGCGGCGTGCCCTGGTTGATCACCACGATGTGGTCGGAAATGCTCATGACCAGTTTCATGTCGTGTTCGATCAACAGCACGGTGACGTTGTGTTCCTCACGCAGCACGCCGATCAGCGCCTTGAGGTCTTCGGTCTCCTTGGGGTTGAGGCCGGCGGCCGGTTCGTCGAGCATGAGGATCCGCGGGCGGGTCATCATGCAGCGGGCGATTTCCAGGCGACGTTGCTGGCCGTAGGCCAGGGTGCCGGCAGGGCGGTTGGCAAACTCGGTGAGGTTGACCTTGTCCAGCCAGTACGCGGCAAATTCCATGGCCTCGCGCTCGCTCTTGCGGAACGCCGGGGTCTTGAACAGGCCCGCCAGGAAGTTGGTGTTCAAGTGACGGTGCTGGGCGATCAGCAGGTTCTCGACCGCCGTCATGTCCTTGAACAGCCGCACGTTCTGGAAGGTGCGCACCACGCCCTTGCGGGCGATCTCGTGGCCGGCCAGGCCCTGGATCGGCTGGCCGTCCAGCAGGATGCTGCCACCGCTCGGCTTGTAGAAACCGGTGAGGCAGTTGAACACCGTGGTCTTGCCGGCGCCGTTAGGGCCGATCAAGGCAACCACCTGTTTTTCTTTTACGGTCAGGGCCACGCCGTTGACCGCCAGCAAGCCGCCGAAGCGCATGCTCAGATTTTCGACTTTCAGGATCTCGCGGCTCATTTGCGCAGCTCCATGTGTGGACGTTGCATGGGCAGCAGGCCTTGAGGACGCCAGATCATCATCAGCACCATCATGGCGCCGAACATCAACATGCGGTATTCGCTGAACTCACGCATCATCTCCGGCAGCAGGATCATCACGATTGCTGCCAGGATCACGCCCAGCTGCGAGCCCATGCCACCCAGTACCACGATGGCGAGGATGATCGCCGACTCGATAAAGGTGAACGATTCCGGGGTCACCAAGCCTTGGCGAGCGGCGAAGAAGCTGCCGGCAAAACCGGCGAACGCAGCACCCAGGGTGAACGCGGAGAGTTTGATGATGGTCGGGTTCAGGCCCAGGGCCCGGCAGGCGATCTCATCTTCGCGCAGCGCTTCCCACGCACGGCCGATCGGCATGCGCAGCAGGCGGTTGATCACGAACAAGGCGGCCAGTGCCAGCAACAGCGCCACCAGGTACAGGAACACCACTTTGCTCACCGGGTTGTAGGCGATCCCGAAGTACTCGTGGAAGGTCTGCATGCCTTCGGCGGCGCTGCGGTCGAATGACAGCCCGAAGAAGGTGGGCTTGGGAATGCTGCTGATACCGTTGGGGCCACCGGTGATATCGGTGAGGTTACGCAGGAACAGGCGGATGATTTCACCGAAGCCCAGGGTCACGATGGCCAGGTAGTCACCGCGCAAACGCAGCACCGGGAAGCCCAGCAGGAAGCCGAACGTCGCCGCCGCCATGCCCGCCAGGGGCAGGCAGATCCAGAAGCTCCAACCCAGGTAGTGCGAGAGCAACGCGTAGGTGTAGGCACCCACGGCGTAGAAACCCACATAACCGAGGTCGAGCAGGCCGGCCAGGCCCACCACGATGTTCAGGCCCAGGCCCAGCAACACGTAGATCAGGATCAGGGTGGCGATATCGACCGCGCCGCGCGAGCCGAAGAACGGCCAGACCAACGCGGCCACGATCAGGCCGATGATGATGTAGCGCTGGGTACGCGGCAGGGTCAGGAACTGGCTGACCTTGGGCGAGACCAACGGGCCGCGGTTGCTCTTGAGCAAGGCACTGAACTGATCGCTGAACAACACGCGCAGGAACATCAACACCGAACACAAGGCAATGATGGTCAGGGTCACGGGACCGGTGCCATGCACTTCCAGGTTGATGCCGACAATGCTCAGCTTGAGGCCGAGTACCGGGAAGGCCACGGCCCATACCAGCAAGGCGCTGAAAAACGCCGATTTAAGATATCTGCTCATACTTTCTCAACCTCCGGGCGGCCCAAGATGCCGGTCGGACGGAACAACAGCACCAGAACCAACAGGCCGAACGCCACGACGTCCTTGTATTGGTCGCCGAAGATATCGGCACCGAACGCTTCGGCCACTCCCAGCACCAGGCCACCGAGCATCGCGCCCGGGATACTGCCGATGCCGCCCAAGACCGCTGCGGTGAAGGCCTTGAGGCCCACCAGGAAACCGGCGTTGGGGTTGATCACGCCGTACTGCATGCTCAGCAGCACCGCCGCGACGGCGGCCAGTGCGGCACCGATCACGAAGGTCAGGGCGATGATGTTGTTGGTGTTGATGCCCAGCAGGTTGGCCATCTTGATGTCTTCGGCGCAAGCCCGGCAGGCACGCCCCAGACGGGAGCGGGAGATGAACAGGGTCAGGCCCAGCATGGCCACCAGGGTGACGACGAAGACCAGGACCTGCATGTACGAAACCAGCACTTCTTGTGCGCCACCCGGGCCAAAGGAGAAGCTCCCCGGGATCAGGTTGGGAATGGACTTGTCCTTGGAGTCCTGGGACAGCAATACGGTGTTCTGCAGGAAAATCGACATGCCGATGGCGGAAATCAGCGGGATCAGACGGTTGCTGCCACGCAAGGGACGGTAGGCAACACGCTCGATACTGTAGCCATAGGCACTGGTCACGATGATCGACGCAAGGAACGCAGCGGTCATCAACAGCGGCAGGGAGTGGATCCCCATCATGGCCAGCCCGGCAAGGGCGATAAAGGCCACGTAGGAACCAATCATGTACACCTCGCCATGGGCGAAGTTGATCATTCCAATGATGCCGTAAACCATTGTGTAGCCAATGGCTATCAAGGCATAGGTGCTGCCAACGGTCATGCCGTTAACCAGCGTTTGGAAAAAATGATAGATCTCAGGCATTACAGCGCTCCTAAAAACCCGATACGCATTTCACTGGTGGAGTCATGTTCCGGCCCTGCGCTGTGTTCTGCGAGCACATTTGCACAAAGCGTTTGCCAGCGAACCGCTGGTGACGGTTTTAAGATTTTCAGGTGAGCCAGCGCCCGGATCGCGGGTGACAGGCCCATAAACCTCGTAAAACAAAGCCCACTGCTCTCACAGTGGGCTTGTTGGACCAGTAACGCCTGGCTTACTGAGGGGAAACTTCGGTTTTAGATTTGCCGAAGTGCCATTCGTAGACCACGAACTTGAAGTCCTTCAGGTCGCCCTTGGCGTCGAAGCTCAGGTCGCCGGTAGGGGTCTTGAAGGTGCCTGCGTGGATAGCCGCAGCCACTTTGGCGGTGTCTTCGCTCTTCGCGGCAGCGATACCGCCGGCGATGACTTCAACAGCCGAATAGGCCGGGAACACGAATGGGCCGCTTGGGTCTTTTTTGTCGGCGACGAGGGCGTCGACGATGGCTTTGTTCGCTGGATCTGCGTCGAAGGACTTCGGCAGGGTGACCAGCAGGCCTTCGGAAGCACCTTGGGCGATTTGCGAGATGGAATCGTTGCCGACGCCTTCAGGGCCCATGAACTTGGCGTTCACGCCTTTTTCCTTGGCTTGGCGCAGGATCAGGCCCAGCTCGGGGTGGTAGCCGCCGTAGTAGACGAAATCGACGTTGGCTTGCTTGAGCTTCTGAATCAGCGAGCCGAAGTCTTTGTCGCCAGCGTTGATGCCTTCGAAGAGGGCGACTTTCACGCCTTTTTTCTCGAGGGTCTGTTTAACGGCGGTGGCGATACCTTCACCGTACTGCTGTTTGTCGTGGATCACCGCAACGACTTTCGGCTTCACGTGGTCGGCGATGTAGTTGCCGGCAGCCGGGCCTTGGGCGCTGTCCAGGCCAATGGTGCGGAACACCAGTTTGTAACCACGGGAAGTGATGTCCGGGCTGGTGGCAGCCGGGGTAATCATGATCACGCCTTCGTCTTCATAGATGTCGGACGCTGGCTGAGTGGAGCTGGAGCAAAGGTGGCCGACTACGAACTTGACGCCGTCGTTGACCACTTTGTTGGCTACGGCCACGGCTTGTTTAGGATCGCAAGCGTCGTCGTATTCCTTGGCCTCAAGCATCTTGCCGTCTACGCCGCCCTTGGCGTTGATGTCTTTGATGGCTTGCTTGGCACCCATGAACTGCATGTCGCCGTATTGCGTCACAGGACCGGTCTTAGGCCCGGCGATACCGATCTTGATGGTATCAGCTGCGAACGAATGGCCGGCAACCCCAGCCAGGACCATAGCGGCAAACAGTTTGGAAATCTGCTTAGTAGCCTTATTCATAGTGCTCCACTCTTACTGTTGTATTTTTTATAGTTCTAGCGGCCTTGTGAGCTGCAGAACCGGATCGGATATCTCGGATATCCCCCGGCAGCGGCCTGGCAACTGTACCGGTACAGTGTAGAGCGCCGGTTGATCGCTTGAAAAGCTGGCTGCTGGGGGCAAAACCCGGGTGTGTCGCTTAAATGAAAGAAAAAGACAGAATTGCGGCGGGTTAATGCCAGAGTCTCGGGCAATCCTTGGCTTTTCTGACACTTTCTATCGATGCCTCATTTGCAACTGGGTTTTTCTACTTGGGGCGTGACGTTATGATTGCGCCGTTTTTTCCCCAAGGTGAACTCCCATGACGCAAGAACCTAGCACCCTCTATGCCAAGCTGCTCGGTGAAACCGCCGAAATTTCCTGGAAGGAGCTTGAACCGTTCTTTGCCAAGGGTGCCCTATTGTGGGTCGATGCCGGCCTGGATTTGATCGAAGCCGCCGAAGGAATGGCCGAGGACAACCGTGACAAAGTCGCTGCCTGGCTGGCCTCGGGCAGCCTTGGCGAAGTGTCTGCGACGCGGGCATTGGACCTGGTCGAGCGTGATCCGAGCCTATGGGCCGTGGTGGTTTCACCGTGGATTCTGATCCAGGAAAGGGCAGCGTAAGAAAACCACGCACAAAAAAGGTGCGTGTTTTTCCCTGGCAGAAGTGTGTAGCGGAGTAACTGCTGAAGCCGTGATGGCATGTTGCCGTAGAGAAAGGTCACAGCGCAGGGTGACGTGCGCGTCATGGGAACAGTTTTGACCCTGCCAAACCGGTGAGGGAATTGTTTCCTGGTGTGAATAAACAGGGGCCATTTGTAAGATAAATCTGTGGGGTTCGGGGATTTGTCGGTGGATTCCGGTAAAGTTCGCGGCTTGTTCCATGGAGCTCGTCATGCCGTCCACGCTGCCCCCCTTGCAAAAAACACCGCACCAGCTGCTCTACCTTGTCTACGGTGAACAGGATGTTTATCGACGCGAGGCCAAGTTCAGCATCCTCACCGCCCTGTCGCAGCTCAAACAGGGCGAATCGCTGTGCATTCGGGTCATGACGGATCGTCCGCAGGATTACACCGGCTGGCCAGTTGAAACTATCGCCTTGGATGAGCCGACCTTGACCCGCTGGCAGGGCGACAACGGCTATACCCACCGCCGCAAGGCCTGCGCCATCGCCCAAGGGCTGACGCTGGCGGACAAAACCCTGTTCGTCGATACCGATACGCTGTTTCTCAAATCACCCCATCGCGTACTCGAACTGATCGAACCCGGCCAGTATGTGATGGACGAGTTTGAATACGACTGGAGCTACGTCTGCCAGCGCCCGGACTACCTCAAGTTGGGCCGCGACCTGCAGGCCCATGGCATCAGCGCCAGCAACGGTTTCAAGCTTTACAACAGTGGCCTGTGCGGCGTGCAGGCGAGTGACGCACCGTTGCTCGAAACCGCCATCGGCTTTATCGACGAGTGGACCCGCGAGTCGTTCGACATCCACACCATCGAGCAAGTCGCGATTTCCTTCGCAATGCGCGGCAAGCCGGTGCGCGAGGCGCGCAAGTTCGTGCACCACTTTTATGCCGACAAACGTTTCTTCCATGCCATGCAGGCGCACTTTTTCAGCCTGCACGGTGAGGCGTTCAGCCCTGAGCTGATCGCCCGTAGCCTGGATGTGCCGCGCTTCAAACCGATGCCATCGCCTCTGCAACGCGTGTGGATCAAGTGGCAGTTGCGCAACCAGCGCAAGCATTTGAAGAAGGTCGGTCGTGACTTGCTCTACGGCAGTTCGGCGCCGCAGAACCCGTACTACGACGTATGCCGACACGGCTGGTGGGAATCAGCCTGCAAGGAAATACGAGGTTGGGACGAAGCTGAGCAGAGAAAGCTGCTGGAGGCGAAAGACGCCGGTTGGCCGCAGCACATGCCCCGGCCCGCCAGGGCGGCTGACGAGCAAACCATCCTGGCCTTCCTGCGCCAGCGCCTGGCCCAGTAACAGAGTGGTGGCGCCGAGTGGCGCCGCCTCCACGACCTAGAACGTCTTGCCGGTGTAGTTATTCAGCGAAATGACCTTGGTCTTGCCGATGCGGTGACGGTAGATCTCGCGCAGGTACTTGATCGCCTTTTTCACGCAATCCCGTGACAGACGAATGTCATTGATCGAGACAAACTTCTCTTTGTCGTTGATCAGCTCGCGGTACTTCTTCTCATACATCGGCTTGATCGCGTACCAGTTGGTATCGAGGATCTTCGCCGGGTTTTCAAACTCGTTGAGCAATTCGTCGATGCGGTCTTCGTCGAAGTCCTCGTGGATGATGAAGTCCAGGATCGAGTTGTCCAGCGTCTCATCGAAGCGGTACGGGTTGCGCGCAAAGCAGCGCTTGATAAACGCCACGATCAACGTCAGGAAATCATCCGACAGGCACGGGCTCTTGGCGATCAGGGTGGTCAGCGACAGGTTGGCCGAAGCGCCAATCACCAAGGCATAGCGCTTGAGCGTGGTGTTGGGGAACAGGCTGTTGAGGTGGGTCTTGAGCCGGTTCAGGTCCATGTAGGACAGCTTGTAGTCCTTGGGCAACGAGACGATGGACACCACCGACGAGCAGTTCTTGAAGAAGTGCAGGTCGTGCAGCGCCGCCGCGTCGTAGCCGGAATTCTTGTACTGCTCCAGGGACGCCTTGTAGCGTTTGGACTCGATCGGCAACAGGCTGATGCCCTCGATGGCCTGGGTGACCTTGTTGAAGTGCGGCAGGTCGATGGAACGGAAGAACAGGTCGTCGATGTTCAGGCGCTGCGGTTCTTTATCGAACACCTTGAACTTGTCATTGGACGGCGCCGGGGTTTCCGGGACGACGGATTCGGCGTAGGCAATCGCCACCGGACCGGCCAGGCTCATGAACAGGTCGTTGGCATCCAGGCGGATGGTCTCGCCAATGTCGATACCGGCGCGACGGAAGTAGTTCTGGTCGTAGTCGGTGGTCACCGCCTGGGCGGTGAGGATGTTGAAGATCTGCTGGGAGATGTATTGGTTGGCGTGTTTTTCCATGGCATTGACGTCAATGTTCTGGATATTGCCGTCATCGCTTTCTTCGGCGTAACGCATGATGTCGTTGGAGATCAGCATCATCGCGTTCCACGGCCGGATACGCCCCTTCACGCTGGCTTCGCTGCTGTCTTCGTTGGCGAAGTTGTACGAGAAATCCCATTCTTCCGACAGATACTTGCAGAGCAAACGCCCGGCGTTGATGTGCAGCGCCTCGGACATTTCGCTGCGGTGGTCGGAAATATTCGGCAGCACGCAGATGCCGCTGGTGAAGATCGGCTCGAACACAAACGCATGGCCGCTCTTGCTGTCGTGCTCGTCGGCGGGCTTGGTGTCGAACGTCTTGTTCATATAGGAGTGCTGCTGGGCCAGGCCGAATTCCGAAGCCATGCCCGAGCCGGTACCGCCGCCAGCGCTGAAGATCGAGAAGTACAGGCGCGACTGGTTGGCCTTGATGCCGCAGGAGTCGATCAGGTACGAGTGGATCATCTTCCAGTCGGGGCTGGAGAACCGCTGGGTGTCTTTGTTGAGGATGATCTTGGCCAGGTACTGGCCGAGGATCGGCGCGTTACCGGCGCCACCGGCATGGACTTCCGAGAGGTCCATGATTTTCATCTTGCTGTAGTCGCGCAAGAAGCCGCTTTTTTCGCCCTTGCGCGAGAAGCGGATGCGCCCGGCGATGTCCTTGTCCAAGTCGCCCAGCATCACCAGCGGTTCCACCAGGAACACCGGTTTGCTGGCCTTGCCGCCGCCCAGGCGCAGGTTGTTGCGGATCCACTGGGCCGGGCTGTAGCCCTTGTCCACCGATTTGTCTTCGTTGCTGAATTCGTTCAGGTAGAACTTGCGCGCGTTGTACACCAGCTCGGCGACGTCCAGCGCGATGTTCGAACCGCAGCGGCCCAGGCCGATCAGGCACACCGAGGGAAATTCCTGCTCGTTGCGCGGGTCGCCGTCGCCTTCCTGCTGCGGCAGGCGCGGGAACACCATGTCGCGCAGGCCGTCGAGGTTGTCGAGGATGCGGTCAGTATTGGTTTCGGTGAAGTACAAGTACTGCTGGGTCGCCAGCGGGCGGGCGCTGCTCAATGACTTTGAGCCTGGGGATTTTTCCGCAGGTGCTGTCGGCAACACGTCGGGGACTACGGTGGCAGAGTTATTTTTGGAAGTCATTGGGCGCCATGTACCTGGGCGGATGGCTGCAAAAATTCAAGGAGCCATCACGGAATGAGAGTTCGCGACTTTGCAGCGCGTCTTAGTCCGGGACGCTCGGGTTTAACCCTGCTTTTTCAAGGGAAATCGTGACCGGACTCTGATGAATCGGCCGTCCGTCGGGTTTCTTTAAGCAAATGATGGCTAAATGCCAAAGTTTCGGCGTCAGCGAATTGGCCGAATCACCGAAGTGGGGCCGATACGGACCGGGGGCGAGGCTCGGGGGGCCAGCGGGTCCTTGGTGCCCGCCACGCTGAACGGGTACAACGGATTACGCATCTGAATGCCCTGGATGACACCGATAACGTCAGCGGCACACACCGCTGGGCTCAGCAGGTAACCCTGGACGTAATCGCAGCCATGTTTGAGCAGCAGCTCGAATTGCGCCTGGGTTTCCACGCCTTCGGTCACCACTTGCAGGTGCAGGGTGTGGGCCATACCGATAATTGCCTGGACGATCTCGATGTCGGCGGTGGACTTGGGGATGTCCTGGATAAATGAGCGATCGATCTTCAAGGTGTTCAGCGGCAAACGCTTGAGGTAGGCGAGGGATGAATACCCGGTGCCGAAGTCGTCGATGGCCAGCGAGACGCCCAGCGCACGGATCTGCCGCAACAGCGCGAGGGTACTGCTGATATTGCCCATCAGTGCGTTTTCGGTGACTTCCAATTCCAGGCGGTGGGCCGCGATACCGCTGAAACGCAGGGCATCTTCGATCTCATCGGCCAGTTCGTCGCGGGCCAGGTTGAGGGCCGAACAGTTCACCGCCATGGTCAGTTCGGTATAGCCGCGGTCAGACAACAGGCTCAGCTCATGACAGGCCTGGCGCAAAACCCAGTGGTCCAGTTCGGCAATCAACCCATTGCTTTCGGCGATGCCGATAAAGCGATCGGGGGCAAGCAGGCCATGCACCGGATGCTGCCAGCGCACCAGGGCTTCCAGGCGCGTGACCTTGCCCAGCTTCATGTCGAAGATCGGTTGGTAGAACAGCACCAGTTGGTTGCGTGCACGCAGGGCGCCGCGCAGCTCTTCTTCCAGTTGCAGTTCGAGGAAGGCACGGGTTTTCAGGTTGGAACTGAAGAAGGTCAGGCCGTTGCGCCCGGCGTCCTTGGATTGGTACAGCGCCAGGTCGGCGGTTTTAAGCAACTCTTCACCGGTGAGGCCGTCATCGGGGAACAGGCTGATACCAATGCTGGTGGTCATCACCATGCGCCGCCCGGCCAGTTCGATGGGTTCTTTCATTTTTTGCATGATGCGCTGCGCCATGTGCCGGGCTTCATCCCGGTGATGGACGCTGATCAGAATGCAGAACTCATCGCCGCCAAACCGTGCGACCACGTCTTCATGGCTGCGCACCGAACCCTTGATATGCGCGGCGAGCACGGTGAGCAATTGGTCGCCCGCATCGTGGCCAAGGCTGTCGTTGATGCGTTTGAAGTGGTCGATATCGAGGAAGATCACCGCCATCATGCCGTTTGAAGCGGTTTTTTCTGCCAGTTTCTCCGCAAAGATCTGGTTGAACCCACGCCGATTGAGCAGGCTGGTCAGCGCGTCAAAATGTGCCACCTGTTGCAGGGAGGCGCGCGCCTGATCCAGTTCGGTGAGCAAGGCGTTGACCCGGCGCAGATCACGTTCCTTATGTTGCAGCTTTTTATCCGCGAGGGCCGCGCTGACGCTGCTGCCGATCACCAGCAGGGTGATCACCGCCACGGACAGGCCCAGTTGGATGGGGTTGTTGTCCAGTGGCAATGACAGATCCGCGCCCGTGGGCACTATCATGCGCATTGCCGCCATGCCGGTGAAGTGCATGCTCAGGATGCCGGCGCCCAGCACCAGGCTGGCGGCGTACTTGAGCAATTGGTGGAACACCCCGGCACCATTGCGCAGGTAGCTCGACAGCAACAGCGCCGCCAGGCTGGCACCGATGGCAATACCCACCGAGGCCATGAACAGCCCCGATTCGAAGTACACCTGGGCCTGGGAAAGCATGGCCGACATGCCCACATAGTGCATCAAGGCGATGCCCAGGCCCATCCATACCGATGCCAGCAGGTACTGATGCAAGCGCAAATGGGTGTGGCTGAGGGTTTGCATGGCGAACAGCGATGCGATCATGGCAATCAGCAGCGAGGCGAACGTCATGATCAGTTCGTAATGAATGGCGATGGGGGCCTGGAAGGCCAGCATGCTGATGAAGTGGGTCGACCAGATGCCGCCGGCCAGGCAACCGGCGCCGAGCCAGCGCCAGCGGCGTCGGGCGGTGGGGTCTTCGACGTGGCCAACCCGCTCAGCCATATCAAGGGTGCCAAAACCCGCCGCACAGGCGACCAGGTAGGCCAGCAGAACCAGGAAGGGGTTATGACTGCAATTGAGTAATAAGTGCCCGTTCTCTGGAAGCTCGGTAAAGAAATGCAGACCAAGCCATTCCATAGCATGTCCCGTTAAAGTCATTGCGCCATTGCCTACAGCAATGGCCTACGACCTCGAGTATAGAAGCCCCGCGGAATTCGCCATGGATAATGGCACTTTGCTCTCAACGATTTTGGCATGCCTGCCATAGCGTTTGATGCTAAGCGCTGATGGGCAGGTCCAACTCGAAGGGCATCTCCAGCGGCGCCAGGCCAAAGGCAGCGCGGGCGGCATCGCAATCGACGTTCTGCACGCCCTCGTGCCAGGACGCTTCAAACTCACGGCAGGTGCTCGACCGTTGCGCGTAGATCGAGCAGCTGGTGCCTTTGCCCACTTCCCCTTCAAGGCTGCAGCAACGTACGGGTTTCTGGTCGGTGCCGATCATCGCCACGCGCGTCGGGTTGATCTGCACCACCAAGTCGTCCGGTACCGTCCCGCCGGATGAGGCGCACTCGCCCCAGAAAAAAGACACACGGAAGTGTGAACAGCAGGCACCACAATTCAGGCACGGACTGGCTTCGGACATGGACGTCATCGATAAGAAAAGTAAGAGGGGGGTACTACCGGAAGGCTCGCCATTCTATCTGCGCCATGGCCGTTGGGAAGAGGGGCGCACACATATATTTTCGTAGGGAAAGTCCCGGGATCGTGGGTGAAATCATGCCCTATCAGCTTTACGAATCATTACAGACAACCGCCGCCAGCCTGACTATGTTGCTGATACCGGGCAGGATGCATCGGGCATCGCAGCTCTCATAACAATAAAAGAGACGGACCCATGCAGAACTCGACCCAAGCGGCGAATGCCTGGCGCATTCTGTTCCTGCTGTTCCTCGCCAACCTGTTCAATTTCTTCGACCGCACCATTCCCGCGATCATCATCGAGCCAATCCGCATGGAATGGCACCTGAGCGACTTCCAGCTCGGCATCATCGGCACCGCCTTTACCATCGTCTACGCCATTGCCGGCCTGCCCCTCGGGCGTATGGCCGACACCGGTTCGCGCAGCAAACTGATGGGCTGGGGCCTGTTCGCCTGGAGCGGGCTGACGGCGGTCAATGGCCTGGTCGGCAGTTTCTGGACTTTCTTGCTGGTGCGCATGGGCATCGGTATTGGCGAGGCCAGCTACGCACCGGCCGCCAACTCGCTGATCGGCGACCTGTTTCCCGCCCACCGCCGCGCGCGGGCCATGGGCATCTTTATGCTCGGCCTGCCCCTGGGCCTGTTGCTGGCGTTTTTCACCATCGGCTGGATGGTCAAGGCGTTCGACAGCTGGCGCGCGCCGTTCTTTATCGCGGCCGTGCCGGGGATGATCCTGGCGGTGTTCATGTTCTATATCAAGGAACCCAAGCGCGGCGCGGCGGAAACCGTGCAAGTGTCCCAGGAACGTGTGGACCGCCCGATCCGCCGCGTCCTGGCCGTGCCGACCTTCCTGTGGTTGGTACTGGCTGGGCTGTGCTTCAACTTTGCTACCTATGCGTGCAACTCGTTCCTGGTGCCGATGCTGCAGCGTTACTTCCTGATGCCGTTGCAGGATGCGGCGGTGGCCACCGGGGTGATCGTCGGCTTGACTGGCCTGGTGGGCCTGACCCTGGGCGGTTGGGTGGCCGACAAGATCCATCAACGGGTGGCTAACGGCCGGCTGCTGTTTGCTGCGTTCAGCCTGATTATCTCCACCGTGACCACGGCTTGGGCGCTCCACGCTGGGCGCATTGAGATTGGCGTGTTTGTCGCGGTATTCAGTGTGGGCTGGCTGTTTGCCTATAACTTCTACACCTGCGTGTACACGGCGATTCAGGACGTGGTCGAACCGCGCCTGCGGGCCACGGCGATGGCGCTGTTTTTTGCCGGGCTGTACTTGCTGGGCGGTGGCATGGGGCCGATCGTGGTGGGGGGCTTGTCGGACCATTTTGCCCATTCGGCGATGTATGCGGCGGGTGCGGAGCAGATGACGGAAGCTTATAAGGCGGTGGGGTTGCATGACGCCATGTACCTGATTCCGGTGGCGCTGTTCTTGACCATGCTGTTTCTGTTCCAGGCGTCGCGGTGTTTTGTGCGCGATGCCAAGAAGATGAAGGAGGGGTTGAGTGCGGTGGAGGTGCCGGGTTCGGCGGTGGCAGCTTGAGACCGAGGTGACTTCATCGCAGGCAAGCCAGCTCCCACATTTGACTGCATTCCAACTGGAGAAACTCAGTCAAATGTGGGAGCGGGCTTGCCTGCGAAGAGGCCCGAAAGGCAAATAAAAAAGGCCCGCATTGCGCGGGCCTTCTTTTTACTAGCCTGCGACCAGGACTCGAATCGCTTCCAGGCGCAAAGCTGCTTTATCCAGCATCGCCAACCCTTGCTCACGCTGGTTACGCAACGCCACCAACTCACTGTCACGCACAGTCGGGTTCACCGCCTGCAACGCGGTCAACCGCGCCAGTTCTTCGTCGGTGTCCGCCGCCAGGCGGCGCTTGGCCTCGGCCACTCGCTCGGCATGTTGCGGGGTGATCTTCTCTTCACCGGCGTTGATCCGTGGCGTCAGTTGGTCGCGCTGAGCCTGGATAAACTTGTTGGCGCTGGCGCGTGGCACGCTTTCCAGTTGGTCGTTGAGGGTCACGAACGACACACGGCCCGACAGGTCATTGCCATTGGCATCCAGCAAGCAGCGCAGTGCCGCCGGCGGCAGGTAACGCCCCAGTTGCAGGGCGCGCGGTGCCACCACTTCGCTGACGTAGAGCAGTTCCAGCAACACGGTGCCCGGCTTGAGCGCCTTGTTCTTGATCAGCGCCACGGCGGTGTTGCCCATCGAACCAGACAGCACCAGGTCCATGCCGCCTTGCACCATCGGGTGTTCCCAGGTGATGAACTGCATGTCTTCGCGCGAGAGTGCCTGGTTGCGGTCGTAGGTGATGGTCACACCTTCGTCGTCGCCCAGGGGGAAACTGGCGTCGAGCATTTTTTCGCTCGGCTTGAGGATCAGGGCGTTTTCCGAATGGTCTTCGCTGTCGATGCCAAACGCATCGAACAGGGTTTCCATGTAGATCGGCAGGGCGAACTGATCGTCTTGCTCGAGGATGTCCTCGACCAACGCATCGCCTTCGCCGGCGCCGCCGGAGTTGAGTTCCAGCAGGCGGTCGCGACCGGTGTGCAGCTCTTGCTCCAGGCGCTCGCGCTCGGTGCGGGCTTCGTCGATCAGGGCTTGCCACTCGCCGTCGTCGGCGGCTTCCAGCAGCGGCAGCAGGCGTGGGCCGAACTGATGCTGCAAGGCGTTGCCGGTCGGGCAGGTATTGAGGAAGGCATTCAGCGCTTCGTTGTACCACTGGAACAGGCGCTCTTGCGGGCTGGTTTCCAGGTACGGCACGTGCAGTTCGATCACATGTTTCTGGCCGATCCGGTCCAGACGGCCGATGCGCTGTTCCAGCAGATCGGGGTGGGACGGCAGGTCGAACAGCACCAGGTGGTGGGAGAACTGGAAGTTGCGGCCTTCGCTGCCGATCTCGGAGCAGATCAGCACCTGGGCGCCGAATTCTTCATCGGCAAAGTAGGCGGCGGCGCGGTCACGTTCGAGGATGTTCATGCCCTCGTGGAACACCGTGGCTGGAATACCGGAACGCACGCGCAGGGCGTCTTCCAGGTCCATGGCGGTTTCGGCGTGGGCGCAGATCACCAGGACCTTGGTGCGCTTGAGCATTTTCAGCTGGTCGATCAGCCACTCGACGCGCGGGTCGAAGCGCCACCAGCGGTGTTCTTCTTCGATGTCCGGTTGTGCCTGGAAGCTGACTTCCGGGTACAGCTCGGCGTGCTCGCCCAGCGGCAGTTCGAGGTATTCGTCCGGGTTCGCCAGCGGGTAGGCGTGCAGCTTGCGCTCCGGGAAACCCTGCACGGCGGCGCGGGTGTTGCGGAACAGTACGCGGCCGGTGCCGTGGCGGTCGAGCAGCTCACGCACCAGGCGTGCGCTGGCTTCGGTGTCGCCATCGTTGACGGCGGTGAGCAGGGCTTCGCCTTCGTCACCGAGGAAACCCTGGATGGTTTTATGCGCTTTGGGCGACAGGCGTCCCTTGTCCATCAACTCCTGCACGGCTTCGGCCACCGGGCGATAGTTCTCGCTCTCGGCGCGGAAGGCGGCCAGGTCGTGGAAGCGGTTCGGGTCCAGCAGGCGCAGGCGCGCGAAGTGGCTGTCCTGGCCCAGTTGTTCCGGGGTGGCGGTCAGCAGCAGCACGCCAGGAATCACTTCGGCCAGTTGCTCGACCAGGGCGTATTCGGCGCTGGCTTTTTCTTCGTGCCAGACCAGGTGGTGGGCCTCATCGACCACCAGCAAGTCCCAGCCGGCGGCGAACAGCGCATCCTGGGCCTTCTCGTCGTCCACCAGCCATTCCAGCGCAACCAGGGCAAGCTGGGTGTCTTCGAACGGGTTGGCGGCATCGCTTTCGATAAAGCGTTCTTCGTCGAACAGCGCAACCTGCAGGTTGAAGCGGCGGCGCATTTCCACCAGCCACTGGTGTTGCAGGTTTTCCGGGACCAGGATCAGCACGCGGTTGGCGCGGCCCGACAGCAGCTGGCGATGGATCACCAGGCCGGCTTCGATGGTCTTGCCCAGGCCTACTTCGTCGGCGAGCAATACCCGCGGCGCGATACGGTCAGCGACTTCACGGGCAATGTGCAATTGGTGGGCAATCGGTTGTGCGCGCACGCCACCCAGGCCCCACAGGGCGGACTGCAACTGGCGGCTGGTGTGTTCCAGGGTGTGGTAACGCAGCGAGAACCAGGCCAGCGGGTCGATCTGCCCGGCGAACAGACGGTCGCTGGCCAGGCGGAACTGGATGAAGTTGGACAGTTGGGTTTCCGGCAGGGTGACCTGCTCGTTCTGCCCATTGAGGCCGTGGTAGACCAGCAGGCCATCGACGTCGTCGACTTCCTGTACGGTCATTTTCCAGCCTTCGAAATGGGTGATGCTGTCACCCGGCGAGAACCGCACGCGGGTGAGGGGCGCATTCCGTAGCGCATACTGGCGGGTGTCGCCAGTGGCCGGATAGAGCACGGTCAACAAGCGCCCGTCCTGTGCCAGAACGGTGCCTAACCCCAGCTCTGCTTCGCTGTCACTAATCCAGCGTTGCCCCGGTTGATACTGCTGCGCCATGCTGCCTGACTCCCGCCGTGAAAAAGCCGACTATCTTAACGGAACACGGCCCTCAGCCAAAGGACTCCTGACAAAAACTACTCCGTTTGCGTGGCTGCGCGGAAGTCGGATCGACGGGTGGCGGGCACTTGGGAGTGTCGACTGGGTCACAGCTTGGCGAGTGCGCGCTCAAGTCGCAATCCGGCGTGCCGACAGCCTGTTGATCAGGAGAGTAAACCTTATGCTGCCACCCATGCTGCCCGTGAGCGTTGTGCCGGTCACGTCACAACTCGATCCGGTGCGCCAGAAGCCGGATATCCCGCCCGTGGTGCCAGTACAACCGGGCTCCAATGAAAGCACCATCGACCTGAAAAACCGTGACGCCGAGCAATCGACCCTGCTGCTGCGCGAAGAACAGCGGCGCCAGCAAGAGCAACAGAAGCGCCGGCGTGAAGCCGACGAAGACCCGGAGCAGCACCTGGCGATTCCGGGGGATGTGCTCAATGCCGACAATACCGTGCCCGTGGTGCCGCTGATTGAAGATGCGCCGCGCCAGGGCTTGTGGGTGGATGTCGAAGTCTAGCCGCGCAATGCCCGCAGGGCGGCCAGCAGCCGCTCGATGTCGTCCGCGTTATTGAGCGGGTTGACGGAAATCCGCGCCACGTTGGCCAGGCCGCGCGCCTGCATATCCAGCGGGGTGTAGGCCACGCCGTTGGCGCCGATATTGATGCGCTGCAAGCCCAGCCGCCGTTTCAGTTCAAAGGCGTCCCAACCGGCCAGGTTGAAGGCGATCAGGCCCGATTGGCTGGCGCCCAGATCATGCAAGGAAATGCCTGGGATCTGGCGCAGCCCTTCCCGAATCCGCTGGCTGGTCTGCTTGATGGTTTCCCACGCCTGCTCGCTACCCAGGCGATTTATCTCCTGCAATGCATTACCCAATCCCGCCAATAAGGCGTAGGACACTTCGCTGGTTTCAAAGCGGCGGGCGTCGTTGCGCAGGTCGAATCCGTCGGCCGTCCACGGTGCGGAAAACACATCGCGCTGGGCCGGGTTCAACTGCGCAAGGAACGCCGGCCGGACATACAGCAACGCGGTACCGCGTGGCCCGCGCAGGTGCTTGCGGCCCGCCGATTTGAGCACATCGCAGTGCAGCGCCTGGACATCCACCGGCACCTGGCCGACAGCTTGGCCGGCGTCGATGAAATAAGGGATCGCGTATTTTTTGGCGACCTCGCCGATAGCCTGGGCCGGGTTGATCAGGCCGCCGTTGGCCGGCAACCAGGTGAGGTCGATCAGCTTCACGTTGGCGTCGATCATCGCTTCCAGCGCCAGCGGGCACACCGCGCCGCTTGCATCGCAGGGGATAACGTCTATGCGGGCGCCGGCTTGCACCGCGAGCTGCATGCTCGCCAGGTTGCCGCCCCATTCATGGCGGCCCACCAGGATACGGTCGCCCGGCTGCCACGGGGCCAGTGCCTGGAACGCCATATTCCAGGCCGCCGAGCCGCTGCTGGCGAAGGCAATCGACGAAGCGGGCGCATTGAGCAATTGCGCGGCCGCGCGGCGGGCGTTTTCCAATAGCAGGGCGCCATGCTCGCCGGCTTCCATCGGACCGTCGCGGGCTTCGCGGTGCAGTTGCGCGATGATTGCATCGAGGGTCGCCTGGCTCGGCAGCGAGGCGCCGGCATGATTGAAGTGGACGATGCCGGATTGGCAGCCGGGTGTGGCGTCGCGCAGCGCTTGGGTGTCGAGCAGGTTCATGGTTGCAGCTCGAAAATCCCGTCAACCTCCACCGCGACACCGGCGGGCAGGCTGGCCACCCCGACCGCGGTGCGCACATGCCGACCCTTGTCGCCGAGGGCATTCACCAGCAGGTTCGACGCACCGTTGGCGACTGCGCTCTGGTGGGTGAATTCGCCGCTGCTGGCGATAAACACACCCAGGCGCACCGTGCGTACCAGGCGCGAGAGGTCGTCCCCCAGTGCATGGCTTAATTGCCCCAGCAGGCCCAGCGCTGCCAGTTCGGCGGCCTGGGTGCCTTCTTCATCGCTGAGGGATTCGCCCAGGCGGCCGATGTAGGCCGGTTTGCCTTCCACCAGTGGAATCTGCCCGGAGACGAACAACTGGTTCGCGCTGATCACATAGTTGATGTAGTTGGCGGCAGGCTGGCTGGGTGTCGGCAGCGTGAGGCCAAGGGCTTGCACGCGTTGGCGCAGGGAGTCGCTCATGATCAATCCTCAACGGTAAAAGAGGCTTGAGCATGTCGGCCAGGCCGGCCGGCGACAAACGGATAGATCTCACCCGATGAATCGAAAAAACTCACGCATCGCCACAGGCGTCCTTCAGCCATTGGCTGAAACATTCGGCCGCTTCGCTGGCAGGGCCTTGGGGGGCGATCAGCCAGTAGCCGATGTCACTGTGATACGGCGGCCAGTCGAAGGCTGGCACCAGGCTGCCGTCCTTGAGCCGACGCTCGATCAAGCGGTGGCGGCCCATGGCGATGCCCTGGCCGGCCACGGCGGCTTCGACCACGATGTTGTAGTCATGCAGCATCACGCGCGGGTGGCTGGCGAGATCGACGTGGTACTGCTCGGACCAATCGGTCCATTCGAACGGCCGGTGGGAGGTGGCCATCAGCAGCGGGCTGTCATGCCGGGCCTTGAACGCCGGGCTGCACACCGGCGAGATCACTTCCGCCATCAGGCGTGTGGCCTGCACATCGGGCCAATCGCCCTTGCCATAGCGTATCGCCAGGTCCACTTCGGCGGCGGCGACATCAGCCAGTTGAATCGCCGGTAACAACTCCACTTGGATGTGCGGATAGCGCTGCAGAAAGTCGGCCAGGCGCGGCGCCAGCCACAAGGTGGCGAAGGAGGCGAGCAGGCCGATGCGCAGCACCGTGGTGCTGGGCGCGGCGCGTTGGGTGCGGGTGGCGGCAGCGATGGCGTCGAGGGCTGGGCGGATTTCGTCGTAGTAGCGTTGGCCGTCGACGGTCAGATCAATCGCACGGGTGCGTCGGATAAACAGCGGTTTACCCAGGTGCTGCTCAAGTTTTTGCACTTGATGGCTCAGTGCGCTCTGGGTCACCGACAACTCGTGCGCCGCCTTGATAAAACTCAAGTGTCGCGCCACAGCCTCAAAGGCGCGCAGGGCCAGCAAGGGCGGAAGGTCCTTGTGCAGTGCCACGTGAGTGCGCTCCGTTGCCTGAGAGAAGTGCCGATTTTGGGCGATGGCCTGCATTTTGTCGCCCGCTGATTTGCCGTCGGGCGGGGCAGGCCGCATTATTGAGGCATTCCCGCCACAACGTAAGCCAAGCCATGAGTGATGACGACAAGCTGATCGACCTGAACGCCGAACGTGCCAAGCGTGTGCATGACCTCAACGACAAGCGCCTGAACGAGGTACGCCAGGCCTTCGAGCAAGCCATGCCGTTGGGCAAGGCCAAGAAGAAACCCAAGAACAAACCGAAAAAGCGTTGAAACAGCCTGCATCTGTTGATGCAGGTCAGTTATTACCCTTCTTTACGCCCCGTTGTGGGCGACATTGATCCCCGTCAATTTTCCAATCCGCCTTCTCGATTAACTTAGCCCTATCGCAACAGGGCAAGTGCAGGAGGCCGGTCATGTTTTTCGATAATGTGGTTTTTGCCGGAGTGCTGACTGTCAGCCTCATGGTGCTGTTTTTTGTAGGGTTTGGTTTTTTTATCTGGAAAGACGCCAATAAGCGGAAAAAATAGATCTTTCTGGATTACATGAGCACGCAAGGCATTTTGGGCGACTTCGGTCGCCCTTTTTTTTGCCCGCTAGTTCGTGATCGTTCCCACGCCCTGCGTGGGAATGCATCTTGTGACGCTCTGCGTCGCAACTTCAAGAGCGGACGCAGAGCGTCCAGGTCGGTATTCCCACGCGGAGCGTGGGAACGATCATAAAAAAAGGTGCGATCCTCGCGGATCGCACCTTTTTTATTGCAGGCGGCTTATCAGCTGCCCAGCGCCTTCGACGCCAGCCAGAACAACCCGGCCGACAGGCCAACGGTAGCTGGCAGGGTCAGTACCCACGCCATCAGGATGGTCTTGACCGTCCCGCCTTGCAGGCCGCTTTTGTTCGCAACCATGGTACCGGCCACACCCGACGACAGTACGTGGGTAGTGGACACTGGCAGTGCAAAGATGTTGGCGAAACCAATCATGGTGGCTGTGGTGATCTGCGCCGACATGCCCTGGGCATAGGTCATGCCTTGCTTGCCGATCTTCTCGCCAATGGTCAGTACCACACGCTTCCAGCCCACCATGGTGCCCAGGCCCAGTGCCAGTGCGACGGCGAGGATCACCCAGAACGGTGCGTACTCGGTGGTGGCGGTCAGGTCTTTGCGCAGCTTGTCCAGGTCGGACTTCTCACGCGCGTCCAGGCCCGGCAGCTTGCCGACTTTCTTCGCGGTGTCGTCCAGGCAGAGCAGGTAGCGACGCACTTCAATACGGTGATCGGCGGTCAGCGAGTGGTAGTCGGACACACCTTTCAACGTACCCAGCAGGGCGTTGATGGTCGGCTCGGTCTGTTGCGGGTTGCAACGGAACTTGCCCGGCAGGTCATCCTTCACGCTTTTGCCCAGGGCCAGGAACTCACCGAGGGTCTCGTGGTTGCGCTGGTAGAACTGGTTGAGGTGCAGGGTGGCATCACGGGTGCGTTCGATCTGGTAGGTGGTGCTGCCCAGGTCGAGCACGAACTGCGCCGGTACGATACCGATCAGCACCAGCATGATCAGGCCAATGCCTTTCTGACCATCGTTGGAACCGTGCACGAAGCTCACGGCCATGGCGGAGATCACCAGGACCAGGCGGTTCCAGAACGGTGGGTGCTTCTTGTCATCAAGCTTGCGGCGCTGGTCCGGCGTCTTGTGCATCTTCGACAGTGGGCGCCACCATTTCAGGCCGATCAGCACCAGGGCTGCGACCAGGAAGCCGGCCATTGGCGAGAACACCAGGGATGCACCGATATCGATCGCTTTCTGCCAGTTCACACCGTCAGCCAGGGGGATATCGTTGATCAGGGCATTGGCCAGGCCGACACCGAGGATCGAGCCGATCAGGGTGTGGGAGCTGGAAGCCGGGATACCGAAGTACCAGGTGCCCAGGTTCCAGGTGATCGCCGCCGCCAATAGAGAGAAGACCATGGCCAGGCCGTGGCCGGTGTTCACATTGATCAGCAACTCCACCGGCAGCAAATGCACGATGGCGTAGGCGACACCGACACCACCGAGCAACACGCCGAGGAAGTTGAACACCCCGGAGAAGAACACGGCCAGGTGCGGCGGCATGGCTTTGGTATAGATGACTGTGGCCACCGCGTTAGCGGTGTCATGAAAGCCATTGATGAACTCGAAGGCGAGGACAAAGGCCAGGGCGAGCAGCAGGCTCACTAGAACCCAAGCATCCAGTCCGCTGAATAAATCGATCATGAAGGTTTTCTGACCCGGTCGTAAGGGGGCGCGATTATGCCAGAAAACCTCGGTAATCGATGCACTAGCTGCTCATCGGTCACAATCTTCATTGAAATGCCAGGGGCGAGAGGCGCCCATCCCAGGATTTACGGGGCTTTGGCAAGTCTTTGATTTATAAAGCGAGGGCGTGTTTCTGGGGGGAAATGCCACTGAATCGGCATATCTGAAACATTTGTATGAAATTTCGTTTGCGACGATAGGACGCGTGCCGAATCTATCGCAGCCCTCGGCTGGCAATGCGCCAGCGGAGGTGGCAAGTGCCGCAGCTCAGGTCGAAGGGCTTATGGCTCTTCAGCCTTGAGTTCCTGCTCAATCTTTTGGATTTCCTGGGCAAACGCCTGATCGAGCAAGCTGGCGCGTTTACGCCAAGGTTTACGCTCGGGCTCAGGCTGCGCGGCGTAGGTGGTGACTTCCCCGCCGTAAACGTCCTTGTAACGTTGTTCCTGGCGCTCAAGTTCCGCGCGCAGTTCATCTTTCGTCACTGTATTACCTAATATGAGTTGAGTTTGATTATTGTGCAGTGCCATACCGGAAAGTCGCCTTCAGACTTTTCAAAGTTGAACGGTTTAACGTTCAAGTTCGAGTGAGTGGCCTGAGGTCGATACTTTAAGCGGTTACTTGTGACCGACGATGCACACTGAATGTGTCGCCTGGCGAGCTCTGGCCCCGATAGTGAAACCGGGTTGACCTCTGCACAGGTTGCAGTATAGCGGCGCATGCTAAGAACACTATCACCATAAAGTTAAAAAATGCGAACTTCGTGTGAGCGTTTTGTTACTTGAGCGCGTCAGTCGATTGCGGAAAATCTGGCGCCAGAAAGTTTTCAGTGCTTGAGCAATAGCAGGTGCCGCAAATTGCGATAATCGGAGGAGTGTCCGATAATCGCCCAGTGTCACTGGCCTGGCGTTGTGCATTGCGCCCCGTGCGGCTTGTAATAGCGGCCAAACCTGCTGACGGTTGAAAACAAGAAAAAGGACTCATGAAATGAACGATCAATTGCGCAACTCCTTCGCATCAGTGGCGCCACCGATCGTGGCCTCACCGGCCAAGCGCATCCAGGCGTTTACCGGCGATCCCGATTTCATGACCTCCCTGGCCCGAGGCCTGGCCGTGGTGCAGGCGTTCCAGGAGCGCAAGCGCCACCTGACCATCGCCCAGATCAGCCATCGCACGGAAATACCCCGCGCCGCCGTGCGCCGTTGCCTCTACACCCTGATCAAACTCGGCTACGCCACCACCGACGGGCGCACGTATTCGCTGCTGCCCAAGGTGTTGACCCTGGGCCATGCGTACCTGTCGTCCACGCCATTGGCGGTGTCGGCGCAGCCTTACCTGGACCGCATGAGCGAGCAGCTTCACGAAGCCTGCAACATGGCCACCCTCGAAGGCGATGACATCCTCTACATCGCCCGCTCCGCCACGACCCAGCGCCTGATCTCGGTGGACCTGTCGGTGGGTGGGCGCCTGCCGGCGTACTGCACGTCCATGGGACGCATCCTGCTCGCCGCGCTGGATGATGCATCGCTACAGGACTACCTCGACCACGCCGACCTGCAAACCAAGACCAGCCGCACTTTGACCACCCCGGCGGCCTTGCTTGAATGCCTGCAACAAGTGCGGCAGCAGGGCTGGTGCATTGTCGATCAGGAGCTGGAGCAGGGCCTGCGCTCCATCGCGGTGCCGGTGTATGACGCCTCCGGCCAGGTGCTGGCTGCGCTCAACGTCAGCACCCACGCCGGCCGCGTCAGCCGCAGCGAGCTGGAGCAACGTTTCCTGCCGAGCATGCTCAGCGCCAGCCGCGAGCTGAGCGCGCAGCTGTTTACCTAAGCTGTTCGGTGATCGCACAGATCCCGGCGCTATCAATTGACGATGTTTCCCCCGGCTTATTACTGTGCGGCAGCGCTCTAGAGCGCCGCCTCACTCAATAATAATGACGGCCCCAGGTCGTCAACCCGCCCATCGGTGTGGAAATAACAATAATGAATCAACCGTCTGTTGGTACGACCCTGGACGTCCAGTCCTTCATCAACGCCCAGCCACTGTCGCGCTACCAGTGGCGCGTGGTGATCCTGTGTTTCCTGATTGTCTTCCTTGATGGCCTCGACACGGCGACCATGGGCTTTATTGCGCCTGCGCTGTCCCAGGATTGGGGCATCGACCGCGCCAGCCTCGGCCCGGTGATGAGCGCTGCCCTGATCGGCATGGTGTTCGGTGCCCTCGGCTCCGGCCCGTTGGCCGACCGCTTTGGCCGCAAAATGGTGCTGGTGGGCGCGGTGCTGGTGTTTGGTGCATTCAGCCTGGCCTCGGCCTACGCCGCCAACGTCGACCAGTTGCTGGTGCTGCGCTTTCTCACCGGGCTTGGCCTGGGGGCGGGCATGCCGAACGCCACCACGCTGCTCTCCGAGTACACCCCCGAGCGCCACAAATCATTGCTGGTGACCAGCATGTTCTGTGGCTTCAACCTGGGCATGGCGGGTGGAGGGTTTATCTCGGCCAAGCTGATCCCGGCGTTTGGCTGGCACAGCCTGCTGTTGATCGGCGGCATCCTGCCGTTGATCCTCGCGGTGGTGCTGCTGGTGTGGCTGCCGGAGTCGGCGCGTTACCTGGTGGTGCGCAATCGCGGCACCGACAAGGTGCGCAAGACCCTGGCACCCATCGAGCCGAATATCGTCGCCCAAGCCAGCGACTTCAGCGTGCCCGAGCAAAAAACCGTGAAGGCCCGCAACGTGTTTGCGGTGATCTTTTCCGGCACCTACAGCGCCGGCACCTTGTTGCTGTGGCTCACCTACTTCATGGGCCTGGTGATCGTCTACCTGCTGACCAGCTGGCTGCCGACCCTGATGCGTGACAGTGGCGCAAGCATGGAGCAAGCCGCGTTTATCGGCGCGTTGTTCCAGTTTGGCGGGGTGCTGAGCGCCGTCGGCGTGGGCTGGGCGATGGACCGCTTCAATCCGCACAAGGTTATCGGCACGTTCTACCTGCTGGCTGGGGTGTTTGCCTACGCGGTAGGCCAGAGCCTGGGCAATATCACGCTGCTGGCGACCTTGGTGTTGATCGCCGGGATGTGTGTGAACGGCGCGCAATCGGCGATGCCCTCGCTGGCGGCGCGGTTTTACCCGACCCAGGGGCGTGCCACGGGTGTGTCGTGGATGCTTGGGATTGGGCGGTTCGGCGCGATCCTCGGGGCGTGGATGGGGGCGACGTTGCTGGGGCTGGGCTGGAATTTCGAGCAGGTGCTGACGGCGTTGGTGATTCCGGCGGCACTCGCCACTGCTGCGGTGGTGATCAAGGGCATGGTCAGCCATGCGGATGCGACCTAGGGACCGACGCTGATTTTGTGGCTACCGGGCTTGTGTGGGAGCGGGCTTGCTCGCGAATGCGGTGTGTCAGTCACAGATATTTAAACTGATCCACCGCATTCGCGAGCAAGCCCGCTCCCACAAGGGACGGTGCCCACTTTAGGCCTGCACGGAGGAAAAGTTAGCCAGGCAACAATTAGTTCGATTATCGAACACTTAGTCGATTATCGGATTGTTAGAGCCATTTCCCCGCCTTAATCTTCAAGGCACTTCGGCGCCACCTCTGCGCTTTTTTCGATCCACACCGGGAGCCCAACCCCATGGCTGAAATGCTCACCCTGACCGACGCGGTAAAGCGTTTCGTGAACGACGGCGATACCGTTGCGCTCGAAGGCTTCACCCACCTGATCCCCACGGCGGCGGGTCATGAAATCATTCGTCAGGGCAAGAAAGACCTGACGCTGGTGCGTATGACGCCTGACTTGGTCTACGACCAATTGATCGGTGCCGGTTGTGCCCGCAAGCTGATTTTCTCCTGGGGCGGCAACCCGGGTGTGGGTTCCCTGCATCGCCTGCGCGACGCGGTCGAGAAGCAATGGCCGCAACCGCTGGAGATCGAAGAACACAGCCACGCCGACCTGGCCAACGCCTACGTCGCCGGCGCTTCCGGCCTGCCGTTCGCGGTGCTGCGTGCCTACGCCGGGTCTGACCTGCCAAAGGTCAACCCGCTGATCAAGACCGTGACCTGCCCGTTCACCGGTGAAGTGCTGGCGGCCGTGCCGTCGGTGCGCCCGGACGTGACCGTGATCCACGCGCAAAAGGCCGACCGCAAGGGCAACGTGCTGCTCTGGGGCATTCTGGGTGTACAGAAGGAAGCGGCCCTGGCGGCCAAGCGCTGCATCGTCACCGTCGAAGAAATCGTCGATGACTTGAATGCACCGATGAACAGCTGCGTATTGCCGACCTGGGCCCTGACTGCGGTGTGCCATGTGCCCGGTGGCGCGCATCCGTCCTACGCCCACGGCTACAACGAGCGCGACAACCGCTTCTATCAGGCGTGGGACCCCATCGCCCGCGACCGTGAGACCTTTACTGCCTGGATCAACGAATACATCCACGGCACCGCCGACTTCAGTGAATTCCAGGCCAAGCTGGCCACTGCACAGGAGGCCAAGTGATGGCTTACTCCACCAATGAAATGATGACCGTCGCCGCCGCGCGTCGCCTCAAGAATGGTTCCGTGTGTTTTGTCGGCATCGGCCTGCCCTCCAAGGCCGCCAACCTGGCGCGCCTGACCTCGTCGCCGGACGTGGTGCTGATCTACGAGTCCGGCCCGATCGGCGCCAAGCCGAGCGTGTTGCCGCTGTCCATCGGTGATGGCGAGCTGGCGGAAACCGCCGATACCGTCGTGCCTACCGGTGAGATCTTTCGCTACTGGCTGCAAGGCGGGCGCATCGACGTCGGCTTCCTTGGCGCGGCCCAGGTCGATCGCTTCGGCAACATCAACACCACCGTGGTCGGTGATTACCACCAGCCCAAAGTACGCCTGCCGGGTGCCGGTGGCGCGCCGGAAATCGCTGGCTCCGCCAAGAGCGTGCTGATCATCCTCAAGCAGTCGGCGCGTTCGTTTGTCGACAAGCTGGATTTCATCACTTCGGTAGGCCATGGCGAAGGCGGCGATTCACGCAAGCGTCTGGGCCTGCCGGGCGCCGGGCCTGTAGGGATCATTACCGACCTGTGCATCATGGAGCCGGAAGAGGGCACCCATGAATTTGTCGTCACCGCGTTGCACCCTGGGGTGACCCGCGAGCAAGTGACGGCCGCCACCGGCTGGGCGATTCGTTTTGCCGAGCAGGTCAGCACCACCGCCGAACCGACGGACCTGGAACTGACGGCCCTGCGTGACCTGGAAGCACGCACCGCCGCCGCCCACGGCCAAGCGCCAGGAGAAGCCTGATGCGCGACGTATTTATCTGTGATGCAATCCGCACCCCCATAGGCCGTTTCGGCGGTGGCCTGGCCACCGTACGTGCCGATGACCTGGCGGCCCTGCCGATCAAGGCGCTGATCGAGCGCAACCCCTCGGTGGATTGGACCGCAGTGGATGAGGTGTTCCTCGGCTGCGCCAACCAGGCGGGCGAAGACAACCGCAACGTCGCGCGCATGGCGCTGTTGCTGGCGGGCCTGCCGGAAAGTATTCCGGGCGTGACCCTCAACCGCTTGTGCGCTTCGGGCATGGACGCCATTGGCACGGCTTTTCGCGCCATTGCCAGCGGCGAAATGGAGCTGGCGATTGCTGGCGGGGTGGAGTCGATGTCCCGCGCACCGTTCGTGATGGGCAAGGCCGGCGCGGCGTTTTCGCGCGACATGAAGCTGGAAGACACCACCATCGGCTGGCGTTTTATCAACCCGTTGATGAAGGCTCAATACGGCGTGGACGCGATGCCGCAGACCGCCGATAACGTCGCCGACGATTACCACGTATCCCGCGCCGACCAGGACGCCTTCGCCCTGCGCAGCCAGCAACGTACCGCTGCCGCGCAAGCCGCTGGGTTCTTCGCCGAGGAAATCGTGCCGGTACGGGTCGCCCATAAAAAAGGCGAGACCGTGGTGGAGCACGATGAGCATCCACGGGACACCAGCCTGGAAGCCCTGGCCAAGCTCAAACCGGTGAACGGTCCGGACAAGACAGTAACGGCCGGCAATGCTTCCGGCGTGAACGACGGCGCTGCGGCGTTGATCCTCGCGTCCGCCGAAGCGGTGAAAAAACACGGCCTGACCGCCCGCGCCCGCGTAATGGGCATGGCCAGCGCCGGCGTTGCGCCGCGTGTGATGGGCATCGGCCCGGTGCCAGCGGTACGCAAGCTGGTGGAACGCCTCGGCCTGGCGGTCACCGACTTTGACGTCATCGAACTCAACGAAGCCTTCGCCAGCCAAGGCTTGGCGGTACTGCGTGAACTGGGCATCGCCGACGACGCGCCGCAGGTCAACCCGAACGGCGGCGCCATCGCCCTCGGCCATCCGCTGGGCATGAGCGGCGCACGGCTGGTGTTGACGGCCCTGCACCAATTGGAAAAAACCGGTGGCCGCAAAGGCCTGGCGACCATGTGTGTGGGCGTCGGCCAAGGGTTGGCCCTGGCGATTGAACGCATCTAATAAGAGAGGACTGCTCCATGAGTGACAAGCCCGGTTACCGGCGCCCGCAAGCGGGCACTCAACCTGATTACCTGCACCCGGCCTACCAATCGACGAATGTCCGTTCGCCGTCGCAGCCGTTGGTGTTTCTGCCCCATTCCCTGTCGGAAATCACCGGCCCGACCATCGGCGCCGAGCGCATCAACGCGAAGGACAACGACCTGACCGCCCAGCATGACGGCGAGCCCCAGGGCGAACGCATCATCATTCACGGTCGTGTACTCGACGAAAACGGCCTTCCGGTGCCGGGCATCCTGGTGGAGATCTGGCAGGCCAACGCCGCCGGTCGCTACAACCACAAGCGTGACCTGCACGACGCGCCGCTGGACCCGAACTTCACCGGCACCGGCCGCACCGTCACCGACGCCGACGGTTGGTATCAGTTCCAGACCATCAAGCCCGGCGCCTACCCGTGGGGCAACCACCACAACGCGTGGCGCCCGGCGCATATCCACTTTTCGCTGTTTGGCCCCAGTGTGCTGACGCGGCTGGTCACGCAGATGTACTTCCCCGGCGACCCGCTGCTGGAATACGACCCGATCTACAACTGCGTGCCCGATACCTCGGCCAAGGAACGTTTGATCGCCCGTTTCGACCTGGAAAAAACCATTCCTTCCTATGCCCTCGGCTACCGCTGGGACATCGTCCTGCGCGGCCGCGACGCCACGCCGATGGAGAAATGAGATGACACTCAACGCGACCACGTCCCACACCGTCGGGCCGTATTACCACATCGGCCTGACCTGGCTGAACCGCGAAGACCTGACCACTGCCGCCACCCTGGGTGAACGCGTGGCGATCAGCGGGCAAGTGGTGGATGGCAATGGTGATGTCGTCAATGACGCCATGCTGGAAGTCTGGCAGGCCAACGCTGCCGGCAAATATGACCACCCGGAAGATGAGCAGGACAAAGCGCTCGACCCGAACTTCGAGGGTTTCGGCCGGGTGCCGGTGGATGCCGAAGGGCGGTTTCGCTTTACCACCATCAAGCCGGGCGCCGTGCCAGGGTTGAAGGGCACGACCCAGGCGCCGCACCTGGTGGTGCTGGTGTTTGCGCGGGGCCTGGTGAAGCACTTGCTCACGCGCATTTATTTTGACGGCGAACCGATGAATGGGGATGACCCGTTGCTGGCGTGTGTGCCGGCTGCGCGGCGTGAGACGTTGATTGCCAAGCAGGATGCAGAGGGTGTGCATCAGTGGAATGTGGTGTTGCAGGGGACCGATAAGGAGACGGTGTTCTTCGATTATTGAGTTGCCTGACAGGGTGATCGTTCCCACGCTCCACTTGGGATGATCGTTCCCACGCTCCACGTGGGATGATCGTTCCCACGCTCCGCGTGGGAATGCAGCCCAGGACGCTCCGCGTCCCAAAGCACGACGCAGAGCGTCACACGCGGCATTCCCACGCAGAGCGTGGGAACGATCGGTCTTGTTGCGGAACGAGCTTGTTGCAAAGTATGTCTAGGCTATAACCGTTCCCACTGAGTGAAAAATCATGACAACAACCACCAGTCACTACACCGGAGAAGAACGCCGCAAACGGATTTTTGCGATTGTCGGGGCTTCCTCCGGCAACCTCGTCGAATGGTTCGACTTCTACGTCTACGCCTTCTGCGCCATCTACTTCGCCCCGGCCTTCTTTCCGTCGGACAACCCCACCGTGCAGCTGGTGAATACGGCGGGCGTATTCGCCGCCGGTTTCCTGATGCGGCCCATCGGCGGCTGGCTGTTCGGGCGTGTGGCCGACAAACACGGCCGTAAAAATTCGATGATGATCTCGGTGCTGATGATGTGCGCCGGCTCCCTGGTCATCGCATTTTTGCCGACCTATAACGACATCGGTGTCTGGGCACCGATCCTGCTGCTGATCGCGCGCCTGTTCCAGGGCCTGTCGGTGGGCGGCGAATACGGCACCACCGCGACCTATATGAGTGAAGTGGCCCTCAAGGGCCAGCGTGGCTTCTTTGCGTCCTTCCAATACGTGACCCTGATCGGCGGCCAACTGCTAGCGGTGCTGGTGGTGGTGATCCTGCAGCAAATCCTTACTGAGGAAGAGTTGCGTGCCTGGGGCTGGCGGATTCCGTTTGTGATTGGTGCCATTGCGGCAGTGATCTCCCTGTTGCTGCGCCGCACCCTGAAAGAAACCACCAGCAAGGAAATGCGCGAAGACAAGGACGCCGGCAGCATTGCCGCGCTGTTTCGCGACCACAAGGCAGCGTTTATCACAGTGCTGGGCTACACCGCTGGCGGCTCGCTGATTTTCTACACGTTCACCACTTATATGCAGAAGTACCTGGTGAACACGGTCGGCATGCACGCCAAGACGTCGAGCTACATCATGACCGGGGCGCTGTTCCTGTATATGTGCATGCAGCCGGTGTTCGGCATGCTCGCGGACAAGATCGGCCGCCGTAACTCAATGCTATGGTTTGCCGGCCTCGGTACGTTGTTCACCGTGCCGATCCTGCTCACCTTGAAAACCGTCAGCAGCCCGTTCCTGGCCTTTGTGCTGATCACCCTGGCGCTGGCGATTGTCAGCTTCTACACCTCCATCAGCGGCCTGGTCAAAGCGGAAATGTTCCCGCCTCAGGTGCGCGCCTTGGGTGTGGGCCTGGCATATGCAGTGGCCAATGCGATCTTTGGCGGCTCGGCGGAATTTGTCGCGCTGAGCCTCAAATCCATCGGCATGGAAAACAGTTTTTATTGGTACGTGACGGCGATGATGGCGATCGCTTTCCTGTTCAGCTTGCGCCTGCCGAAACAGGCGGCGTACTTGCACCACGACTTGTAAGGGACGGGTTATGACACTGCGCACGAGCAATCAACTGTTCGACGCTTACTTCACGGCGGGCAGCATGGCCGAGGTGTTCTGCGATCAGGGACGCTTGCAGGGCATGCTGGATTTTGAAGCGGCGCTGGCCCGGGCCGAGGCGAAGGTCGGGTTGATCCCGCAAGCCGCCGTCGCGCCGATTGCCCAGGCTTGCCTGGCCTCGCTGTACGACGTCGATGCCCTCGGCGTGGCGATTGCCACGGCGGGCAACTCGGCGATTCCGCTGGTGAAGGCGCTGGGTAAGTTGATCGCCAGTGAAGACGCTGGCGCTGAGCGTTATGTGCATCTGGGCGCCACCAGCCAGGATGTGATGGACACCGGCCTGGTGCTGCAACTGCGCCAGGCGCTGGTGCTGATCGAAACGGATTTGGCGCGCCTGGGCGATATCCTCGCCGCCCAGGCCCAGCGGTATGCCGACGTGCCGCTGGCTGGACGTACCTGGTTGCAGCATGCGACGCCGGTCACCCTGGGCATGAAAATCGCCGGTTGGCTGGGGGCGGTGACCCGTAGCCGACAACGCCTGGCCGAGTTGAAACCGCGTTTGCTGGTGCTGCAATTCGGCGGCGCCTCCGGCACGTTGGCGGCGCTCGGCGAACAAGCACTGCCGGTGGCACAAGCCTTGGCCGATGAGTTGCAACTGAGCCTGCCCGAACAGCCCTGGCACACCCAGCGCGATCGCCTGGTGGAGTTCGCCAGCGTGCTCGGCCTGATCGCCGGCAGCCTGGGCAAACTGGGGCGCGACATCAGCCTGTTGATGCAGACCGAAGCGGGGGAGGTATTCGAACCCTCCGCGCCGGGCAAAGGTGGCTCGTCCACCATGCCGCACAAACGCAACCCGGTGGGCGCCGCCGTGCTGATCAGCGCCGCCACCCGCGTGCCCGGCCTGGTGGCGACGATGTTCAGCGCCATGCCTCAAGAGCACGAACGCAGCCTGGGCCTGTGGCATGCCGAATGGGAAACCCTGCCGGAGATCTGCCGGCTGGTGTCCGGCGCACTGCAACAGGCGTTGCTGGTGAGCGAAGGCCTGGAAGTGGACGCGCAGCGCATGGCCCACAACCTCGACCTGACCCAAGGCCTGGTGTTGGCCGAAGCCGTGAGCATCGTGCTCGCCCAGCGCCTGGGCCGTGAGACCGCACACCATCTGCTGGAACACTGCTGCAAACGCGCCGTCGCCGAAGGGCGGCACTTGCGTGCGGTGCTGGCGGACGAACCCCAGGTCACCGCCGAGTTGTCCGCGGCCGAACTCGACCGCCTGCTCGACCCCGCCCATTACCTGGGGCTGGCCCGCACCTGGGTCAGCCGCGCCGTAACCGAACACTTCTCTTGAGGAGACCACCGTGGCCTTTGTACAACTCGCCGATGGCGAACTGCATTACCAACTGGACGGCCCTGTGGGGGCGCCGGTCCTGGTGCTGTCCAACTCCCTGGGCACCGACCTGCACATGTGGGACATCCAGATCCCGGCGTTCACCGAGCATTTCCGTGTGTTGCGCTTTGATACCCGTGGCCATGGCAAATCCCTGGTCACCGAGGGACCCTACAGCATCGAGCAACTGGGCCGCGACGTGATCGCGCTGTTGGATGCGCTGGATATCCAACGCGCGCATTTCTGTGGCTTGTCCATGGGCGGCTTGATCGGCCAGTGGCTGGGCATCAACGCAGGCGAGCGCCTGCACCGCCTGGTGGTGTGCAACACCGCCGCCAAGATCGGCACGCCGCAGATTTGGGACCCGCGTATCGAGATGGTCCTGCGCGACGGCACGGCGGCGATGGTCGCCCTGCGTGATGCGTCGATTGCGCGCTGGTTTACCGCCGATTTTGCGGCGGCCAATCCGCACCAGGCCAAGCAGATCACCGACATGCTGGCCGCCACATCCCCCGAAGGTTATGCCGCCAACTGCGCCGCCGTGCGCGATGCGGATTTTCGCGAGCAACTGGCGTCGATCAAGGCCCCGACCCTGGTGATTGCCGGTACCGACGACGCGGTTACGCCACCAGAGGGCAGCCACTTTATCCAGAACCATGTGCAGGGCGCCGAATACGCCGAGTTCTATGCGGCGCACCTGTCCAATGTCCAGGCCGGTGCTGCGTTCAGCGATCGGGTTATCGAATTTTTGCTGGCCCACTGAGGAGTTTTTTGTGGACGAGAAACAACGTTACGCCGACGGCCTGCAAGTGCGCCGCGAAGTGCTGGGCGACGCCCATGTCGACCGCAGCCTCAACGCCCTGACCGAGTTCAACAGCGAGTTCCAGGACATGATCACCCGCCACGCCTGGGGTGATATCTGGACCCGCCCGGGCCTGCCCCGGCACACCCGCAGCCTGATCACCATTGCAATGCTGATCGGCATGAACCGCAATGAAGAACTCAAGCTGCACCTGCGCGCCGCCGCCAGCAATGGCGTGAGCCGTGCCGAGATCAAGGAAGTGCTGATGCAGAGCGCGATCTACTGCGGGATACCGGCGGCGAATGCCACCTTTCACCTGGCGGAGTCGGTATGGGATGAACTGGGCGTGGAATCCCGGCAACCGTCCTGAACCTGAAATGCAATCAACTGTTGTTGATCGTTCCCACGCTCTGCGTGGGAATGCATCCCTGGACGCTCCGCGTCCGTTCTTGAAGACGTGACGCAGAGCGTCACCGGCGGCATTCCCACGCAGAGCGTGGGAACGATCATTTTCGGGTGTCAGTGGGAATCGGCGTCCCACACCCAGTTCCACACGCCCGGCAGATGCACCGGTTCACTCACATCCTTCACCGTGCGGGCCAGCGCGGCGCGTTCGAGCTGGGCCGTGTCGGTGTAGAACGGCTCGGCCGCCGTCTTCATGCCGTTGATCCGTGCGCTGTCCAGCAGGATCTGCAAGTACTCCTGAATGTGCCGCGCCGTGTAGCGGTTGATGTCGTGGAACGTCACCACCACCGGAATCACTCCGTCCACCGTCGGCAATTCACCCAGGGCGATGCGCTCGCGCACCACCGACAGTTGGCGATACAAATTCGCGCGGCGCCGCGGGCTGCCGTTGAAGCCCCAGATCTTGCCGTCGTTGGCGCTCAAGTCGGTCAGCAGCACGTGCATGCCATGACGCTGGTAGGCGGCAAAGGTGCGGCGGTCGTAGTTCCAGAACGGCGGGCGTACCAGCAGAGGCGGGCGGCCTGTGATCGAAGCGATGTCGGCTGCGCCTTGGCTGAGGGTGCTTTCCAGCTCGGCGTCATTCAGCCAGCGATGGTTGGTATGAAACGTCGTGGCCGTGTGGAAGGCCAGGATGTGCCCGCCGGCGTACTCTCGCTCCATGGTCTTGCGCCCACGTGAGCTGCCACCGGAGCGTGAGGACTCGGTCTGCAGGAAGAACACCGCCTTGATCCCCGGCAACACCGGGTTGTGCGCCAGGTCGGCGATCACCGAGCGGCTCGGGTTGTTGTAGCCGGAAGCACTGGGACCGTCATCGAAGGTCAGCAGGAAACGGATCGGCGCCTGGGCTTGCAGGCGTTGTTCGGTTTGCGGCGTGAGGGCGATGGGTGCGCCGATGCAGCCGCTGAGGCTCAAGGCCAGGGCAAACAGGGCGCACGCTAAAGCGAAGGATTTCATGGTGTGCACGGGCTCGAATAAGAAGCCGCTGCTGATTCAGCTCAGCAGCGGCAGGCGCGCACCATACAGCAAGATCGGCTGTGTAAGGTTACAGGCTGACAAACGAGCGTCGCTAAGTGTCAGCCGGCGTATTGGGCGCGCAGCGGCTTGCCCATTTCTTCATTCAAGGCGTTTTCAGTGAAGGGGGCGGGGTTGGTCGTGGTCTTTGGAGTGGCGGGGTCATTATCGAAATCAAACGGCTCTGCCGATGTGGGCAGTCCTACGGCTTGACGTTCGCTGTTGGGGACATCGTAGGTCTTACCTTCAAACACTTCCGCTGTTGAACCCGCCAACGCGGTGCCATTGGCGGCGTTCCAGGCGTGGACCATCTCGTGATACAGCGTCGTGATGGGGGAGTAGGTGACCCCCGTCAGTACATCCAACGCTGAGCGGTTATAGACTATTTCAGCCCGATCAGCCCGTGACCCCGGCACACCATTGACCATAAAACCCCACTTAGGATCGTCGCCGACCACGGGCGGACGTTCGTACTGCTGCAATGTCTTGAGTTCCTGGCTGCCATAGGTATAGCCGCTGCCGATGTCGAGAAGGTCTTCGACGAGTGTGACTGGTGCGCCGTTGCGCTGGGCGATAGCGCTCATCACGGCCAACATCTGTTTACCGGTGGGGGATAGGCGCAGCAGGGCCAGATCGTCCTCCACCCGTTGGATGAACTCGGCCGAGCCCTTGATCACAAATCCTGTTTGGGGCTCGGGGTCGGCCGACACAGTGGTCAATAGGGAGCCGTTCAGGTGGTTTATCGTGTCGCCGGGTTGAGCGTAGATCAGGTCGCCTGGACGATTGGCAATGACGGTATCGCGGCCGTCGCCGGTGTAGAAGGTGCTGCGGTCGTGGCCGATCAAGCGATCGTCACCGGCACCGCCATGCAGCACCGTATGGCCGCTACCGGCGTACAGTCGATCATTGCCGTTGCCGCCATCCAGGTTGCTGGTTTTGCCTTTGGGCCCCGCACCGGCGTAGAGACGGTCATTGCCATTGTTGCCGTACAGGGTGTTATCGCCAGTGCCGCCCAAGAGCGTGTCGTCACCGTCGTTGCCCTCGGCATAACCCAGGCCACTGCCGAGACGCAGTACATCATTGCCTTTGCCGCCGAACAGGCGGGTGTAACCGCTACCGGCCTGCACGCGGTCATTGCCGTCGCCGGCCTCCACGATGATGGGGTGAGTCACATTGGCGTCAAGGTAGACGTTGTCCGCACCGTCATGGGTTTTGAAGTGAAAGGTCAGGGGCTTGCCGTCTTTATCCTCACTGTCGAAACGATACAACTGACCGTTGACCCGAACGTCCAACTGTCCCGCGCGTGTCTGGCTGACATGAATCTGATCGGCCTTGTCACCGGTTTCGAGGATCAGGCTGTTCTGCAGACTGTAGGTCACATCCTGTTCCCAGATCGATTGGCAACTGACCTTCAAGTTGCCGTCATCCAGTACCGGTTGTACGTAGGCCTGGATCTGGTTATCTGGTGTGAACGGCAGTGGCGGGGCGGCGGCGGGTACGTAGCGACTGTTCTCAACTGAGACTACAGGGGCTTGCGTCGAGTTGTGCTCGCCTTTAACAGGAGGGCGGTGCGCGTTTTCAAGGCTTTTGGACACTTCCATTTGAGATCCTTTTCGAAGAGTCAGGCGGTATGCCTACCTTCTGGAAGTGTCCGCCTGTGCCAAAACGTTCCTACGAGGTTGTAATGAGGTCTTACAGCAAACTGATCGGGTAACTGACGATCAACCGGTTTTCATCGAACTCATTGTTGCTGTAGTCGCGGCGCATGCTGGAGTTGCGCAGGCGCACGGTGAGGTTCTTGGCTACGCCGCTTTGCACGGTATAACCCACTTCGCTTTCGCGGCCCCATTCCTTGCCGTCGGTGATGGTCCCGGTGTGTACGTTGCTGCCGCTGATGTAGCGGTTCATCAGGGTCAGGCCGGGCACGCCGAGGGCGGCAAAGTTGTAGTCGTGGCGCAGTTGCCAGGATTTCTCCTGGGCGTTGTCGTAGCTGGAGTTGTAGCTGTCGTTGGCCAGGGTGCCGCCGCTGGTGCCGTTGACGCGCATCCAGGCGTTGTTGCCGGTGAGTTTTTGCAGGCCGACGTAGAAGGTGTTGCCGCCGTACTTGGCCGAGAACAGGCCGGACCAGGTTTTGTTGTCGAGGCTGCCGGCGCGGGCGCTGCCGTCGTCCTTGCCGTAGAAGAAGCCGAGGTTGGCGCCCAGGGTCCAGTCGCCCAAGGGCTGGCTGTGGATCACGTTGACGAACTGCTGGCGGTAGATGTCCTTGAGCTGGGCGTTCCACAGGCCGACCTGGGTGCGCTTGTCATTGAACGCGTATTCGCCGCCCTGGAAGTTGAAGCGGTCGGAGGTGAAGGCGGTTTTACCGACCATCGACATGTCGCTCATGCTGCTATCGTCACGCGGGCTGTTGGCGCGGAACTGGCCGCCGTAGAGGGTCAGTCCGTCGATTTCCCTGGAGGTGATCTGCCCGCCGCGCAGGGTTTGCGGCAGCGAGCGGCCATCGTCCGCGCGCAGGATTGGCAGCACCGGCATCCATTCGCCGACCTTCAATTCGGTCTTGGAGATCTTCGCCTTGAACGCTACGCCCAGGCGCCCGAACTCGTCCGCCGGGCGGCCATCGTGGTCCAGCGGCAGCAACTGGGTGCCGCCGGTGCCGCGTCCGCCATCGAGCTTCAACGAGTACATGCCCAACACATCCACGCCGAAACCCACCGTGCCTTGGGTGAAGCCGGACTTGGCGTCGAGGATGAAACTCTGCGTCCACTCCTGCGCGCCGCCCTGGGTCTTGGTGGGGTTGGTGTAATTGCGGTTGAAGAAGAAATTGCGCAGGTTGAGGTTGGCGCTGGCGTCTTCCAGGAAGCCGTGCTCTTCGGCGACGACGGGCAAGGCAAGGCTGGTGACGGCTGCAGCCAGCAATAGCTGGCGAGGATGGAATGTGCTCATGGCGTTGAACCTATTGTTATTGGGGGTTGTGCAGGTGCGGGCCATGGTGCGGGGCGGGGTGCAAGCGGTTCAATCGGGGGAGGGCGGGTTGTGGGCGATGATCGCACGCAAGTTGCCGGGCGCTGGGGCCCGGCGTTTTTGTGCCTAAAGAACGTGCGCCAGGCTGGTCCAGGGGATCTCGGGCAGGTAGCGCTGACACAGCAGGGTGGCTGGCACCATCACCGTCAGGAACGCCACTTGCAACGGGCTCCAATGCGCCCAATGCAGGCCGCTGAACCACGGGTAATAGTGCTCGACGTGCTCGCTGACCTGACCGATGCGCTTGGGGTGCAGCCAGTGGATCAGGATCATCCCGGCGTACCCCAGCATGCCCATCACCCCCAGCAGCATGCCGAAGAACACCAGCAGGCACAGTTGCGGGATGCCGTGGCGCAGCACCAGCCACTGCTGATGCGGGTTGAAGCGTTCGGGCAGCAGGCGCTGGGTCAGCCACAAGTCGGGGATGATCAAGCGTGAGGTCACGGCGGCCCACAGTTGGGTGGCACGGATCGCGAGGAAGGCCGGAATGACCGTCAGCAGCACCACCAGGACCGCCTCGGTGCTCAGTGTCTTGGTCTCGGGGGCGATGGCCAGTCCCGTGGCCAAGGCGAGCGCGCCCCACAGCCGTATCCAGCTGCGATGGGACACCGGGCGCGGGAGGAATTTGCGCCAGAAAAACACGTCGGCCTGGGGCAGGCGTTCCAGCAGTTGCGGATAACGCCAGTTGAGGGTTTCGGCCAGTTGTTGGCAGGCCTGCCAGTCGTTGTCACTGAATTGCGCGGTCATCCAGCTTTGCTGGGTGTCGGACAGGGGCGTCAGCAGCAGGCGCGCCGCCATGGCATCGGCGGATTTCCAGGTGGGGTCCTGCGCTTTGGTCTGCAAGTGCTCGTAAAAACTTTCCTGCTCGCAACGCGCGGCCAGGTCGCGCCACATCCACGCCGGTTCCGGGTATACGCCTTGCTGGTCGTCCCAGCCGAACGCCTGGCACACGCGCTCGAACAGCGGCACGCTCCAGGTGGTGTCGTGGAGCAGGTGCAGGACGATGCGTTGCCATTGTTGTTGCAGGTCGAACACCCGCAGCCAGGCCTGGCTGTTGTACTGGCTGAGCTGGGTGATGAACTCGCGTTCGGCCTTTTGCTCCAGCAGTTCCTGCAAGGTGCGGCGGTATTCCTGGAGCAGCTCGCCGGTCAGCGCGTCGTGTTGCCACGGGGTCATGGCCACCTGTTGCCAGGGTGTCAGCCATTCCAGGTGGTGCACGGCCCAGCTGACAATCGCACCGCGCTCGCCGGGGCTGTCGAAGCAATGGCTTAACAGGCCGGCCTGGAACGCTTCGCTACAGCCTTGCTGCTGCGCCTGGGCCCAGCGCTCGTCGAGATTGTGCAGGTTGAGGCCGCTGATCAGCGCCTGGGCCGGGTCGGGCTTGGGCGTTTCAAGCGGGGCCTGGTGCAGGACGCTGACGTCCATCAGCTCGGCGAGGTCGTTGAGGTTGCCGTAGGTCTGTGCGGCCACGGGCTCTTCCACGCGGGTGTCGTCGTCTTCCCAGTCAGCGCGCCAGCGTGCGTAGGCCAGCGCTTCTTCGTAGGCTTCGCGCAGGCGCTGGAAACCTTCGGCGTCATCGTCCGGACGGCAGCTTTTGAGCAGCCGTGCGTAGGTGCGCTTGATGGTGCGTTCGTCGGTGTCTTCCGGCAGTTGCAGTACGGTCCAGCAATCCATGGGGTGTTTCCTCAGCGCCAGAACCCGTTGTCGAGCTGTTCGAGTTGGCGGGTCAGTTCGCTGCGGGCCTCGCGGATGCGCCGCTCGTCCTGGGTGTCGAGCACCTGCTGGAACTGCGCGGCCCAGTGGCCGAATTGTTCGCGCAGCTCGCCGAGGTTTTCCTGGTAGAGCCGTTCGAGGCGGGCGCTGAGCACGGTGTTGACCTGTTGGTCGCGCGGGTGGACCTTGAGCAGCGCCAGGGCTTGCAGGCGTTGCTGGATTTCGCCCGGGCTCAACACGCCGGGGTTGTTCTCGATCACCAGGGAGTGCTGCTCGCCGGTCAGCGGGATGTTGACCTGGGCTTCCAGCAGGCCGTTGTTATCGTAGGTGAAGCGCACCTCCAGCGAGACCTCGCCGGCCTTGCGCTTGGGCACGGCAATGTCCAGTTGGCCCAGCTCGATATTGTCTTTGACCAGGCGACTTTCGCCCTGGTAGATCTTCAGCAGCACCTGGCTCTGGTTGTCGTGCAGGGTGACCACGCTCTTGACCCGGCTCACCGGCACGCTGCTGTTGCGTTCGATCAGCGGCAGGTAGTGGCCGCTTTCGATATGGCCGCCATATTGGTGCGAGGTTTCGATGCCCAGGGTGTAGGGGCAGACGTCGGTCAGTACCACTTCTTCCAGCGCTGCCGAGCGCGCCTTGAGCGCGGCCTGGATCGCGGCGCCGTGGGCGACCACCTGGTCCGGGTCGAGGCTGATGGACGGGAAGCGCCCGAACAAACCGGCGGCGAGCTTGCGCACCAGCGGCATGCGTGTGGTGCCGCCCACCAGAAGGATTTCATCCAGGTCGCCGACACGAATCCGCGCATCGCGCAGGGCTCGCTCGATGGGCGCACGCAGGCGCTCCAGCAGGGGCGTGTAGAGCTTGGTGAGTTCTTGCTGGGTGATGGTTTTGACCCATTGCTGGCCGTCGACGCGCAGGGCGAATTCGGCGCTGTCGTCCTGGCCCAGGGCCTTGCGCACGCGCTCGGCTTCACGGCGCAGGGCGTGCAAGACGCTGCTGGTGGGCGGGAAACCTGCGGCGTGGCGCTGGCTGTCGACGAAGTGTTCCAGCAGCAGGGTGTCGAAATCTTCGCCGCCGAGGAAGTTGTCGCCGGCGCTGGCGCGTACTTCCATCACGCCGTCGAACAGCTCGATGATCGACACGTCAAAGGTGCCGCCGCCAAGGTCGAACACCAGGAACGAGGTTTCCTTGTCGCGCTGATGCAGGCCGTAGGCGAGGGCGGCTGCGGTGGGTTCGTTGATCAGTTTGTCGACGTTGAGCCCGGCCAGCTCACCGGCGATGCGCGTGGCTTTGCGTTGGCCGTCGCTGAAGTAGGCGGGCACGCTGATCACGGCGTCGGTGACGGTGTGGCCGTAGGTGCGTTCGATGTCTTCCTTGAGGCTTTTGAGCACCAGTGCCGAGAGTTCTTCGGGGCGGAACGAGCGGTCGCCCAGGCGCACTTCGGTGGCGCTGCCCATGTAGCGCTTGAACAGCGAGGTGGTCAGGTGCGGGTGGGTGTGCAGGCGCTCCTTGGCGGCCTGGCCTACCAGGATGCGGCCTTGGTCATCCAGGCCCACCACGCTGGGGGTGAGCAACTGGCCAAGGGCATTGGGCACCATCTCGGCGGCGTCACCGCGCCAGACGGCGGCGAGGCTGTTGGTGGTCCCCAGGTCGATTCCTACGATCATTACGACAAGCTCCCTCTGTGGTCTGTAAGAATCTGTGACCAATTTTATCCTGAAAGGTTGAACGAAATGCAAGGTGACGGGTTTAGGGCGGGCTTGTGTGGGCTGGCTTTTGTGGGAGCTGGCTTGCCTGCGATGCAGACACCTCGGTGTGTCAGTCATACCGAGGCGACGCTATCGCAGGCAAGCCAGCTCCCACAAAAGACACATTCAGGGCATAAAAAAACCGCTTCCGGTGAGGGAAGCGGTTTTGTCTAGCTACAGCAGCGCAATCAGAACAACTTCAGCGCCGGTGCTTCTTCTTTCAACGGCTCGTTCTTCGCGGTCTGGGCGTTCCAGCCACCGCCGAGGGCCTTGTACAGGTTGACCTCGCTGGTGAGCTGCGCCAGGCGGTCGGTGATCAGCGATTGCTGGGCACTGAACAGTTGGCGCTGGGCGTCGAGGAACGTCAGGTTGCTGTCCACGCCAATGCGGTAGCGACGCTCGGCCAGGCGGTAGTAATCCTGGTTGGCGGCGACGAAACCACGCTGGGCTTCCAGCTGTTCCTTGTAGGTCTCACGCGCGGCGAGGCCGTCGGACACTTCCTGGAAGCCGGTCTGGATGGCCTTCTCGTAGGTCGCCACGTTGATCTCTTTCTGGATCTTCGCGTAGTCCAGGCTGGCGCGCAGGCTGCCGGCGTTGAAGATCGGGATGTTGATCTGCGGGGCGAACGACCAGGTGCCCGAGCCGCCTTTGAACAGGCCGCTCAGGTCCGGGCTCAGGGTGCCGGCGTTGGCCGTCAAACTGATGCTCGGGAAGAACGCTGCACGGGCGGCGCCGATGTTGGCGTTGGCGGCCTTGAGGTTGTACTCGGCTTGCAGGATGTCGGGACGACGTTGCAGCAAGTCCGAGGGCAACCCGGCAGGCACTTCGCTGAGCAGGTTGTCCGACAGCGGCTGGCTGGCGATATTCGCCGGCAGGCCGGTGCCCAGCAGCAGGGTCAGGCTGTTTTCGTCCTGGGCCACCTGGCGGGTGTAACGCGCCAGGGCAACCCGGGCGTTTTCCACCGAGGTGCGCGCCTGGCTGAGGTCGAGGGCCGAAGCCACGCCGACTTCATTGCTGCGCGAGGTCAGCTTGTAGCTCTGCTCGAAGGCGCCGAGGGTGTCCTGGGTCAGCTTGAGGAGCTCTTTGTCAGCCTGCCAGGTCACGTAGGCCGTGGCCACGTTGGCGACCAGGCTGATCTGCGTGCTGCGTCGGGCTTCTTCGGTGGCGAAGTACTTTTGCAGGGCTTCTTCGCTCAGGCTGCGCACACGGCCGAACAGGTCCAGCTCATAGGAGCTGATCCCGAGGGTGGCCGAGTACGAGCTGGTGATGTTCGACTCGCCGGTCTGCGAGGCACGCGCCGGCACCCGCTGGCGGCTGCCGCTGCCATTGGCCGAGACGGCCGGGAACAGGTCGGCGCGCTGGATGCGGTACTGCGCGGCATAGGCGTCGATGTTCAGCGCCGCGACACGCAGGTCGCGGTTGTTTTCCAGGGCAACCTGGATCAGCTGTTGCAGGGCAGGGTCATGGAAAAACTGCTTCCAGCCCTGCTCGGCAGCGGCCTGGTTCGGCGCCTGGGCCGACGAATACGCCGGCCCCTGCGGGAACTGAGCGGCCACCGGCGCTTCAGGGCGCTGATAGTCAGGTATCAGCGAGCAGCCACTGAGCACGAATGCCGTGACGGCTAAGGAAAGGAGCGACTTGCTCATAGGCCAGCCTCTTTAGGGGTTTCAGTAGGTTCAGTCTTTTTGCGCTCGCCCGCGGCAGACACGGTTGCGAAGAACAGTGGCACCCAGAAGATCGCCAGGACAGTGGCCGTGATCATACCGCCGATAACGCCGGTACCAATCGCGTGCTGGCTGCCTGAGCCGGCGCCCGAGGAAATCGCCAGCGGCAATACGCCGAGGATGAACGCCATGGACGTCATGATGATCGGCCGCAGACGCATGCGGGATGCCTCGATGGCCGCCTCGACAATGCCTTTGCCTTGCTCGTGCAACTCTTTGGCGAACTCGACGATCAGGATGGCGTTTTTCGCCGCCAGGCCCACCGTCACCAACAAGCCCACCTGGAAGAACACGTCGTTGGACAACCCGCGCATGCTCGTGGCGATCAACGCCCCGACCACACCCAGCGGCACTACCAGCACCACCGCAATCGGGATCGACCAGCTTTCGTACAGTGCCGCGAGGCACAGGAACACCACCAGCAGCGACAGTGCGTACAGCGCTGGCGCCTGGGAGCCGGACAGGCGTTCTTCGTACGACAGACCGGTCCACGCATAGCCGACACCCGCCGGCAATTGCTTGGCGATGCGCTCGACTTCGGCCATGGCATCACCGGTGCTGTAGCCCGGTGCCGGGGTACCGAGGATTTCCATCGCCGCTACACCGTTGTAGCGCGAGAGTTTCGGCGAACCGAAGATCCACTTGCCCGAGGAAATGGCCGACATCGGCACCATCTTCCCGGAGTCGCTTCGCACGAACCACTTGTCCAGGTCTTCAGGGGACATACGGCCAGCGGCCTCGCCCTGCACGTACACCTTCTTCACCCGACCACGGTCGATGAAGTCGTTGACGTAGCTGCCACCCAGGGCAATCGCCAGGGTCTGGTTGATGCTCGACAGGGTGATGCCTTGGGCACTGGCCTTCTCGTCGTCAACGGTCAGCTCGTATTGCGGCTCATCGTTCACGCCGTTAGGACGCACGCCTGCAAGGATCTTGCTTTGTGCGGCCATACCAAGGAACTGGTTACGCGCTTCCATCAGTTTTTCGTGGCCGACGCCGCCCTGGTCTTGCAGGAACACGTCGAAACCAGTGGCGTTACCCAATTCGAGAACCGAAGGCGGCACGATGGCGAACACCATGGCGTCCTTGAAGGCACCGAAGAAGTAACCCTGGGCACGCTTGGCCACTTCGAACACCGACATGGAGGCGTCGCGTTCATCCCATGGCTTGAGCATCACGAACGCAAGGCCCGAGCTCTGGCCACGGCCGGCGAAGTTGAAACCGTTCACGGTAAACACCGACTTCACAGCCTTGCCTTCGCCTGGCTCGCCTTCCTTGTCGTTCAGCAGGAAGGCGCGCATGTCGTCGATGACTTTCTGCGTACGTTCCGCCGACGAGCCGACCGGGGTTTGCACCTGGGCAAAGATCACGCCCTGGTCTTCTTCCGGGAGGAACGCGCTTGGAATGCGGGTGAACAACCAGACCATGCCGACGACGATGACCAGGTACACAAAAAACGCTGGGAATTTGTGTTTGATCATGTTGCCCACGCCGCGCTCGTAGCTCAGTACGCCACGGTCGAAGGTGCGGTTGAACCAGCCGAAGAAACCACGCTTGGGTTGGCCGTGCTTTTCCGGGTCGATTGGCTTGAGCATGGTGGCGCACAAGGCCGGGGTGAAGATCAGGGCAACCAGTACCGACAGCGCCATCGCCGAAACGATAGTGATGGAGAACTGTTTGTAGATCACACCGGTGGAGCCGCCGAAGAAGGCCATTGGCAGCAATACCGCCGACAGCACCAGGGCGATACCCACCAGGGCGCCCTGGATCTGGCTCATGGACTTGACCGTCGCTTCTTTGGGCGACAGGTGTTCCTCGGCCATTACCCGCTCGACGTTTTCCACCACGACGATGGCGTCATCCACCAGCAAGCCGATGGCCAGGATCATGCCGAACATGGTCAGGGTGTTGATGGTGAAACCGAACGCCGCGAGGATACCGAACGTACCCAGCAATACCACCGGTACAGTCATGGTGGTGATGATGGTGGCGCGGAAGTTCTGCAGGAACAGGAACATCACCAGGAACACCAGCACGATCGCTTCGACCAGGGTGTGCACAACACCGGAGATCGACTCGGTCACAACCGGGGTGGTGTCATACGGCACCACCGCCTTCATGCCTGGCGGGAAGAACGGTTCCAGGGATGCAACCGTGGCGCGGATGGCCTTGGCGGTGTCCAGGGCGTTGGCGCCCGAGGCGAGCTTGATCGCCATACCGGAAGCCGGCTTGCCGTTGAACTGTGCACTGATGCTGTAGTTCTGGCCGCCCAGTTCGATGCGCGCAACATCACGCAGGCGAACCTGCGAACCGTCGGCGTTGACCTTCATCAGGATCTTGCCGAACTCTTCTGCGGTTTGCAGACGGGTCTTGCCGATGATGGTCGCGTTCAGCTGAGTGCCGGGCAGGGCAGGCAGGCCGCCCAGTTGGCCGGTGGCCACCTGCACGTTCTGCGCGGCGATGGCGCTGCTGACGTCTACCGGTGTCAACTGGTAGTTGTTCAGCTTGGCCGGGTCGAGCCAGATACGCATGGCGTACTGCGAACCGAAGACCTGGAAGTCACCCACACCCGCCGTCCGGGAAATCGGGTCCTGGATGTTGGACACGATGTAGTTGGACAGGTCGTCCTTGGTCATGCTGCCGTCTTCCGACACCAGACCGATCACCATCAGGAAGTTCTTCACCGACTTGGTCACGCGGATACCCTGCTGCTGCACTTCTTGCGGCAGCAGTGGGGTCGCCAGGTTCAGCTTGTTCTGTACCTGAACCTGGGCGATGTCCGGGTTGGTACCCTGGTTGAACGTCGCGGTGATGGTCATGCTGCCGTCGGAGTTACTGTCCGAGGCGACATAACGCAGGTTGTCGATACCGTTGAGCTGTTGCTCGATGACCTGCACCACGGTGTCCTGCACGGTTTGTGCGGACGCGCCTGGGTAGGTCACCTGGATGTCGATGGCGGTCGGCGCGATGGCCGGGTATTGGTTGATGGGCAACTTCAGGATCGACAGTGCCCCGACCAGCATGATCACCAGGGCAATTACCCAGGCGAAAATGGGACGGTCGATAAAAAATTTCGACATGGATTACTCCCCTTTGCCAGCAGCGGCAGCAGGAGCAGCAGAACCGGCAGGCTTGGCGTTGTCGGCGTCCTTGACCTTGACTTCGATGCCCGGCTTGATGAATTGCAGGCCTTCGGTGATCACGCGGTCACCGGCGTCGAGGCCTTTTTCCACCAGCCAGTAGGCGCCGGACGTACGGTTGGCAACCAGGGTGCGTTGCTCGACCTTGTTGTCCTTGTTCACCACCAGCGCGGTCGGGATGCCCTTGATGTCGCGGGTCACACCTTGCTGCGGCGCCAGGATGGCCTTGCTGTTCACACCGGCTTGCAGCTGGGCGTGCACGAACATGCCCGGCAGCAGGGTGTGGTCAGGGTTGGGGAACACGGCGCGCAGGGTGACCGAACCGGTGGTCTGGTCAACCGAGACTTCGGAGAATTCCAGTTTGCCGTCCTGGTTGTAGTCGGTACCGTCTTCCAGGGTCAGCTTGACCTTGGCGGCATTGGCGCCGGCTTTTTCCAGCTGGCCGCTTTCCAGATCGCGGCGCAGTTTCAGCATCTCTGCCGAAGACTGGGTGACGTCGACGTAGATCGGGTCCAGTTGCTGGATGACGGCCATGGCATCGGTCTGGCCATTGCTGACCAGCGCGCCTTCGGTCACCGAAGAACGGCCGATACGCCCGGAGATCGGCGCAAACACTTTGGTGTAGCGCACGTTGATCTGGGCGGTTTGCAGGTTGGCTTCGGCGGTCATGCGGTTGGCGACGGCGGTGTCGTATTCCTGGCGGCTGACGGCTTGTTCATCGACCAACTGCTTGTAGCGGTCGGAGATGGACTTGGTCTGGGTCAGGCTGGCTTGTGCGCTTTTCAGGGTGGCGTCATACACCGACGGGTCGATCTGGTAGAGCTGTTGCCCTTCCTTCACGTCGCCGCCTTCCTTGAACAGGCGCTTGAGAATGATGCCGTTGACCTGTGGGCGAACTTCCGCAATGCGGTAGGCGGTGGTGCGGCCTGGCAGCTCGGACGTCAGGGTAAAGGCTTGCGGTTGAATGGTGACCACGCCGACCTGAGGGGTTTGAGCGGGCGGAGCCGCTTCTTCCTTTTTACATCCGCTGAGCAGCGATGCCAGGGCGACGGCAGTGACCAGAGCGGTAACAGCTGGCTTAAGTTGCATGAAGATCCTCGGGTCAGGCGCGCAGGGTGCGCACAAGAAATGTGGAAGGGTAAAAAACAAGCTGTGAGTAGATAAGTAGCTTGCTACGCAATATACTTACGTTCACGGTTGTTTGTAAACTCTTGACAGGCTTCGCGGAATGTTGACAAAGCAACGCCCAAAGCCTCGATTTCATTACGTTCGGCACCCACGATGGTGTCGTCCCACAAATATTCAGATGATCGTTAGCCGCTATTAATTGTGCGTTAACAATCGTCCCAAGTGTCCTGATTGAGGTTTTACTGCCATGGTTCGTCGCACCAAAGAGGAAGCTCAGGAAACGCGCAACCAGATTCTCCAAGCCGCCGAGCAGGCCTTCTATGAGCGCGGTGTGGCGCGCACCACCCTGGCAGACATCGCCGCGTTGGCCGGCGTGACGCGGGGCGCCATCTACTGGCACTTCAGCAACAAATCCGATTTGCTCCAAGCGTTGCTCGACACGTTGCACGAGCCGCTGGACGAACTGGCCCGAGCCAGTGAGAGCGAGGACGAACTCGACCCGCTCGGCTGCATGCGCAAGCTGTTGATCCATCTGTTTCATCAAGTGGCCCTGGACCCGAAAACCCGGCGCATCAATGAGATCCTCTTCCATAAGTGTGAATTCACCGATGAAATGTGTGACATGCGCCGTCAGCGCCAGACCCACAGCCTAGAGTGCAATCTGCGTATCGGCTTGACCCTGCGCAATGCAGTGCATCGTGGCCAGCTGCCGGAAAACCTCGACACCACCCGTGGTGCCGTGTGTATTCATGCCTATATCAACGGGCTGATTGGCCAGTGGCTGCTGGTCCCCGACAGCTTCCAACTGCATCAGGATGCTGAGCGCTGGGTCGATGCCGGGTTGGACATGCTGCGCCTGAGCCCCAGCCTGCGCAATTGAGACAAAATGCGTAATTGCATCCGGTTGTGTCAACAGTAAAGCTTAAGGAGGGTCAATCGTCCTTCTGCCTTATTTGTGGGGTGACTTTATATACGTGCTGGCCAGGGGTTGATAGGTAGCCGGCTAAGTATTTTGTAGGGATTTTGTTGCAGGGGTGTGAAGGAGTGTTTCCCGGTCTTTGAACGCTGGTTCCCACGCTCTGCGTGGGAACTCATCCTGTGACGCTCTGCGTCACTGCCTTCAACAGCGGACGCGGAGCGTCCGGGGTGGCATTCCCACGCGGAGCGTGGGAACGATCAGCCCCGGTTCTTGCGAGCCGGGGCTTTTTGCGTTTCAGGCGATCAGATCGCCAGCGTTGGGTAGTCGATGTAACCGACCGGGCCTTTGCTATAGAACGTATCCGGGCGTGCATCGTTGAGCGGCGCATCGGCTTTCAAACGTGCCGGCAAGTCCGGGTTGGCAATGAACGGTACACCCCAGGCCACTGCATCCGCTTTACCTTCGGCCAGCCACGCGTTGGCGCTGTCCTTGGTGAAGCGTTCGTTGGCGATGTACACGCCGCCAAATGCCTTCTTCAATTGCGGGCCGAGGCTGTCGCCGGCTTCTTTCTCGCGGGAGCAGATGAACGCGATACCACGCTTGCCCAGTTCGCTGGCCACGTAGGTAAAGGTTTCTGCCAGGTTGTCGTCACCCATGTCGTGGGAGTCGGCACGCGGTGCCAGGTGCACACCCACGCGGCCGGCGCCCCAGACTTCGATGGCGGCGTCGGTCACTTCCAGCAGCAGGCGTGCACGGTTTTCCAGGGAGCCGCCGTACTGGTCGGTGCGCTGGTTGGTGCTGCTTTGCAGGAACTGGTCAAGCAGGTAGCCGTTGGCGCCGTGGATTTCCACGCCGTCGAAGCCGGCGGCCTTGGCGTTCTCTGCACCGGTGCGGTAGGCGTCGACGATGTCGGCGATTTCCGCGGTTTCCAGGGCGCGCGGCGTCGGATAGTCGGCCAATGGGCGCACCAGGCTGACGTGCCCCTTGGGCTGGATCGCGCTCGGCGCCACCGGGGTTTCGCCGTTCAGGTACGACTCATGGGAGATACGGCCCACATGCCACAGTTGCAGGAAAATCTTGCCGCCTGCGCCGTGGATCGCCTTGGTCACGTTGGCCCAGCCACGCACCTGGTCGTTGGACCAGATGCCCGGCGTGTCCGGGTAACCCACGCCCAGCGGCGTCACCGAGGTGGCTTCGCTGAGGATCAGCCCGGCGGAAGCTCGTTGCACGTAATACTCGGCCATCAACGCGTTGGGCACGCGACCGGCGTCGGCACGGCAGCGGGTCAGCGGCGCCATGATGATGCGGTTGGACAGTTCCAGGTCGCCCAGTTTGATCGGGTCGAAAATAGTCGTCATGGGAAAACACCTTTCTCTTTGAAGTTGATCAGTGGGTCGCAGGGGCCAGGTCGGCGTCGCCGTTCTGACGGAAAGTAATCAAGGTCACCAGCAGCGCGAGGATCGCCAGGGCACCGGCGGCCAATGGCACGCTGGTCAGGCCGAAACCGTGGGCAATCACACTGCCGCCGACCCAGGCACCGAGGGCGTTGCCGATGTTGAAGGCGCCGATGTTCAGGGTGGACACCAGGTTCGGCGCCGCCTTGCCAAAGGTCACCACGTTGATTTGCAACGCTGGCACGGCGGCGAACGCGGCGGTGGCCCACAGGAACAGGGTGATTTCCGTCGGGATCACGGCGATGCTGGTCCAGGTCAGCGCGGTGGAGATCACCGCCATGCTGATAAACACGCCGATCAAGGTGGCTGCCAGGCGCTTGTCCGCCAGCTTGCCGCCGATGATGTTGCCCAGGGTCAGGCCCAGGCCGATCAGCAACAGGGTCCAGGTCACGCCTTTGGGCGAGATGCCGGTGACGTCGCCCAGCAGCGGCGCGACGTAGGTGAAGAGGGTGAACATCGACGCGGAGAACAGTGCGGTCATGGTCAGCGACAACCAGATACCGGCGCCTTTAAGAGCCGCCAGTTCGGCGCGCATGTCGAGTTTTTCTTCGTCACGCTTGGCCGGCAGGAAGCGGATCAGGCCGATCAGCGCCACCACACCAATCACGGTGACCGCCCAGAACGTCGAGCGCCAGCCCGCCGCCTGGCCCAGTGCGGTGCCCAGCGGCACGCCGAGGACGTTGGCCAGGGTCAAACCGGTAAACATCAAGGCCACGGCCGACGCGCGCTTGTTGGCCGGCACCAGGTTGGCCGCGACCACCGAGCCGATCCCGAAGAACGCACCGTGGCACAGCGCGGTGACTACCCGGGCAAACATCAGCACGTTGTAGTCACTGGCCAGGGCGCAGAGCAGGTTGCCGACGATAAAGATGCCCATCAACGCTACCAGTGCAGCCTTGCGCGGCAGCTTGGCGGTAGCCAGTGCCATGAACGGCGCACCAATGGCCACGCCGAGGGCGTAGCCGGTGACCAGCCAGCCGGCGCCGGGGATCGACACACCGAGGTCCGCCGCCACATCGGGCAACAGGCCCATGATGACGAACTCGGTGGTGCCGATGGCGAAGGCGCTCAGGGCCAGTATGAGTAGCGAGAGGGGCATTATCGTTTCCTTGTTACAGCGGTGCGCTGAGTTCGGTGATGAGCGCATCGAGGAACGCTTGGATCGTTTCCTCGTTGCGTTTGAAAAAGTGCCACTGCCCGGCCTTCTGGCTGCTGATCAAACCCGCGCGTTGCAACGTCGCCAGGTGGGCCGACACGGTGGACTGGGACAAGCCGCAGCGTTGGTCGATCTGCCCGGCACAGATGCCGTATTCGTGGTTGTGCAGTTGCTCGGGGAATTGCACTTTCGGGTCTTTCAGCCAGTTGAGGATGTCTCGCCGTACTGGGTGCGCCAGGGCTTTTATTATTTCGTCGAGGTCGATGGACATGGCAGGTGCTCGGTGTCTTGAAACGTTATATCGCGATGAGGCGAACCTTAAATCGTTATATTCCGATATGCCAATATGAATTGGGTCTTAAACGAGATCAAATCGGTATATCGGGTTATAACGATACGTTGACGGCAGTGCTAAACTGCGCGCCATGAATTATCTCGCACATCTGCACCTGGGCGGCCAACTTCCTGCACAACTGCTGGGCAGCCTCTATGGCGATTTCGTCAAGGGCCGCCTGCAAGGCCAATACAGCCCGCAAATCGAAGCGGCGATCCAGCTGCACCGTTCCATCGACCGGTTTACCGACAGCCACCCGTTGGTGGGGGAGGCGTTGTCGCGCTTCAGCCTCACCCGCAGGCGTTACGCCGGGATCGTCCTCGATGTGTTTTTCGATCACTGCCTGGCGCGGGACTGGGCGCTGTACGCCGACCAGCCGCTGGAGCGCTTCACCGCGCAGGTGTACCGCGTGCTGGCGGCCGAGCCACAGTTGCCGGGGCGGCTGGCGCAGATTGCGCCCTGGATGGCGGCAGATGATTGGTTGGGGTCTTATCGCGAGTTTGCGGTGATGGAACAGGTGTTGCGCGGGATTTCGCGGCGGTTGTCGCAGCCTGAGGAGTTGGGGTTTGCGATGCAGGAATTGCGTGAGTTGTATGAGCCGTTGAGCGAAGACTTCCGCGTGTTCTACCCCGAGTTGCAGACGTTTGCACAAACCCAACTGACGACTGAGATCTAAATGTGGGAGCAGGCAAGCCAGCTCCCACATTTTGGACTGTGTTCACTTGAGATCAGGCGGCGAATGCAGGGCGAACATCCACCTGCTCAGCCTCCGGCACCGGCCCAAACAACACCTTCTGCACCGCTTGCTGCGCCTGATACGCCAACGCCGCACGTTCCTGCCCGGCACAGGCAATCGGCTTGAGCAGATGAATTTCCACATCGCCCTGGTCATTGGCAAACAGGCGCATCAGGTGCGAGAGCAAATCATCATCGCCAATAAACGGCGCCAGCGGGTCTACCTGGCCATCGCGCAGATAGCGGATCGCCACGGGTTGCAGCGCTACATCCGCATCAATCGCGCTGGCCAGCAAGCGCCCGTGGAAAGTGCGCAGGCTGCGCCCGTCGGTGGTGGTGCCTTCGGGGAACATCAGCAGCGGGTGCTGTTGCTCCAGATGGCGGGTCATCTGTTTGCGGATCAACTGGCTGTCGCCCGAGCCGCGACGAATGAACAAGCTCCCGGCCTTCGCCGCCAGCCAGCCGGCCACCGGCCAGGTGCGCACTTCGGCCTTGGACAGAAACGACATCGGCGCCACGGCGCCCAGCAACGGAATGTCCGTCCACGACACATGATTGCTTACCCACAGCATCGGCTGCTGTGGCAACTCACCGTGTACGGTCACGCGAAAGGGCAGGGCATTGGTCAGTCGCGCCATGAAAAACCGCGACCAACGCTGGCGCCGCACCATCGAGTTGGCAATGCCCAAACGCTCGAACAGACCAAACACACTGGCCATGCTCAAGCCCAGCCCCACCACCACCAGCACGCGGGCAATGCGCCCGTACACCCGCAGGCGGCTCATTACATGGCCGCCTTGAAGTGGCGGGCGTAACGCGGGCAAAGCTCATCGCGCTTGAGCAGGATGAACACGTCGGCCACCTGGAAGTCTTCGTCCCAGCACGGCTCGCCGCAGATCTTCGCACCCAGGCGCATGTAGGCCTTGAGCAACGGCGGCATTTCCGCGATGACGTTGGACGGAAGGTCTAGCGCCGGCAGGGGTTTCTTCGGTTCGGCGCGCAGGTGTTCATTGCACAGGTAGCGTTCGCGCAAGCGCTGCATGATTGCGTGGGCCTGGATGCCACCGTCGTGCATCGGGATGCTCGCGCAACCCATCAGGTAGCTGTAGCCGCCCTGGTTGAGGACCTCGGCCAATTCGCCCCACAACACGGCGATGGTGCCGCCGTTGCGGTAGGCCGGGTCGACGCAGGTGCGGCCGATTTCCAGGATCGGGCCTTGCAGGTGCAGCAAGCCATGCAGGCTGAATTCTTCTTCACTGTAGAACCGGCCCAGGGTGCTGGCGGCCGCGTGGTCGAGCAAACGGGTGGTGGCCACCAAGCGACCGCTGTTCAAGTCCCGCACGCCGATGTGGCTGCAGTGAACATCATAGTCATCCATGTCCAGACCCAGTTCCGCGCCTTTCAGCTTGGCGTTGAACTCGCCGCTGAACACGTTGAACCGCAAGGCCTGGGCTTCCTGCAACGCCTGTGCGCCAACCAGGCGTTCGGCTTGCAGACGGCGTTCATTGCCGGTGTCGCTGATGCGGGCGATCTGAGTCATGGCGAGTCTCCGAGTGCCGGCCACGATTTCGGCCGGTCGACTTTGTTGTCCAAAGTCAGGCTATGGAGGCCCGGTGTCATCTCCATGAACTTATGGTGACGCTTGGATGACAGCCCGCCCTGTAGCAAATCTGTCATCGCCCTCGGCTAGGCTCGCGGGCTTGAATGCCCCCGTTGAGTCCGCGTCCATGGTCAGAGGCTTGTTGTGTGTTGTGCTGTTGTTTGTCACCGCTGCCGCCCACGCCGAAACCTGGCCAGACAAGGAGTGGGCCAAGGGCACACCGATCGCAGGCCCCGCTGTCGATGCCTTGAACACCTACGCGTTCCCTCCGCGCGATGACGAAACCCGCCAAGGCATCCGCACCGATGCGCTGTTGGTGATCCGCGATGGCGAAATCATCTATGAACGTTACGCCGCGCCGACCACGGCCAGTACCCCGCACCTGACCTGGTCCATCAGCAAGAGCTTGATGGCGACGGTGTTAGGTGTGGCCTACGGCGAGAACCGCTTCAAGCTGACCGACCCCGCCGCCCGTTTCTATCCGCCGATGAAGCAGCATCCCACGGTCACCATGGCTGATCTGCTGCATTGGGCTTCGGGCCTGGACTGGCAGGAAGACTACGAATACGCCCCGCTGAGATCCTCGGTGGTGGCGATGCTCTACACCCGGGGGCGCGGTGATATGGCTGAGTTCGCCGCCGACACCGAGGCTGTCGGCGCCCCCGGCCAGGTGTTCCGATATTCCAGCGGCGACAGCAATATCCTGTCCGCCGCGCTCAAAGGGATGCTCGGGCACAAGGCCTATATGAGTTATCCGTGGGATGCGTTGTTCAAGCCCCTGGGCATTCGAAACGCGACCTGGGAAACCGATGCGGATGAAACCTTCGTCGCTTCGTCCTACGCCTACCTCACTGCCCGTGACCTGGCGCGTGTCGGTTTGTTGATGGCGCGAGACGGCCGTTGGGGGGAGCAACAGTTGCTGCCGAAAGACTGGATCGCCTTCAACCGCCAGCCCTTCGATAAGTACAAAGCCGGACAGGACGAAGCCGTGCCCGGTGGTCATTGGTGGCTCAATAAAGGTCCATCGAGAGCCTGGCCCGATGCGCCCGCCGACACCTTCGCCGCCCTCGGCCACTGGGGCCAGGCACTGTACGTATTGCCCGCCGAACACCTGGTGATCGTGCGCTACGGCGATGACCGCGACGGCAGCTACCGCCACAACGAATTGCTCAAGCGCGTGCTTGCGGCGGTGCAGCCATGATCCGACGTCGGCCGTTTACCAGCCTGCTTCTGGTGTTGTTGCTCGCGCTGGTGGGCTGGGTGTGGCACGAGCGCGTCAACCTGCAAGCCTTTCCCGACATCATTGCGGCGTACACGGCCAAGGAGTATTGCTCGTGCCGGTATGTGGCGAATAATCCGGCGGAGTATTGCCGGGGTTACGTGAAGCAGTACGTGCCCACCAGCGCATTCAGCGATAACCCCGAGCGCAGCGAAGTGACGGCCAGTGGCATGGGGCGTAGCCACACGGCGCGCTGGCTCGGCGACCGCCAGGGCTGTCGCCTGAACCCCTGACACACCTCATACCCCCTGTGGGAGCGGGCTTGCTCGCGAAAGCGGTGGGTCAGTCAACTATTCAATGTCTGACACTACGCCTTCGCGAGCAAGCCCGCTCCCACACAAGCCCGCTCCACATTGGATTTGCGTCGCTTGTGACATTGCGCTTAAGGTTCGTGCAGGTTTTCCCCCCGCGAGTTCTTAATGCTGATCAAACCCCTGGCCTTCGCCCTGCTGGCCGCCGCTGCCGTGCCTGCCCATGCCGACTGGTACCTGGATAACGAGTCCTCACGCCTGTCTTTCGTCACTACCAAAAATACCGAGATCGCTGAAGTCCAGCGCTTCCTGGTGCTGCACGGCAAGGTCGACAGCAACGGCGCGGCGCAGTTGGAAGTGGAGTTGGAGTCGGTCAACAGCGGCATTCCGCTGCGCGATGAACGCATGCGCAATCAACTGTTCGAGGTCAAGACGTTTCCCGAGGCGGTGATCAGCGCGCAGATCAATCTGCAACCGATCAATGATTTGGCCCCCGGCGCGCAATTGGAATTGCGCTTGCCGTTGAGCGTGACCCTGCACGGCAAGACCCAGACCTACAGCGCCGAGCTGCTCGCCACGCGGCTGGATGACCGGCGGTTTCAGGTGGTGACCCTGGAGCCGTTGGTCATGCACGCCGAGGACTTTGACCTGGCGCCGGGTGTGGCCACATTGCGCAAGGCGGCCGGTTTGGCGTCCATCAGTTTGTCGGTGCCGGTGGGTGCGGTGCTGATCTTCACGGCGCGCTGACCGTGAGCGGCGCGGTGTTCCCGTGGCGCAGCGCCAATCGCTTCGAGTTGTTGATCGACGGGCCGGCTTTTTTCCCGCAGATGCTGGTGGGCATTGCCCGCGCCGAGCGCCAGGTCGACCTGGAGTTGTACCTGGTGGAAGCCGGCGCCTGTGCCGAAGCCTTGGTGCAAGCGCTGGTGCTGGCCGCCGAGCGTGGCGTGCAGGTGCGCTGCCTGTTTGATGACTACGGCAGCCTGGCGTTTACCCTCGGGCTGCGCAAGCGCCTGACCGACGCCGGGGTGGAGCTGCGTTTCTACAATCGCCTGAACTGGCGGCGCTGGATGCGCAACCTGTACCGCGATCACCGCAAGCTGTTGCTGATTGACCAAGGCAGCGCCTTTGTCGGCGGCACGGGCGTTACCGATGAATTCTGGACCCCGGGCAATGACACGGCCGACTGGCATGAAGTGATGGTGCAGATGGACGGCCCGTTGGTGCAGGACTGGCAAGCGCTGTTCGACCGCCAATGGCACGCCAACGCTGCGCGTCGGGAGTGGAAGCCCGCCACCCGTTTCGGTTTGCCGCGCTTGCCCAAGATGCCCGCCACAGGGCCGGGCCTGGGCCGTGTCGCCTATGCCGACGCCCGCCAGCACCGCGACATTTTGCAATCGCTGATTCGTGCGTTGAACAGCGGCAAGCAGCGTATCTGGCTTGCCACCCCGTATTTCCTGCCGACCTGGGGCGTGCGCCGCGCCTTGCGCCGTGCCGCCGGGCGTGGGGTGGATGTGCGTTTGCTGCTCACCGGGCCGCGCACCGATCACCCGTCCGTACGTTATGCCGGGCACCGGTATTACCCGCGCCTGCTGCGTTCGGGGGTGCAGATTTTTGAATACCAGCCGTGCTTTTTGCACCTGAAAATGGTGCTGGTGGACGATTGGGTCAGTGTGGGGTCATGCAATTTCGACCACTGGAATTTGCGCTTCAACCTGGATGCCAACCTGGAGGCGTTGGACCCTGAGTTGACGCGGGCAGTGGCGGGCAGTTTCGAGCGGGACTTTGCCCAGAGCCTGGCGGTGAGCCTGGAGGCGTGGCAGTCGCGGCCGCTGTGGCGGCGGGTGAAGCAGCGGGTGTGGGGGTGGATTGATCGGTTGGTGGTCAACCTGCTGGATAGAAGGGGTTGATCGTTCCCACGCTCTGCGTGGGAACGCCTCTTGTGACGCTCTGCGTCACGCTTTGGGACGCGGAGCGTCCCGTGCTGCGTTCCCACGCGGAGCGTGGGAACGATCAGGTCAGAGCAGTTCGAAGGTCTGCTGCTGCACATCCTGGGAATCCAGCCCGATCTGCACATTGAACTCACCCGGCTCCGCCGCGAACTTGAGCTGGGTGTTGTAGAACTTCAAGTCGTCCTCGGTGATGGTGAAGTGCACTGTGCGCTCCTCGCCGGCCTTGAGCATGACCTTCTGGAAGTTCTTCAGCTCCTTGATCGGGCGGATCATCGAGCCGGCCACGTCCTGGATATACAGCTGCACCACGGTTTCGCCATCGACCTTGCCGGTGTTTTTCAGGGTGACGCTGGCGTCGAGCTTGCCGGTCTTGTTCAAGGTGGTGGACGACAACGCCATGTCCGACAGGCTGAACGTGGTGTAGCTCAGGCCATAACCAAACGGGAACAGCGGCCCGGTGGTGTCATCGAAGTACTGCGAGGTGTAGTTGCCCGGCTTGCCCGGGGTGAACGGCCGGCCGATGGTCAGGTGGTTGTAGTAGGTCGGAATCTGCCCCACCGAACGTGGGAAGGTGATCGGCAGCTTGCCCGACGGGTTGTAGTCGCCAAACAGTACGTCGGCGATGGCGTTGCCGCCTTCGGTGCCGGCGAACCAGGTTTCCAGGATCGCGTCGGCCTGTTGGTTTTCTTCCAGGATCGACAGCGGGCGGCCGTTCATCAGCACCAGCACCAACGGCTTGCCGGTGGCTTTCAGGGCCTTGATCAGGTCGCGCTGGCTCTGCGGGATGTTCAGGTCGGTACGGCTGGAGGATTCGTGGGACATGCCACGGGACTCGCCCACTGCCGCGACGATCACGTCGGCACTTTTGGCGGCTTTCACCGCCTCGTCGATCAACACCTGCGGTGCGCGTTTGTCATCCACCACTTCCGGGGCATCGAAGTTGAGGAAGTTGAGGTAATCGACCACGGCCTTGTCGTTGGTGATGTTGGCACCACGGGCATAGATCACTTTGCCTTTTTCACCGATCACGGCGTTCAGGCCGTCCAGCAGGGTGACCGATTGCGCAGGGCGCCCAGCGGCGGCCCAACTGCCCATCATGTCGATCGGGGCCTTGGCCAGCGGGCCGACCAGGGCGATGGTCGCGGACTTTTTCAGCGGCAATGTGTCGTTCTGGTTTTTCAGCAACACCAGGCTGCGGCGCGCAACGTCGCGGGCTTCGGCGCGGTGCAGGCGGCTGTCGGCGTAAGTGTCGGCCGGGTCATCCTCGGCCTTGCCGATACGCAGGTACGGGTCTTTGAACAGGCCCATGTCGTACTTGGCGCCGAGCACTTCGCGCACGGCGTTGTCGATGTCGCTCTGTTCGATCTCGCCAGACTTGAGCAGCCCCGGCAATTCCTTGCCGTACAGCGAGTCGTTCATGCTCATGTCGATACCGGCCTTGATCGCCAGTTTCGCGGCTTCACGCCCGTCCTTGGCCACGCCGTGCTTGATTAGCTCGAAAATCGCGCCGTGGTCGCTGACGGTCAGGCCCTTGAAGCCCCAGTCGCGGCGCAGCAGGTCGTTCATCAGCCAGGTGTTGGCGGTGGCGGGCACGCCGTTGATCGAGTTGAGCGCCACCATCACGCCGCCGGAACCGGCCTTGATCGCTGCGTGGTACGGCGGCAGGTAGTCCTGGTACATCTTCACCGGGCTCATGTCGACCACGTTGTAGTCGCGGCCGCCTTCCACCGCGCCATACAGGGCGAAGTGCTTGACGCTGGCCATGAGGCTGTCGGCATTGGCTGGGCTGGTGCCCTGGAACGCCTTGACCATCACTTCGGCAATGCGCGAGACCAGGTAGGTGTCCTCGCCGAAACCTTCGGACGTGCGGCCCCAGCGTGCATCGCGGGAGATATCGACCATCGGCGCAAAGGTGATGTCGAGGCTGTCGGCGGCAGCTTCCTGGGCGGCAATGCGCCCGGAGCGGTGGATCGCGTCCATGTCCCAGCTGGAGGCCAGGGCCAGGCTGATCGGGAAGATCGTGCGGTGGCCGTGGATCACGTCGTAGGCGAAGAACATCGGGATCTTCAAGCGGCTGCGCATGGCCGCGTCCTGCATCGGACGGTTTTCCGGGCGGGTGATGGAGTTGAACGTGCCACCGATGCGGCCGGCGGCGATTTCCTTGCGGATCAGCTCGCGGGGCATTTCGGGGCCGATGCTGATCAGGCGCAATTGGCCGATCTTTTCATCGAGGGTCATCTGCTTGAGCAGGTCGCTGACAAACGCGTCCTTGTCTTTAAGCGCAGCAGGCTTTGTTTCTGCCCATACGGGGTGACTGGCCAGAGTGGCAACAAGGCCGAGCAAACACAGCTTTTTCATGAATATCCTTTTTCGGCTCACTGCACAGCAAAAATGCGCTGCTCTGCCAAAATGTGGGGGACGTATGTTGTTGTTCGAGTGTTATACCGACAAATGCCGCACACTTCGGAACTCTTATTAGCGGTGGGCATCTTTTTAGCTGATTGATTCGATGCAATCCAGTCGTGGTCGCGGATTATGCCTCACGACTGCCCAATTCCATCAAGGTTCGCCAGGAGAAACACCATGCAAGCAGCACAAGGTTACCGCTGGGGCTTGAAAGCCGCGGCTTTGCTACTGATCAGCAGCGTGCTGAGCGGTTGCGGCATCAACAACATCCCGACCCTGGACGAACAGGCCAAGGCCGCCTGGGGCCAGGTGCAGAACCAGTACCAGCGCCGCGCCGACCTGATCCCCAACCTGGTGGAAGTGGTCAAGGGCTACGCTGCCCATGAGCAAGACACCCTCACCGCGGTGATCGAAGCGCGGGCCAAGGCCACCTCGATCCAGGTGGATGCCAGCACCCTCGACAACCCGGAAAAACTCAAGCAGTTCCAGCAAGCCCAGGACGGCTTGAGCGGTGCCCTCAGCCGTTTGATGGTGGTGTCAGAACGCTACCCGGACCTCAAGGCCAACCAGAACTTCCTGGCCCTGCAATCGCAACTTGAAGGCACCGAAAACCGCATCGCCGTGGCGCGCCGCGACTTTATCCAGGCGGTGCAGGCCTACAACACCGAGATCCGTACCTTCCCAGGCCGCCTGTGGCACAGCGTGATGTACAGCGACTTGCCGATCCGCGCCACGTTTGAAGCCACCAGCGCCGATGCCGATAAAGCACCGCAAGTGAAGTTCAAATAACGCTGCATTGAGGTGTCGATGCGTTTATTAAGGATAGGCCTGGCGCTGTGGCTGTTGGCCTGCGTGGGCGTGGCCCAGGCAGCGCTGACGTTCCCGGCGCTGAGCGGGCGGGTGGTGGACACCGCCCAGATGATCGACCCGGCCACGCGTGAGCAACTGACCCAGCAATTGCAGGCGCTGGAGCAGACCTCGGGCGACCAGATCGTGGTGGTCACCGTGCCCGACCTGCAGGGCGTGCCCATTGAAGACTTCGGTTATCAATTGGGCCGCCACTGGGGCATCGGCCAGAAGGGCAAGGACAACGGCGCGCTGTTGATCGTCGCCCGCGATGAGCGCAAATTGCGCATCGAAGTCGGCTACGGCCTGGAAGGCGTGCTCACCGATGCGCAGTCGTGGGTGATCATCAACCAGGTGATCGCGCCCAAGTTCAAGGCCGGCAACTACAGCCAGGGCATCAGCGACGGCGTGGCGGCGATGGTGCAGGTGGTGGGCGGTGAACCGCTGGCGGTGCCTGCGCATGTGGCGGATGCCAACTTTGCCAAGGATAATCCGGGGTTTTCCATTGGCCTGTTTATCCTGCTGATCGGCGTGTTGTGGCTGTGCAATCGCCTGGGCCTGCCGGTGGGCGCGATCCTGCTGGCGATCCTCAGCAGCAGTGGTCGCGGTGGCGGAGGTGGCGGCGGCGGAGGTTTCCGGGGCGGCGGTGGCGGCTTCGGCGGCGGCGGTGCATCGGGTGGCTGGTAATGACAATAACTAGAAAAGAGCGTCTACAACCATGGCATTACTGACTGAACACGAGCAGCGCCAAGTCGCCGAAGCGATTGCTCGCGTGGAGAAAACCACCGACGCGGAACTGGTGACCGTGCTGGCCGCCCGCGCCGACGACTACGCCTATATTCCGTTGCTGTGGGCCAGCCTCATCGCCTTGGTGGTGCCGGGTGTGGTGCATTACCTGTCGGGCTACCTGACCATGTACACCTTGCTACTGGCGCAATGGGCGACGTTTATCGTGTTGTGCCTGGTGTTTCGTCTACCCAAGGTCACCACACGGCTGATCCCGCGGTCGGTACGCCACTGGCGTGCGTCCAACCTGGCACGGCGGCAGTTTCTGGAGCAGAACCTGCATCACACCTTGGGCAGCACCGGCGTGCTGATCTTTGTCAGCGAGGCGGAGCGGTATGTGGAGATCCTGGTGGATGACGGGATTTCCAAGCGCTTGGATGACGGCAGTTGGGAGGCCATCGTGCAGGCGTTTACCCAGCAGGTGAAGCAGGGGCAGACGTTGGCGGGGTTTATCGACTGCATCGAGGCGTGTGGCGAGTTGCTCAAGGTGCATGTGCCGGTGACGCAGACCCGTAACGAACTGCCCAACCGCCTGGTCGTACTCAAGTAATCCAGACAATACAGTTCTAAATGTGGGAGCGGGCTTGCTCGCGAATGCGGTGGATCAGTTGAAATATCTTTGACTGACACACCGCATTCGCGAGCAAGCCCGCTCCCACATTTGGTTTTGTGTGAGTCAATACACTGACCGTTGATCAAATAACTCCGTGCCCTGGCGAGCCATCCCCCCTAAAATGCCCGGCATTCCCTGCCCGAGGCGTTTTTGTTCATGTCTGTCACCGCTCAACCCGTCAGCGACCACCACGCCCAGTTCATCGAATTGCTGGGCACCAGCCTCGCGCAGAACGCCTTTATCAAGCTGGTGCTGGCCAAGTACGTCGGTGACGAAGCCGAGTTGCAGCGCCTGATCATCAAGGCGGTGACGGTCAAGGAGCAGGCGTGCCTGTCCTTCGTCTATCGCTATAAAACCCGCGACATCACCAAGAACTTCCCCGTCGCCGAGGGCGTGGCGACGATTGCCGCGTTGCTGCCGGCGCAGTTCAAGAACGCGCACCTGCTGTCGCTGACCGACGAAGCCCAGCTGGAATACAGCAAGAAGAACAAAAGCTCGCTGTTCAAAAGCAAGCCGCAGCAATTGCGTGAGGCGCCGAGCGCCGAGCACAACCGCGAGAAGAATCGCTTCCTCGACCTGAGCCGGCCATTCCTCGCCGACCTGGGGGTGACCGACGCCAAGCAGGCGCTGATCCCGTCGATGTCGCGCAAGTGGAAGCAGATCAACAAGTTCATCGAAGTGTTCAGCCATGCGTTGACCACTTCACCGCTCAAGCTGGACCAGCCGGTGCGCGTGGCCGATTTCGGTTCGGGCAAGGGCTACCTGACGTTCGCCATTCACGATTACCTGCGCAACACCCTCAAGGCCGAGGGCGAAGTGACGGGCGTCGAGCTGCGCGAAGACATGGTGACCCTGTGCAACACCGCCGCCGCGCGCCTGGAACACCCGGGGCTGGTGTTCAAATGCGGCGACGTGCGCAGCGTGGCACCCAGCGAGCTGGACGTGATGATCGCCCTGCATGCCTGTGACGTTGCCACCGACTATGCGATCCACACCGGCATCCGCTCCGGCGCGTCGATCATCATGTGCTCGCCGTGCTGCCACAAACAGATCCGCCTGCAGATCCAGAGCCCGGCGTTGTTGAAACCGATGCTGCAATACGGTTTGCACCTGGGCCAGCAGGCCGAGATGGTCACCGACAGTTTGCGTGCGCTGTTTCTGGAAGCCTGTGGTTATGAAACCAAGGTGTTTGAGTTCATCTCGTTGGATCACACCAACAAGAACAAGATGATCCTGGCGGTGAAGCGTGCGGAGCCGATGGACAATGCGCAGTTGCTGGAGAAGATCCAGGAATTGAAGGCGTTCTACCACATCACTGAACACTGCCTGGAAACCCTGCTGCGGGCTGATGGTTACCTGAACTGAAGTGAGCACGGTCCCTGTGGGAGCTGGCTCCCACATTAGATTGAACCAGCCTTGGCTATAGGGGCTGGCTGCACGCTGGTCTTGCGCCCCAGCATCACCGTCACAATCACCCCACACGCAAACACCCAGGTAATCGGCTCGATCTGTTCACCAAAGAACAACGCCGAAAACGCGATGGTAAAGAAGATCTGCAACAACTGGATCTGGCTCACCCGCGCGATCCCGCCCATGGCCAACCCGGCATACCAGGCAAAGAACCCCAGGAACTGCGAGAACAGCGACACATAGCCAAACGCCCACCAGGTGCCCATGGAAATCGCCCCTTGATGCTGCGCCGCCAGGTACCACACCGGGCCGATCAACACCGGCGTCGAGAGCACCAGCGCCCAGCAGATCACCTGCCAGCCACCCATCTCCTTGGCCAGTCGGCCACCTTCGGCATAACCCAGGCCGCCCACGGCGATGGCGCCGAGCATCAACAAATCGCCCGCCTGAATGCTGCCGGCGCCGGTGATCAACGCATAACTCAACACCAAGCCACTGCCCAGCGCCGCGCAGGCCCAGAAGGCTTTGGACGGCCGCTCGTGGGACAGCCACGCCGCATACAACGCCACGCACAGCGGTTGCAGGCCGTTGACCAGCGCGCCATGGGACGCCGGCAGGGTTTGCATGGCCCACGCCGACAGCACCGGGAAGCCGAGGATCACCCCGGCAATCACCAGGCACAGCCCGCGCACCTGGCGCCAGGTCGGCCATTGCTCACGACGCCACAGCAACAACGCCGCCGCCGGGACCGCTGCGAACAGCGCACGGCCGAGGCCGTTGAGCAGCGGGTGGATTTCCTGCACCACGATGCGGGTGAAGGGCAGGGTCAGGCTGAAGATGATGACGCCGAGCAGGCCGAGGGCCATGCCGGTGTTTTCGCGCGAGCTCATGGAAGGCAACCAGAATCTAGAGGGCTTCAAGGGAAGCCCATCTAGCCACACCCCCCGCCAATCAAGGGCCTACAGCTGGGTGCGGATTTATCCGTACAGTTTTTTCAGAAGAAGCGCGTGATGCTGATCTTGGCGTTGCGGCCTTGGCTGTAGACACCTTCACCGCTGAGTGCCGGTTGGTAGAAGCGGTTGAACAGGTTGTCGACGGTGAAGTTGATCTCGGTGCCCTTGAGACCGGCCTGCTGCGGTTTCCAATTGGCGAACAGGCCTTGTGTGTCGTAGCTGGCGTTCTCCGTCTGGTCGTAGATGAAGTCGCCGATGCTGGAGTTCAAACCGCCCGCGTAAACATCGGTAGGCACGCGATCGGTCTTGCGTACGAACTGGCCCTGCCAGCCCACCTGCGCATCCCAGCTCGGGATTTTGGTACCCAGCACCACCACCCATTTGGCCGGTGGGATATCCCGCGCCCAGACGTGCAGGTTGCTCGCCCAGGGATTGGTGTAGGGGTTGTCGCGCTTGCCTGTGGCCCAGGAGTAAGTCAGGGAACCGAACAGGTAGGTCGAGTCGTAGTAGCTTTCCAGCTCGACGCCCTTGATGGTCATGCCACCCACATTGCGATAGTTGGTCCTGGACGCCGCGTCACTGCATACCGCGTCGATGCTGCCCGATACTGTCAGTTGCCGCTCGCAGCCGACGCCGGTGGCTTTCATGATTTCGTCTTCAATACGGTTGTGGAACAGCGTGGTGCGCAGTTGCAGGTTGTCCTCGCGGGTGAATAGCCCCGAGAAGTTGGTGACGTTGCCCGCGGTAATCGCCGTAATGCGCTCCGGGTCGAGGTTCAGGCTGGTGGCGCTACGGGTGCTGATAGCGCCTTGGACTTCGTACTGTTCATCGATCACCGGCGCGCGCCACGTACGGTTCCAACTGGCGAAGAAGGCCACATCCGGGGTCACGTTCCAGAACGCCGCCAGGCGTGGTGACCAACCGGTGTAGGTGCGGTCGCTGTAGTCGTGGCCCACTTTCGGGTCAGGGCTGCTGTAGTACGGCGCGTCATTGGCTTGACCGCGGTTGCGCACATGGTCGTAACGCAGGGACGGCGTAATGGTCACGTCGCCCAGGGTAATCGCGTCCTGAATATAGAATGCGTTGGTATCGACCTTGCCGTGAGGCATGAAATACGGCTGGAAATGCCCATAGTTGTATCTGGCGGTGTTGTAGGCCGCGCCCGGCATCCAGCTTTCGGTTTCGCGCTTGTGCTTGCGGATCTGCACGCCCGTGGTCACCGCGTGCTCCAGCGGGCCGGTGGTCAGCAGGCTGGTATTGCGCAATTCAAGGATGCGGTCGGTGTAGGACGTGTCCATCTTGCGTCCGCCGGTGGCCAGGCCAATGACGGCATTCTCGGCGCGCTCATCGGTCTGGTCGGTATTGGACTCCGAGTAGCTCAGCTTCAGGTCGATCAGCGGGTTGTTCAGGGGGTGGTATTCGTACTTGCTCGACCAGGTGGTGTCCACCGTGTCGCGGTCGGCCAGGAAGCGAGACACCGCGGTGGCGTACCCGTAGCGGTCGATGGCCGATTGTGTCGGGGGTGATGGGTAGGACTTAGCCGAAAACGGCGTCATACGTTGGCTTTGGGCGCGAGAGTAAGACACGCCCATGCTGTGTTCATCGGTGAAATATGCGTTGAACTTGAACAGCTGGCCTTCGACATCCTGCGCGCTGTTGGGCAAGCGTTTGGGGTTGATCGGGTATTCATTGCGCGGGTCGGGCGGCGTGCCGGCAAGCTTGAGGTCGTCGCCGTCGCGCTTGGTCAGGTAGGCCAGGCCGTCCATGCGGCCGTCGTCGGTGCGGCCATACACGGCGCCGGTGTAGACCTGCTCGTGGGTGTTGCTGGCGTAGCCGTATTTGACCATCGCCCCGGCATTTTGCCCGTCCTTGAGCAGGTCGGGTGCGTCCTTGGTAATCATGTTGACCGTGCCGCCAAAACCGCCGTTACCGGTAAATGGCGAGTAAGGGCCTTTTTCCACCTCAATGCTTTTGATCAGCTCGGGTTCAATGAAGATAGTGCCTTGTTGATAACGCTCGAAACCGCTTTTGGCCGCGCCATCCACGGTCATCGGCACGTCCTCGGCATCGCCCATGCCGCGGATGTTCATGGTCTGGCCGCCCGGCTTGGGTGAACCACCCATGGATACCCCGGGCAGGGTCTGCAACAGCGAAGGAATGTTATCGGGCTGGTAGCGGTCGATATCCGCCTGGCTCAGTGTGGAGCGGCCCACGGTGCTGGAGTCTACCTGGCTACCAGTGCCGATCACGCTCAGTGCATCCAGTTGAACAACGCCACTGTTGGTGGTCTTGCCCTCATCGGGGCGCACGACGTAGGTGCTGCCGACCTTGATCAGGGTGAACTCGCCATTTTTCAGCAGGGTACGAATCGCCACTTCCGGCGTGAAGTCGCCGTTGAGCGCGGGGGCTTGCACGTTCTTGAGCAGCTCTTCATCGAACAGCAATTGGATCTGTGCCTGTTGCGCCACTTGGCTGAGGGACGTGGCCAGTGACTGCGCTGGCAGTTGCAGCGTGAGCGAATCGGCCTGTGCACTGAGGCTGAATACCAGGCAACTAGCGATGAGCGTCGGTCGAAGAAACAGGTGCGAAGCGTGGCAAGGCGCGCGAAACATGAAATCCCCCGGTGTGGCCAAGTGGCCGAAAAGGTGTACGTATCAAACGCAGACCGGGGGAAGACGCGGCTGCTCGAAAAAACCACACCTGCGAATGCAAAATATTCTCAAATAAGAATTTTGCAGGGTTATTTGCTCGGTTCGATGCGTACGACGCCATCGGCCGACGCCACGGTTTTCACCGGTAACAGGGCGGGCAGGGCGTTGAGCAGGGCGTCGGGATCATTCACATCCAGGTTGCCCGAGACCTTCAAGTGCGCCACGGCGTTACTGACCTGCAACGGTGCCTGTGGGCGGTACAGACTCAATTCATCGATCAGGCTGACCAGCTCGCGGTTGCGAAACGACAGGTGACCGCTGCGCCAGTCGGCCACCTCTTCGGCGGTGAGGGTCTGCTGCTGCAACGTGCCCTTGGCGTAGCTGAAGATCGCGCGCTGCTGCGCGCCCAATAGGGTGACGGGGGTTTTGGCATCCGGCTCGAACGCCACCTGGCCATGGGCGACGCTGACCACCAGTTGCTGCTGGCTGCGCCGCACATCGAAGCCGGTGCCGACCACCCGCACATTGGCCTCACCGGCTTGTACGAACAGTGGCCGTTCCTTGTCGGGCGCCACCTCGATGTACAACTGGCCCTTGTCCAGGTGCACGATGCGCTGGTGGGCGTTGAAGTCCACGCGCAACTGGGTGTTGGCATTCACGTACAGGGTGCTGCCATCGGGCAGGTTGAGGGTGCGCATGCCTTTGGCATGGGCGGCGACCTGGCTGTGATAAAGCTCGCGGGGCGCGCCAATGTGTGTGGCCAGCACCGCGCAGATCACCGCCGCAGCCACTGCCAGGGCCGGGCGCCACACGGACGGTTTGCGCGGCGGCAGCGCCACGGGTTTGTTCAGTTGCTGCAACTGGGCGAGGTCCGCCCACAGCTGCTCGAATTCGGCATAGGCGCGGGCATGGGCCGGCTCGGCCTGCCAGGCGGCAAAGGCCTTGCGGTCGGCGCGGTCGGTGTCGCTGTGGTTGCGTGCAAACCAGCTGGCGGCTTGGGCGTCGATGGAGTCGCTGTCCTCGATGTCGATGTCGCTCAGGCGGTTCATTCTGGCTGCTCCGTGCCGGGTTCAGGTTGAAGGCGTCGCTTGCAATGCAGCAGGCCCAAGGCGATGTGCTTTTCCACCATGCTGGTGGAAATGCCCATGCGTTCGGCGATCTGCGCCTGGCTCAGGCCTTCGAAGCGGTGCAGCATAAGGGCTTCTCGTCGGCGGGGCGAGAGTTCGGCGAGGACTTCTTTCAACTGTTCCAGGCGTTGCAAGCGTTGCGCGGCGGCCATGGGTTCGTTTTGCTCGTCGGTGGCAGGCTCCACTTCCCTTTCGGCCTGATCCTGGTGGACGGTCTGCCGTACCTTCTGTTTACGCCAGTGATCGCGCAGCAGGTTGCGCGCCATCTGGAACAGAAACGCCCGTGGCTGCTCGACGTTGGCGCGGTCGCGGTAGTCCAGCCATTGGGTGAAGACATCCTGGGTCATGTCCGCGGCGTCGCTGGCGTTGTCCGTGCGTTTGCGCAGGAAATACAGGATATCTGTATAAAAACCGCGAAAGGCATCGGCCGACAACGGGTCGGGCTTGGGACGAGACATGGATATCCTTCTTGACGAAGCACGACGTAGGAAAGTCGCGAATGGTATCGAGAACCATTGCTATTTGTCTCTATCTAAATGTGTCGCTGCCGATGCTTGGCTGGCAATAAGCCGAACATGACCTTTACTCCTACACGCTGGTGAACTAAATCCCACTCAAAAAGGAGAAAGTCATGGCTGGATGGTATGAGTTGAGCAAGAGCAGCGACGGGCAGTTCCGCTTTGTATTGAAAGCAGCGAACGCTGAGATCATTTTGACCAGCGAACGCTACACCACCCGCAGCGCAGCTGAAAATGGCATTGCTTCTGTGCAGACCAACAGCCCGCATGACGAGCGCTATGAGCGAAAAGTGGCCAGCAATGGCCAGCTGTATTTCACCCTCAAGGCCGCCAATCACCAAGTGATCGGCAACAGCGAGCAGTATTCCTCGACAGCGGCGCGGGACAATGGCATTGCGAGCGTCAAGAGCAATGGCCCGAGTACCACGATCAAAGACAAGACCTGAAATGCAAAGCGCTAATTAAGAGCTCACGCTGTCCCTGTGGCGAGGGAGCAAGCTCCCTCGCCACAGGTTACTTTTTACTCTTAACGTTGGATTGTGGTGGTTAGCGCAGTAGCGCTTTGAGCTGTTCGATCGCCGCTTCACCCAGCGGGAATACCGGCAACCGTGGATCGCCCACCCCCAGCCCGGTCAAGCGCAACCCAGCCTTGATCGTCGCCGGCAAGCCCCCTTTGAGAATGAACTCCAGCAGCGGCAACTGGCGATAGAACAGTGCCCGTGCCTTTGTCAGGTCATTGGCCAACACCGCCTCATACAAATCCAGGTTGAGCTGTGGAATAAGGTTCGGTGCCGCCGTGCACCAACCCTTGGCACCGGCCGCGAACGCTTCCAACGCCAGCGGGTTGCAACCGTTGTAGAACGGCACGTCACTCTGGCGATGCAACTGGTGCATGCGTTGGATATCCCCGGTGCTTTCCTTGACCATCGTCACGTTGGCGACCTGCTTGATGATGCGCAGGATCAGCTCCACCGACATGTCGGTGCCGCTGGTGGCCGGGTTGTTGTAAAGCATGATTGGCACGCCGACGCTGTCGCCAATCGCGGCGTAGTGGGCGAGGATTTCCGCTTCGCTGAGCTTCCAGTACGAGGCGGGCAGCACCATCACCACGTCGGCGCCATTGGCTTCGGCGTAACGGGCACGGCGCACGGCCTTGGCGGTGGTCAGGTCGGACACGCTGACGACGGTGGGCACGCGCCGGGCGATTTTTGCCAGGCTATAGGCGCTCACTTCATCCCACTCGGCGTCGCTCAAGTACGCGCCTTCGCCGGTGCTGCCCAAGGGTGCGATGGCATGCACGCCGCTGGCGATCAAACGGTCGATGGAGCGGCCCAGGGCGTCGAGGTCAATGCGTGAACCGTCGGCGCTGAAAGGGGTGATGGTGTAGCCGATGATGCCGTGAATAGTTGGGCTGGACATGAGAGGTCTCCGGTCGAAAAAGGGCAATCAGTTCAGGCAATCGGCGTGTTGGCGCAGGTTTTGCCGGGCGTAGTAGTTGAACGCGGCGCCGTGGCGCTTGGGCCGGGAAATCCAGTCGTGGGCTTCACGCCCCAGTTCCGGCAGGATCGGTTTGATGGTGCCCGCCGCCATCGCCAGCAACTGCAACTTGGCCGCACGTTCGATCAACTGCGCGATCACACAGGCTTCCTCGATGCTCGCCCCCGTGGACAGTTGGCCGTGGTGCGACAGCAGGATCGCGCGCTTGTCGCCCAGGGCTGCCGTGATGATTTCACCTTCTTCATTGCCCACCGGCACCCCCGGCCAGGCTTCCAGGAATGCACAGTCTTCGTACAGCGGGCAGAGGTCCATGTGGGACACCTGCAACGGCACTTCCAGCATCGACAACGCAGCGATGTGCGTGGGGTGCGTATGGATGATGCAATTCACATCCGGCCGCCCACGGTACACCCAACTGTGGAAACGGTTGGCCGGGTTGGGAATGCCATGGCCTTCCAGCACTTCAAGGTCCTCGTTGACCAGCAGCAGGTTGCTGGCGGTGATTTCGTCAAAGCCCAGGCCCAGTTGCTGAGTGTAATAGGTGCCAGGCGTTGGCCCACGGGCGGTGATCTGCCCGGCCAGGCCGGAGTCGTGGCCGTTCTCGAACAGGATGCGGCACGTGAGCGCCAGCTTTTGCCGGTCGGTCCACGTATTATCCGCCAGGGTGTTTTGCATCTGGATCAGCGCTTGCTTGACCAGTTGGTCTTTGGGGAGTGCTAATGTCTTGGCCATATCGGTGTCCTTTGGGTGGTTCAATGGACGTCTGGTTTGCCGGTCTCCCGCTGCTCGCAAGGTCGTTGGGTGAACGCAAATGACACTAAAGATGCTATATGACACAAAGTGTCATTGGCAAGCGCAGCTTATCGTTTTCTGCATGGACTAACCGCAGCACATGTCTATCCGTTTGAAATTATTGAGAAAAAAACTTGGCGTAACCTTGGACGTGCTGGCCGAAAAGTCCGGGATGACCAAGAGTTACCTGTCCAAGGTTGAACGCGGGCTCAATACGCCGTCGATTGCGGCCGCGCTGAAACTGGCCAAGGCGTTGAACGTGAAGGTCGAAGAGCTGTTCAGCGAAGACAACGTCAGCCTCGACAGCTACAGCCTGGTGCGCAGCCATGAACGGCCCGACACCGCGCCGGGTTATGCGGTGCTGGCCCATCAGGTCAGTGAACGCAGCCTGCTGCCGTTCATCATTTACCCGCCGGCGGAGTTCACCGACAAGACCTTCAAGGAGCACCTGGGGGAGGAGTTTCTGTTCGTGCATGAAGGCCAGGTGGAAGTGGATTTCATGAATGAACGGGTGATTCTGGAGCGCGGCGATGCGCTGCATTTCAATGCGCAGAAGCCCCATCGGCTGAGGTCGGTGGGGCCGGTGCAGGCGCAGTTGCTGGTGGTCGTTCACAGCGCCGAAGAGTGACGCTGATTACCCTTTGAAATGCAGTCCAGTGTGGGAGCTGGCTTGTGTGGGAGCTGGCTTGCCTGCGATGCAGACGCCTCGGTCATTCATTCGAACCGAGGTGATGCTATCGCAGGCAAGCCAGCTCCCACAGTTGATCTCCTTTGTATTGGAGATCAGCGTTCGACAGGGACGGACAGTGCGGGATTGCCGAGCGCATGGGTACGTGCGGCGAAGAACCTCAGCTCCAAACCCGTCCCCTCGAACATCTCCGAATACCGCCGCTTCTGCTGGCGAATAAACCCATCACTGCGCCCCGACACCGAAATCGCCAGGGTGCTCAACCTGGCCTGGCGAATCGCATCCACCAAGTGTTTATCCTGCGCGCCCAAGTCGTGGCCAAAGATGCACAACGCCCCTTCATGGCCGAGCAACTGCTCATAACAGAACGACAGATAATCCGAGCTGCGGATGGTCTTCAATTTCTCTTCCACCTTGCCTTCGCTGACAAACAGCGGCACATCATCCAGGGTCTTGATCGTGTTGTTGATCGCGAAACTGCTGAGCAAGGTGCTGTCGGTGGTCGGCAATTTGCGCGCGGTGCCGTCGAGGTTGCGCACCAGGTGCAGGCCGCCGTGCAAGTAGAGGATGCGTGTGGCGTTGGTGTGGGTGTTGCGCAGGTCAAAACTGGCGTCGGCGCTGCGGAACAGGTCGTCGATGCCCGGTGTGTGCAGGATCGCCCAGTAGTTGAGCAAGTCGTAGTTGCTCGTGAATACCGTGGCGTAGCTCGCCAGTTCGCGGTTGATCGTCTCCAGTGTCGACGGCTGCACCAGGCGCCACGGGATATGCACGGCGTGGATGGTGTTGATCAGCGCCTCCTTGATCGCGTAGTAGCGATTGCGCGGCGCCGCCGAGCTGACGGCCAGCGCCTTGTTGACCCGGCTGGTGGTTTTCAGGGCGCCCAGGGCCTGCTCGAAACTGCGGGTTTGCAGGGCGTCGAACACGCTGAGTTCGGATGGGCTCAGGGGTTTTTCTTCGACGGTGCGCGCGTTTTCGAACAGCGAGTCGTAGGCAAAGTCTTCCCAAATCGTACGGCTGGCGCCATTGCCGATCAGAATCCCGCTGAAGTCGATGGCGCTGCGCAGGGCGCTCCAGTCTTCAAGGTGGGCGTCAATATCCTGGAAATCCTTCATTGCGGCGGGTCTACTCGAATTCGGCTGGGCGGTGACTTTATCACGAGCGGGCGTTGATCCTGATCAAGATGCTGTGGCCGTCAGCGGTTGATTCTGTAGGCATAAAGCCTACGAGGATTAGCCATGAGCAGCACTTTCTTTATTCCCGCCGTCAACATCATGGGCACCGACTGCCTCGACGAAGCGATGACCGCCATCCGCAACTATGGCTTTCGCAAAGCGTTGATTGTCACCGACGTGGGCCTGGCCAAAGCCGGCGTGGCCAGCATGATCGCCGAGAAACTGGCGATGCAGGACATCGACTCGGTGATCTACGACGGCGCCAAGCCCAACCCCAATGTGGAAAACGTCGAGAAAGGCCTGGCGCTGTTGCAGGAAAGCGCCTGTGATTTCGTGGTGTCCCTGGGCGGCGGTTCGCCCCATGACTGCGCCAAGGGCATCGCGCTGTGTGCCACCAACGGCGGGCATATTGGCGACTACGAAGGCGTTGACCAGTCGAGTAAACCGCAACTGCCGCTGGTGGCCATCAACACCACCGCCGGCACCGCCAGCGAGATGACCCGGTTCTGCATCATCACCGACGAAAGCCGCCACGTGAAAATGGCCATCGTCGATCGCAACGTCACGCCGCTGCTGTCGGTCAATGACCCGGCGCTGATGGTCGGCATGCCCAAGGGCCTCACCGCGGCCACCGGCATGGACGCACTGACCCACGCCATCGAAGCCTACGTGTCCACCGCTGCCACGCCAATCACCGACGCCTGCGCGATCAAGGCCATCGAACTGATCAGCGCCAACCTGCGCCTGGCCGTGCGCGACGGCAGCGACAAGGCCGCGCGGGAGAACATGGCCTACGCGCAATTTCTCGCCGGCATGGCGTTCAACAACGCGTCCCTGGGCTTTGTCCACGCCATGGCGCACCAGTTGGGCGGCCTGTATGACTTGCCCCACGGCGTGTGCAACGCCGTGTTGTTGCCCCATGTGCAGAGCTTCAACGCCAGCGTCAGCGCCAAACGCTTGAGCGACGTGGGCCGCGCGTTGGGTGCCGATGTCAAAGGCGTCACCGTGGAAGAGGGGGCTCAGGCGGCGATCGCGGCGATCCGCAGCCTGTCTCAGGACGTAGATATCCCGGCCGGCCTGCGTGAGCTTGGCGCCAAGTTGCAGGACATTCCATTGCTCGCCAGCAATGCGTTGAAGGATGCGTGCGGGCTGACCAATCCACGGCGCGCGGATCAAAGGCAAATAGAAGAGATCTTTCGCAGCGCTTTCTGACGGGGCAGTGACACGCTGCAAGCGTTAAGCTACAAGCTGAACTGCATTCAACTTGTCGCTTGAAGCTTGCGGCTTGCCGCTGAGGTCCCCCTATGAGAGTTCTGTTATTCGGCGCCACCGGCATGGTCGGCCAGGGTGTTCTGCGTGAATGCCTGCTGGCCGCCGACGTGCAGGAAGTCGTCGCCGTCGGCCGCACGGCACTGACCCAGGAACACGGCAAGCTGCATCAGGTGCTGCACAGCGACATGCTCGATTTCCAACCCCTGGAAAACCTGCTGCAAGGCTTTGATGCGTGCTTCTTCTGCCTCGGCGTGTCTTCGGCGGGCATGAACGAAATCCAGTACACCCACCTCACCTATGACCTCACTTTGGTTGCGGCCAGTACCCTGGCGCGGCTCAATCCGCAGATGACTTTTATCTACGTGTCCGGCGCCGGTACCGACAGTTCCGAGGCGGGCAAGTCAATGTGGGCGCGGGTCAAGGGCAAGACCGAGAATGCCTTGCTGCGCTTGCCGTTCAAGGCGGTGTACCTGTTCCGGCCGGGGGTGATCCAACCGTTGCACGGCGTGCGCTCGAAGACGCCGTTGTACCAGGCGTTTTATTCCGTGCTGGGGCCGCTGCTGACGTTGCTGCGCCGGGTCAAACCGGGTTGGGTGGTGAGCACCGAAACGGTTGGCCGGGCGATGTTGCAGGCGGCGAGTCATGGTGCGCCGCAGCCGGTGGTGGAGCAGGCTGAGATCAATCGACTGGCCGGCGAGCGCCGCTGATGTTGCACAAGGGCCTGGTGCGCCGCCTGGATCTGATCACTCTGCAGCTGTTTGTCGCGGTGTTCGAAGAAGGCACGCTGACCCGCGCCGCTGCGCGCGAAGCGATTGCGGTGTCGGCCGCCAGCAAGCGGCTGATGGAGTTGGAGCAGGTGCTGGGCCTTAGCCTGTTTGTGCGGCGCGCCAAGGGCATGAACCTGACAGCCGCTGGTGAAACCTTGCTGCACCATGCGCGGCAGATGCTGTTCAACGTCGAAAAAATGGGCCTGGAACTGGGCGAGCACAGCCATGGTGTACGCGGTTATGTGCGGATGCTGGCTAACCTCTCGGCGATCATTCAGTTCCTTCCCGAAGACCTGAGGGATTTTTCCGATCTGCACCCTCAGGTCAAAACCGACCTGGAAGAACGTCCCAGCAACGGCGTGGTCCAGGGCGTGCTGGATGGTGTGGCGGACCTGGGGATCTGCTCCAGCGACACAGACACCAAAGGGCTGCCCAGCGTGATTTATCGCCTGGATAAACTGGTGGTGTTGATGCCAGCGGATCATCCTTTGGCGACGCGCACGAGCCTGGCGTTTACCGAGACCCTGGACAGCGATTACGTCGGCTTGCATGCCGCCAGCTCCATCAATATGCGCACCCACGCGGCCGCTCGCGAGGCGGGGAAAATGTTGCGCCTGCGCATTCATGTGCCGGGGTTTGATGCGATGTGCCGGATGGTCCAGGCGAACATGGGCATCGGAATCCTGCCTCACAAGGCGTATGAATTGTTCGGTCGTGCCTTGGGTTTGCATGCCGTACCGCTAACGGACGCTTGGTCGGATCGCAGCCTGATCCTGGTGGTACGTGATGAGGCACAGTTATCGCCCGTAAGCCGTTTGCTCTTTGATTACCTGAGCAAGACCACAGATTCCTACAGATAATTCTCTGGTCGTTCGCGTTTCGCGAACGCTCCTTGCCAACTGACGGTTGGATTTCTCCCGTGTCGGCCCTCTAGTCTTGGCACCACATTCCAAGAACAAGAGGTACATCCCATGACGGGTCCCCTGAGCGGTATCAAGGTGATTGAGATCGGCACCCTGATTGCCGCGCCGTTCGCCGCCCGGTTGATGGCCGAGTTTGGCGCCGAGGTGATCAAGATCGAAGCCATGGGCCAGGGCGATCCGCTTCGCAAATGGCGAAAGCTGCATGAAGGTACGTCGCTGTGGTGGTACCTGCAATCGCGTAACAAGAAGTCCTTGGCGTTGGATCTCAAGTCCCCTGAAGGCCTGGACCTGATCAAACAGCTACTTGGCGATGCCGACGTCCTCATTGAAAACCTGCGCCCCGGCGGCCTGGAAAAACTCGGCCTGGGCTGGGACGTGTTGCACGCCCTCAACCCCAAGCTGACCCTGGTGCGCATCTCCGGTTATGGCCAGACTGGGCCGTACCGCGACCGCCCAGGTTTCGGTGCCATTGGCGAGGCCATGGGCGGCATCCGCTACACCACCGGCAACCCGGACTCGCCACCGGCGCGGGTGGGCGTGAGCCTGGGGGATTCCCTCGCGTCATTGCACGGCGTGATCGGCGCGCTGATGTCGTTGCTGCGAGTCAAGACCGGGCAGGGCGATGGGCAGATTGTCGATGTGTCGTTGGCCGAAAGCGTGTTCAACCTGATGGAAAGCCTGGTGCCGGAATACGACATGCTCGGTCATGTGCGTGAACGCAGCGGCGGCGCCTTGCCCGGTATCGCGCCGTCCAACACCTACCTGACCGCCGATGGCGCCTACGTGGTGATTGCCGGCAACAGCGACCCGATTTTCAAGCGCCTGATGACCGCCATCGGCCGCGCCGACCTGGGCGAAGCGCCCGAGTTCGCCCATAACGATGGCCGCGCCGCCAAGAGCGGGCTGCTCGATGCGGCGATCACCCACTGGACCAGCAGCCTGCCCATCGACCAGGTACTCAGCGCGCTGGAGGCCGCCGAAGTGCCGGCCGGGCGCATCTATTCCGTGGCGGACATCGTCAGCGATCCGCACTATCAGGCGCGGGATATGTTGCTCAGCGCCGAGCTGCCCGGTGGCGTGTCGGTGAAGATGCCCGGCATCGTGCCCAAGCTCTCGCAAACGCCTGGCGGGGTGAACTGGTCGGGTCCGGCCCTCGGCCAACATACGGATGACATCCTTGGCAGCCTGGGTCTTACCGGCGCCGACATACAACGCCTGAAAACGTCGGGAGTGGTGCAATGATTCATGACTATTCAGACCCGCTGATCGTGCAGGAAGTCTCCCCGCGTGATGGCCTGCAGATCGAACCGACCTGGGTCGAGACCGCCGACAAGATCGCCCTGATCGACCAGCTTTCACTGGCCGGGTTTTCGCGGATCGAAGCCGGTTCGTTCGTGTCACCGAAGGCCATTCCCGCACTGCGTGATGGCGAGCAGGTGTTCCAGGGCATCCAGCGCAAAGCCGGTGTGATTTACGTGGCGTTGATCCCCAACCTCAAGGGCGCCCAACGTGCTATCGAGTCCCGCGCCGATGAATTGAACCTGGTGATGTCCGCCAGCCAGACCCACAACCTGGCCAATATGCGCATGCGTTGCGAGGCTTCGTTGGCGGCGTTCGGTGACATTGTCAGCTTTGCCGCCGACCACCCGGTGCGCCTCAACGCCAGCATCGCCACCACGTTTGGTTGCCCGTTCGAGGGCAAGATTGATGAAGACCGCGTCCTGCAAATAGTCGACGCTTATCGCGAACTGGGCATCCAGGGCATCAGCCTTGCCGACACCACCGGGATGGCCAACCCGCGTCAGGTGGCGCGTCTGGTCAAACGAGTGCTGGAGCGCGTGCCTGCCAGTGACCTGACCTTGCATTTCCACAACACCCGCGGCCTGGGTTTGTGCAATGTGCTGGCGGCCTACGAGGCTGGCGCCCGGCGGTTTGACGCGGCCCTCGGCGGCCTCGGTGGCTGTCCGTTTGCGCCGGGGGCGTCGGGCAATATCTGCACCGAAGACCTGGTCAACCTGTGTGAAGAAGTGGGGATTCACACCGGGATCGACTTGCCGCACCTGCTGCACCTGTCCCGCCGATTGCCGGCTCTGCTGGGGCACGAGTTGCCCGGCCAGGTGGCCAAGGCCGGGCGCAATTGCGACCTGCATCCACCACCGGCGTACATCGCCACGCTGTAACCCCGCACCAGACAACAAAAACAATCGGGCGCCTGTGAGCAGCCCGCTGGAGAGAAAGCATGAGCACTAATCCGTTAGAGGCCGGCGCGCGCCCGGCAGTTGAAGTCGATCCGATCAAAGCCGTGGTCAACAAGGTCGCCTGGCGCCTGATGCCATTGATCATGGTCTGCTACCTGTTCGCTTTTTTTGACCGTATCAACATCAGCTTCGCCAAGTTCCAACTGCAGGCCGACCTTGGCCTAAGCAACACCGCGTATGGCCTGGGGGCTGGGTTGTTTGTGGTGGGCTATGTGATTTTCGAAGTGCCGAGCAACATGATGCTCTACAAGGTTGGGGCGCGCCGGTGGATCGCGCGGATCATGGTGTCCTGGGGGCTGGCGACGGCGGCCATGGTATTTGTCACCGCCGAGTGGCAGTTCTATGCGCTGCGCTTTTTGATTGGCGCCATGGAGGCAGGCTTTGCGCCGGGCGTGCTGTATTACCTGACGCTGTGGTTTCCCCAGGACTTCCGTGGGCGTATTACCTCAATGCTGTTCCTCGCTTCGGCGTTTGCCGGGCTAGTGGGGGCGCCGTTTTCCGGGCTGGTGCTGGAGCACATGGATGGGGTGCTGCAAATGCGCGGCTGGCACTGGCTGTTCCTGCTCGGCGGCATGCCGTGCGTGGTCTTGGCGTGGATGGTGCTGACGCAGTTCAAAGACCGCATTGAAGATGCGCCGTGGCTGAGCGCCGAAGAGAAAACCTTGCTGTCCAGCCGCATCGCCGTGCATGAGGTGCACAAGAAGGGCTCGCTGCTCCAGGCCCTGCGAATTCCCGGTTTCCTGATGTTGGGGTTGATCTACTTCCTGATCCAGGTGGCGTCTTACGGCCTTAACTTCTGGGCCCCGCAATTGATCCGCAGCACCGGTATCGAAAGCTCGGTGGTGATCGGCTTGTTGACTGCCATCCCCTACATCTGTGGTGCGATCACCATGGTGTTGGTAGGACGCTGGTCGGATGCCACCGGTGAACGCCGCAAGTTTGTCAGTGGGCTGGTGGCATTGGGCGCGGTAGGATTTTTCTGTGCCGGTATCTTTGACGACCACACCACGTTCCTGATCGTTGCGCTGAGCCTGTTGGGGGCGGGGATCATCGCCGCCATCCCGACCTTCTGGACCTTGCCGCCCAAATTGCTGGCCGGCGCGGGCGCCGGTGCGGCGGGCGGGATTGCCTTGATCAACACCCTGGGACAACTGGGCGGTATCGTCAGCCCGGTAATGGTTGGGCGGATCAAGGACATCAGCGGCAGCACCACCCCGGCGCTCTACGTGATTGGTGTATGTGCATTGATCGCCGCTGCGCTGTTGCTGTGGGGGCTGCCGCAAAAACTGCGTACATCCGACAAGCGTTGACGAATTATCACGCTGCGGCCAAGGCCTTTGCTGGCGTGGCGCTGAACTGAATCAACGCCACCCCGCCAATCAACAACAACGCCCCCAGCACTCGGGGCGTTGTCAGTTGGCGCTCAGCCAGGCCGAACAGGCCAAAGTGATCAAGCAGCAGCGAGGCGAGAATCTGCCCGGCCATGGCCAGCGCAATGAAGCCTGACGCACCGAGCTTGGGCAGCAGCATCAACGCCAGGGAAATAAAGCACACGCCAAATGCACCACCGGCCCACATCCACAACGGCGCCTTGCTGATAAAACCCAGGCTCGGCAGGGGCAAGCGCAGCGCCAGAATCACCGGCAGCAACACGACAATGCTTACCAGCAGCGACGCCAAGGTGGCCCATAACGGGTGCCCCAGCCCGCGCCCGAGGTTGGCGTTGATCGCACTTTGAAACGGCACCACCGCCCCGGCGATCACTGCCAGCGCCAATAAACCCAGCCAATGCAACGTTGTCATCGTGAATCTCCCAGAGGTTTTGCTGGACTCTAAGGTATTCGTCGCGCAAATTTAAATTCCAAATTCTTATGCCGAGCATGCAGTTGATGAATGATCTGCGCCGCATTGACCTCAACCTGCTGGTGATCCTCGACGCCTTGCTCGCCGAGCAACACGTCACCCGCGCCGCTGAACGCGTGCACCTGAGCCAGCCGGCGGTCAGCCATGCGCTGGCACGGTTGCGGGACTTGCTCGGCGACCCGTTGCTGGTGCGCCAGGGCGGCACGTTGGTGCCCACCGCTCGCGCGTTGGAATTGGCTGCACCGCTTGCCGAGGCGCTGGCCCAGGTGCAGGCGCTGTTGGCGCCCAATCGGTTTGATCCGGCCTCGGCCAAGCGGCGCTTTCGCGTGGCGATGTCCGACTACAGCGCGGCGATTTTCCTACCGGACTTGGTCCGCATGCTGCGCCGCGAAGCGCCCGGTATCGACCTGCAAATCATCCAGGCCAGCCGCGAGGGCATGGTAGATGGCGTGCTCAATGGCGATCTCGACCTTGCTGCCGGAGTCTTTCCTGACATGCCTGCGGAACTGCGTACTACGCCGCTGTTTGAAGAGCATTACACCTGCCTGGTAGACCGCGACAGCTTGCCGGATGACGGCGTGTTAGACCTGCCCACTTACCTGTCGCGTCCCCATGTGTTGCTGGAAATGCGCGGCAGTGGCACGCCGGAAATCGAGCGGGCTCTGACGGCGATTCGCGAGCGACGCCATGTGGCCATCAGCCTGCCGCATTGGGGCGTGGCACCGCAGTTGATCCAGGGCACGGATTTGATCTTGACGGTGTCGTCGCGGGGCTTGCTCAATATTGATCACCCCCACCTGTTGGCGGTGCCACCACCGTTTCATATCCCCTCGTTTGCGGTGGAGTTGGCGTGGAATGTGCGGCGGGGTGGGGATTCGGGGTTGCAATGGTTGATGGCGCAGATACAGGGGCTGAAGCTGCCAGTTTGAGCTGTGGAATCTGGAGAACAACAGAGATCAATTGGGGGAGCTGGCTTGCCTGCGATAGCGGTGGGTCAGGCAGTGCACTCCCATACAGGGACGACCGTTCGTCGCACTGGCAAGTATTTTCTAAACCTTTGCCGCCGTGAAAATTCGAATTCAGGGCGGGGAGTGTTCCCCCGCGCTTATTTTTTTTGCCCTGGAGGAACCCATCATGAGCCGCATGGCTATCCGGTTACGCACCGCCAGTTTCGCGATGCTGCTGGGCCTCGGCGCCAGCAATGCTTTCGCCCAGTCGCCTGCTGAATTCATCGAACAGGCGTCGGCCAAAGGCATGGCCGATATCGAAACCAGTCGCATGGCCCACGCCAAGACCTCGTCCCAGGAGATCAAGGATTACACCATTGAGGTGATCAACGAGCGCACCCTGGCCAACCAACATCTGGCGGCCATCGCCAAGAAGCTGGAGCTGCCGGTGGCGCCGCGGGAAAAGATCGTCAACAAAGCCGAGACCCTGATGCCCGAGCTCAAGGACGGCGACTCCTTTGATGCGGCCTACACCGCGCAACAGGTCAAGGAAAACGAAGAGGCCATTGCCCTGTTCAAACAGGAAGGCGCTGCGTCGGATGTGCCGGAAATAAAAGCGCTGGTGGATGAGACGCTGCCCAAGTTGCAAGAGCGCTTGCAGAAGGCCCGCGCCCTGGCATCGACCTACGGTAAAGACCACCAGGGTGACGGTTGAATCGAGCATCTGAAACGCGAAACGGCGGCTGGAGTCAATCCAACCGCCGTTTTTTGTTGCTTGTTTAGAAGGCCAATTCCGCCTGGCCGGTGCCTTCCAGTGCGAGCAAATATTGCTTGGCTTGCAGGCCGCCGGCAAACCCGGTCAGCTCGCCCGAGGCGCCAATCACCCGGTGGCAGGGCGCGATGATCGAGATCGGATTGCGCCCATTGGCTGCGCCCACGGCGCGCACCGCCTTGGGGTTGCCGATCTGCTGGGCGATCTGGCTGTAGCTGCGGGTTTCGCCGAAGGGAATAGTCAGTAGTGCCTGCCAGACTTGTTTCTGGAAGTCGGTGCCGGTGAAGTCCAGTTCCAGGGTGAACTGATTACGGGTGCCGGCGAAGTATTCCTGCAATTGGCGCTGCGCCTCCAGCAGCACCGGGCTGTCGTTGGCCTCGTGCAATTCACCCAGGCGCACGCGGTTGGCGCGTTCGGTTTCCCAGAGGATGGCGCTGAGTTTATCGTTGCGCGCTACTAGGGTGAGCTGGCCGACGGGGGAAGGCATGAGCTTGTATTCGTAGGGCATGAGTAGAATCCTTGAAGAGGTACAGTGTCACTATCCAATGTGCGAGCCTCGGGGGGGAATCTGTTTCTTGCGGTTTAATTCTGCGGCCGGTAAAAGTTCCAGTGAATCCAGTTGCCAGACCCATACGCCCAACTGACTTGGAAGATAAACCAGACTATCGAGGGCGTCGACAGCGCTATCAATGAGGCGAGATTGAGTAACGCCATGATTCCTGCGCCGATTGTCACACCGCGGCTGGCATGCTGCCTCGCATACCACGCGCCGTAGATGGAACTTGCAACGGCTGCTGCCGATGCCACGCGCCCCAGGCCGAAGGGTATCGGTGTCAGAGGTAACAGCAGTGGGATGATCAGCACCAAACCCACCACTTTTCTAAAGGCTTGTCTCGCCGTTTTTTCTACCGGAGGGCGCATTCTGGTTTGTCCTGTTACTGGGATAGCGTGCTTGCGATCTTGATAGTCGAGCTTCCTCATTCATGTAGGAATTGGCTGAATCAGTGTTCTTGTTGAAGCACCTTGAGCGCCGCTGATGCGAGGAAACCCGAGCGGCTTTTTTCTTCAGGATGGTGTAGCACATATTCATCGATGCGCTTCAACAGGTAGCCCGGCAGGGTGATGTTGAGTTTCTGCGCCTTGCCCAAGTACTTGGTGATATCGATGTCGACCACTGCCCACGTGCAACCTGCGTACTGTGGGTTGGCGGCATGCAGGGTGACTTTCTGCGCGCTGGGGATCGGCGCACCGTCTTCCGCGAGGATCTCGAAGTGCCCTTCGATGGCTTCACGGGCCATGGCCATGGCGTCGTCCAAGTCGTCGCCGGCGGAGTAGCAGCCGGGAATGTCCGGTACTTCCACACCCCAGGCGTGGTTTTCGTCACCGGTTGAAATTGCGATGGGATAAAGCATGTCTGTTGTCCTCCAGGGACGGTCAACTCAGCAGAGCTTGTTTCAAAATGCTCTTGGCGGTCTTGTCCAACAGGTCCTTTTTTGGATGAGGGATGGTCACCAGTCCCGGTTTGGTCGGGTGCTTGAAGTGGTGATGGCTGCCTCGGGTACGCACCAGATACCAACCGTCTGCGACGATGTGACCTATCAAATATCGGCTATCCACAACACCTCCTTGTGGTGTGTGTTGGTGGTGACTATAACCACAAAAAATAAGTTATCAACACTCTACCCACCGACGGTCGATGACCGGTATTTCGCCAGGCAGTGACTGAAGTGTATGAGCACGCCGCAACGGCGCCAGAGAGAGGTATTGCGAGGTTTTGCGCAGGTATTACCGGGTATGTAGGGCCTGCGTCATCACGCTGAGAAACGCATCAACCAGTACACTTTTTGATTCAGTTGGCTTCAGCACCAATAACTGGGCACACGCATCCACTTCCACCAACGGCCGGTAGGTCACGCCTTTGTTCATCAAGCTTTGCGTGCATTGCGGCACCAGCGCCACGCCTTGCCCGGCGGCGACCAGAGCGATGATCGAGGTGATCTGCCGCCCGGTCGGCCCTGGTCGCAGAGGCTGGCCGTGGTGGCGGTAAAGCTGCTCGATGGACTGGTTCAGCCCCGATCCGTAATCCGCCGGGAACAGGATCAGCGGATAAGCACTGAGCTGCGCCAAGCTGACTTGCGCCTGGCTCGCCAACGGGTTGTCAGTGGATAAGGCCGCCACCAGCCGTTCCTCGCCCAGCGACAGCGCTTGCACCGCCTTGCCCTGTGGCAACAAACGACTCAGCCCGACGTCCAGGCGCCCGTCTGCCACCTGCGCACCCAGGCTGCCGGAGGCACATTCCACCAGGGTCAGTTGCACATCGGGAAAGCGTTGGGCAAACGCCTGGATTGCCTGGCTGAACAGGTCTGACAAGGCAATTGAACTGACATACCCCAGCGTCAGTTGCCCGGCGGTGCCTGCTGCGAGTTTGCCGGCGATGACTTGCGCCAGCTCCACCTGCTCCAGCACGCCACGCGCATAAGGTAGAAACGACCGGCCTTGTGCCGTCAGCGTCACCGTGCGGCTGGTGCGATCGAACAGCTTGAAACCCAGCTCGGCTTCCAGCGCCGAGATCTGTCGGGTCAGCGGCGGCTGGGCCAGGTGCAGGCGAAGGGCGGCGCGGCCGAAGTGCAATTCTTCGGCGACCATCAGAAAGTATCGCAGCTTGCGTAGGTCGAGCATCCTGGCCCTCGGGTATTGATCGGTCCTGATTCGGTATTGGTCCAAGACCTGCCGGGCATTCTATAAAGACCGCTCAAAATAAAACGAGAGGTTTCATGAAACCGCGCCTGCATTGTGCCCGTCTTGCCCTGTTCCTGTGTGGCTGCGCGGCGTTTCTTAACCTTTATGCGACCCAGAGCATCCTCCAGACCTTTGCCGCGCAGTTTCAGATCAGCGCCAAGTCGGCGGGGTGGAGTATTACTGTGACGACGTTGGCTGTCGCGATCACGGCGCCCTTTGTCAGCCGCCTGACAGGCCGTTTCGAGCAATGCACGGTGATCTGCGTGGCAGCGCTGCTGTTGGCCGTGCCCGCGTTGATGACGGCGTATGCCGACAGTTTTACCGAAGTGCTGGTGTGGCGGTTTGTCGAGGGCATGGTGATTCCGGTGGTGTTCGCCACCAGCGTGGCCTATATCGGCGACCGTTGGAGTGGTGGCACGGTTACCGAAGTCACCAGCCTGTACGTGGCGGGCACCGTGCTGGGAGGTTTTGCCGGGCGGTTCGTCACTGGTGTGATGACGGAGTATGTGGGCTGGCGCGAAGCCTTCGAGTTGCTCGCGGCGCTGAGCCTGATGGTGGGCGGGTTCATTCAGTTTCTGTTGCCGGTTAGCCGGGCGCGTACGGTGCCGCTGGCAACCGTTTCATCGGGGGTTTTTCGTCAGCCATTGCTGGCGGCTTATGCCGTAGGTTTTTGCGTGTTGTTTTCCCAGGTTGCGGCGTTTACCTACGTGGGGCTGTACCTTGGCTTGCCGCCATTCAACCTCGGTCCTGCGGCTTTGGGTACGCTTTACATGGTGTTCCTGCTGGCATTGATCGTGATCCCCATTGCCGGGCGCCTCAGCAAAGCCCGGCCCCATGGCGAATTGCTGACCGTCGCCGTCGTGCTGGGCATCACGGGTACGGTGCTGACCTTGATGCCAACGCTGTGGTGCATCGTGTTGGGGCTGGCCCTCAGCTCCACCGGCGTATTCCTCGCACAGGCCGCCGCCAATGCGTTCACTACGGCCAACGCTGGCGACAACAAGGCGGGAGCTGTGGGTATTTATCTCACCTGCTATTACCTGGGCGGCAGTTGCGGGGCGATCGTCCCGGCATTGATCTGGGAGCGGTGGGGCTGGGCGGGGTGTGTGGGGTTGATTGTCGCCTTTCAGTTGATGACGTTGTTTATCGCCTTGGTCGGTTGGAAACCTGTTAAACCTGCGCTGGTTTCAATGCCTTGACGGGCGTCGTCGCCGATCCGGCCGGGCCACGTACTCAAATAGCTGAGTGATTGGTGACATGTCCAGGCCGTGCAAACAGATCAATGCCTAGCGAGTGGAGTGCTTGGAGGACTGTTTCAAAGCGTGGTTTTGCGCCGGGGGAGAACGCCTTGTAAAGACTCTCGCGACCCATACCCGTCTCAGTGGCGATCTTTGTCATTCCTCGGGCTTTGGCCACGTAGCCGATTGCACGCAGAAACTCTTCGTTATCGCCGTCGGCCAGCACCTGAGAGAGGTACTCACTGATAGACTCGTCGCTGTCGAGCAGCTCGGCCATATCGAATGTCGTCAGTGTTTTCGGCATTTTCAAACCTCCTTTGCCATTTTTTTGCCCGTCGGATATCGGCTTCTTGCGATGACTTGCAGCTGGAATGATTGATCGAAAGGTCGCGGAGGATGGGGCGGGGACACATCGCTTTCAAAGACGTTTTCTGTTGCCAGAATTTGCCAGGAGAATGGGCTCGTAGGCGTAGTGTTGAATTTAGCGAAACCGCCTACGCGGCCATCCGAATCGCCTGGGTTATGCCTGTGCGAGGTTGCCACGCGTGTCGAACCACCGAATCCCATACATAAAAAAACCGGCCACCAGAGCCGGTTTTTTCATGCATCCCCCGTCAAAACCATCCAGACGCGGGACCAACAATTAGGTGGAGCGGGTAGAGGGGGTCGAATGGGCCACGTGGTGCGTGGGTTTCAGGGCTTTTTTTCGGTTCGCTATACAAACCGCTATACAAGCATTTTCGGGGCGGCGGACCCCGCATCGCCTGTCACGACGTAGCGCACTGGGGGTGACGACGGCCCGTGGATGAGTTATTTTAAGTGTAAGCAATTTGCGTATACTTTCCTATGAAAACGGTCTTCTTCGAAACCACAAGCTTCACCGCCACTGTCGGTGACTACCTGACTGACGATGAGTATCGGCAGCTTCAGACCGAAATGCAGGCGAATCCTGAAGCAGGCGATGTGATGCCACGTACCGGAGGCTTCAGAAAGCTCCGCTGGCAGGACGTTCGTCGAGGCAAGGGAAAGCGTGGTGGGCTGCGTGTCATTTACTACTGGCTGATGAATGACGGTCAGTTTTGGATGTTCGCGATCTACGACAAGGATGAAATGGCGAACCTGACCGCTGATCAGGAGAAAGCACTGAAAGCTGCGATTGATGCAGAGCTGAAAAAACGAGGTGGAAAATGAAAAAGCGCGATCTGTTTGCAGAACTGATGCAAGGTGTTGGCGAGATGGCTGAACACCGGCAGGGGAAGATTACGCTTCGTCAGTACGAAGTGGAGGCCCTTGCGCCCCCAGAAGTGACGGCTGCTGAAATCATTTCTATCCGTGAAAAGCTGCACATGTCACAGCCAGTATTCGCCCGGCAGATCAGGACCAGTCCTGACACGCTGAAAAACTGGGAGCAGTCGAAGTCCAAGCCCAATGCTCAGGCGGCGCTGTTGATTAAGCTGGTTGAGCGCTTCCCGGATATGGTTGAGCGGCTGAACGCTGTTTGAGCTGATCGGTTCAAAGCCCGGCTTGGTGCCGGGCTTACTGCATTAGTCTTGCCCAGGTGTTGAGGGCAGCGCTGACGCAAGCGTCTCAAGGCTCGAAACAGGTTGATCCAAGCCTCTGGCTCCTCTGAATGTGACTGCTAGCTGATGCTCCTCTGTTTCAACAACATCCACCAAACCGAAAAGGGCAAAAAGCTCTGCGCCTTCAGCTCGCCCGACATCAGTCGAGGCAGTTTCCTCTTCGTCATCCCAGCTTTGAGCGAAGGAGCGAGCAGCCTCCTCTGTTGCAAAAAGCACCATTGTGTCGACCGAAGACCAGGTTTCAAGGTCTTTAGAGCTCTGGAACGTGAACGGTGCGCCATCATCTCGAGCGTAGAAGGCATATTTATCTGAGAATAACTTTGAGCCGATGTGCTCTGGTCCTCGACGGAGGATCCACGCCCCATTAGGGCCTCGTGCGCTGAGGTGAGGGATTAAAACCAATTGGCGTAATGCGGGATTTTTATCGAAAAGCTTCAACGGTAATGCTGGACGACCCAAATGCAGGTGGGTACTGCCGCACTTGAACATGGTTTTATCACTGCCATTTGACGACCAGGACCCGAAGGGCTCCAGATCTCTCATCAGCCTGATGATTACAGGTACGAGTTCCTGAGATTTGCGTCCCATGATGGGGCCAAGATTTTTCAGCGCCCGTTCATTTTCTTTAAAGTTGTCGGAAGAGATGGGGATGAGCATTTCCGGCGTTATTTCGACGAAGTCCCACGCCAGTAGCCCGTCACGGTGCATATCTACCGCGTCGTAGGTTTCATTGTTGTAGGTGCGCAATTGTTCGCCGCGAAGAGGGATGACATCTGTGGCCCTTTCAGCTCGGCCAGCATGAGGATCCGGTGTGATTGATTCGAGAGCTGAGGACCAATTGCAGCCACGCCCTGACCATATTTGAACCGCCTCGACGAAGGGGATACCTGATGTGTTGTCAGTTGGTGTTCCGACGTAGCAGCGCACTAAGGGCAGGGGACCCTACAACCCAGACTGAAATGATTTCGAGTTCAGACGTTTCCTCTTCGTAAATATATTTGTGCGTGACACTACGCTGACTAGACTCATCGAGTCGTTCGCAGATCTTTGTCAGCTTCTTGGTGAATGAATCTCGTGGGTAGCGTTTCTCAACAGCAGAAATTGTTTTTTTCATGGTTTCAAAGTGGATCCGGAGAAAGGCCTTTCGGAAATTGGTCGTAACCCGCCAAAAGAAGCGGGCGCAGAAAGATCCTCATGAGCGCACCGGCCGCTTCTTCGGCGTATGGAAAGCCTCTTTCTAACTGCCTCCACATCTCCCGCGCTAGGGGCCTTAATTCAAGCCGTGCTCCGACCCTGGCCGTATGGAGCCAAACCATTAACGCAGCCGCTTCTTGAGATCGACCTTCCGTTTGCAGGCTTCGGATCATACCGTTGAGAGCTTGCGGGGTTTCTGGTTCGACTGTGTATGCTCCGATTGGATCAATCAGGAGAAACCCGGCCTCTTCCAGTCGGTTTCTAGTATCTGCAACCAAGGCCACTACCATTCTGATCTCATCTGAATCCATTTGGCGCAGTTGGTCAGTGAATGACGTCAGTTCGTTTTGTTGAATACGTAGGTAGCGCGCCAGCTTCCATTTAGTAAGCAGACCCATTTTCGTTCCCTGATAAGCTGCAAGTGCCCAGGACGGTAACCTGCTCCTGACGAGTTCGCTACCTATGGAGTTTGCTCTGTGGCCGCTCGCGTTTGAATTCAGGCGTAAAGGAGCGGCGTTGTTTGGTCATCTGACACCTCGATCTGGCGAGCATTCTCGCCTAAATAGGTGTCCGGTTTCATTAGACCACTACAGTCGTTCTTCAGGGCGCCGTTAATCCCCTGGAGGGTTTTCTTAGCGCGACCATCTTTGATTTTCTTTTCCAGCCACAAATCAGCCGCCACTTTGAACGTATTGGCCTCAGCGACGGCCTGTGCCGCTTTCAGGGCAGCTTTGTGCGTAATGGGGTCTACACATCAGCATTAAGCTTCAACGCAGCACGCGCCTTTTCTCGGGCGTACTTGGCGCTGACATCAGGATAGGTGCCCAACCCGTGCCAGCCCCATTTCCCATTGGGCTTTTTATACCGCAGCACCCAGCGCTTACGACCCGCACTGGTTACAAGGAAGTAGAGGCGGTCAGCCCCGTAGTTTTGGTAGTAGTCCTTCGCCAGGCTCCAATGCAGCCAACACCATATCGGCCGGGCGCAGGCGCTTGATATCAGTACGTTTCATGGCGTTTGTATAGCGTGGTTCGATCTAACTCCACTATACAAACCGCTATACAAAAAATTCCAGACTGAGAAGACAAACGACGGAGTGCGAGGGAACGTACGGAATCGCTGAAAGCCCCGAATTTACTGGGCTGGTTGCTGATATGGAAACGTGGGGGAGGATGCGGAAAAGCGAGGGAAAAGCAGAAGTGGAGCGGGTAGAGGGAATCGAACCCTCGTCGGAAGCTTGGGAAGCTACTGTTCTACCATTAAACTATACCCGCTCAGAGCGGCTGACTTTGTACCAGATGTTCACCCGGATTTGAAGTTTTTCTTCAAAAATGTGTGGGTTACAGGCCTATGTGGGAGCAGGCAAGCCAGCTCCCACACAATTAGATCGCAAAGGCATGTTGAGTCTGACCCTGGTGATAACGCAATCGACTGACCGGCCGCTGCGACTTCAGAAACCCAACAACGGCCTCTCGGCTGTCCCGGCATGCGGCCTTGTGCTCCATGTCCAGGAAGTGTCCGGTTGCCTGGATGGTGCTGAAGCTGCTGTGGGCCACATGCTGGCCGAACAGCTTGGCGTCCTGGGCGCTGGTGTATTCGTCCCATTCGCCGTTCAAGAACAGAACCGGAATGTCGATCTGCTTGGCCGCCTTGAGGTAGCACAGCCGATCGCTGTTGAGCACTTGGCTGATGTGGAAGTGCATCTGCCCATATTCGTGCTCGGCCAGGCTGCTCACATGCTTGTAGTTGAAGCGCTTGAACAACGACGGCAGGTGTTTGCCGATGGTGTTGTTGACGAGGTGCCCGACGCGGTCGCGGTCGAGGTTGCCGAGGTAGTCAACGCCACGTTCAAGGTAGTCGCGCATGGGCGTGTTGATGACCGGTGAGAACGAGCTGATCACCGCCTTCTCCACACGCCGCGGGCGGTGGGCGAGGGCGACCAGGGTGGCGGCGCCGCCCCAGGAGAACGACAGCACGTGTTCGGCGGCGAAGTGGTCGATGAGTTCCAGGAGGATCTGGCCTTCGACGTCCTTCGTCAGCATTTGCTCATGGCGGTTATGGATTTTGGAGCGGCCAGCGTAGGGCTGGTCGTACAAAACCACATTGAATTGCGGGTGCAGGCTTTTCACGGTTTGGGCGAAGGATGCCGTGGTGGCCATGGAGCCATTGACCATGATGATGGTCTTTGCAGCAGCGTCCGCGCGATAGAACTCCGTGTAAACCCGATACTGACCCTGTATATCCAACACAGCGATTTCTGGCCTCATGTCGTAAGACTCCTGGCAAGCGGGTAGGGCGCGCAGATAACTCTGCACGAGCTTTGTGACAGGTAGGCATACGCCTGGAAAAGGGAGGCCCATGTCGATCCGATGACGGCTGGTCGACGGCTGTTGTTATGGCGGGCGGTTTTGCCTGGAAGGCCCGTAGATCAAGCGCGGGCGGGGGCAAAGTGTTTCTTGGAGGTTATAGGCGACTCGCCAGTCATATTTCGGCTGACGATTTGATTCAAGCAGCACAGGCGTCACCTCGCAAGGCGCCAAACTGGTTTTTTGCCATCACCGGCTGAACGGTCGTCAGACCTGTCGGATCTCGTCGTCGGTCAGTGCCCGATACTCCCCCGGCGCAAGGTTCGCATCCAACACCAAAGGCCCCATTCGTTCGCGATGCAAGCCGATCACCTTGTTGTCGAAATGCCCGAACATGCGCTTCACCTGGTGATAGCGCCCTTCGACAATGCCCAATCGCGCCGTCCTCGGCCCCAGCAGCTCCAAGGTGGCAGGTTGGGTGGTGAGGTCTTCAAAGGCAAAGTACAGGCCGGCGGCAAACGTGATGGCGTATTCCGGGCCGATCGCTTGCTCGGTTTCCACCAGGTAAACCTTGGGCAATTTGGTTTGCGGTTGCGTCAGGCGCCGCGACCACTGGCCGTCATTGGTGATCAGCATCAGACCGGTGGTGTTGAAATCCAGACGGCCGGCGATGTGCAGCTCACCTTTGTCCGGCACATCCAGCAGGTCGAGGACGGTCGGGTGCTGTGGGTCCGACGTGGCGCTCACACACCCCTGCGGCTTGTGCAGCATGAAGTAGCGCGCCGGTTTGCCGGCCTGCAATACCTCATCGTCGACACACACACGGCTGAATTCGCGCACCTCGTGATGGGGATCGCTGACCGACACGCCATCCACCGTCACACGCCGTTCAACCAGCAACACGCGCACCTGCTGGCGATTGAAACGCGGCAGGTTGCTGAGGAACCGATCAACACGCATTACGGCTGTTCATCGCCGCGCAATTGCGCGTCCACTTGAGCGCATCGTGGGCACAGGCAAGCCTGGTTGCGCAACGCATCGGGCAACGCCTCAAGCACGGCCGGGTCGATGGTGACGCCGTAGCACCAGCACGCTTGGTCGGCGGTGCGTGGGTCGGCCAGGGTGCAGTCGTTGCGGGCGCCGCAGGCGGGGCAGAGGGTTGGCGTGGTCATGGCTCGGTTCAGGCAGGATCTCGGTGGGGTGGCACGATACAGCGTCGCCGCAGACCGTGCCAAACCGGCCGGAAAATGACGGCGCTCCGGTCGTCCGATCTACGTGTTTCAAACTGTGTCAAAAACGCACCAGATTCGGTTTTTGATGTCAGATATTTCGTGATTCGGTGAAAGCTGAATGCCGCCCCCCAGCGTCGCTGGAGGAGCTCTTCCGCGGTCCAGGAGGCCGCCATGTATCGACGACTGCTACTCACTGCCTTGCTCGGCCTGACCTTATCCGCGTGTGTGCCTTATTACGACGGTGGCGGCACCTACTATCGCTCCGAGGTCTACACCACCCCGGCGCCAGCGTATTACTACGGCGGCGGTTCTTCCTACTATGGGCGCAGCTATTACACGCCAGCACCGCGCTACTATCCTGCGCCACGCTACTATCAAGCGGCACCGCGTTATTACCAGCCAGCGCCGCGTTATTATCCACGGCCCGGTTACCGGCCTTACCCGAACCAGGGTTGGGACAATCGCGGTGGTCACGACCGAGGCGGCCGTGGTGACGGCGGCCATCGCGGGCACCGTTAACGCTCAGATAAATCCGCCAGGGGGTGCCGGCCTTCCCACGCTTTGTGGAAATGCGCCTGCACCACCGCTTGGGGCACCGTATTCACATCCGGCCAATGCCAATGGGGCTGCTGATCCTTGTCGATCAGCCGCGCGCGCACCCCTTCGGCAAATTCCGGGTGACGGCAGCAGTTCAGGCTCACGGTGTATTCCATCTGGAACACCTGGGCGAGGGACAACTGACGGCCACGCTGGAGCTGTTCCCACACCAGGTGCGCGGTCAATGGGCAGCCTTCGCTCAGGGTCTTGCCGGCTCGGCTGAACAGCGGGTCGCTGTGGTCGCGCAATTGGCTCAAGGCGCGCCAGGCGCAGTGCACATCACCGACATCCAGCCATTCGTCGATCTGCGCCCGGCGCGGTAGCCACTGCGCTTCGGGTTGCTGGCTGAGCGCTTCCTGGGCCAGGGCCTTGAGCAGGCTGTTGAGCTGCATCGGCGTTTGTTCCTGCCAGTTCAATTGCAGCAAACCGTCGATCAACTCATCTTGCTGGTCATCGCCTAGGAAGCGGTCGGCCAGGCCCAGGTCCAAGGCATCGCGACCGTTGATATGCGCACCGGTCAGGCCGAGGAACAACCCGAGCTTGCCCGGCAGGCGCGACAAAAACCAACTGGCGCCGACGTCCGGGAACAGGCCGATGCTGATCTCGGGCATGGCCAGGCGGCTGCTCGGCGTGACGATGCGCACCGCCGCACTTTGCAACAGGCCCATGCCGCCACCCAGCACGTAGCCGTGCCCCCAGCAGATCACCGGTTTTGGATAGGTATGCAGGCGATAGTCGAGGCGATATTCCGCCGCAAAAAATTGCGCGGCCAGTGCCGGAACAACGCCGGGCTGTTCACGGCATTCCATCGCGAGGCTGCGCACTTCGCCTCCGGCGCAAAAGGCCTTGGGGCCGTTGCCGCGCAGCAGCACGCAAACGATATTCGGATCTTTCGCCCAAGTGTCCAGGCGTTCGCCCAGGGCCAGGATCATCGGCAAGGAGAGGGCGTTAAGGGATTTTTCTGCGTCCAGGCTGGCGATACCGATGCGGGCACCGTCGTTGCCGGTCAGCTCTTCGAAGTGCAGGTTCATCGTGACCTCATTCGGGAAGGTAGAGGATGAGTATGATCGCTTCGTAGGAAAGTGCTGGTGGTGTGTCAGATCAATTGACAAGCGGGGTCGGCTTTCCTAGGGTTCGCCTCATTCTTTTTGACAAGACCATTCCAACATGACCGAAGGCGACCGTATCAAACTCGAACCCACCTGGAAGCACGCCCTGCGCGATGAGTTCGAGCAACCGTATATGAACCAGTTACGCGAGTTCCTGCGCGATGAACATGCGGCCGGCAAAGAGATCTATCCGCCCGGCCCGCTGATTTTCAACGCGCTCAACTCCACGCCGCTGGACAAGGTCAAGGTGGTGATCCTCGGCCAGGACCCGTACCACGGCCCCGGCCAGGCCCATGGTCTGTGCTTCTCGGTGCAACCGGGCATCCCAACGCCGCCGTCGCTGCTCAATATCTATAAAGAACTCAAGCGCGACCTGAACATCGACATCCCCAACCACGGTTGCCTGCAAAGCTGGGCCGACCAGGGCGTGCTGCTGCTCAACACCACCATGACCGTGGAACGCGCCAACGCCAACGCCCATGCGGGCAAGGGCTGGCAGTTCTTTACTGATCGGATTATCGAAGTGGTCAGCGCGCATCAGCCGCACTTGGTGTTTTTGCTGTGGGGCGCCCATGCCCAGGGCAAGCAGAAGCTGATCGATGCCACCAAGCACCTGGTGCTGACCTCGGTGCATCCGTCGCCGTTGTCGGCGTATCGCGGGTTTTTGGGGTGTGGGCATTTCAGCCGCACCAACAAGTTTCTTGAGCAGAATGGCGAGAAGGCGATCGAGTGGCGGTTGCCGTCGGTATAACAGTTATCCGCAATCGAATGTGGGAGCGGGCTTGCTCGCGAAAACGGTGCATCAGTCAACATTTTCAGTGACTGACACACTGCATTCGCGAGCAAGCCCGCTCCCACATTTGAACTGTGTGCGTGTTTAGAGTTTTTCCGGCTGGCGGTTCCAGTGTCGGAACAGTGGTTCAGCCAGAAACAACACAAACAACAACCGCATCACCTGCATCGCCGTCACCAACGGCACCGACAATTGCAGGGTCTCTGCCGTAAGGCTCATCTCGGCAATCCCGCCGGGCATCATGCCCAGGGTCAACGAGCGTAAGTCCAGATGAGTCAGCGCGCTCAGCCCCACCGCCGCCAACGTCGCCAGCGCCATGGTCAGCGCAGTGCCGATCAAGGTGCGGCCCATGAACGACGGCGCCCGGCGAAAGAACTGCCGATTGAAGTGGCAACCCAAACCGCTGCCGATCAGCCACTGGCCAATCTGGCTGCCGCCATCGGGCAGGCCGATATGCAGATCCCATACAACACTGGCCGTCGCACTCACCAGCAACGGCCCGAACAACCACGGGTTCGGTTGACGCAAGCGCTGCCAACCCCAGGCCACCAGCGCGCCAAGCGGAAACAACGCCAACAGCCAAGGCCAACTCACCGGTGCCGGATGAAACTGCGGCGCGCCGCCCTCAAGCACATACTTGAAGATCGCCGGCACACACAGCACCACCACCAACACCCGCAAACTCTGCCCCGCCGCGACACGGCTGAGCACCGCGCCATTGCGTGCGCCGAGGTTGACCATCTCCCCGGAACCGCCGGGCATACTGGAGAAAAACGCGGTGGCGCGGTCTTCTCCGCTGCGCCGCATCAGCCACACGCCAACCACGCTGGAGAGACTGGTGACCAGCGCGCCGAAGAAGATCAGCCCGAAGTGGCTCATGACCTGCTCGATCACCACCGGCGTAAAGTGCAGGCCGATGCCGATCCCCACCACCCACTGGCCGCATTTGCGCCCACCGGGAATCTCCGCCAACTGCCACGGCGTGAGGCAACGTACGAGGATGATCGCCAGCAACGAGCCGACCATGTACGGCAAAGGCCAGCCGACCAGGCTGGCCAGGTAACCGCCGGCCAGACCGACCAGCGGTGTTCCCCACCAATGTTTAAAGGTGACCTCAGACATCGGCCACGGCACGACGCTGCAGGGCACGTTTGCGGTAGATACGCACCAGCGGGAAGGCCAGCATCAGCGCGGTCAGGACCCATACCCCAAAGGTGATCGGGCTCGACCAGAGGATGTCCAGCGCACCGTTGGAAATCGACAGCGCACGGCGCAGGTTCTGCTCCATCAGGCCACCGAGGATAAAGCCCAGCAGCACTGGCGACAGCGGGAAGTCCAGTTTGCGCAGGATGTAGCCGAAGATGCCGATGCCGACCATCAGGAACAGGTCGAAGGTGGTGGCGTGAACGGCGTACACACCAATCGCGGTGATGATCGCGATCACCGGCACCAGCGCCCAGTTCGGCACGGCAAGGATACGGGTGAAGATGCGGATCATCGGGATGTTGAGGATCACCAGCATGATGTTGGCGATAAACAACGAGGCGATCAGGCCCCAGACGATGTCCGGTTGCTGTTGGAACAGCAGCGGGCCCGGGGTGATGTTGTACAGCGACAGCGCGCCGATCATCACCGCTGTGGTGCCCGAACCGGGTACGCCGAGGGTCAGCATCGGTACCAGGGCGCCGCAGGCAGAAGCACCAATCGCGGTTTCCGGGGCGGCGAGGCCGCGCATGTCGCCCTGGCCGAATTTACCGCTGGCACCGGCCAGGCGTTTTTCGGTCATGTAGGCAACGGCCGAGGCCAAGGTGGCGCCGGCGCCGGGCAATACACCCATGATGAAACCGAGCAGGCCGCAGCGGATATTCACCACGAAGACTGCGGACGCTTCCTTCAGGTTGAACATCATCCGTCCGGTGGCTTTCACCGCTTCCTGGCCACGGTGGGTTTTTTCCAGCAGCAACAGGATCTCGCTGATGGAGAACAGGCCCAGTACCAGTACGACAAACTGGATGCCGTCTGTGAGGTGGATGTTGTCGCCGGTAAAACGGTACACGCCGCTGTTGGCGTCGATGCCCACCGCCGAGAGGAACAGGCCGATCAGCGCCGCGACAAAGGTCTTCAATGGCTTGTCACCGGCCATGCCGCCCAGGCAGACAATCGCGAACACCATCAGTACGAAATATTCCGCAGGGCCGAAGGCAATCGCCCATTTGGCCAGCAGCGGCGCAAACAGCACCATGCCGCAGGTGGCGATAAACGCGCCGATGAACGAACTCCACGCCGACAACGACAGCGCCACACCGGCCAGGCCTTTGCGGGCCATCGGGTAACCGTCGAGGGTGGTCATCACGGTGGAGGCTTCGCCCGGGATGTTCAGTAGGATCGAGCTGATCCGGCCGCCGTATTCGCAGCCCAGGTACACGGCCGCCAGCAGGATCAGCGCCGACTCCGGCGGCAGGCCCAGGGCGAACGCGATGGGGATCAACAACGCCACGCCGTTGATCGGACCCAGGCCCGGCAACAGGCCGACCACGGTGCCGATCAAGGTGCCGCACAACGCGGTCACCAGGTTGTACGGGGACAGTGCAACGCCGAAGCCCTGGCCCAAATAGCTGAAAGTATCCATATCAGTTCTCCAGAACGTCGAGCAGGCCCAGGGGCAGCGGTACATCCATGGCTTTATCGAACAGCAGGTACAGGCCGATGGCCATGAGGCTGACGATCACCACGCTCGGCAACCAGCGGCCGCCATACAGGCGCGCCATGGGGATGCCGATCAGCATGCTGCTGAGGATGAAACCCAGGGGCTCGAAGGTGCCGGCGAACACGATCAACAGGCCGACGCAGATGCCGATCTTGATCAAGGTTTCGCGGTCCAGCGCCGGTTCTTCTTCGGTGTGATTGGTCGGCTGTGGGCGGATGATCATGTAGATCAGGCCCAGGCTCATCAGCCCGAGCATCAGCAGCGGGTAGGCACGTGGCCCGACCGGCTCGTAAGAAAACGCGGCCTGGTACGGCCACGCCATCAGCGCGAGACCGGCACAGACCAGCAGCATGACGCTGGCGAAAATGCGTTGTAAGAGCATGTGAAACTCCTGGGCCACGCCGCCCGGTTGAAGAGGGCGTGGCCATGTGACAGGCAGGGGCGGTTACTGGATCAGGCCGAACTCTTTGGCCAGCACTTTGTAGTCAGCCACCTGTTTCTTCACGTAGGTGTCCAGCTCTGGGCCGGTCATGGCGAACGGGAACAGCTCGCGCTGGTCACGCAGCTTGGCGAACTCGTCGGAGGCCAGCAGTTTGTCGAACGCGTCTTTCCACCAGGCGTAGTCGGCATCGCTGACTTTTGGCCCGAGGTAGAAGCCACGTACTACGGGCCAGACGATGTCGTAGCCTTGTTCTTTGGCGGTCGGAATATTCTTCATTTCCGGCTCGTCCAGGCGCTCTTCGGAGAACACCGCCAGCAGGCGCATGTCACCGCTGAGGATGTGGGGCATGGAGTCGGAGATGTCGGTACTGCCCACCTGGATGTGACCACCGAGCAGGGCGGTGGCGATTTCGCCGCCGCCTTCAAGCGCCACGTAGCGCAGTTCACGCGGGTTGATCCCGGCGGCCTTGGCGATCAGTGCAGTTTGCATCCAGTCCTGGCTGCCGACGGTGCCGCCGGAACCGATCACTACGCTGCCCGGATCTTTCTTCAGGGCTTTGACGAGATCGTCGAGGGTCTTGTAGGGCGAATCGGCTTTCACCGCGATAGCACCGTAGCTGGTGCCGACCGCTGCCAACCAGCGCACGGCGCTTTCATCAAAGCGGCCGAATTTGCCCTGGGCCAGGTTCAGCAGCGAGCCGCTGGACCACGCCACCAAGGTGCCGGCATCCGCCGGGCGCTGGGCGACCACGGCATTGTAGGCCACCGCACCGACGCCGCCGGGCATGTAGGTCACGCGCATCGGCTTGCTCAGCAACTTTTCGTTGACCAGCGCGCTTTGCGCCAGTTTGCAGGTCAGGTCAAAACCACCGCCAGGGGAGGCCGGGGCGATGCATTCCGGGCGCTTGGGTTCTTCGGCGGCCAGCAGTTGGCCAGCGAACAGTACGCAGCCGGCGGCGAGGGCCAATTTACGCAGTGAAAGGGTCATGTTTTATCTCCGTCTTTGTTGTTATGAGTGGCTACTTACCAAAGGGCGACGCTGTAGCTGACCAGCACGCGCATTTCATCCGCATCACGGGCTGAGTAGTTGGAGCGGTAGGTGGCATTGCGCAGGCGCACGGCCACATCCTTGAAGGTGCCGCTTTGCACCACGTACTTGATCTCGCTGTTGCGTTCCCACTCTTTGCCGGTGTCGCCGTTCTTGAGTTTGATGTTGTCACCCGAGATGTAACGGCTCATGAAACTCAGGCCGGGAATGCCCAGTTTGACGAAATCGAAGTCGTAGCGCGCCTGCCAGGAGCGTTCTTCGGCGCCGGCAAAGTCGTTGATCTGTACGAAGTTGACCAGGTACGGGTCGCTGCCATCCACATAGGGGAACGCATTGTCGCCGGACATGTGCTGGTAGCCGGCGCTGAGCTTATGGCCATTGAGGGCATAGCTGAACAGGCCGTTGAGGGATGTGTTGTCGATCTTGCCGCCACGGGCGCTGCCGGTGTCATCGCTGATGGCCAGGCGCAGGTCGGTGGCGAAGGTGCCGGGGCCCATCGGGCGGGCGGCGACCAAGCCGAGGAAGTGCTGGCGGTACACGTCGTCGAGTTGGGCGAAGTGGTAGCTGCCGGTGATCTTGTCGGCGAACTTGTAGTCCACGCCACCGAAGTTGAAGTGCTTGCCGGTGGCGCCGCTGACGAAGCGGCTGTTCTTGTTGTTGAGGGCGATGTCTTCGTAGTTGCTGTCGTCGCGGTCCTTGGCTTTGTCCAGGCGGCCACCGGTGAACACCAGGTTCTTGAATTCCTTGGAGGTGATCAGGCCGCCGTTGAAGGTCTGCGGCAGGATGCGCCCGTCGTTGGGCTTGAGGATCGGCAGTTCGGGGGCCAGTGAGCCAATCTTCAGTTCAGTAGCGGAGATTTTTACTTTGCCGGTCAGGCCCAGCTTGGAGTACTCGTTGGCGGCGCGGCCATCATCGTGGGGCGGCAGCAGGCCGGTGCCGGTGCGGTCGGGGCTGGAGTCGAGCTTGACCCCGAGCATGCCCAACGCATCCACGCCAAAGCCGACGGTGCCGTCGGTGTAGCCCGATTGCAGGTTGAGCATGAAGCCCTGGGCCCATTCGTCGCGCTTGGATTGCTGCGCGCTGGTGCCGTCGCGAAAGTCGCGGTTGAAGTACATGTTGCGGGTTTCCAGGGTACCGCTACTGTCTTCGAAGAAGGCAGCCTGGCTAAGCGGCGAAAAGCCGGCAAGGGCAGCGGCACTGGCGAGGGCGGTCTGGGTCAGGCGGGAAAAACGCACAGGCGAGAATGCCTGGGGCTGTGTCGACAGCATCGTGGTGTACTCCGTTATTGTTCTTATTTTGACGAAAACGCTTCAAGGCGTTTTTCGGGCGCGGCGCGAAGGCAGCTCGGTGGGCATAGACCACCGTGACTGGATGCTAAAGGGCGAAGCTTTCACTAACCTTTCAATGGCCTTTCAATGTTTTCGGGCTTCACAGGGCAGGTTGCGCCTGTAAACTGCCCGCCAAAGCGTGGCGTCGCCCACCCCTGAACGAGGTACAAATCCATGCGTGTCCTGTTGGTTGAAGACCACCTGCAACTCGCCGAAAGTGTCGCCCAGGCGCTCAAGAGCACGGGTTTGACCGTCGATGTGTTGCACGATGGGGTGGCCGCGGACCTGGCCTTGAGCAGCGAGGAGTACGCCGCGGCGATCCTTGATGTGGGCTTGCCGCGCATGGACGGTTTCGAGGTGCTGGCGCGCTTGCGGGCGCGTGGGAAAAATCTGCCGGTGTTGATGCTGACCGCGCGCAGCGATGTGAAAGACCGTGTGCACGGGCTGAACCTCGGTGCTGACGATTACCTCGCCAAACCGTTCGAACTGACTGAGCTGGAAGCCCGGGTCAAGGCCCTGCTGCGGCGCAGCGTGCTGGGCGGCGAGCGCCAGCAGACGTGCGGGGTGCTGGTCTACGACCTCGACACTCGCCGTTTCACCGTGGGTGGCGAGCTGATGACGTTGACGTCCCGCGAGCAAGCGGTGTTGGAAGCGCTGATTGCGCGTCCGGGGCGGGTCATGAGTAAAGAGCAGTTGGCGTCCCAGGTGTTCGGCCTGGATGAAGAGGCCAGCCCCGATGCGATCGAAATCTACGTGCACCGCTTGCGCAAGAAACTCGACGGCCAACCGATCGCCATCGTGACTTTCCGTGGCCTCGGCTATCTGCTGGAAGCGCGCGATGCATAAACCCAGCAGTCTGCGCTGGCGCCTGCTGTGGAACCTGGCGCTATTGCTGGTGTTGTTGATGCTCGCCAGCGGCATGAGTGCCTACTGGAACGGGCGCGAGGCGGCCGACACCGCCTACGACCGCACCTTGCTCGCCTCGGCGCGGACCATCGCCGCCGGGTTGACCCAGGTCGACGGCACCCTCAGCGCCAACGTGCCCTATGTGGCGCTGGATACCTTCGCCTACGACAGCGCCGGGCGCATTTATTACCAGGTCAATGACATTGATCAGAAGCTGATTTCCGGCTACGAAAACCTTCCCGGCCCGCCGCCCGGTACGCCGCGCACCGATGATTATCCGGCCCTGGCGCGCTTTTACGACGCGGTGTATCAGGGCCAGCCGGTGCGTGTGGTAAGCCTGCTCAAGGCGGTATCCGAGCCGAACATGAACGGCATGGCGGAAATCCGCGTGGCCGAAACCGATGAAGCGCGCGTCAGCATGGCCCGCAGCCTGATGGCCGACACCTTGCTGCGCCTGGGCATGCTCGCGGTGGGCGCGTTGCTGCTGGTGTGGTTCGCCGTGAGCGCGGCGTTGCGCCCGCTGGAGCGCTTGCGCACTGCCGTGGAAGAACGCCAGCCCGACGACCTGCGGCCGCTGCCGCTGGTGGAAGTGCAGCATGAGTTCGGCCCGCTGGTGCGTTCCCTCAATCACTTTACCGAACGCCTGCGCGGTCAGTTCGAGCGCCAGGCGCAGTTTATTGCCGACGCCGCCCACGAACTGCGCACGCCGTTGGCCGCGCTGAAGGCCCGTCTCGAATTGGGCCTGCGTGCCGAAGACCCGCCGACCTGGCGCAGCACCCTGGAAAGCGCCGCCCAGGGCACCGATCGCCTGACCCACCTGGCCAATCAACTGTTGTCCCTGGCGCGTATCGAAAACGGCGCGCGGGCGATTGCCGAGGGCGGTGCGCAGTTGCTCGACCTCAGCCAGCTCGCGCGGGAATTGGGCATGGCCATGGCGCCCTTGGCCCATGCGCGTGGCGTGGCGTTGGCGTTGGAAGCCGATGAGCCGGTGTGGCTGCGTGGCGAGCCGACGTTGTTGAACGAGTTGTTGAGCAACCTGGTGGACAACGCCCTGGCGCACACGCCACCGGGCGGTAATGTGATCTTGCGGGTCACGGCGCCGGCGGTGCTGGAAGTGGAAGATGACGGCCCGGGCATTCCGCTGGATGAGCGCGACCGGGTGTTCGAGCGCTTCTACCGACGCAGCCAGCAAGGCCTGGGGTCTGGCCTGGGGCTGGCGATTGTCGGCGAGATCTGCCGCGCGCACCTGGCGCAGATCAGCCTGCACGATGGCGAGCGGGCGGGCTTGAAGGTACGGGTGAGCTTTATCGCCGGCTGATCAGTAGAACATCGAGCGTGCTTCATCCAGCTCGGCGCGCAGGGCTTCGCTGTAGGGGTCGACCCGCAGCTTCTTGAGTGCCGGCAGGGTGGCGGCCGAGACATTCGCCAAGGGATGGTCAGTGCCGCGATAGCAATACAACACGGCGATTTGCACCAGGTCGATGTAGTCGAGGGTAGGGGAGTCACGCTCCATATCCAGGTACTGTCCCGGCAGGTTGGCGAGCATCTCCGGGAAATCCCAGCCGCGCAGCAGCTTGTCGCCGAGCAACGGGTGGATGCTGTCGATTACATGGTTGAGCGCCACCGGGTCCGACAGCAGTTCGTAGTGGTCTTCGGCATAGGTCAGGATCGGCAGCACGCCAATCTGATGCACCAGGCCGCCCAGGGCAGCCTGGTCCGGCTTGAGCTGGCTGTGGCTGCGGCACAACGCATAGCTGACGCCCGCCACTTCCAGGCTGCGGCGCCAGACATCGCGCATCTTCTGTTCGACCGCTTCGGAGCGGGCGTGGAAGATCTGTTCCATCACCAGGCCGATGGCCAGGTTGCTGCTGTAGTTGGTGCCCAGCCGGGTGATGGCGGTGTGCAGGTCGGTGACTTCCTGGGTCGCGCGCAACAACGGGCTGTTGACCACTTTGATCAGGCGCGCCGACAGCGCGGTGTCGCGCCCGATCACTTTGCTCAAGTGGCTGATGCTGATTTCCGGGTCTTCAGCGGCCTGACGAATTTTCAGCGCCACTTCCGGTAATGTCGGCAGAACCAGGTCATCGTTATCGATGGCCGTAATCAAAGCCTGTTGGACTTTTTCCGCCAGCTTGTTCATTCATGATCTCTAGGGTGTTGCAAAAAGGTACGGCGACTAACGCTGGATCTCTCGATCACGGTCGAGTGTGTAAGGCAGGTCAAGCAGGTGCAAACCGGGGCCTTCCAGGGTGCCGAGGTGCACATCGCCACTGTCGGCTGCTTCGGCTTGCAATACGGCCAAAAGTTCAACCGCCTGGTCAGCTTTTGCTGCAATCACTACTTCGCCGATCGAGCTGTTATGGCTGGGGGAAAACAGCGGGGTACCTGGCTCGGGCATCTCGGCCCCATCAAGGCGCAAGCGATACAGGCGACGCTTGAGCTTGCCCAGGTACTGCATGCGCGCGACGATTTCCTGGCCGGTGTAGCAGCCTTTCTTGAAGCTGACGCCACCGACGGCCTGCAGGTTGAGCATCTGCGGGATGAACAGCTCGCGGGTTTGCGGCATGACCTGGCCGATGCCGGCGCGGATCTGCCCCAGCAGCCATTCGTTCAGACCGGCTTCTTCAAGCTGTGCCGCCAATTGGCTGCGTACGGTATCGGCATGCTCGACGGGCACCCAGAGTTCGGCGCGGCCGGGCGAAACTCGAATGGCGATCAAGTGTTCAGTGCGGGCAACGCTGTCGGTGTCGGCGGGCAGCTCAAGGCCGAGAGCGGCGAGTGCCTGATCCGCACCGATGAGGCCGAATCGAACCCAGGCGGCGCTTTCGTCGGTGAGTTTGGATTTGGAGAACACCGCGTATTTCTTCAGGTCGGCCAGTTGTGGCTCCAGCAGTTCGCTGGCCATGGCCAGTAACACGCCGTCACCTTGCAGCAGGATGCGGAAGCTCGACTGCATGCGCCCTTTTTGCGTGCAGCGCGCGCCGAGGCTGGCCTGGGTGTCGCTCAGGTAATTGAGGTTGCAGGTCAGTTGCCCTTGCAGGAACTTGGCAGCGTCGGCGCCGCGGACGGCGAGAACGCCTTCGTGGGACAGGGGGCAGAAGAAAGCGGAGTCAGCCATGGGTCATCGCAGGTCAAAAAGTCATGGGTGCATCATAGAGGGGCGCCCGGCAAATGGATAGTTTCCGTATGGGGCGACCAAAGCCGACTGTTCCGGTGCGGCCGGGCCTGTATACTTGCCGCCTATTTGAGGAGCGCTCCATGGTCGAAGATGTAGAAATCAATCGCCTCTATTGGCACAGCCGTCGCGGCATGCTGGAGTTGGATGTGTTGTTGGTGCCTTTCACCAAAGAGGTCTACGCGACGCTCAACAAGGTGGACCGCGACCTCTACGTCCGGCTGCTGACATGCGAAGACCAGGACATGTTCGGCTGGTTCATGGAACGCGCCGAATCTGAAGACCCGGAGCTGCAGCGCATGGTTCGGATGATTCTGGATCGTGTCCAGCCCAAGTAATACGTTTGAATGCCGCTGGCAGGCCTCACGGCTGTTGCTGGCGGCGTATCTCCTTGCCCAGCTGTTCGCGCTGGGTGCGCTGTTGTCCCTCGACCTGCCTTACTCAAGCCTCGGCGTGCTGGTGTGCCTGGCGCATGCTGCCTGGGTTATGCCGCGCCATGTGCTGTTGACTCACCGTTCGTCGGTTCGTGGCCTGCGCCGCGATGAAGGCGGCTGGCAGTTGTGGAGCGCGGCGCGTGGCTGGCACGGCGTGCAGTTGCGTCCCGACAGCCTGGCGTTGCCGTTGATCGTGGTGCTGCGTTACCGGGTGCCGGGGCAGTGGTGGGTGCGCTCGATCTGTGTGCCTGCCGATTCGCAGGCCGCCGATCTGCATCGACGCCTGCGGGTGCGCTTGAAGTTCAGTCGCCGTAGGTGGTTGGCACCAGAATAGTGTCGCGAGCCTCGGGCAGCAGGTCGGGGTAGTCGAGGGTGTAATGCAGGCCGCGGCTTTCCTTGCGTTCCATGGCAGAGCGAATCATCAGTTCCGCCACTTGGGCCAGGTTGCGCAACTCGATCAGGTCGCGGCTGACTTTATAGTTGCTGTAGAACTCGTCGATCTCATCCAGCAGCAGCCGTACGCGGTGTTGCGCGCGTTGCAGGCGCTTGTTGGTGCGCACGATCCCCACGTAGTCCCACATGAAGCGGCGCAGCTCGTCCCAGTTGTGGGCGATGATCACGTCTTCGTCCGAATCGGTGACCTGGCTTGCATCCCAGCGGGGCAGGGCGTCTGGCACGGCGATGCGCGGCAGTTGTTCGAGGATGTCCGCCGCTGCCGAACGGGCGTAGACGAAGCATTCGAGCAGTGAATTGCTGGCCATGCGGTTGGCGCCGTGCAGGCCGGTGAAGCTGGTTTCGCCAATCGCATACAGGCCGGGCACGTCGGTACGGCCGTGTTGGTCGACCATCACGCCGCCGCAGGTGTAATGCGCGGCCGGGACCACGGGGATCGGGCCTTTGGTGATGTCGATGTTGAACGTCAGGCAGCGCTCGTAGACGGTTGGGAAGTGCGTCTTGATAAAGGCTTCGGGCTTGTGGCTGATGTCCAGGTAGACGCAGTCGATGCCCAGGCGCTTCATTTCATGGTCGATGGCGCGGGCGACGATGTCCCTCGGCGCCAGTTCGGCGCGGGGATCGAAGCGCTGCATGAAACGCTCGCCGCTCGGCAGTTTCAGATGGGCGCCTTCGCCGCGCAGGGCTTCGGTGATCAGGAAACTTTTGGCCTGCGGGTGATACAGGCAGGTCGGGTGGAACTGGTTGAATTCCAGATTCGCCACCCGGCAGCCCGAACGCCAGGCCATGGCGATGCCGTCGCCGCAGGCGCCGTCGGGGTTGCTGGTATAGAGGTAAACCTTGGCGGCGCCGCCTGAGGCCAGGATGGTGAAGCGTGCGCCGTAGGTATCGACTTCGCCGCTGGCGCGGTTGAGCACGTAGGCGCCGAGGCAGCGCTCGCCGTCCAGGCCCAGGCGTTTTTCGGTGATCAGGTCGACGGCGACGCGTTGCTCCAGCAGTTCGATGTTGGGGCGTTGGCGCGCTTGTTCGAGCAGGGTCGTGAAGATTGCGGCGCCCGTGGCGTCGGCGGCGTGGATGATGCGACGGTGGCTATGGCCGCCCTCGCGGGTCAGGTGGAACTCGAAACCGCCGTCGTCGCTGCCCGCGTGTTCATCGCGGGTGAACGGCACGCCTTGGTCGATCAGCCATTGGATGGCCTCGCGGCTATGCTCGACGGTGAAGCGCACTGCGTCTTCGTCGCACAAGCCGCCGCCGGCGTTAAGGGTGTCTTCGACGTGGGATTGCACCGTGTCGGTGTCGTCCAGCACGGCGGCGACACCGCCCTGGGCCCAGAATGTCGAGCCGTTGGCCAGGTTGCCTTTGCTCAGTACGGCAATTCGCAGGTGGCTGGGGAGGGTCAGCGCCAGGCTCAAGCCGGCCGCGCCGCTACCGATCACCAGAACATCGTGTTGAAACTGTTGGCTCATTTGAAGGATTCCGCAAAAAGCGATCCAAAGGGCTGGCGCAAACAGGACGCCTGGATCGGCGAATCAAAGGGTCACACGGACCACTAGTATATAGAGGGGGGGAGCGGCACAATAGCCGGGCATTCGTGGCAATGTGAGATTACGGTGCACGGCGTGGGTAAATCGGCCGGTTATTGAAGTGGGAACTTTTTGCATGAGCCCCGACTCAATAGCAGGTTGCCCGAAAGCTGGGAAAACGTTGAGTTTATTGGCCCGTCGGGAGCATTGGACGCGTCAGAAAACCGGCGACAAGATTATTCGCGCAGCCGGCGTTGCCCGTGCTGCGTTTTTCGTGTGTGCCAAATCAGTGCATGCCGGAAACTTGCTTGAAGGGGGAGAACTTTTGCGAAAAGTCCTAGTCTATGTTTGCAAGCCTGATCGTTTAGTTATGCAAGCCTCCTTCAAGTACAACGAGGAGTGTTCATGCTAACCCAGGAAGAGGATCAGCAGCTGGTCGAGCGCGTTCAACGCGGCGACAAGCGAGCTTTTGATCTGCTAGTGCTGAAATACCAGCACAAAATTCTCGGGTTGATCGTGCGGTTTGTGCACGACACCCATGAAGCGCAGGACGTTGCACAGGAAGCCTTTATCAAGGCGTACCGTGCACTTGGCAATTTCCGCGGTGACAGTGCGTTTTATACGTGGCTGTACCGCATCGCCATCAACACGGCGAAGAACTATCTGGTGTCTCGCGGACGCCGCCCACCGGATAGCGATGTTAGTTCAGAAGATGCTGAATTCTACGATGGTGATCACGGCCTCAAAGATCTCGAGTCGCCGGAGCGTGCATTGCTGCGCGACGAGATCGAAGGCACCGTTCATCGCACCATTCAGCAACTGCCAGAAGATTTGCGTACGGCGTTAACTTTACGTGAATTCGACGGTCTGAGTTACGAAGACATTGCGAGCGTCATGCAGTGTCCGGTGGGGACTGTAAGGTCACGGATTTTCCGGGCCCGGGAAGCCATCGATAAAGCCTTGCAACCGTTGTTGCAGGAAAACTAAAGACAGCGGCGACAGCCAAGAGAGGAACCGCCATGAGTCGTGATGCCCTGCAGGAATCGCTGTCCGCAGTGATGGATAACGAAGCGGATGAACTGGAACTTCGTCGAGTGCTCAACGCATTTGATGATGCCGAAACCCGTGACACCTGGTCTCGTTACCAAGTCGCTCGGGCGGTGATGCACAAGGATCTTCTAATCCCTCGTCTGGATATTGCTGCGGCCGTTTCTGCCGCTCTGGCTGATGAAGCCGTTCCGGCAAAAGCTGCTCGTGGTCCATGGCGCAGCCTGGGTCGCCTGGCAGTCGCTGCCTCGGTGACCGTTGCTGTGTTGGCAGGCGTTCGCCTGTACAACCAGGACGAAATCGCCGGTGCCGAACTGGCCCAGCAGACTCAGCAACCGGTGATGGCTGGACCCCAGGTCAAAGGCCCAGCGGTACTGGCCGGCTACAAGGAAAGCTCTGACACCACCGGCCCGATGGCCAATGGTGTTCTGCAAGGGCAATCCGGCTGGCAAGACCAGCGTCTTCCAGGCTACCTGCGCCAACACGCTCAGGAATCAGCTCTGAAAGGCACTGAAACCGCTCTGCCCTATGCTCGCGCAGCAAGCCTGGAAAACCGCTAATCCGTAAGGAGCTTTATGCGCGCCATACCGCTCCTTACGCTTTTGCTCAGTGGTTGGTTTGCACTCCCCGCCCATGCCGATGAAGCCCAAGACTGGCTGACTCGACTTGGGCGTGCAGAGCAGCAGCAAAGCTTTCAAGGTACGTTCGTCTACGAGCGTAACGGCAGTTTTTCTACCCATGACATCTGGCATCGTGTCCAGGACGGTCAGGTCCGTGAGCGGCTCTTGCAGCTCGATGGCTCTGCCCAGGAAGTCGTGCGGTTGGATGGCCGCACCCAGTGTGTCAGCGGCGCCCTTGTCGCAGGCCTTGGTAATTCGCGTGATGCACCATCACGTGCGCTCGATCCGCAAAAACTCAATGAATTCTATGAACTGGCCGTCATCGGTAAATCCCGCGTGGCCGGTCGTCATGCGGTGATCGTTTCAATCACGCCGCGTGATCAATACCGTTACGGCTTTGAGCTGCACCTGGACCGTGAAACCGCCTTGCCGCTCAAGTCCCTGTTACTCAATGACCAAGGGCAGTTGCTGGAGCGTTTCCAGTTCACGCGCTTGAACACATCGGCGGTGCCCGATGATCGCGATTTGCAGCCCAGCAGCGAATGCAAGGCTATTGCCGCGGCCAACGGTAACGCGCCAGAAGTCGCTTCAACCGAGCACTGGCATCTGGAATGGTTGCCCCCAGGTTTTCAACTGACCAACAGCAGTGCCCGCAAAGACACCCAGACAAAAGCCACAGTCGACAGCCTGATGTATGAAGACGGCCTGGCGCGTTTCTCGGTGTTCCTTGAGCCGATCAACGACGCAAGCGTGACTGAGACCCGCACCCAGCTGGGCCCTACGGTTGCCGTCTCGCGCCGCCTGAATACGGTGGACGGTGAGATGATGGTGACGGTTGTTGGCGAAATCCCCATTGGTACCGCCGAACGTATCGCGCTATCCGTGCGCGGTGAAAAAAAGACCACCGCCCAGCCGTGAGTTGTTAATCCTATGTTCATCTTGAGCTTTCACTGTGAGGCCCATGCCGGGTCGGTTGCCGAGAGCATGAAATGAATGGATCAGCATTTTCACTTGCAAAAATCCCCCATGTTTTTTATAGGTCAGGGCTTGTCGGCCCTGGCCTTGTTTTGTTCGCGGAACAAAAATGTCGGTCGCAGTTTCCGACGTTTCTTGAACCCTGTCGCTCAACCCTGCTCGTCGTAACGGGAGCTGTATGTCGATACCACGTTTGAAGTCTTATCTATCCATAGTCGCCACGGTATTGGTGCTGGGCCAGGCCTTGCCTGCGCAAGCGGCCGAGCTGCCTGACTTCACCCAATTGGTTGAACAGGCCTCGCCTGCGGTGGTGAACATCAGTACCACGCAGAAACTGCCGGATCGCAAAGTCTCCAACCAGCAGATGCCAGACCTTGAAGGCTTGCCGCCGATGCTGCGCGAGTTCTTCGAGCGCGGCATGCCACAACAGCGTTCCCCGCGTGGTGGCGGTGGCCAGCGTGAGGCCCAGTCCCTGGGGTCGGGTTTCATCATCTCGCCGGATGGCTACATCCTCACCAACAACCACGTGATTGCCGACGCTGACGAGATCCTCGTACGCCTGGCGGATCGCAGTGAGCTGAAAGCCAAGCTGGTGGGCACTGACCCGCGCTCCGACGTGGCCTTGCTGAAGATCGAAGGCAAAGACTTGCCAGTGCTGAAGCTGGGCAAATCCCAGGACTTGAAAGCCGGGCAGTGGGTTGTCGCCATTGGTTCACCGTTCGGTTTTGACCACACTGTGACCCAAGGCATCGTCAGCGCCATTGGCCGCAGCCTGCCGAACGAGAACTACGTACCGTTCATCCAGACCGACGTGCCGATCAACCCGGGCAACTCCGGTGGTCCGCTGTTCAACCTGGCCGGCGAGGTCGTGGGCATCAACTCGCAGATCTACACCCGTTCCGGTGGTTTCATGGGCGTGTCGTTCGCTATCCCGATCGACGTGGCCATGGACGTTTCCAACCAACTGAAAAGCGGTGGCAAGGTCAGCCGTGGCTGGTTGGGCGTGGTGATCCAGGAAGTGAACAAGGATCTGGCTGAGTCGTTTGGTCTCGACAAACCGGCGGGTGCCCTGGTTGCACAGATCCAGGACGACGGCCCAGCGGCCAAAGGTGGTCTGCAGGTAGGTGACGTGATCTTGACCATGAACGGTCAGCCGATCGTCATGTCGGCGGATCTGCCCCATCTGGTCGGCGCACTCAAGGCCGGCAGCAAGGCCAAGCTGGAAGTGATCCGTGAAGGCAAGCGCCAGAACGTTGAGCTGACAGTCGGTGCCATTCCGGAAGAGGGCGCCACGCTGGATGCCCTGGGCAACGCCAAGTCGGGCGCCGAGCGCAGCAGCAACCGCCTGGGCATTGCCGTGGTCGAGTTGACCGATGAGCAGAAAAAGAGCTTCGACCTCAAGAGTGGCGTGGTGATCAAGGAAGTGCAGGACGGTCCTGCTTCCCTGATTGGCCTGCAGCCAGGTGACGTCATCACCCACCTGAACAATCAGGCGATCGACAGCACCAAGCAGTTCACCGACATCGCCAAGGCGCTGCCGAAGAATCGCTCGGTGTCGATGCGTGTGTTGCGTCAGGGGCGTGCCAGCTTCATTACCTTCAAGCTGGCCGAGTAATCCGCTAGCTCAATAAAAAGCCCCGCCTTCGGTTAACGAAGGCGGGGCTTTTTTGTGGGCGGAATTTGCTGGCTCAGATCGCTCCCACGCTCTGCCTGGGAGTGCAGCCCCGGACGCTCCGCGTCCCGCTGTACCGGCGACGCGGAGCGTCACCGGAGGCATTCCCACGCGGAGCATGGGAACGATCACGTTCACCGTGTGGGGTTTAGCTCATCATTCCTTTCACCAAGCGTTCCTGTTCGATCAGCTCACGCTGGCGCGCGTCGATGCGTGACGACAGCGGGAAGTTGCTGCCCGCCCTGCGTTTGGCGAAGTCCAGTTGCTGAATGGCCTGCTGGAAGTCGCCCACCAATGCGAAGTACTCGGCGCGTGCCTGGTGTAGGCCAATGATATTGCCGGACAGGCCGCGCGTTTCGGCAACTTGATACCAGACATCGGGATCATCAGGACGGGATTTAAGCAGGCCGTCCAAGGCCTTCTCCGCCTCGGCGGTGCGGTTCTGCTTGAGCAGCAGGTCTACCCGGATCTGATTCAGCGGGTAATTGCCGGGATATTGGGTCAGCATTCGATCGGTACGCTGCTGGGCATCGGGCAGATGGTTGTTGTCGATTTCCAGCTGGATCAGCGCCAGGTTGTAAGTAATGTCGTTCGGCGCCTTGGCAAGCAGCGCCGTCAGGTTCTCCCGCGCTTGTTTGAACTGGGAGCCTTTGATCTGAGCAATGGCCAGGCCGTAGCGCGCCACATCGTTTTTCGGGTTCTCGTCCAATTGTGCCTGGAAGCGTTTGGCGGCTAGGCCTGACGTGTCCTCGTATTGCAACTGCACCCGTGCGCGAATCAATTGATAGCGCAGGCTGTCTTCCTTGCCGCCAGGTTTGGCTTGTTCGGCCCGGTTGCGGGTGTCGGCGATCCGCGATTCGGTTACCGGGTGCGTCAGCAGGAACTCAGGCGGCTTGGCGTCGAAGCGGTATTGGCGCCCCAATCGTTCGAACATGGACGGCATGGACCGCGGGTCGTAGCCGGCTTTTTCCAGGTTGAGGATGCCAATACGGTCAGCCTCTTGCTCGTTCTGGCGCGAGAACCGGCGTTGCTCCTGGATGGCTGCGGCCTGGGTGCCGGCAATTGCGGCAATGCCGGCGTCGCCTGCACCGGCGGCAGCGGCGATGATACCGCCGAGGAGGGCGGCCATCATCGGGATCTGCATGCGTTGCTGGGCTTCAACGCCACGTGCGAAGTGGCGTTGCGACAAGTGCGCCAATTCGTGGGCCAGTACCGAGGCGTATTCGCCTTCGGTCTGCGCGTTGAGGAACAGGCCACCGTTGACCCCGACGATCCCGCCAGGTGCGGCGAAGGCGTTGAGCTGCGGGCTGTTGATCAGGATGAACTCCAGGCGCCGGTCATTCACCTGGCTGGTCTCCACCAGTTTGTACACGCTGGTTTCGACGTAATCCTTGAGCTGCGGGTCGTTGAGCTGTGAGACCTGGCCGCGCAGGTAGGCCAGCCACGCACGGCCCAGCTGGTATTCCTGTTGAGGCGAGACAATGGCAGAACTGGCGTCGCCAAGTGACGGCAGGTCGTCAGCGAAGCCTGGGGAGGCCAGCAGGCAAGCCAGCGTCAGCAGGGTGGGGCGCAAAAAAGTCATGCACAGAGCCTTTCGACAAAGAGCTTACTGTAGCCGGACACTGAGCTTCGGACCAGATATTCTAAGCAGCCCAAACGCATGCCCGGAGTAAAACCATGACCGACGCTGTAGCCTTCGATGCCGAACTCGATGCCAGCGGCCTCAATTGCCCGTTGCCTTTGCTCAAGGCCAAGCTGGAACTCAACCGATTGGCCAGCGGCGCAGTGCTCAAGGTCATCGCCACGGACGCAGGCTCCCAGCGGGATTTCAGGACGTTTGCCAGGTTGGCCGGTCATACCCTGTTGCACGAAGAAGACGCCGCCGGTGTGTACCGCTACTGGTTGCGCAAGGCCTGAAAAAATAGCCCCACCATGCCGAGGTTGATTGATGTTCAAAGTGTTACGAGACTGGATTCAGCGCTACTTTTCCGATGAAGAAGCGGTGGTGCTGGCGGTCCTGCTGTTTCTCGCCTTTACGGCGGTGCTCACCTTGGGCGGCATGCTGGCGCCGGTATTGGCGGGGATGGTGTTGGCCTACCTGATGCAGGGCCTGGTCACCACCCTGGAGCGTTTGCGCCTTCCGGGCGGCGCAGCGGTGGGGCTGGTGTTCGCGTTGTTCATGGGGCTGCTGGTGCTGTTTATCGTGGTGGTGCTGCCGTTGCTGTGGCACCAACTGATCACCTTGTTCAACGAACTGCCCGGCATGCTCGCCAAGTGGCAGTCGTTGTTGCTGTTGTTGCCGGAGCGTTACCCGCACCTGGTGTCGGATGAGCAGGTGTTGCAGGCCATTGAAGTGGCGCGCGGCGAGATCGGAAAGTTCGGGCAATGGGCGCTGACCTTTTCCCTGTCCAGCTTGCCGTTGCTGGTCAACATCATGATCTACCTGGTGCTGGTGCCGATCCTGGTGTTTTTCTTCCTCAAGGACCGCGCCATGATCGGGCGCTGGGTGCGCGGCTACCTGCCGCGCGAACGGGCGTTGATTACCCGGGTAGCCGAAGAGATGAATCGGCAGATCGCCAACTACATCCGTGGCAAGGTCATCGAGATCATCATCTGCGGCGGCGTGACCTACATCGCCTTCATCGCCCTGGACCTGAACTACGCCGCGCTGCTGGCCTTGCTGGTGGGGTTGTCGGTGGTGGTGCCCTATGTCGGCGCCGTGGTGGTGACGGTGCCGGTGACGTTGATCGCGTTGTTCCAGTGGGGCTGGAGCGACCAGTTCATCTACCTGATGGCGGTCTACGGGATTATCCAGACCCTGGACGGCAACGTGCTCGTGCCGCTGCTGTTCTCGGAGGCGGTCAACCTGCATCCGGTAGCGATCATCTGCGCGGTGTTGTTGTTTGGCGGGTTGTGGGGATTCTGGGGGGTGTTCTTTGCGATTCCCCTGGCGACGCTGTTCAAGGCGGTGCTGGATGCGTGGCCTCGGCAAGAGCCAGTGGTAGCACCGCTGTTGTAACTGTAGGGGCTTCTGTGGCGAGGGAGCTTGCTCCCGCTGGGCTGCGTAGCGGCCCCCAAAAAAGCTGGGAGCGCTGCGCACTCCAGCGCGAGCAAGCTCGCTCGCCACAACAAGCTCGCGCTTTTATCCCTTGTTCAATGCCTGCGCCGCTGCCAAAACAGCATCCACATGCCCAGGCACTTTCACGCCGCGCCATTCCTGACGCAGCACGCCGTCCTTGTCGATCAGGAATGTGCTGCGATCAACACCCAGGTATTCCTTGCCATACAGTTTCTTCAGCTTGATCACATCAAACAGCTGGCAAACCGCCTCGTCCTTGTCGCTGATCAGCTCGAAGGGGAATTCCTGCTTGGCCTTGAAGTTCTCGTGGGACTTCACGCTGTCCCGCGATACGCCAAACACTTCGGTGTTGGCGGCCTTGAACGCCGCGTACTGGTCGCGGAAACCCTGGCCTTCGGTGGTGCAGCCCGGCGTGCTGTCCTTCGGGTAGAAGTAGATCACCACTTGCTTGCCCTTGAGGGCGGCGAGGCTGAAGGTCTGGCCGCTGGTGGCCTGGGCTTCGAAATCGGCTACGGGTGTGTCGATGACAACCGGCATGGAGCGTTCCTTACATTGGGTTCTGTGGGCGCCAAGGTTCGATCAGTGCGTCGAGGTTCAGCGCATCGGCGAAGTCCAGGAACTGATCGCGCAACCAGCTGATCTGCACGCCGGCCGGCAAGGTTACGGTGAACGTGGCGTTGAGCATGGTGCCGCCGGTTTGTGGCGCCTGGTAGGTGTCGCAGGTCAGGTTCTCCAGTTCGACGTTGTGGTCGATAAAGAACTGGCACAGCTCGTTGACGATGTCCGAGCGGTAGGCCGAGCTGACATAGGCCACATAGGGCAGGGCCTGCGGGCGGTTTTCCAGGGCGGCGCTGCGCACCACGTTGACGGTGAAATTGTGTTTCTTGGCCAGGCCGGGCAGGCCGGTTTCCAGGCGCGCCAGGGCGTCCCAGGAACCGGAGATCTGCAAGACCAGTGCACTGCACTCGCCGTGGCGGGTCAGGCGGGAGGTCACGACGGCGCAGCGGTTCTCATGGCTGGCGCGGCACAGGACGTTGGTCAGCTCCATGGGGTTGGCGCCGAGGGCACTGATAACAAGGAATTGTTCGCGAACTGTGGGGGTGGACATGCAGCCTTCCTAAAGCGATGAGCGGTCGATACCGCGTGGGCTGTATCGATCAAAGGCTGAAGGGTAGCGAAAAGCGCAGCCAAGGGCTAGGAGGTGGCGTTTTCATTGCGTGAACGGCTGGATTTCGACCCTCTTAAAGGCAGGCTTTGGCCCAATGATGGCATTGCCCGTCGTTTAGTTGCGCCAGAACGCATCCTCAGGCGGTACTTCGCTTGTGCAAGCATCTTGGCGCCAGTACCATTACGGCTCTCTTTTTCCGGCAGGAGCGGTTGCATGATTGCGGGCAGTATGGTGGCACTGGTCACACCCATGGATGCACAAGGTCATCTCGACTGGGACAGCCTGGGCAAACTGGTGGACTTCCACCTGCAAGAAGGCACCAACGCCATTGTGGCCGTCGGCACCACGGGTGAATCGGCCACCCTCGATGTGGAAGAACACATCCAGGTCATCGAATTCGTGGTCAAGCGCGTTGCGGGCCGTATCGCCGTGATCGCCGGTACGGGCGCCAACTCGACGCGTGAAGCGATCGAGCTGACCAAGAACGCCAAGAAGGCCGGCGCCGATGCCTGCCTGCTGGTGACCCCGTACTACAACAAGCCGACCCAGGAAGGCTTGTACCAACACTTCCGCACCATTGCCGAAGCCGTTGATATCCCGCAGATCCTCTACAACGTGCCGGGCCGCACCGCTTGCGACATGCAGGCCGCGACCGTGATCCGCCTGTCCACCGTGCCGAACATCATCGGTATCAAGGAAGCCACCGGCGACCTGCAGCGCGCCAAGGACATCCTGGCCGGCGTGAGCAGCGATTTCCTGCTGTATTCCGGTGACGACGCTACTGCGGTCGAGCTGATCCTGCTGGGCGGCAAGGGCAACATCTCCGTGACCGCCAACGTGGCCCCGCGTGCCATGAGCGAAATGTGCGCCGCCGCCATCGCCGGTGACGCCGTGACCGCGCGTGCGATCCACGAGAAGCTGATGCCGCTCAACAAGACACTGTTTATCGAATCCAACCCTATTCCCGTGAAATGGGCGCTGACTGAAATGGGCATGATGCCGGACGGTATCCGTCTGCCGCTCACCCGTCTCAGCGAAGCCTGTCACGAACCGCTGCGACAGGCCCTGCGCCAGTCCGGCGTCCTGGTTTAATTGAGGAAGCACTACGCATGAAGCGATTGGCCGGACTTTCCGCACTTGCCTTGATTATCTCCAGCACCAGTGGCTGCGGTTGGATCTGGGGCCCGGAAGGCTACTTCCGTGACCGCGGCAGCGATTACCTGGAAGCACAAGCAACCAAACCGATGCAACTGCCGCCGGACGTCAACGTCGCCAAGCGCCTTGACCCGTTGCTGCCGATCCCGCGCAACGTTGCCGACGACACCACCAAGGGTGAGTACGTCGTGCCACGCCCACAGCCGATCTCGGCCGTGGCGGATGCCAGCGACTACAGCCTGCAAAAAAGCGGTGATTCGCGCTGGATCGTAGCTCAGCGCCCACCTGCCGAAGTCTGGCCGGTGGCCGTGCAGTTCTTCCAGGACAACGGTTTCCGCATCGACCAGCAACGCCCGCAGACCGGCGAATTCACCACGGCATGGCAGCAGGGCAGCGAACTGTCCGCCACCATGGCCAAGCGCCTGCAAGCCGGTGGTGTAGCCGCCGACAGCGAAGCCCGTGTGCGTGTGCGCATCGAGCCAGGCGTGCAGCGTAATACCAGTGAAGTCTATGTGGTCAGCGCCGAGCGTCCTGCCGGCAGCACGGCCAACGTTGATTTCACCAACCGTTCGGTCAACACCGGTGTCGACTCGGCATTGGTCGACGAGATGCTGGCCAGCATGAGCCGTATCTCCGAGAAGGGCGGTTCGGTTTCCCTGCTCGCGGCACGTGATTACGACACCCCAAGCCGCGTCAGCCTCACCGAAGACGGCAGCGGCAACGTGGTGCTGAACCTCGGCGAAGACCTGGACCGTGCATGGGCCAGCGTTGGTCGCGCCCTGGAGCAGGGCCCTTGGCGTGTTGAAGACATCAACCGCAGCCTGGGCCTCTACTACATCAACGTGGCTGAAAAGGCCGAGCGTAAAGATGAAGAGCCAGGTTTCTTCAGCAAATTGTTTGGCAGTGCGCCGACCAAAGAAGAGATCGAGACCCGTGCCGAGCGTTACCAGGTTCGTTTGAGCAAGGTTGGCGAAAGCGTGCAAGTCACCGTCGAGAAGAACATCAACACCGTTGCGCCAGCTGAAACAGCGCGCAAAGTGTTGGGCGTGATTCAGGACAACCTGGGCTGATCCGATGCGTTTTGCCGTTCTCGGCAGCGGTAGCCAAGGGAACGGCACGCTGGTCGCACATGACGACACGTATGTGCTGGTGGATTGTGGTTTCTCGTTAAAAGAAACCGAGCGACGCCTGCTGCGCCTGGGGGTTCACCCCGCGCAGCTGAGCGCGATACTGGTGACCCACGAACATGCCGACCACGTGCATGGCGTGGGTTTGCTGTCTCGGCGCTACAATCTTCCGGTGTACCTCAGTCGCGGCACCTTGCGCGGGATGCGCAAACCCATAGAACCCGCAGGTTTCCTGGCCGGTGGTGAGCAACTGCAAATCGGTGCCTTGAGCGTCGATGTGATTGCCGTCGCCCACGATGCCCATGAACCGACGCAGTATGTATTCAGTGGCGGAGAGCGACGTTTCGGCGTGCTCACCGACCTGGGTTCCTACTGCTCCAAGGTACTGGACGGTTACCGCGACCTCGATGCGTTGATGATCGAGTCCAACCACTGCCGAGACCTGCTGGCGCGTGGTCATTACCCTCGCTTTCTCAAGCAGCGGGTGGGCGGCGAACTGGGACATTTGAACAACCACCAGGCGGCGTACCTGGTGTACGAGTTGGGCTGGCAAGACCTGCAACACCTGGTCCTGGCCCACTTGAGCAGCAAGAACAACCTGCCGACGCTTGCCCGGCAATGTTTTGTCGACACCCTCGGGTGCGACCCGGACTGGCTGCAACTGGCCGATCAAGATTCAGGGCTCGACTGGCGACACATCGCCTAGCCCACCTCACTCAAAGCGGAGCCCATCATGGAAAAACGTGAAGAACTCTACCGCGGCAAAGCCAAGTCGGTGTACAAGACCGACGACGCCAACCGCCTGATCCTGCTGTTTCGCAACGACACCTCGGCGTTCGACGGCAAGCGCATCGAACAGCTGGATCGCAAGGGCATGGTGAACAACAAGTTCAACGCCTTCATCATGCAGAAACTCGAAGAGGCCGGTATTCCGACCCAATTCGACAAACTGCTGGGCGACAACGAGTGCCTGGTGAAGAAGCTCGACATGATCCCGGTCGAATGCGTTGTGCGTAACTACGCCGCCGGCAGCCTGGTCAAGCGCCTGGGCGTGGAAGAGGGCCTCAAGCTCAATCCTTACACGTTCGAACTGTTCCTGAAGGACGACGCCAAGGGCGACCCGTTCATCAACGAATCCCACGTCGTGGCGTTCGGCTGGGGCACCGCTGAGCAACTGGCGCGCATGAAGGAGTTGTCCCTCAAGGTCAACGACGTGCTGAACAAGCTGTTCGACGACGCCGGCCTGCTGTTGGTGGACTTCAAACTTGAATTCGGCGTATTCCACGACGGCTCCATCGTCCTGGGCGACGAATTCAGCCCGGACGGCTGCCGCCTGTGGGACAAGGACACCAAGAAGAAGATGGACAAAGACCGCTTCCGCCAAGGCCTCGGTGACGTCATCGAAGCTTACGAAGAAGTCGCCAATCGTCTCGGCGTACCGCTTTAATCGACGCAAGCATCTGATAGCACGGAAAAAAATCTCGTTTCGAGCTTTGCTTTCCTGAATCACACTGTTATGATGCGCGCCGTTGGAGAGATGCCAGAGTGGCCGAATGGGACGGATTCGAAATCCGTTGTACCTTCACCGGTACCTAGGGTTCGAATCCCTATCTCTCCGCCATTATTGAATACGACTAAGCCCCTGAAATGGTTGAACATTTCAGGGGCTTTTTCGTTGTTGGGGTTTGGTTTAGGGCAAATTTTGGGCAAAACTGCGAATTGCTGAACTATCTCTTCTGGCGGTTAGGTTACTGATCTGAACGTAGGCACCATTCGTTGAGACTTATACCCAGAGTCAGCATTTCGTTATGTATCTCGACGGTGCCTAAAAGTACCTCCTGCACCCAGTAGCTCCTGAACGCTCTTCCTTGATATTCGAAGGCTGCTACTTCAGCTCCCCCTCCCTGATATTCGCCAGTAGCATCATGGCGCCTCTGGGACGGTAGATGAGAGACGAGCTGGCGGTGTTTGATCGTATTGCTGAAACCCGAGAGATAGCGGAACCAAGGGAGTTTGGTGACTCGGGTTATCTCCTTTTTCAGGGGGCCCTGGGGAAGTCCATCCCTCACCTTGCTGATGTTGCAGTGTTCTATGCAGAAGGGCTGAGGCAGGGCTAAGGCATTCACAATCTGAGCAAAGATGTCGAATGCGTTGCGAGTGATATTGATTGCAGCAATTAGGTTCGCTTCGCTGGCGAGTTTTGCATCTTCGAACTCATCATCGGCTCCCATCATCATTGCCCCGGCGAACATTTTTATCCCATCAGGGTCGTGCTCAGCTTGATAAGAGGCGAATGCGTCGCGAGCAAGACACTTGTGATACTGGTAGATAAGCAGGGAGTGGCTCACAGAGTCCACAGTGCTCAAAAGCCAGGCCTTGTTGGGTTCGTTGATGCGAATGTGTTCTTTCAGTGCTGCTAAATCCCATTTCCTTGGCATGGTCGTTCCTTTGGTGTTCGTACTGCCAGTTTTTGGACGCAGATCAGAGTAGTGTTCTGAAAGTCGATGGGTGTGATGGCATTTTGCGATCTTGCCAGATACCCTAAGCTGATGACAACGGGGCAGTAAGCATGAAGGTATTTCGCGTAGCTATTTCGCTGTTTTTTTTTGTTTGCATGCCTGTTGCTACTGCGCCTGGACCTCTGGGCATAGCTGATTGCCATACCGTTCGCATGAATGCTTAAAGGGCGTTGCTGTGGCTGATAGGGGCTAAAGCAGCGACTTGGTATTGGGAATGACAAATGTTCCACCAGCGGTGAATACCGGATAGTTTTTTTGCTATGAGGAGATCTGCCAAATGTCCATCGACGAAGTTGATTTTCGATCTACGCCGCTGCTAACTCTTTGCACATCCGCGACTAATGCGGTCTCTGAGCTACTCAGTTTTCGTGAGTTTGGGCTTTTTGATAATGTTACTGCATTAGAATATTCTGAATACTTCAATGGGGCTGTATTAGTTGCATGTCAGGCGTATGCGGCTGGGGTGGTCGCAGATGTTAATAGAATTAGAAATTTACTTGGTGAGCCCCGAATAAATAAATTTGAGTTGTATAGGCAGGGCTCTTTAGTTATTAATGGGTTCACGCAAGTAGAGTTTATCAATGCGCTAGCGAATTTTTTCAAGCATAGGGATGAGTGGGAGTTAAAGCCGGATCCTAGAACTATGAAGGTTTTGAATGCTTTTGATGTTTTTGAGACAATGGATTTTCCTCTACATTCAGGGATTCAAAAAATTCTCGGAGAATCAACTGATCTTCGCGGAGTTTTTAGAGTTTTGGAGGAATGGAGATTTATTCAATTTGAGGGTTTGCGTGGGTTGGGTAATGTTTAGCTTATCTTGCTGGTGACGGGGCTTTAAGATCGAGGTAAGGTGGTTTTTAATTTTTATGTAATTTATTTTATTTGTTGAATTTATATGGTGTGAGTTAGATGATTTCAAGTAATAAGTTTTTGTATAGGATTATGAGGTTTGACCATGCTGTGCAGGTTCTGAAAGGATCGCTCTACTTCTCGCATCCATCTCAATGGGAAGATCCTTATGAAACACATGTAAAACATAACTATGATCATGCGATTTTTGCTCAGTGCTGGACGACGGCCAGCATGTCGGATGCGATGTGGAGAATATATTCGCCTAATTTTCTTGGCGTTCGACTTCGTACGAAAGCTGGTAAGCTTGCGAAGGCTATGCAAAGCTATACCGCAAAGAATGAAGGCTTTAAAAGGCGTCTGAAAGAGGTTGAATACCTAGATCAGGCGAGTTATAAGAAGGAAACTACTCAAATTGAGCTACTCATAGCTGATGATGACTATAGCTGTCCTTCATTGGGGGCTGATCTACTATGTATCAAAAGATCTGCGTTTGAGCATGAGAATGAAGTTAGGGCGATTTTGTTTGACTCCAATGCTGAGCGAAAAGAAGGTGGTGTTCTAAAGGGTATTTCTGTTGAGTTCTCTGGTGTCGATTTAATTGATTCTGTACTTCTTGATCCTAGAGCTCCGGACGAGCTTTGTAATGCTATGCGCCATTATATTAAGGATGTGTTAGGGTTTTCTGGTGCTGTAGAGAAGTCAAAGCTTTATACTGTCAACACTCGTTAGTTAAAAGGAGGGTGAATGGTGTTTTGCTAAATGCATTAATCTTTATGCAAGGGTGCGGTATCTATTTCATGGCATATTTGTGGTTCGCAAATATGTTTTTGAAGAGGTGGTGGTTAAGTTTAGGTGCTTTCAGTTGGTACACCTACGGTGTCATGCATATTTAATTGTTTAAGACTAGTCAATGCCTAAGGCCGAGCATTTTTGAAACGATGCCCGCCATGCTTTTGGTATCTTTTGGAATCCACCTGCCGTGGTGCCTTCTCACCATGGTGGTATCCGCATGATCCAGCTGCCGAGCTACCCACTCGACCGGCACGTAGCTCGACAGCATTTGACTGGCAAACGTATGTCGACATTGGTTCGCACCACGATGCCTGACCTCTGCTTTCTTAAGATTAGCAGTATGAATAGCCCTTAGTTTTGTAGAAAGATCCGACTGACTCTTTTTGGCCGATTGTGTTGAAAAAGTCGGCTTGCCCAAAACGCTCGAATACGTATGTGTGAAAAGACCTCTTTTGCACGCTGCTATGTGAAATCCGAGCCCCGAACTTACTGCCAAGAATTCAGATTTCAATCTCAGGCGTGTACTTTTCTGCCGTGGAGTTCGAAGTCGACTGCTTTCAACAGAATCGGCCGATAGCTGCCGGCCATCAACGGCAGCTAGTGCAGTGGTGTGCCCTTTTTTCAAAGCTGATCAGCCTCCAAGAAGCGCTTTAGCAAGATCAAGCTTATCAATATGAAAATCAACCAACATACTCGAGTTAGCCCATTAAGCTTGGCGTTAGCTAATTTAGACGAGTCTAAGAGACTTTTCCTTGAGTCTTCAATTTTTTCTTGAATATCTTCTACGCCCACAACGATGTCATCGTATTTCTTGGTTGAACGTTCAAATTCTTCCGAAAGCAGGTTGATATGACTGATTACGTTGTTGTTTAAAGAGGTTATCATCCAGGTCGAAATGATCAGTCCGACGAGTATTACTAGATAGTCCCAAGTGGTTGTGGCAGGTTTTAAAATAGCACCCACTGCGACTATGCCGCCAGGCACGGCAAATGCTTTTGTTTGCTGAGCAATAATTGCGTCTTGAACTTTTCCTAAAAAATTCACACAATCGCTTTCAATATCAGTCAGAATTTTGTTGACTGAGAATTTACTTACATAAACCTTATAGCGTTCGTTGTATTTTTTGTAGAAAGTCGAGATGGATGCCATAATTATGTAGATATTGCAGTTTTTTTCATCTTTCAAAAAATCCGTCAACGTTTCCCTCATAACATGACGCCGTTCTTCACAATGAACGTCATCATCGGCCATTGCGGCTGCATGAATTGTTTGAGCGTGCTTCACTCCCTTGTCATCGACCTCAATGCTCATTAGGTCACAGCACTCCATCAAATATGAGACTTCTAGCTTTGAAAGAAGTGACTCTTTAGAGCTGAAGAAAATATATTTGAGAGTCTGGCTGTCGTCGCCTTCGCTATGGCAGAGCGTTTTGAGTGTTTCTCTGACCAAAAAATACAGGGATAACAGTCGGGAAATCGACGCATGTTGATCTTGGTCCATGCCGATGATGTGCATGTGTTCAGGCTTCGTGCTGCGCGTTCGTAACGAAAACCACATCGTTTCGACGTTCGTAAAGAACGGCACATAACCCTCGTCCCATGCTGAGGGCTTCAGCAGGAAAAGCTCATTCCCAATCAGATCCAGACTGTCAGGGCTGTGACAGCCATAAGTTTTGAGAAACTCACGGGCGTCTTTTATATCGAGAGACTTCGTATCGAGTATGAGCTGATCATCATCCTGCGAGATACGATCAAGCATTTTTTGAGCCTGACGAGTGGGCATCGGCGTTTATGCCCTTGAGTCTGTTTGATACCTCGGTTGGAAGCTTGATTTTCAAATACACGAAATCCTTGTCGACGCTGAGGTCGGCATTGCTCTCACCAACGGCTACGGCGTCTAGCTTCAAGCGGCCCGCGAACTCACCCGAGGGTAATTTAACATCGACATATCCCATGCTCTTCGCGGCAACACCAGAGGGCTGGAACTCTTCACTTACCTTAAAACGCTCAGAGTTTTCTGAAATAAATTTGATGAGGCCGCCAAGGTGAGGCGATCCCGGTTGAAGACATTTATTAATAACGTGCTGGATTTCGGAAAGGTGCACACGTTCGCCGGCTTTGTTTTCTATATAGCTAACAACACGATTGTGAATTGTGCGCCGTTCCGAGGAAGGCAAGTCACCTGCATGGTCCGTAAGGTATGCACCCAAGGCTTCTTTTAAGTTATTAACGCAGACCTTTCCCGGCATTGAATCAGAGCAGCCCAGTGCGACGTTGAAAAATTCGCTTTTTGAATTTCCATTAATAAAATAAAGATAGGAATCGCCTGTATTCTGCGGGAATCCTTTTCTAAATTCTGTCAGGTCCATACAGGCTGCTTGGCGAAAGTCCTGGAGGTTTAAACTCTCCGTCCCTCTGGGATTAAGATTTGTGTCATCGTCAAAATCATATCCTCCCCTTTTGCCAAGCATAACGATCAAGAGATGATCCACCTGCCGGTAATCACGATAGTGTGAAAATACCACGTAGCCTTCATTGAGAGAGCGGCGTGCGGGGTCGTTTGCTTCGTGGCACAACCGTTCCATCACGCCAGCGACAAGCGCGTCAAAATCGGCATTGCTGGAATATTTTGAGAAATTATCGGCAGCAGCGAGCATGTTTGGATCTACGTACCCGTAGATTCTTCCAGTTTTGGAAAACTTTTTTCCAATGAGATTAACAAAGTCAACACATATTGGAGACTCAAGATCCCAATCACTTCCTTTATTACTATCGTAGAATAATAGGCCACCGAGTTTTTTCTTGAAAAACTTTGCTGCACATGCGTTCAACACAACGAGCGACTTCACCTCAGAGCTTTTAGTTTGCGCATCTGGATTAGCATCAGGTGTAGTCTGCGTTTGATCGTCCATGCCATGCTCGTCCGTATTGACCATGATTGCCGACGCCTCTGGCGTCAGCTGAAAGTCGTTGATGGTAGCACAGTGATGCTACGTGTAATGCTATCTGGCTGGGGCGATCGACCTGAAGGGCTTAGTCACTTGTGTGCTGGTGCTACTCCAGCTAGCGGTCTCTGAGAGCAACGTAATCGCAGACGGATTCTAGCGCGGTGGATGATGGTGCGTTCAATACGAATCCGGATGCTTCTGATGTCCCCATCAATTGCGAGACAGTCATAGATAATTTACGAAGACTTAGGGCATTTCTAGGGCAAACCCAAGGCCTTTCTAGGCATCTCCACGCCATCCCAAAACCCAAAACCACCGAGATAGACGGCTTGAACCGGCCCCGGCGTCCGCTTCAAAGCGTTCGAACCCCTATCTCTCCGCCATTACATAGAAAAAGCCCCGTAGCTGAATAAGCTACGGGGCTTTTTTGTTTTGGTGATTTTTGTAATTGGCCACCCATTGCATGACTAGCTCAAACGCTCTGCCGCCTTTTGATAAGCCTGATCACGCTCGCGCTTATCAACGGCCACCACTACCACCGTGATTTCCTGATCAATGACTTGATAGACCAACCGGTAACCGCTGCTGCGCAGCTTGATCTTGTAGCAGTCCGGCAGCCCATGCAGGCGATTGGCTTCAATCCGTGGATTGTTCAGTATCTCCACTAACTTCTTCTTCAACTGCTGACGGATGGTGTTGCCGAGTTTCTGCCATTCCTTCAATGCGCGCGCATCAAAATCAAGGCTATAGGTCATCTATCGAAACCCTTACTCGTTGGGGGGATGCCAAACGTTCCCGCACGGTGGCCATCAAGGCTTCATCGTCTTCAGTCATGAGGACCGGCTTGAAAGGCAATTGACCGCGATCTGCCACGTATTGCAGGGCCTGGCGCATCAGTTCGGAAGGCGTGACGCCGAGTCTCTCAAGCTCCAGATAGGCGCGAGCTTTCAGGTCGTCGTCGATTCGAATGTTTATGGATGCCATGGAAGACTCCTCATGTAATGACGTTTGTCATTACATTGGATCAAGAGTGTCAGGGTTTCAAGTCTGATTCGACATATGGCGTCCACGTCTCCCGCGCGAACCTACTTCTTACCCTTCGGCTTTGGCGAAGGTTTTTTATCCGTCTCCCTTACCGTCTCCCTCGGTCTTTTCTTTGCTTCACCCTCTGTCACGTACTCCCCGGTGACCGCATCACGATACTTCGTTGGCATATAAGCTCCTTATCAGCCTGTCGCCACGTCGGCGACCTTTTCAAGGCTAGTTCAGGCGCTTGGGCTTACACGTTCCATTGTGTGAGGGCTCATTACGAATGATTTGCCGAAACTGCGATTGCCGAAATGATGCTCCGGCCTAAAACTGAAAAAGCCTGCTGGGCTCAATGCTCAGCAGGCTTTTTTGGACGGTAACGTTCTGCTCAGGCCGGCTGAGCCACCAAGCTATTACTCACCTTGCGCCCCAACACCAACACCGTCACAAAGCCCGCGCCCACCAACATCGTGGCCAGGCTCAGCAGCACCGCGCTGCCCATCTGGTCGACGATGCGCCCGCCAAAGAACGAGCCCAAGGCAATAATTACCTGGAAGAGGGCGACGAACAGTGGCATGCCACGTTCGACGTCCTTGGGTGCGACGACGAACATCCAGATGCTGGCGCACGCCGGGAAGGCGCCGAAGGCGAAGCCCCAGAGTGCGATCAGCATCGCTGCGCCGGTCATGCCGGTGGCGAAGTGGGGGAACAGGGCGGTGCTGGTGCCGATCATCAGTGCTACCAGCAGTAAGGTGTTGCGCACGCTGCGATTGGCGGCGAAACCGGCAAAGATATTGCCCAATACCCCGGCCACGCCGTAGAGCAGCAGCAGCGAACCAATCGTTGGCCCATCGAAGCCGGCGCTCTGTTTGAAGAACGGCGCGACGTAGGTATAGGCAGCAAAGTGCGCCAAGCCGATCAGCAATACCGCGATCAAGCCGACCCGCGCTTGTGGGTTGATAAACAACGCGGGCAGGTCACTGACGCGAATGGCCTTTTCCGGGGTGAGCCGGGGCAGCAGGAATACCTGCGCCAGCAGCACCGGCACTCCCACCAGCGCGGTGACCAGGAAGGTCATGCGCCAACCCATCAGGCCGCTCAGCCAGGTGCCGACGGGCACGCCCAGTACGGTGGCCAGGGTCACGCCCATCATGATGATCGAGGTGGCCTTCGCGACACCCACGCCCTTGGGCGCCAGGCGGCCGCTGAGGGCGATCGCCGTGGCCCAGAAACCGCCGATGCTGATGCCCAGCAGCACGCGTCCGAACAGCAGCAGGTTGAAGTCGCTGGCGAAGGCGACGACCGAGTTGGCGATGATCATGATCAGCGTCAGGCTGATCAGCAGGTAGCGACGGTCCATGGTGCCAATAAACACCGACAGCAAAGGCGCGGCGAGGGCGGCCATGATGCCGGGCAGGGTCACCATCAGGCCTGCATGGCCGGCGCTGATGCCAAGGTCGCTGGCGACGTCGTTGAGCACGCCTACCGGCAGAAATTCACTGGTGACCAAGGCGAAGGCGCCCACGGCCACCGAGAGAATGGCCAGCCACTGCTGTTTGACGCTTTGTTGATTATGTTCGGGAAGGCCGCTAGGGGCCTGGCTGGCGCTTGGCATGGTGTTGGGGTTCCAAGGTGCATGTCGCCTGAAGCCAGGCGAGGGGAGGGAGTCAGGCGAGGATTATATGAATCGGTCGGGAATATCGAGCAGGCGCTCGTTTCGATAGTAATCATCAGTGCTATCGATGCGACGCGTCTGGCATAGGGCTTGCCCCGTGCAACCGTTAGTTTTCTTGTACGCCAGTGGCGATCAAAGAAACTTCCCACACAAAGCATTTCCCTCATAGCTCTGCATGATCGGCCCCAGAAACATGAAAGGACCGCATGCATATAGGTAAGACGGAGGCGGACGTGACTGGCAAACCGGCAGTTGCAGCGGCAGTGGCAACCCAACCCAAAGCGTCATGCCGCACCATTCGCGCTCAGCTTCTTTCGCGGTTGAATCCCGCTGATCTGAAACAGCCTCGTGTTTTTCATCAGGAAGTGAAAGCTGCGCACCGACACAGCCGGTCAGGCAAGCGATCAGTGCGCAGGTGATTAGAGTTTTTTCCATTTCAAACCGACTTGGGGGAATGTTTCAACGTTCTCAATATTGTCGTTTACCGGCGTCACGATTTCAGCCGCCGTGATCTGCCTCGGGGCAGACGCTACTCCGGCGTCAACTCCAACACCCGACTTCTCCCACCCTCAGCCACCAAATAAGTCCCGCGCCCGCTCGGCACAATCGACTGGGGGGCTTTGAGGAACGACAAAATGGTCTGCTGGCGCCCCTGCTTATCGATCAGCAACAACCGCGCCCGATGCGTGGCATCCTCATTGATCCACAGCCCGCGCTCGTCGCACATCAGGAAGGTCGGCTGGTTCAAATTGCTCAGCACCACCGGGTCGCTGCCGTCGGCGGTCAGCTCGCGCACCACGCCCTTTTGCTTCTCGTTGTAGAGCAGGCGCCCGTCCGTGCAGCGCACGATGGCTTCACCTTCCTGCACCTGGTCGCGCAACACGGTCAGCGACTGGTCGCTCCAGCGGTAACGCAGCAGGCGGCCGGCCGGCTTGCGATCCTCGATGGCGTAGAGGTCGTCGCCCTCAACCCACAGGCCTTGCACGCTGTCACCCTTGAACAGTTTGGTGACCACGCCGTCCTTGTAGAAGCTGACGGGTAAGCCGTCTGACTCCTGGCTGAACACCCAACCGCCACGGGTTGGCACCATGCCGTCGGGTTTTGACAGGTTGGCCACCACCACCTCACGCGAGCCGTCGGGGAGGATGCGCACGATGCTGCCCTTGCCCTTGTCGAGTTCCTGGCTGACCACCAGCGAACCATCCGACAACGGCATCAGCGATGCCGCTTTCGCCACGTCGCGATGTACCACTTGCACGCTCCAACCGGTCGCCGCACTTACGGGGTAGAAGCTTTGCCAGGCGAAGAAACCGAGGGCGGCGATCACCGGAGCGCCTACGAGGCACGCCGCGAGGCGCCAGAAACGCAATGGGTTTTTGTTATTGGATGGGGTGGTCATTGATCGCTCAGTCGATTGGATTCGGCATGCAGACTACGCAGGTGAGGGTGTTTTTTAAATGCGCGTAGGCCTGTTGCCGTTACATTCGTACGATAATGTTCGGCAAATCGACCTCACTGGCCCATCCTCGTGATCATCAACTTCGATCTCAACGACCTCCAAGCCTTCCGCGCTGTGGTAGACAAAGGCAGTTTTCGCGGCGCCGCCGAGGCCATCCGTATTTCGCAGCCAGCCCTCAGCCGGCGCATCGAAAAGCTGGAGTCCGCCCTCGACGTCAAGCTGTTCGAGCGCACCACGCGGCGAGTCAGCCTGACCATGGTCGGTCGCGCGTTCCTGCCGCAGGTGGAGCGCATGCTCGACGACCTCGACATCGCGCTGATGGGCATCAGCAACGTGGCCTCCACGCGCATGGGTAATGTCACCATCGCCTGTGTGCCGTCTACCGCGTACTACTTCATGCCCCACGTGATTTCCGAATTCCACAAGCTGTATCCGAAGATTCGCCTGCGGGTGCTGGATGCCAGTGCCGGTGAGGTGTGCAATGCGGTGGAAAGTGGCGAGGCGGATTTTGGCGTGAGTTTCAGCGGCAGCCTGGCCGACGAAGTGGAGTTCGAGTTGCTGTTGCAGGAGCGCTACGTGCTGGCCTGTCGTCGCGATCACCCGTTGGCCGGGCGCGAGAGCGTGCCTTGGGCCGAAGCCTACGAGCACGACTACATCACCGTGGACAAGACCTCCGGCAACCGTTTCCTGCTGGACCAGGCGCTGCGTGGCGTGCGGGTGAAAAAGCCGAGCATCTGCGAGACGCACCACGTGACCACCATGATCGGGCTGGTGGAGGCAGGGTTGGGGGTGGCGATGGTGCCATCGATTGCGATGCCGGCGAACGAACACCCGATTCTGGTCAGTGTGCCGCTGGTGGAGCCGCAGGTGATGCGCAATGTGGGCTTGATCAAGCGCCGCGGGCGGACATTGCCACCGGCGGCGCTGGAGTTGGAGCGGTTGGTGCGGGAGATGCCGTTTCGTTCAGCGTGACACCGAGTCCAGGCCGGTGGCTTGCACCACCGGTTGCGCCGCGGGCGAGGCGAGGAATTGCAGCAGCGCCTTGGCTTCGGCCGGGTGTTCGGCGTTGACCGGAATACCCGCCGCAAAACGCGTCACGGACTGCACGTCTTCCGGGATTTTGCCGACGTAAGTCACCCCCGGCACCGGTAACAATTCCGCGACCTGTTGCAGACCGACTTCGTAGTCCCCCTTGGCTACCACGGAGGCCACCGGGATGCGTTCGATCATGTTGCCCTTGGCCGGCATGCCGAGTTTGTGGAACAACTCCTTCTCCACATATACGCCGCTGGCACTGTCCGAATACGCCACGGACTTGGCCTGGCTCAGCACGGCCTTAAGCTCGGCATCGGTGCTGATTGCCGGTTTGGCCGCGCCGGCCTTCACCACCAGGCCGATGCGCGAGTCCGCCAGTTCCACGCGGGATGCCTTGTCAACCTTGCCCTGCTTGATCAACTCATCGAGGGCATAGCCGACCATGATCACCACGTCCGCATGTTCGCCACGGGCCAGGCGGTTGGGAATCGCTTCCGGCGCCTTGCCCATCGACGGGCCGAGGATGGTGTCCAGGGTGTCGCCACTCTGCTGGGCATATTGCGGGCCCAGCAGTTTATAGGCAGCGGTGAAGCCGCCAGAGGTCATCACCTTGAGCTCTTCGGCCTGGGCCGTCAGCGCCAATGCGCCGAGAGCCAGGGCCGTCAGGGTGTTCAGCAGCGGCTTCATTACGCAGCCTCCTGCATCACCTGCCCGCGTGTGTTGGCGCGGCGATACAGAGCCAGGGTCGAACACAGGGCGCAGGCCGCCGCGAACATCATCCAGTAGGCCGGCGAGGCTTTGTCTTCGGTGATGTGGATGAACCAGGTGGAGATCGCCGGGGTGAACCCGCCGAAGATCGCGGTCGCCAGGCTATAGGCCAGGGAGAAGCCCGCCACGCGCACTTCCACTGGCATGATCTCGGTGAGGGCCGGGATCATCGCACCGTTGTACATGCCATAGAGGAAGGAGAACCACAGCAGGGTTTCCAGCATATGGGCAAAGCTGGGCGAGTTGACCACGTAGGACAGTGCCGGATAAGCCGTCAGAACGGTCAGCGTCGTCATGGCGATCAGCACCGGCTTGCGGCCGAAACGGTCGCTCAGGGTGCCGCCGATGGGCAGCCAGACAAAGTTCGACACGGCCACCAGCAAGGTCACCAGCAGCGCGTCTGAGGTGCTCAGTTGCAGCACGGTCTTGCCGAAGGTCGGCGCGTACACGGTGATCAGGTAGAACGCGGTGGTGGTCATCGCCACCATCAGCATGCCGCCGATGACCACGGTCCAGTTCGTCACCAGGGTGGCCAGCACTTCGCGCATGGTCGGGCGGTGTTTGCGGTTGGCGAACTCTTCGGTTTCCTGCAGGTTGCGTCGCAGCACAAAGATGAACGGGATGATCACACAACCGACGGCAAACGGAATACGCCAGCCCCAATCGGCCACCACGGCAGGTTCCATCCACACGTTCAGGCCATAACCCAGCGCGGCGGCAACCACGATGGAGATCTGTTGGCTGCCCGACTGCCAGCTGGTGTAGAAGCCTTTGCGGCCCGGGGTGGCCATTTCTGCCAGGTACACCGACACACCGCCCAGTTCCGCACCGGCCGAGAAGCCTTGCAGCAAGCGGCCCAGCAGCACCAGCAACGGTGCCCACAAGCCAATGGTGTGATAACCCGGCACCAGCACGATCAGCAGCGTACCGCTGGCCATGATCGACAGGGTCACGATCAACCCTTTACGGCGGCCGACGTCATCGATGTAGGCACCCAGAATGATCGCGCCCAGCGGACGCATCAGGAAGCCCGCGCCGAACACGGCGAAGGTCATCATTAATGACGCAAACTCATTAGCGGCGGGGAAGAACGCGGCAGCGATGTAGGTGGCGTAGAAACCGAACAGGAAGAAGTCGAACTGTTCGAGGAAGTTGCCCGAAGTAACGCGAAATACCGCGCCAACTTTCGAGCGGGCAGCGTCGGGCCTGGTAGGGCTAGTCATGGTTTTGTGTCTCCAGCGTTCTTTTTAAAGTGCTTGTTTCGCCTAAGACTTAGGATAGTGGCTGACACATTTAGAAATGATAAGTGACAAATTTGGATGGATTGATGCGTGTTGGCTATCAATTGGTGAGCCCGTCGAAAATGCCGGCGCTGTTCTATGCTTGAAGGTGCGACCCATTCTTAAGGACAGGAGATGGACATGACTGACGAACAGAAACCACGGGAAGCGCCAAAGGGTGAGCAACCCCGGCGACGTGAGGAAGAAAAGCCACAGACCTGGAAGCATCCAGATGACGGCACAGAGCTTTCCGAGAGGGATCAGGAGCGGCCGCTCAAGCCCTGATCCGTCAGACGCTGAAGATCAAATGTGGGAGTGGGCTTGTGTGGGAGCGGGCTTGCTCGCGAATGCGGTGGGGCAGATGCAAATTCGCTGACTGACACGCCGCCTTCGCGAGCAAGCCCGCTCCCACATTGGTCCAATACTCAGCCCGAAATCGGCGTGCACAACTCAACCAGCGTCCCATCCGGGCAACGCACATAAGACACCACCTGCCCCCAAGGCTTGGCGCTCGGCGCCGACAGCTCCGTTGCGCCCTGCGCAAGAGCCTTAGCATGGGCGACAAGCACATCTTCGGTGACAAACCCCACTTCCATCCCCAAGGGTTGTTTGGACGCATGCGCCTGCACATGCCCACCCTGGAAATTCATCTCGCCCAATTCATGCGCGGCAAACGAAAGGGTGGTCTCACCGGTTTCCAGCTCACCGTACGTCCCCGACTCATGCAGGAAACGGCGACTGAAACCGAAGGCCTTTTCGAAGAACTCCAGGGAGGCGGCCACGTCGGGCACGTAGATGATGGTGTAGGCAAATTTCATGATTCAGCGGTCCTTGCTCAAAGAATGACTGTACGTTGGATTATGAGACCAGCAGCGCAATGGGAAACCCCGAGGCCAGCACCAGGAAAGCGACCAGCGCCGCCAGGCACAAACCGACAAACACCCGCAGCAACGTCCTCACCGTGGGGTGTGCGACAAACCGGACAATCCATAGGCAGAACCCGGCCACGACAATGGCCAAGGCGAGAATAACCAGCACGATGGTGTTCCTGCGACCCTGGAAAGCTGATTTATAGTCCCAAAGCCTGCCGATGAACAGTGTGCACATAGACGCAGCCCCACGGGCTTTCTAAACTGCGGCTTGTCTTGGGGAAGGGGCAGGCGCCGATGAATCGCAATGAATTACGCAAGGCCGACATCAACCTGATGGTGGTCTTCGAAGCACTGATGCTGGAGCGCAACGTCACGCGGGTTGCCGAAAAACTATTTCTCGGCCAGCCCACCATCAGTTCGGCCCTCAACCGCCTGCGTACATTATTCAACGACCCGCTGTTCATTCGCGTCGGCCACCGCATGGAACCCACGGCGCGCGCCGAGGAAATCATCCAGCACCTGTCGCCAGCCCTGGATTCGCTGTCGTCGGCCTTGAGCCTGACCCACGACTTCGACCCGTCCATCAGCACCATGACCTTTCGCATCGGCCTGTCCGATGATGTCGAGTTTGGCCTGTTGCCACCGTTGCTGCGCAGCTTGCGCCGGGAAGCGCCGAACGTGGTGTTCGTGGTGCAGCACGTGGACTACTGGCGCATTCCCGACCTGCTCGCGTCCGGCGACATCACCGTGGGCATCACCCAGACCCGTGGCCTGCCGGCGAATGCCAAACGCAAGCTGTTGCGCCATATTCTCCCGCGCATCCTGCGTGCCGATGCGTCCGACACACCGTTGACCCTCGATGAATATTGCTCACGCCCTCATGTGCTGGTGTCCCACACCGCCAACGTGTCGGGGTTTGCCGATGAGTGGCTGGCGGAAATCGGCCGCAAGCGCCAGGTGGTGTTGTCGGTGCCGCAATACAGCGCATTGCCGGCACTGCTGGCCGGTACCGATCTGATCGCCAGCCTGCCGGACTACACCGCCGAGGCCATGGCCGTGTCGGGCCACCTGTTTTGTGAGCCGTTCCCGTTCGAAACGCCGACCCTGGATTTGTCCATGGTCTGGCTCAGTCATGTGGACACCGACCCGGCCGAGCGCTGGGTGCGCTCACGGCTGGAAGCGTTTATGAGTGACCGAGGGCAGGCAAGCCAAGCCTGAGGGTTTTATCCGTGATATATCTAGGAATCTTCCTACGTTTGTCTCGGAGCCACCCATGCCACACCTGCACCTGGAATACACCGCCAACCTGACAGGCCTTGCCGTTGAGAAAACCCTGTTGCGGCTCAATAACGTGCTGATGGTGTCTGGCCAGTTCGGGTCCGAATTCGATATCAAAAGTCGAGCGGTCAAGGTTGAGACGTTCCAGGTGGGCACGTCCCTCGATCCACGCGGCTTTGTCGCGGTGAAGTTGTCACTGCTCAGCGGTCGCTCACCGCAGGTCAAGAAGCAGTTGTCGGAAAGCCTGCTGGCAGCCTTGCAGGATCTGGGCGACTGGCCAGAGGGTATCCAGGTTCAGCTGAGTGTCCTGCTAGTAGACATGGATCGCGATTCCTACAGCAAAGTCGCCATCGGCTGATGGACTACAACAAGCCCTGATCCGCGCACACCTTCACCACCTGCTCACGAAACCAGGTATTGGCACTGTCCTGTTCGCTGGTTTCATTCCACTGCATATCCAGGGTGAACCCCGGCAAGCCGTTGGGCGCTTCGCAATGGCCAAACACACTGGCCGGTGCCAGCAGTTTTTGCACGCGGCGCGGCAGGGTCACGATGAAGTCGGTGCCGGTGATCATCTTCAGCGCCGCGCCGTAGCTGTTGGCGCGGGCGATCACCTGGCGCTTGTGGGCCTGGCGCCCCAGCCAGCCGTCGATCATGTTGGTGTCGGAGGTCCACGGCGTGGGGAACACATGGCGCCGTTCGACGAAGGATTGCAGGCTGAACGCGGGCTCCCTCGGCGCTGAGCGCTTGTCGAACACACACACCAGGTCGTCTTCCAGCAGCATCTGCGTCTTGAAGTCTTTGTGGGCGCGATGAAAGTTCGGGCCGAAGCAGATCACCAGGTCCAGGCGGCCTTCGCGCAGGTCGTCAGCGGGGATGTCCGTCTCCAGCTTCTGCACATTGACGATCACCGGCAGGTCGGCACGGTCGAAGGTCTTCAGCAGGCGCGGCAGGATCAACTGTTCGAAGTATTCCGGCGCGCACACATTGAAGGTCACCGCCTTTTGCGTCGGATCGAACGCCTGGCCACCGGCGTGGCACAGGTTGATGCTTTCGAGGATCTTCTGTACATGGCCGTACATGCTGGTGGCCTTGTACGTCGGACGCATGCCCGCCCGCGTGTTGATAAACAGCTCATCTTCAAAACTGGTGCGCAGTTTCTTCAGGCTGTAGCTCACGGTGGACTGGCTGACGAACAACGTTTCGGACACGTCGGTAACGCTGCTCTGGTCGTAGACGGCGATAAACACCATCAGGTCCTGCATATCGAGCTTTCTGAGCAAGTTACTGTTTAACATCGGTTTCGTCCGTAAACCCGTTGTACCGAACTCAGTACAAGACAGCGCAAAAGCTTAACGGAACGGCCGTACCATTAGAAAGCTCTGTAGGTCGTTTCTATGTTTGGCGTGGGACAAATACTGTTAGCAACACGACGTCAGCGGATATGCCGCGCGTAATGCTTGGGATTGAAGCGCGTGACGATCAGCAGCATCACCACGACCACCGCCGTTAGCGACCACCAGGCCCATTCGAAGCTGCCCAACTGGTCACGGATCATCCCCGCGATCAGCGGTGACAAGCCCGCAATCAGGTAGCCGATGCCTTGTACAAAGGCCGTCAGGCCACCGGCGCGGCGCGGGTTGTCGAGGTGATCGAGGGACAGGATCAGGCTCATCGGGAACAGACCGCCAATGCCCAGGCCCAGCAGGCAAGGCCACAACAGGCTGAGGTGTTGTGGGCTGAGGATCAGGCCGCAGAAGCCGAGGATGATCAGCACTAGCAGCACCGCGACCACCCCGCGTTTATCCTGGCGCCGGTTGGCGATGGCCGGGGTGACCAAGCCGGAGACCACTTCCATTGCGGTCAAAAAACCCAGCAACAAACCGGCGCTCTGTTCACTCCAGCCTTGCTCCACGTAGTACGGCGCCAACCAGGCGAGTACGCAGGTGTAGGACGCCGTACCAAGACCAAAAAAGATCGCCAGCAGCCAGGCGCGACGGTTGCCGAAAAACGATTCCTGCCGGGTGGAACCGGCCGGCACCAACGGCGGCAAAGCCGAGCGCTGCGCATACCAGAACACCAGCGCCAACCCGGCGAGCACCGCCCACACCGCCAGGCCGATACGCCAACTGCCGGTCTGCACCTGCACAAACGGCGCGAACGACGCCGCCAACGCCGCGCCGCCCATGATGGCGGTGACGTACAACCCCATGAACAGTGAAACGTTGTCGCTGAACCGCGACTTGATCAGCGCCGGCATCAACGCCTGGATCAAGGCAATCCCGACCCCGGCGGCAATCGCACTGACGATCAACTCGAGTGCCGAATCCAGAAACAACCGCGACAGCGTCGCCACGCCAATCACCAACAGTGACAGCACAATGCTGCGGTGCTCACCAAGGCGCCTGGCCACGCCCATGCCGAAAAACATCGCCAGCCCCATGGCCATCACCGGCAACATGGTCAGCAACGCGGCGCTGCTGAAACTCAGCGGCACGTCGCCGCGAATCGACGACAACAACGGGCCCACGGCCGCCATCGACGGACGCAGGTTAAGGGCGACCAGCACCACGCTGATCATCAGCCAAACGGCGGTGGTGGGTTTTGCCTGAACGTTTTCCATGGGCCTGCCTTGAATGAGCGAGGGCGAATCAGGCCATGGGTGGGGCAGGGGGGCAAATGAGAAAGTCGCAGGCGCTATCTAAAAAATGCGGGTGACTGACACACCACCTCTCTAAATGTGGAAACTGGCTTATGTGGGAGCGGGCTTGCTCGCGAATGCGGAGTGTCAGCCGACACATCTGTGGCTGATCCACCGCATTCGCGAGCAAGCCCGCTCCCACAAAAGCCCGCTCCCACAGGGGAGCTTCGGTGTCAGACGGATCTGATCACATGCTTGACCTCCTGAAACGCCGCCAACCCCCACGGCCCCAGCTCGCGGCCGATGCTGCTCTGCTTGTAGCCGCCCCACGCCGTCTGCGGGAAGATCACCTGCGGCGCGTTGATCCACACCAGCCCGGCCTGCAAGGCATTGGCCACGCGCTCGGCGGTGTCGGCATTGGCGCTGACCACGCTGGCCACCAGGCCGAAATCGCTGTCGTTGGCCAAGGCAACAGCCTCGTCCTCAGTGGCAAAACGTCTGACACACAACACCGGGCCGAAGATCTCTTCGTTCCACAACGCACTGTCCAGCGGTACATCGGTAAAAACCGTCGGCCGAATGAAAAAGCCTTTCTCCAACCCCTCAGGACGCTCACCGCCACACAGCAACCGCGCGCCATCCTCGATGCCACGCCTGATATGCCCGAGCACCCGCTGGTACTGCACGCGGTTGATCAGCGCGCCCATTTCCACGTCGTCGCTAAACGGATCAGCCACGCGGATGCCTTCAGCGCGCAGCTGTAAGCGGCGTAGGAATTCGTCGGCCAAATTGTCAGCTACCAGCACACGACTGGTCGCCGAACAGATCTGCCCGGCGTTGAAAAATCCACCGCCACACGCCAGCTCCACGGCCAGGTCGAGGTCGGCATCCGCCAGCACCAGTAGCGACGATTTACCGCCCAATTCCAGGCTCACGCCCTTGATGGTTTCGGCCGCGCGTTGCATCACCTGCACGCCCACCGCGTTGCTGCCGGTGAAGGAAATCTTCGCCACCCGAGGGTCCGCCGCCAGCGGTGCGCCCACTGCCAAGCCTGTGCCGCACACCAGGTTGAACACGCCCGCCGGCAAGCCCGCCTCAGCGATGATCCGCGCCAGTTGCAGCTCGGCCAGCGGCGTGACTTCCGACGGTTTGAGCACCACGCAGCAACCCGCGGCAAGGGCCGGAGCGAGTTTCCAGGCGGTGGTCACCATCGGGAAATTCCACGGCACGATCAGCCCGACCACGCCGCAAGGTTCACGGCGCAGGCGTGCGCTGAAATCGGTGCTGGGCAGCTCGACCGGGCTGTCCTGGCCAGCGTCCAGCGCTTCGGCGATGCCGGCGTAGTATTCGAACGTGGCGATCACGTCATCCACATCGATGCCCGCCTCGAACAGCGGCTTGCCGTTGTTGCTCGACTGCAAGTGCATCAGCTGTTCACGCTGCGCGCCCACGCCCTCGGCGATCTTGCGCAACAGCGCGGCGCGATCACGGCCGGTGCTTTTTGACCAGTCGGCAAAGGCTGCGCTGGCGGCATCCACCGCCAGTGTCACCGCCGCGGCGTCGCCCACGCTGACGTGCGCCAGCAGCGCTTCGGTGGCCGGGTTGATCACCTCCAACACCGGGCTGCCTTCACGCCACTCACCGTTGATATACACACCGTTCATTGCGCCACCGCCTGCATCCAAAGTGTCTGGTCGATTTCAATCAGCGTCGGCCCCTGGCGGTCCGTCGCGGCGCGCAGGGCGCTGCGCAAATGTTCGATGCCGTGGATGCGTTCGGCGGCGCAACCGAGTGCCTTGGCCACGCCGATAAAGTCCGGGGTGTAGATGTCCACGCCGACCGGTTCGATCGCGCGGTTGACCATGTATTTCTTGATCTCTTCGTAGCCCTGGTTATTCCACAGCAGCACGATGATCGGCGTGCGTGCCTCCACGGCGCTGGCCAGTTCCGGCAGGGTGAATTGCAGGCCGCCGTCGCCGATCAGGCACACCACCGGTTGCCCGTCGCCACGCCCCAGCCACGCGCCGATGGCGGCGGGCAATGCATAGCCCAGGGTGCCGTAGCCGGTGGACGAGTTGAACCAGCGGCGCGGGTGGTCGAGGTTCAGCGTGAGGTTGGCGCTGTATACCGGTTGCGTGGAGTCGCCGACGATGACGGCGGCGGGCAGTTCTTGCAGGACGGTGTCGAGGAACAGGGTTTGTGCGCGGGTGGCGGCGTCCCAGGTGGGCGCCAGTTCGGCCCACAGTTGGGCGACGCGGTGCGCGCCCCAATCTGCATCACGCGCAGGCAGCGGCTGGCGGTTCAATTCGCTGAGCAGCGCCTCGGCAGCGATCTGCGCGTCGGCCACCAGCGCCACCTGCGGCGGGTAGTTGCGCACGGTCTGGTCGGCGTCGATATCAATGCGCAGCAAGGCGCCGGGGATCTTGAAGCCGCCGGCGAAGGTGACGTCATAGTCGGTCTCGGCCAGCTCGGTGCCGATGGCCAGCACCACGTCCGCTTCGGCCACCAGGGCGCGAGTGGCGACCAGGGTTTGGGTTGAGCCGATCAGCAGCGGATGCGTTGAAGGCAGCAGGCCTTTGGCGTTGATGGTCAGCGCGACCGGCGCGCCCAGCGCTTCTGCAAGCTGGGCCAACTCGGGCGCCGCATCGATGGCGCCGCCACCGGCCAGAATCAATGGCCGCTTGGCCGCCGCCAGCAACTGGCTCATCTGCTTCACCGCCGCCGGCGCGGCCCCTGCGCGCGCCACGCTGACCGGCTCGCTGCCCAGCAGGGCATCGGCGTTTTCCACCAGCACATCCAGCGGAATCTCGATATGCACCGGTCGCGGCCGCCCGGCCTGGAACAATGCGAACGCCCGCGCCAGCACGCCGGGCAACTCCGCTGCCGACATCAAGGTATGGGAGAACGCGGCGACACCGGCCATCATCGCGCCCTGGTTCGGCAGCTCATGCAACTTGCCACGCCCGCCGCCCAATTGGCTGCGCGATTGCACGCTGGAAATCACCAGCATCGGGATCGAGTCGGCATAGGCCTGGCCCATGGCCGTGGTGATATTGGTCATGCCCGGGCCGGTGATGATGAAACACACACCGGGCTTGCCGCTGGTGCGCGCGTAGCCGTCGGCCATAAAACCGGCGCCCTGTTCGTGGCGCGGGGTGACGTGACGGATGCCCGAGCGGGCCAGGCCGCGATACAACTCCACGGTGTGCACGCCGGGGATGCCAAACACCTGGTCCACGCCGTAGCCTTCGAGGAGGTTGACCAATACTTCGCCGCAGGTCGCCATTGAGGTCGCTCTTGTTATGGATTCGAGGCGGTATTGGAGCGGCTGGCCGGTAGCGGCAACAATCGATAAAAAGTCATACTAGCCATGTCCTCACGTCATGGCTGCGCCCCAATGAAACGTCTTCCGCCGCTGCCCGCGCTGCACACCTTTTGGGTGACCGCCCAGTGCTGCAACTTCACCCGCGCCGCCGAGCAATTGCACATCACCCAAGGTGCGGTGAGCCGGCAGATCGCCGGGCTGGAAAGTCATTTGGGTTATGCGCTGTTCCAACGCCAGGCGCGCGGCTTGAGCCTCACCGATGAAGGCCGTGAATGGTCACTGCGCGCGCAGCAGGTATTCGGCCTGATCGGTGACGCCGTGGAGCAGATCGGCCGCCGTCGCCAGACCCTGCAACTCAAGGCGTCCACCTGCGTGATGCGCTGGCTGCTGCCGCGCCTGATGCAATGGCAAAAAGAACGCCCGGACGTGCCGGTGGAACTCACCACCACCGTGGCTTACAGCGTGGACTTTCGCCGCGAACAATTCGATGCGGCGCTGATCTACGCGCCCATCGCCGAGCAACCACCCGAGGCGCGGCATTTATTCGATGAGCAACTTACACCGGTCTGCGCGCCCGCGCTGCTGGGCGACTTGCAGCGCCCGCTGGATTTGCAGCAACAGGTGCTGTTGCACCCTACGCGAGACGAGCGGGATTGGGCGCTGTGGCTGAAAGCCGCGAACACACACTTGAGCAACCTGGCCCAGGGGCATCATTTTGAAACCCTGGATCTGGCAATGACGGTAGCGTCCCAAGGCTCCGGCGTGGCGATAGGCGACAGTGCGCTGATTGGCGAGGATGTGAAGGCGGGGCGGTTGGTGATGCCGTTTGAGTTGAGGGTGCCGACGGGGATGGGGTATTTCCTGGTATATCCGCCGGAGACGGTGCCGTCGGAGGGGCTTGAGGCTTTAATGAATTGGTTGGTCAGCCAGGCACAATCTGCACAACACTGAGAATCCAAATGTGGGAGCGGGCTTGCTCGCGAATGCGGTGGGTCAGTTGGAACATCTTTGACTGACACACCGCTTTCGCGAGCAAGCCCGCTCCCACAGTTTTGATCCGGTTGTGTCAGTAGCCCACGGTGAAACGTTGGCGCGAGTGTTTTGGCGATTCAACTTCATCGATCAACGCAATGGCGTAGTCGGAGAAGCTGATCCAGCTTCTGCCTTTACTGCTGATGAGCAGGTGGTCCTGGCCTAAGCGGAAGTCCTCTGTACGCACATCTTCAACGAACTCTGCTGACGGCGACAGGAATGACCAATCCAACTCTTTCTCGTGACGCAACTTGTCTAGGAACGCGCTGCCTGCACTTGCCTCGGCACGATATTCCTCGGGGAATCCAGCGCTGTCGATGACGCGCTCGCCGGTCGACAGCAACAAAGATCCTGCACCACCGACTACCAGCAAGCGCTTCACACCGGCTTTTTTCACCGGACCGATTACGGCCTCGGCTGGCACGGTCGCAAAATGTGCAGCACTGATCACTACATCACTTCCATTGACAGCCTGTTGCAGTTCGTCAGCGTTCAAGGCATCAGCCTGCTTGACTGTCACACCAGGTTTCGCGTCGATGGATTCAATATTGCGTGCGATCGCCACAACGGTATGCCCACGACGCAGCGCTTCTTCCAGCAGTTGGCTACCGGCACGGCCGGTGGCACCAATGATTGCAATCTTGCTCATGACGTTCTCCAGTTCGATAGGGTTTTGAAACCATTCACCACTTCATTTCGCCCTTGGCGACTTTGGCGCTGAGCTCCAGCGAGCTTTCGTCGGCGAGGGTCGGGTAACGCTTTTTCATGGCCGCGATCAGGGCAGCGGAATCCTTGGCCTTGGCGGTCTCGATATCGAAGGCCTTGATGTAGTCGGCGGTAAAGGCCACCGATTGCAGCGTCGGTGTGCCGAGGTAGTGGCCCGGGATCACTGTCTGCGGTTTCAGCTGTTGGATGCGTTGCAGTGTCGCCAGCCAGTCTTTATGGGACTGCGCGCTCTGGGTGTCGGCCATCCACAGGTGGATGTTCTCGGCGACGACCACGCCACCGACCACGGCCTTGATCGACGGAATCCACACAAAGCTGCGGTCCGGCTGCGGGCCGTCGAGGCCGATGACCTCCAGTTGCTGGCCTTCCAGGCTCAGGCTGCGGCCTGGCAGCACGTCCGGCACGATGGTTTTAGCCGGCTTGTCGGCGCCCATTTTCGGCCCCCAGAATTCCAGCTTGCCGGCCACCGTGGCCTTGATGTGATCGACCACCGGTTGCGGCGCCAGCACCTTGGCGTCGGGGAACGCTGCGGTGAGGGTGTCGAGGCCGAAGTAGTAGTCCGGGTCTCCGTGGCTGATGTAGATGGTGGTCAGGTGCTTGCCGCTGGCGCGGATCTTCTGCACCAGCTGTTCGGCCTGGGCCTTGCCGAATTGCGCGTCCACCAGGATCGCGTCTTTCGCGCCGCTGACCAGCACCGAGCTGACCGGGAAGATTGCGGCTTCGCCTGGGTTATACACGTCGAGGGTCAGGTCGGCCGCGGCCGCATGGGCGACGAAGGCCAGGGCGGCGGTGGCTAGGGTAAAGCGCTTGAGGGTGGACAGCATCGGGCAGCTCCAGCAGTCGATTCAAAGGATGCACAGAGCTTAGTTGCACCAAACGCAACTAAAAATGCGATGCTGGGACATAGTTTGTTTCTAAAATCGGGCAAATCATGGATCGTCTTCAAGCAATGCGCGTGTTTGTCACCGTGGTGGACCTGGGCAGCCAGTCCGCCGCCGCCGACCATCTGGACCTGTCGCGCCCGGTGGTCTCGCGCTACCTGGCGGAGCTGGAAGACTGGGTCGGCGCACGCCTGCTGCATCGCACCACGCGCAAGCTCAGCCTGACCGCCGCCGGCAGCGAAACCCTGCCGCGTTGCCGGCAACTGCTGGAGCTGAGTTGCGACATGCAGGCCGCCGTCAGCGAACCCGACGACGCGCCCCGTGGCCTGTTGCGCCTGAGCGTCAGCACCTCGTTCGGCCAGGCGCAGTTGGCCGACGTCATCGCCGAATACGTCCAGCGCTACCCGCTGGTGACGGTGGACATGCAAATGCTCGACCGCACGGTGAACCTGGTGGATGAGCGGATCGACCTGGCCATTCGCACCAGTACGGACCTGGACCCCAACCTGATCGCCCGGCGCTTGACCGTCTGTCGCTCCGTGGTGTGCGCCAGCCCCGCGTACCTACTGGAGCATCCGGCGCCGCAGAAAGTCGAAGACCTCGCGCGGCATAACTGCCTCACCCATTCCTACTTCGGCAAAAGCCTGTGGCATTTCGAGGAGGGCGGTGAGCACGTGTCGGTGCCGGTGCACGGCAATATCACCGCCAACGAGGCCAGTACCCTGTTGCGCGTGACGCTGGCCGGTGCCGGTATTGGCATGCTGCCCAGCTATCAGGCGGGCGATCACATCCGCCGTGGCGAACTGGTGCGCCTGCTGCCCGAGGCCGAGCCCCGGCAGATGAACATCTACGCGGTGTACGCCTCGCGCAAGCACATGCCGTCGGCGTTGCGCAGCTTGTTGGATTTTCTGGTCGTGAGGTTTCCGCAGGAGCCAGCATGGGACGTCGGTTTGTAGGCTGATATAAACCGGTTGAATGTCGCCCAATAATGGCAACTCGCCGCGGCTGGCCTATGCTTTAAACAGCACCTTGTAGTCCCGCTCAGAGGTCTGTGCCATGAGCATCAAAACCAGAAAGTACCTGATGATTTTCTCCCTCTGCGCGCTTGCCAGCGCGCTGTACGGCACTGCCGCCTACCGCGTCGAGCAAACCCGCATGCAGCCGAGCTTTGCGATCAGCTGTCATCAGGACCAATGTGTTCCGCATACCGGCAGTTTCAGCGCGTTGCGCTAAGTCCGGCCTGCTGGAAATTTAATGTGGGAGCGGGCTTGTGTGGGAGCGGGCTTGCTCGCGAATGCGGTGGTTCAGTCGACTCATCGGGTGGCTGACACACCGTATTCGCGAGCAAGCCCGCTCCCACACAAGCCCATACCCACATAAAATTCGTTTCCACCTTTCTAGCTCTGTGTTGCTTCGGCCTTCAGCTGCTCACGAAACGCCTTCGGCGAAAACCCCACCCGTCGACGAAACAACCGCGAGAAGTTCGTCGGGTCGGAGAACCCCAGCACCTCGGACATTTCATTGATGCTCATGCTGGTGTAAGTCAGCAGGCGCTTGGCCTCCAGCAACTGGCGGTCATGCATGATCTGCAACGCCGGTTGCCCACCCAATTCCCGACATGTGCCGTTCAGGTGTGAGACCGAGATCCCCAGCTTGTGGGCCAGGTCCTCAATCTTCGGATGCTCGCGGTAATGCTGCTCCACCAGCTGGGTAAACCGCCGAAAATACTCGCGCCCGCGCGGCGCCCGTGGGTGACGGCGCTGGATCGCCTGGCGGCTGATCCACACCAGCAGCACGCTGACCAGGGCGTGCATCATCATGTCCCGCGCCGGTTGTTCATCGGCGTATTCGTCCTGCAGGCGGGCGAACTGGTGGTTGAGGTAATCGCTGTCCTTGCCTGCCGGATAATTTCCCAAGGCCTGCAGGCCATCTACCGTGCCCCCCAGTTGCGCCTGCAAGTGGCTGACGAGCGGCGCCGCCAGTGTTACCACGTAGCCCTCGACATCTTCGGCAAACCGAAACCCATGCACGCACAGCGGCGGCAGCACCTGCAGTGTCGCCTCGTTGATCGTGGTGCGTTGGCCTTCGATTTCCAGGTGCGCCTGGCCTTTGTGCACGTACAACAATTGGCACAGATCCGCGTGCCGGTGGGGTTGGATTTCCCACTGGTATTCCCGACTGCGCCGGGAAATGGTTTCGCAGTGCAACAAATCGGGGGTCGGCCATTGCTGGTCCTCCCCGTAAAGCTTGAAGACCGGAATCGCGGTTTTGGTCATGGTTTCAATCCGATACCCAGGAGAGTGGTGCGGTAATCGCCCCGATTGGCAAAAAGCGCAGGCTTTGGCTCAGTTTTCACCTTCTTATGCCGGTGACTCAAGTGAAAAATGTCAGCCACACGACCAATGACAACTCTTTCACTCAATCCGTTCGGGTGGAATGCACAGGCGATAAGAATAATGAAAACCCTGACAACTCAAGTCGCCATTATTGGCGCCGGTCCTTCAGGATTGTTGCTCGGCCAGCTGCTGCATAACGCCGGTATCCAGACCCTGATCCTGGAACGCCAAAGCGCCGATTATGTACAAGGCCGCATCCGTGCCGGGGTGCTGGAGCAAGGCATGGTCGATCTGTTGCGCGAAGCCGGTGTGAGCCAGCGCATGGACCGTGAAGGGCTGGTGCACGATGGTTTTGAACTGGCCCTGAACGGCCAGCTCACCCACATCGACCTCAAGGCATTGACCGGCGGCCAGTCGGTGATGATCTACGGCCAGACCGAAGTCACCCGCGACCTGATGCACGCCCGCGCCGAAGCAGGCGCCAGCACCCTCTATGAAGCGCGCAACGTGCAGCCCCATGATGTGAAAAGTGATCGGCCATGGCTTACCTTCGAACATCAGGGCGAAGCCTTTCGCCTGGAGTGCGACTACATCGCCGGTTGCGATGGATTCCACGGCGTTGCCCGTCAGTCGATTCCGCAAGAATCACGGAAAATATTCGAGCGTGTGTACCCCTTCGGTTGGCTCGGCATCCTCGCCGACACCCCGCCCGTGCATGCCGAGCTGGTGTACGCCAAGCACGCGCGTGGCTTTGCCCTGTGCAGCATGCGTTCGCCGACCCGCAGCCGCTATTACCTGCAAGTGCCGGTGGAGGAGCCGTTGGATGAATGGTCAGACGCACGCTTCTGGGATGAGCTGAAAACCCGCCTGCCTGGCGAATTGGCCGCAAAACTGGTGACCGGACCGTCCATCGAGAAAAGCATCGCGCCCTTGCGCAGCTTTGTCGTGGAACCGATGCAGTACGGGCGCCTGTTCCTGCTCGGCGATGCGGCGCACATCGTGCCGCCCACCGGGGCCAAGGGCTTGAACCTGGCCGCGAGTGACGTGAGCACCTTGTACCGCATTTTGCTCAAAGTGTATGGCGAGGGGCGTGTGGATCTCTTGGCGAAATACTCGGCAATCTGCCTGCGGCGGGTGTGGAAGGCGGAGCGGTTTTCCTGGTGGATGACTTCGATGTTGCATCAGTTTCCTGAGGCGGATGGGTTTAGCCAACGGATTGCAGAGAGTGAGCTGGAGTACTTCATTCATTCCGAAGCGGGGCGTAGGACCATTGCCGAGAATTATGTGGGACTTCCCTACGAAGCCATCGAATAACGAACACCACAATATCCGACTGTAGGAACTGGCTTATGTGGGAGCGGGCTTGCTCGCGAATGCGGTGGATCAATCGAAATATCTTTGACTGATCCACCGCATTCGCGAGCAAGCCCGCTCCCACAGTTTTTGACTGCATTTTATCCTCAGGGGCTGTAGTAACCCACCGCCACCATGTAATGCCCACTCTTGCGCAAGTACGCATGCTTATTCTCCACCTTGCCAGTCACCGGATTCTTCCAGCGGTACTTGTATTCCCCCTGGTCCTGCTCGCTCATCAGCTTGAGGATCGGTTCGCCCACCGGCTTGCCGTCGGGGTCCTTGATCTTGCTGAAGTCGGTGTTGATCAGCCGCAGGTTGGTGCCATGGGCCACGTAGCGCCCGGTGTTGAGATCGACCACAAACACATACAGGTCATCCTGCAGGAAACCGCCCTGCAATGAATTGATCGCCTTGAGTGTGCCGGCCTCGTCCTTGACCAGTGCGTCTACCGCCTTGTTGCGCAGCGCCCGCGCCTGTTCCGGGGTGGCCCGTGGCAGGTAGTAACCCACCGCGAGGATGCGTTCGCCGACGCGCTGGTAGAACACATGCTTGTGCTCGACCTTGCCGTCGTTCCAGTTCTGCCAACGGTAGTCGGCCTGCTGGATGCCTTGGCCTTCGGGCACCTTGAGTGCGTCCTTGAACGACTGGCGCAGATCCGGCCCGAGCACTTCGCTGACGTCGCGACCGATCAAGGCGGAAGAGGGCCCGCCGCTGGCCAGCAGCACGCCCTGGGTATCGACCACGAACACGTAGCGGTCCTGGTCGATGAATTCGCCCTGGCGACTGAAGGCGGCGAAGGCCTTGTCGCCCTGGGTCTGGTAATACGCCAAGGCTTTTTCCAGCAAAGCCTTGGCGGCTTGCGCGTCCGCTTCCTCAACGGTTGCGGCGTGTACCTGGCTGCAACACAACAGCAGCAGCCAGGTGATGCGCAGCATTGCCTTCATGGTCCGTCCCTCGTTCTTGTCTGTGTGCCAAGAGCGTAGACGGTCGTTGCCGATTCAGAAGGGTTTGGTGGGCAGGTACTTGCTATCCAGGGCCTTGAGGGTGGAGCCGTAGACCTGCAGCATTTCGTAGAAACGGTACATCAGCGCGATCATTGAAATCGTGCGCCATACCGCGCTGGCCACAGTCCTGCCCAGCGCGATTGCCACGGCCCATTCGGGTTTGCACGCAGTGGCGATCAGCCCTGCGTTGCCGCAGCGCACGGCGTTTGTCGAATTGATCAAGGCGAAGCCGAATGTTTAGCCAAACTGCAACCAAACTCCGTCAACCCTGAATTTATCCAACTATCCGCGCGTGTGACGCTGCGGGCATCGACCTCACTGTGATCCCCCATGGACGGTTCCCGCGACACGCTTCCCGAGCTGGCTTTCTGGGCACTGTTCCATTGCCGGCACGCGCGCCCACCAGACGCCGTTCTCCTACGTTGATCCGCCCCCCGTAGGGCGTGCACCTGCGCGCCTGCCTGACGCACACGTATGAGAATTCCCATGAGTGTTTTTGCCTGCCTGCACGAAGCCCACACCTTTCTTGCGCAACACCCGGACATCGAGATGTTCGAGCTGTTTATCCTCGACAACAACGGCGTGCCACGGGGCAAGTTGCTGCACCGCGATGAGCTGTTGGCGGTGTACGAAAGCGGCCGGCCGTTGCCCAGCACCATCCTCGGCCTGACCATCAATGGCGATGACGTGGAAAACTCCGGGCTGGTCTGGGACGTCGGCGATATCGACTGCCGCGCCTACCCGATCAGCGGCAGTCTGCAGCGTATGCCGTGGCGGCTGATACCGACGGCGGCGGTGCAAGTCAGTATGCATCCGACAGAAGGGTTGCCCGCCACCGTGGCCGATCCCCGGCATTTGCTGGCCAAGGTGATCGACGGGCTCAAGGCCGACGGTTATTACCCGGTGATGGCGGCCGAGCTGGAGTTCTACCTGCTGGACCAGAAGCCCGACAGCGATGGCCGCCCGCAACCGGCGCGGGACGTGGACGGCGGGCGCCCGCGCTCCACCCAGGTCTACGGCCTGCGTGAGCTGGAGCAGATCGAACCGTTCCTCGCCGACCTCTATAGCGCCTGCAAACTGCAAGGCATCCCGGCGCGCACGGCGATTTCCGAATACGCCCCGGGCCAGGTGGAAATCACCCTGGAGCACCGCACCGACGCCCTGCAAGCGATGGACGAAGCCGTGCGCTACAAGCGCCTGGTCAAGGGCGTGGCGCACAAACACGGGATGACCGCTTGCTTCATGGCCAAACCGTTCGACGACCTGGCCGGCACCGGCATGCACATGCACGTCAGCCTGGCGGACGCCGCGGGCCGCAACCTGTTCGCCAGCGAGGCCGCCGATGGCACGCCGCTGCTGCGCCAGGCGGTGGGCGGCATGCTCAGCACCTTGCTCGACTCGCTGCTGTTGTTTTGCCCCAACGCCAACTCCTATCGGCGCTTCCAGACCAACAGCTACGCGCCGCTGGCCGCCACCTGGGGCGTGGACAACCGCACCGTCAGCCTGCGCGTGCCCGGCGGCCCGGCCAACTCCCGGCACATCGAACACCGCATCTGCGGCGCCGACGCCAACCCCTACCTGGCCGCCGCCGCGATCCTCGCCGGCATCCATCGCGGCATCCGCGAACAGCGCGACCCCGGCGCGCCGGTGGAAGGCAACGGTTACGCCCAGGCCAAGGAATTGTTGCCCACCGACTGGTTGACCACCTTGCGCGCGCTGGAAGGTTCCAGCTGGGCGCGGGACGCGTTTGGCAGCGAGTTCCTCAACGTGTACCTCGCGGTAAAACGCGCCGAGTACCGCCAGTTCATGGGCGAGGTCGGCGAGCAGGATTGGCGCTGGTATCTGCATCAAGCCTGAACGGGTTGGCGGCAGTGAGGGCTTCGACCTTTTTTTCACGTTGCAGTGGTTAAGCTGCGGCATAAGGTCGTTCACTACCGTTTCATTCATATGGGCCCGTGATGTCGTCACAACCTCCATCCTCCATCGAGATCGAATACGCCGAGCGCTGTGACCGTGAGCACGCGCGGGTCTGCGGCGACACGCGTCCGCCTGGCCTGTTGCAGCGCCTGACGGCATGGCGTGATGAACGGTTGGTGCGCCACGCGCTCAAGGTGGCGGGCGAGCCGGGGTTGATCCTTGATCTGGCCTGCGGCTCCGGGCGCTTCTGGCCGGTGTTGGCCGAGCACGTCAACCGGGTGATCCTGGCCTCGGACAATTCCCAGGACATGCTCGACCACGCCCGCACCCACCATCCGGCGGCGCTGCTCAAGCGGATCAAGACGTTCCAGGGCTCGGCGTTTTCCATCGGCTTGTCGGCGAATGCGGTGGACTGCATTTTCTGCCTGGAACTGTTTCGCCATGTGCCCAGCAGCGAAGGGCGCCTGGCCTTGCTGCGCGAGTTTCATCGGGTCAGCCGCGACACGGTGATCGTCTCGGTCAATTCGGCCGTGGCCGTGGAAGACGAATTTCGCCAGGCCGGTTTCAGCGTGCTCAATCATCAGGAATTCATGCCCGGCTCCAAGCTGTGGCGGGTCTACGTGCTGCGTAAGAGAGGATAACTACCGCCTGTCGGACTATTCTTTCGTCTCTTGTCGGAGTTTTCACGATGGCGGGTGTTCTGCGGGTGCTCGCGAGGCCCTTTCGCGATATATACTGCGCGCCATTCTTCAAGGGAGAGCCGTGTGGCCATCGATATTCACTGGATCTGCGACAACGATAGCCTCGGCCAGCATTGCGCCGAATGGCAGCAGTTGCCATTCGTCGCCCTCGACACCGAATTCATGCGGGTCGACACCTTTTATCCCATTGCCGGGCTGATCCAGATTGGTGATGGCGTACGCGCTTACCTGATCGATCCCCTGACCATCGACAACTGGCAACCCTTGGCCGCATTGCTGGAGAACCCGGCGGTGATCAAGGTGGTGCACGCCTGCAGCGAAGACCTGGAAGTGTTGCTACGCCTGACTGGTAGCCTGCCGGTGCCGTTGTTCGACACCCAATTGGCTGCCGCCTATCTGAACCTCGGCTTCTCCATGGGCTATTCGCGCCTGGTACAAGCGGTGCTGGATATCGAACTGCCCAAGGGCGAGACCCGCTCGGACTGGCTGCAGCGGCCGTTGTCGGAGACGCAGATCAGCTACGCCGCCGAAGACGCGGTGCACCTGGCCGAAGTCTACGTGCGCCTGCGCCCGCAGCTGTCCGATGACAAATATGCCTGGGTGCTGGAAGACGGTGCGGAGCTGGTGGCCAACCTGCGCCGCGAAACCGACCCGTACGAGGTGTACCGCGACGCCAAGCTGGCGTGGAAACTGTCCCGCGCCCAGCTCGCCGTATTGCGTGAACTGTGCGCCTGGCGCGAGCAGCAAGCGCGTGCCCGTGACCTGCCGCGCAACCGCATCATTCGTGAGCATTCGTTGTGGCCCCTGGCCAAGACCCAGCCGGATAATCTCGCCGCCCTGGGCAAGATCGAAGACATGCACCCGCGCACCGTGCGTCAGGATGGCCAGTTCCTGCTGGACCTGATCAAGCGTGCTGGCAGTGTCTCCATCGACCAATGGCCGCCAGCCGTTGCCGAGCCGTTGCCGGTGGACGCTGCCACGCTGATCAAGCAGCTGCGTGCCCTGGGCCAGGCCGAAGCCGAGCGCCTGGACATGGCCCCGGAACTGATGCTGCGCAAGAAAACCCTCGAAGCCCTGGTCAAAAGTGGCTACCCCGATGGGCCTTATAAATTGCCAGACTCGCTGCGTGGCTGGCGCCGCGAGTTGATGGGCCAGACGCTGCTCGACAGCCTGGCCACTGCCGGAGAACAGCCTTGAAACGTATTTGCTCCATCTACCGCAGCCCCAAACGCGCCGGCATGTACCTCTACGTGCTCAAAAGCGATGTGCTGGAACGGGTGCCCGAAGGCCTGCTCACTGTATTCGGCAAACCGGTGCACGCGTTCAACCTGGTGCTGACCCCTGAGCGCAAGCTGCAACAGGAAGACATCGCGCAGGTCCTGGAAAACCTCGACAAGCAGGGCTACCACCTGCAAATGCCGCCACCCGAGGACGAGTACATCGAACACTTGCCCGAAGAACTGCTGCGCCGCAACGACCCGATGTGATCGGTCAGTGCCCCATTCGGGGCACATTTTTCAATGCAATCGTATTGGTGGGCGGTGGCCGTAAGGATGCGGGCGGCCGTCTGCACTGTTTTTGAAAGGTTTTAAGCATGCGTGTTCTGATTGCTGAACAGGATCACCCGCTCTACGCCCAATTGCTGGGCGAAGCGGCACCGGACCTTGAGGTATTGACCAGCGGCGACTCGGCCGAACTGTCACGCCTGGCCGCCGATTGCCCGGTTTGGCTGGGCCAACCCGACCTACTGGCCACCCTGTTGCGCCAAGGCCATCAGCCGCAGTGGCTGCAATCGACCTGGGCGGGTATCACGCCGCTGCTGGCCGACGGTTTGCCGCGCAACTATCGCCTGACTCGCGCGGTGGGTATTTATGGCCAGGTCATGGCCGAATTTGTCCTCACCTACATGCTCGGCCACGAGCGCGAAGTCCTGGCGCGGCTGGTCAGCCAGGTGGAGCGCAAGTGGGACAGCCGCATGGGCCAGAGCCTGGCGGGGCGCAAGGTGTTGATCGTTGGCACCGGCGATATCGGCCAGAGCGTCGCCGAGTTCCTGGTGCCGTTTGGCGTCACGCTGTATGGCATCGCCAGCACGGCGCGGGAGCAGGCACCCTTTGTCGAAGTGGCCGGTCTGGATCAATTGGGCCGCTTGGTGGGCGAAGTTGATTATGTGATCAACCTGCTGCCCAACACGCCCAATACCCACGACCTGTACGACGCGGCGCTGTTCACGCAATTCAAGCCGACCGGGTTGTTCATTAACGTCGGGCGCGGGGTTTCGGTGGTGGATGCCGATCTGGTCGAGGCGTTGAAAGAAGGGCATCTGGCCGGCGCGGTGATTGATGTGTGCCGCCAGGAACCGTTGCCGCAGCGCCATCCGTTCTGGACCGCGTGGGGGTTGCTGTTGACCGGGCACAGCTCGGCGCCGACGTCGCCACCGATGATGGTGGAGTTGTTCTTGCAGAATGTGCAAGCGTACAAGGCCAAGCAAGCGTTACGCGGCGAAGTCAGCTTCGAGCGGGGTTACTGAGCCAAGCTTCAGCATTTCTCCATTGACATAAAGCCTGACATTCAAGCGGGAACCACGTCCCAGGGTTTTGACACCCAGTGAGCCTGGGAGGCGCCGACAAGCGCCTCCCATTGGACGACTCCTAGCTATGGACAGGTACCCCATGACGCTCATTGCGCACTCTCGTTTCACGCCTTCAATCCCGCCGTTATTGGTCGTACAGTCACCCACGCTAACCGAGCAGGCATCTGTTTCGACCCCGCCCCACACGCCGAACCGGCTCGACAACCCGGCAGCCTTGAAAACCGCCTTCGGTGACAACTGCGACTGGCAAACCCTGGCCAAGCATCTGAAGGCGATCATTCAGGCGCTGGACACTGGCGACAGCAACCCAGCCTCGCGCTTGAAAAACACCTTAATGGTGGTGTGTGAAGACTCCACCTATTTCCGCCAAAACGCGCTGAGCATTCCCGACAAAGTCAGCGTGGAAGCCTTTATTCGTGGCAGCGGGCTAAACGTGCCGAGGACCCTGGAGGAATTGATCACGCTCAACGGCCTGGTGGTCAAGCGGGCGCAGACGCCGCCATTGGGCAATTTCAGCGGCGCGCTGTCCTGGCCTGCGCCGCCCAGCACCCAGGATCAGCGCTCGATTGTGACGCTGCTGCAAGGCACCACCACGCAATTGCCTGGCCTGCCATTGGCGGATGAGCGAAAAGGCACCTTGGGTTATCTGCTCAGTGGCAGTGCTGTGTCGGAATCCGATTTTAACAAGCCCACAGTCGCCATCGAAAAACTGCTCGGTTCGGCCAAGGCCCAGGCGCTGGGGCAGGCGATACAGACGCAACTGGGCGGTTATGCCACGGACAGTAGCCGCAATGAATACCTGCTGGCGGCTATCCACCTGGGGCTGGACCCGGAGTCGCTGGATGCACCGGCGCCGGGTACGGTCGCCGGCTTCGACCTGGCGCGTGAAGCCCACAGAGGGCAAGGGGCGAAGACAATCGTCGACAACCTCGCCCAGTACTTGCTGGATAAAGGCCGGGTCACGGCACAAACAGCCAGCCTGGGCGCGCGCCTGCTGCTGGCCAAAGCAGCCCCGGAGTTTCTGGTCAAAGATATTCCGCGCAGTGTCACCTACGGCAGCCTCACCTGGGCCCAACTGGCGATTGCTGCCGCCAGGATCGAAGCGGACACGCCCGGCCGTTCGCTCTCGATGAACTATGCCGAAGTGCTGGCGTGTGCCGCCGAGCTCAATACCGGCAGCGCGGTACTGCAAGACATTCAGAAAAAAGCCATGACGGACTGGGCCGTCGCGAACGGCTTGCTCACCCGCGCCACGCCCACAGACCTCGAGCTGGAAACCGTACGGGTCGAGTACAACCGCCAGATGCTCGCCCTGACCACCGCCAGCAGCCTGGCGAAGACGCCGATCCCCAGCCGCCGGGAGATGGCGCTGGACGCGCTCAAGGCGGCGTTTCCCGACCTTGACCCCGCGCTGTTCGAAGTGGAGGGAATGATTGGCGTGTTTCGAGTCCCCGGAAGAACCGGCAGGGTCGATGGGCCACGCTCGATGCTGGACATTGTCATGCACGGTAAAAAGCTGGGCGAGCATGAGCATTGGGAATCTGCGGACAAACGCCTTCCCGCCGCCGCGTTTTGCGTGTTGCGCGAAAGCGGCAAGTTGGAGGTCGCTGAGCCCTTTGAAAGCGAATATGACCAGGCAATCACGGCGGCCAAAAAAGGTCACCAGGGCCTGGCCCAAGCGCTGCTGGCGACGTTACCCCCGCAAGACCGCAAGAACCTTGAGTACGGTGAGTTGGAGTTCTTTCATACCAACGAGTACAAAATGGGCTTTGGTATGGTCATTGCGCCGTCGAAAACCCTGAAAAAGAGGGGGCACACCCTGCGGGTCAAAACCACGTTGGGCGGCGAGGTGAATATTTATGAGATCGACACCAAGGCGGGCACGGTTGAAAAGCAGAACTTCTGGATAAGGCGCTACACGCCGCCCTACACGGATAAGAACCTGCAACGGGTAGACGGCGATTTGATCAGCAAAACGCTGCTGTTCAAGCCCTTCAAGGATGAGCAGCCGGACCTGGCCAAGGCGCAGTCCGGTGCGGGTGACAAGCTGCCAGCCTTTGGCTCGGCGCGCAGTGAATACATCGGCAGGGTGTTTGCCGAGTCCCTGGATTTGCGCAACCAGGACTTGTCGGACCAGGCCCGGGGGGTGACGTCCTTCGACAAGGAGGCGGCCAGCCTCAAGGCGGTCGGTGAGTTTTTCCTGGACCTGATTCCCCTGCGGTCGGCCATCGTCAACTTCGGCAACGGCGACATTGGCGCCGGGTTGTTCGACCTGAGCCTGGATTTTATTGGCCTGGTCACGTTGGGCGCGGGCAAGGCGGCGCAGGCGGGCAAGGCCTTTTCAAAAGGTATTTCCAGCGTGCGCGGGGCGGCCAAGGCCGCGCGATTTGTCGGCGCAGCGGCCATCGAGGTATTCAACCCCTTGAGCGGTGCCGGTGACCTGGCCCAGGGTGTCGGCAGGCTTATCAAAAAAGGCGCCAGCCGCTTGATTTCCAAAAGTATTGACGGGGTCAACCGGCTCAGGGGGGCAAGCGCTAGCTACGACTTGCTCAAAGCCGCAAGCCGGCAACATGGCGCCGCTGCAATAGGCACCTTCAAGGTGGCAGGAGAAACCGTTGACGGTGGGGCGGTTTTACACAAGGGCCAGTGGTATGCGCTGGATGTGGAAAAACTGCAGCCCTATGGCAGTCCGCTTGAAGCGTTTGTGCCTAACACCCATGCAATGAAAGGTGTGATCCGCGCGAAGGAAATCCCGCAGGGCGCTCAGTTAGACAATACGTTGCATACCGCCTTCAAGGTGCCGGAGTCGACGATCACTGGGCTGTCGCGCAACAGCCAAGGCGTTTATACCGCGGCGAACGGGCATCAATCGTTCATACGCCACACCGATCAACGGGGGCAGCAGGCTGTCTATGAGGTTCGGCAGGTCACCCGCAGTGAAGACGGGATGATCCAGGCGCGGATTTATCACAACAATCGGCAAACCGAGTTGCTGGTGCAGCATGTCCAGGGTGACCAGTGGCAACGTCTGGGCGCCAGGGGCGGCTATCCGTCTCGAGTGAACAGTGATTGTGGGCGCGAGATTGGTTCGGGCATGCAGGCTGTACTGTATGAGAGTCGCGATGGCGCCAGTGTGTACAAATGTTTTGACACCGACCTCGAGTCATTTGATATCAATGCTGTCTTTAATCAGGCCGATGCCCTGAATTTATACTACGGCGAGGGTTTTGCAGAGGCGGTTGATAGCATGGGCAGCGTTTATATCAAGATGAAAAAACTTGATGGTGTCAGCCTTGCAAGTTTTCAAGCCGAGAGCTTACCGGTGGAAGTACGCGGTCTTTTGGATGATGTGTTCAGATCACTTGAAGAGAAAAATATCTTCCAGGGTGATCTGCATCTGGGGAATTTTTTGTACTCTGCGCGAGACAAGAAAATTTATCCGGTGGATATCAGCCCTAACTCGCGTAGCGACCTCAATGTAGGCGACCCTATACCGGAGGATCTTATGGATGACTACGAACTGTTTAAGGCTGACTTGTATAAAAATTTAAACAAGCTGTTGATGCCGGCGTAATTCCTCGGTGACGCGCCGACGGTGATTCAGGATTGATTCGCCGTCGGCAGGCCGATAGGCCCTTAGAGGCTGAATTCACCTTCTGATACCAGCTCGCTCAACGGCCGACGCGGGCTCGGTACTTCACGACCTTGCAGGTACTCCGGCAAGGTCGACTTGTCCCCCAGCTTGCCCACCGCCACGGCGGCATGCAGTGCATAACCTTCCGGGATTTTCAGTTCTTTGCGGGTCAGTTCCTGATCGAAGCCGGCCATGCCGTGGGTGTGATAACCGCTGAGGCTGGCTTGCAACGCCAGGTGGCCCCAGGCCGAACCGGTGTCGAAGGTGTGCCACAGCGCCGGGGTTTCTTCGCTGGCGCCGGGGGCGGTGAAGTCGGTCTTCGAGGCGATGATCACCAGCGCCGAGGCGTGTTGCGCCCAGCCACGGTTGAATTCATTGAGCAGGCCGAGGAAGCGTTCCCAATTCGGCGTGTCGCGGCGCGCGTAGAGAAAACGCCATGGCTGCGAGTTGTAGGCCGACGGTGCCCAGCGCGCGGCTTCGAAGAAGCTCAGCAGGGTTTCTTGCGGGATGCTCTCGCCAGTAAAGGCGCGGGGCGACCAGCGGTCGGTGAACTGGGAGTGGATCGGGTAATCGGCAACACGTGTCATGGGCGGTTCCTGAGGGTCGATTCGGCGTTCAAAGCTACTGCGCGGCCACTAGACTGACAAGTGTTGTTACACCGCCAGTCGTAAGCGCTTGGTTCCCGGGGCCCTGGGCACTAGACTGGCGGCCTTTTCACCTACCGATACTGATGTAGAGCCATGGCCGCCAAAGTCGAACCTTTCTGGATACGCAAAACCCTTGAACACCTCGATCAGGAGGAGTGGGAGTCGTTGTGCGACGGCTGTGGCCTGTGCTGCCTGCAAAAGCTTGAGGATGAAGACGACAACAGCGTCTATTACACGCGCATCGCCTGCAAACTGCTCGACCTGAAAACCTGCCAGTGCACGGACTACCCCAACCGCCGCGCCTCGGTGCCCGATTGCATCCAGCTCACGCCCGGCCAGGCCGACCAGTTCAAATGGCTGCCGCCGACCTGCGGCTACCGCCTGGTCAGCGAGCGCAAGGACCTGCCCCTCTGGCACCACCTGGTCTGCGGCGACCGCGACGCCGTGCACAACGAACGTATTTCCCAGTCCGGGCGCATGCTCGCCGAAGGCAGCGTGCCCGAAGACGACTGGGAGGATTACCTGATCTTCCGCGCAGGCTGAGAAAGGAGTCGCCATGACGATCGCAGTCAAGCTGGCCGCCACCCTGGTGTTGCTGGCGCTGAGCGTGCCGGGCTGGTGCGCGAAGAAAGTCGATCTGGATTATCACGTCAAGTTGCTGCCCCAGAGCGATCAGGCCGAAGTGCGGGTCAGCCTGTCCCAGGGTTCGGCGGTGCGCAGCCTGGACTTTGACCTGGGTCACGACGGTGACTACAGCGACTTCAAGGCCGACGGCCAGTGGAAGATCAGCGACAGCCGTGGCGTGTGGCAACCCAGCGCCGACAAGGCCAGCCTGACCTACCGCGTACGCCTCACCCACGCGCGCAAGGCAGGCCTCTATGAAGCACGCATGACGCCGAGCTGGGCGCTGTTTCGCGGCGAAGACCTGGTGCCCGCCGCGCGACTCGACCAGCAGGACGGTGTCGAGTTGGTCTCGCGCCTGGTGTTCGAATTGCCTGCCGGTTGGAAAAGCATCGAGACCGCCTGGCCGCGCATCGGCAAAAACAAGTTCCGCATCGACAACGTCTCACGCCTGTTCGACCGGCCCACTGGCTGGATGCTCGCCGGCACCCTCGGCAGCCGCCGCGTGCGCCTGGGCGAAACCGAAGTCACCGTGGCCTCGCCCAAGGGCCAGGCCATGCGCCGTATGGACGTGTTGACGCTGCTGACCTTCGTCTGGCCGCAGGTGGAAGCCGCATTCCCACGGCATCCGGCCAAGTTGCTGATCGTCGGCGCCAGCGACCCGATGCGCCGTGGAGCGTTTTCGGCTCGCGACTCGATATACCTCAACAGCCGCACGCCGTTGGTCAGCGAAAACGGCAGCAGCCCGTTGATCCGTGAAGTGGTGCAGGCGATTGGGCGCTTCAACGATCACGACACCAGCGACTGGATCAGCGAAGGCCTGGCGGAGTATTACGCCATTGAACTGGTGCGACGTGCCGGGGGCATTACCGATGAGCGCTATCAGGCGATTCAGGCGCGGCTGGCGAAGGAAGGCAAGGACGTCACCACCTTGCGCGGCGAACACGTCAGCGGCGCCACGGTGTCGCGGGCGGTGGTGGTGTTGCAGGAACTGGATCGCGAGATTCGCGTGAAAACCCACAACAAGCGCTCGCTGGATGACCTGGCGCAGGCGGTGATGCGGGCCAATAGCATCACGACTGCTGAGTTCGTGCAGCTCGCGGAAAGCGTGATCGGTGAAGGGTCGGTGGTGCTGGATAGCAAATTACTGCACTGACACAAAAACCAATGTGGGAATGATCAATGTGGGAGCTGGCTTGCCTGCGATAGCGGTCTACCTGTGCCAGATGTATGAGCTGACACACTGCTATCGCGGGCAAGCCCGCTCCCACATGGGATTGGGGTTAGCCGGTTGATTTGATCGGTTTTTCGGCAGCCACTTCAGCCGAGGTCTTCAGGTTTTTCAACTCGGCCCCCACGCGCTCGATCTTCGTGCGAACTGTGTTCATCTCCTGGCGCCCCTGCTCAAGCTTGTCCTTGAGCGAACTATGCCCCGTAAACCCACGAGCCAACGCCACGCCGCCAATCGCCACCTGGATCAAGCCGAAAATCCCGCCACGGCGCAGGCCTTTGCCTACCATCATCACGCCACCGGCCAGTGAGCCGATACGTTCCAAACCGTGTACGTTTTTGCTGTCGTTCATGATCTGTCTCCAACCTGGGCAAGTGATACGTAGCTGACCGCCCGCAGGCGCCGGATGTTCCCGCAAACTCAGTACTTGGGGCCCGAACGGGTGTTGTTGCCCTTGGCCAGGCGGTCGTAGAGCACCACGTTGACGGTGGCGGCAAGGTTCATGCAGCCGGTGGTCGGGATGTAGACCACGTCTTCACACCAGTCGCGGATCTCTTTGTCGAGGGAGCCGTCTTCGGGGCCGAAGATGTACAGCGCGCGGTCGGGGTGGGTGTATTCGGGCAGCGGGCGGGCGCCGTCCACCAGTTCCACGGCGACCGGGATGCAGCCCAGGGGTAGGATCTTTTTCAGGTCATCGATGCCGATCAGCGGAATGTCGTGGTGGACCTTCTTGGTGTCGGTGATGAAATCCCGCGCACGCTCGTAGCGCACGCCGGTGTAGAACACCGAGGCCACGCCGTAGCAGCCGGCGGCGCGCATCACCGAGCCGACGTTTTCGGGGGATTTGGGGTTGTACAGACCGATGCAGCTGTAGCGTTTATTGCCCACGGGGAAGGGTGCCTTGGAGAAAAAAACGCGATTATACGGTGCTGAGGGGCTGTGGTGCTTGGCGGATCGCTATCGCAGGCAAGCCAGCTCCCACACTTGACTGCATTCCAACTTTGAAATGCGGTCAACTGTGGGAGCTGGCTTGCCTGCGATGAGGCCAGTACAGCCAACAAAAGGCTATCAGTCGTCCTTCTTCATCAACCCCGCCAACGCCGCAAACGGGTTATGCGTGGCCTTGGCAATCGTCGGGCTGCTGGTCGACCCTTCGCTGAAGTACTGCTGGTCGGTATACCGCGAGTGCTCGTTGTCGTGGCAATACAGGCACAGCAACTCCCAGTTGGAACCATCCTGAGGGTTGTCATCATGGTTATGGTTGCGGTGATGCACGGTCAGTTCGCTCAAGCGCTTGCCGGAGAACTCACGGGTGCAGCGACCGCACACGTGGGGGTACATCTTCAACGCTTTGTCGCGGTAGCCCATTTCCCGGTCGCGCTGGGCATCGGCGAGGATGCGGTCCAGCTTGGCGGTGTGGGAGGGCGGGTTGGTTGAGCTCATCATGGCTCCTATATTTTGGTGGTCACGGATACGCTTGATTCTAGCCGTTCTCGGCGCAGTTAGCCCTTGAGCTTTTCGGCAATCCAGATGGTGTGGCGTGTGCCTTTGTTGCCGTGGGCGAACACCTGCACCTCTTCGGCCTTGAAGCCGGCCTTGCGCAGTTTGTCGCTGAACAGTTTGTCGGCACTGGCCGACCACACCGCCAGCACGCCCTTGGGGCGCAGGGCCTTGGCGCAGGCGGCGAGGCCACCGGCGGAGTACAGCCAGCTGTTGGCTTTTTGCGTGAGGCCTTCGGGGCCGTTGTCGACGTCGAGCATGATTGCGTCAAACCCCAGGGGTTCGGCTTGCAACACCTTGGCCACGTCTTCCATGCGGATCACCGTGCGTGGGTCCAGCAGCGGGCGACCGGATTTCTCCCCCAGCGGGCCACGGTTCCACTCCACCACGCCGGGCACCAACTCAGCGACGACCACTTCGGCGGTCTTGCCCAAATGCTTGAGCGCCGAGGCCAGGGTAAAGCCCATGCCCAGGCCGCCAATCAGCACCCGCGAATCCGCGCGCCCGGCGACCTTGCGGCAAGGGATCTCCGCCAGCGCGTCTTCGGAGCCGTGCATGCGCGTGTTCATCAATTGGCCGCCGTCACCGCCCTGGATCTTGATCACAAAATCCTCGCCGTATTCGAACAGGCACAAGGCACCGCCGTTGTCGGGGATCGGAGTGGTGTCCAGCAGAACGAAACGTTTCATGGAAATCTCATTGGGAAGGGCATTCTTGCGCGGTTGGGAGTAGCCTTACGACATTCCGGTCAGGCCATGGAGCCATCGATGAAGTGCAGCATTCTAACGGTCATTGTGTTGAGCGCGCTCACATTGGGTGCGGCGCAGGCTCAGGAGTTGCAAACCGTACCGGTTGCGCCGGCACCCACCCCAGGCGCACCGGGCACACCCACGCCGACGTTGTACCCGCAGGTCACCCCGCCGGTTGCGCCCAAGGCCACGGCTAACGGTTCCCCCGCGCTGGTGCCGATCGTGTTGCCGACGCCGCCAAAAGACCAGACTGTGCCCGGTTTGCAGCAGAACGACAGCAAGCCGAAGACCCCAGGCGGTTAAAACTGCTGGGAGAGCAATTGCCCGTCGGCCATGCGCAGGCGCTTGGACAGGGCAATGGCGATGGCACGGATAATCTTCGCCGCGACCCTGGGCGCGTCATTGAGCATTTTCTCCAGGGAATCCTTGCCCAGGTTCAACAGCACACAATCTGAAGCGGCCACGCAACTGGCGGAGCGTCGCTCGCCATCGAGCACGGCCATTTCGCCAAACGCTCGCCCGCTGCGCAGGGTGGCGATGGTCAGGCGCTGGCCGCTGGGGTTGGCTTTCTGCACCGCCACCTGGCCGCTGTGAAGGATGCACATGAAGGTGCCGGCATCGCCTTCGAGGAAAATCACTTCGTCCCGGGCCATGCTGCTGATGTTGAAGTAGCCGGCGGCGATGTGAAAATCTTCCGGCAGCAGAGGATCGAACAGGCCGCAGTCCATGAGCATGTCGCGGATTTCGTTATTGAGTAAGGTCGGTTCTGGCATAGCGGCAATCTTGGTCCGTCAATCTTGTAGGGCGGTTCTGTGTTCAGACAGAACCGCCGCGCTTAGTTCCTAAATCAATCCCAATGCTTTGAACACAAATGCATATTCGAGTGCTACGTCACGTAATCCCTGGTAGCGCCCGCTCATGCCGCCGTGGCCGGCGCCGAGTTCGGTCTTGAGCAGCAGCAGGTTGTCGTCGGTTTTGGTATCCCGCAACTTGGCCACCCACTTGGCCGCTTCCCAGTACTGCACGCGGCTGTCGTTGTAGCCGGCGATCACCAGCAGGTGCGGATAAGCCTGGGCGTGGACGTTTTCGTACGGCGCGTAGGCCTTTATCCGTTCGTACACTTCAGGTTCTTCCGGGTTGCCCCACTCGTCGTACTCGGTGATGGTCAGCGGCAGCTCCGGGTCGAGCATGGTGTTGAGCACATCGACGAACGGCACCTCGGCAATCGCCGCCTGGAACAGCTCCGGGCGTTGGTTGAGCACTGCACCGATCAACAGGCCGCCGGCGCTGCCGCCGCTGATGGCCAATTGCTTGGAGGTGGTCAAACCCTCGGCGATCAGGTGTTCGGCGCAGGCGATAAAGTCGCTGAAGGTGTTCTGTTTGTGTTCCTGCTTGCCGTTGCGGTACCAGGCCTCACCCAGCTCGCCACCGCCGCGTACGTGCGCAATGGCAAACGCCACGCCGCGGTCGAGCAGGCTCAGGCGTGCGTGGGAGAACCACGGGTCGAGGCTCGAACCGTAGGCGCCGTAGCCGTACAGGTACAGCGGTGTTGGCTTGCCGAGTTGGTCACGCTTGACCACCAGGCTGATGGGCACCTGGGTGCCGTCGGCGGACGTCGCCCACAGGCGTTGGCTGACGTAGTCGTCGGCGTTGAACGCGCCCAGTACCGGGGTTTCCTTGAGGACGACTTGCGCGCCGCTGGCCAGTTCCAACTGGCGCACCTGGGCCGGACGGTTCAGGGCTTCGTAGCGCAGGCGGATCTTGTCGCTGGGAAATTCCAGGCTGTTTTGTACGTAGAGGCTGTAGGCGGCGTCGGGCAATTCCACGCGATAGGCGGGCAGACCTTCTGGATGCACTTCGATCACCGGCAGGCCGCCGATGCGCAGGCTCAAGGTCATGGCGCTGGCGTTGAGGCTCACGCCGTCGAGCATCACCTCGTCGCTGTGGGGGATCAGGTTCTGCCACTCGGCCTCGGTTGGCACGTCGCCAATGTCGGTCGCGGTGAACAAGGCATAGTTGATGCCATCACGGTTGCTGCGGATAAACCAGGTCCAGGCACCATTCAGTTGGCCGTGGTCGACATCGTATTCATGGTCTTCGACCCGAGGTGCCAGGCAGGTGAAATCGAGGTGCGGCTGCTCGGCATCGAGGGCCCAGATTTCGCTGGTGGTCTTGCTGCCCAAGGCCAGCAGCAATTGGCGTTCGGAGCTGGAGCGGTAGCAATGCAGGAAGAAACGTCCGTCGGGCTCGTGGAACACTTCCTGCGCCGCCGTGCCGTCCAGGCGATAGCGATACAGCTTGTGCGGGCGGTGGGTGTCGTCCAGTTCGCCGAAGAACAGGGTCAGGCTGTCGTTGGCCCAGGTCATGCTGCCGTCGCAGTCCGCGAACTCCAGTTCGCTGACCTTGCCGCTGGCCAATTCCTTCACGTACAGGGTGAAAATCTCTTCACCGCTGGTATCCAGGCTGTAGGCCAGGCGCTGGTGGTCGGGGCTGATGCTGAACGCGCCCAGGGAGAAGAAGCCGCCGTTGGCCAGCACGTTCGGGTCCAGCAGCAGCTCTTCGCTGCTGTCGTCCACCTGGTTGCTGTCGTCCGCCGGGCGGCGGCAGCGGTAGTGACGGGCGTATTCGTCACCGGCGGTGGTGCGCGTGTAATACAGGTATGGGCCCCACGGGGAGGGCAGGGACAGGTCGGTTTCGAGGATGCGGCCCTTGATCTCTTCGAACAGGGTTTCACGCAGGGCCTGCTGGTCGGCGAGCCGGGCTTCCTGGTAGGCGTTTTCGGCCTTGAGGTAATCGAGGACTTCAGGGCTGTCGCGTTCCTGCAACCAGGCATAGGGATCCTGGCCTGGGGCCTTGCGGGCAATCGGAGCTGGCGATGTAGGCATGGATTATTCTCTATCTGGCGGACGGTGGCAGGCTTTGCAGCCGCGACACGCAAAAGCCGTTATCATAGCCGCCTCTTTGCCAGCCTTGCCATGGACACCATGACCGAGAACGACTATCTGACCGCTTGGGGCCTATACGCCTTCGCCGCTTTGGGCTGCCTGTTGGTGTGGTGGCGCATGACCCGCTGGATCTGGCGCTGGTTGCGCGAGCCGCTGCAATTGCTGATGGCGGTGTTGCTGTTCAGCCCGACCATCGTCGACCCGGTCAAGACCCAGTTCGCGCCAGCTGTGGCCATCACCGCGCTGGACCTGGTGCTCAAGGTCGGCAACAACGCCTGGCGGGCCATTTCCGACTTGTTCATGTACACGATGATCGCCTTCGCCGTGTACCTGGTGATCGTGTTGATCCGCTGGCCCATCGAGCGCGCCGCCAAGGCCCGCCGCGAGCGCAAGGCCGCCGCCGATGCAGCCCTGGCCGCCGAGCCGGCCGATGATGACGAACCTTTCCGCCGCCCGGCACCTGTGAGCGGCATGCGCGTCGAACCGCGCCTTTAACGTTGTAGCGAGAGCCCTGGCATGTGTGAATTATTGGGCATGAGTGCCAACGTCCCCACCGACATCGTGTTCAGCTTTACCGGGCTGATGCAGCGCGGTGGCCGCACCGGCCCCCATCGCGACGGTTGGGGCATCGCCTTCTATGAAGGCCGTGGCCTGCGTCTGTTCCAGGACCCGGCGGCGAGCAGTGAGTCGGAAGTCGCGCTGCTGGTGCAGCGTTATCCGATCAAAAGTGAAGTGGTGATTGGCCATATCCGCCAGGCCAACGTGGGCAAGGTGTGCCTGTCCAACACCCACCCGTTCGTGCGCGAGCTGTGGGGGCGCAACTGGTGCTTCGCCCACAACGGTCAACTGGCGGACTTCAACCCCCGCGCCACGTTCTATCGGCCTGTGGGCGATACCGACAGCGAAGCGGCCTTCTGCGACCTGCTCAACCGCGTGCGTGAAGCCTTCCCCGAGCCGGTGGACATTGAGCAGGTGCTGCCGGACCTGATCGCCGCCTGCGCCGAATACCGCAGCAAAGGCGTGTTCAATTGCCTGCTCAGCGACGGCGACTGGCTGTTTTGCTACTGCTCGACCAAGCTGGCACAAATCACTCGTCGCGCGCCGTTTGGCCCGGCACGCTTGAAAGATGTCGACGTGATCGTCGATTTTCAGGCAGAAACCACGCCCAATGACGTGGTTACGGTGATCGCCACCGAGCCACTGACCGACAACGAAAACTGGACCCGCTACGAACCGGGCCAATGGAGCCTGTGGCGACGCGGTGAATGCGTCAGCCAGGGCATCACCGAGTAAGGATATCGACCATGTTGCTCAGCTATCTGCGGTTGGTGTTGTTTGCCATCGGTTTGTTGGTCGGCGTACAGGTGCCGGGGTTTATCAACGACTACGCCAAGCGCGTCGAAGCCCATCTGATCGAGGCCCAGACCGGCTTGCGCGGGTTTGAAACCACCGCGCAGCAGTTCTTCAAGGGTGACTTGCAGGCCCTGGTCGCGCATTACCGCGCCAGTGATGACCCGGTGTTCCAGAGCGACGCCAACAGCCTGGGCGCGATGCTTGACCGCCAGGTGGCGTTGGACAAGCAATTCCAGGCGATGCAAGGGCCGTGGTACATCCGCGTGCTGCAAGTGGCGGTGGCGGCTGACCCGGATATCCGCCAGGAGACCTGGAATGGCTACAGCTACCAGATCCTGCTGACGCCAGAGGCCATGGGCTGGGGGTTGGGCGGGGCGATGCTGTTGTCGTTCGGGCTGGAATGCCTGTTCCGGTTGATCGATTGGGTGGTGTTGGGCGGCAAGCGTTTGCGCCAGAGCCGGCCGATTGAGGAGCGTGACCTGAAAGGCCTCTGAATGATCGTCCCCACGCTCCGCGTGGGAACGCAGCCCAGGACGCTCCGCGTCCAAAAGCGTGACGCGGAACGTCACTGGAGGCGTTCCCACGCAGAGCGTGGGAACGATCAAGCCAGGATCATCCGCTCTGGGCCGACTTCTTCGGCATAGCGGGCCACCACCCTCTGGCACAACCCGACAATCTCCTCCACCAACTCCACTCCCACGCGCCACGACACCACCACTTGCAAGTTCGGCAGTTTCTGCGCCATCGGCAACATCACCAATTCCCCCCGCGCCAGCTCCTCCATCACCAGCACCGGCGGCAGCGCGCCGACCCCGAAGCCATCGCGCAACAAGCGGGTAATCGCCGACACCGAATTCACACAGTTCATCCGTGGCGCGGCCACGCCGTTGGCTTGCATCAGGCGCAGCACGTCCTGGTGCGGGTGGGAGTTTTTCGAGTAGGTGATGATGCGCTCCTGGGCCAGTTCGGCGAGGGACGCGTAGTCGCGGTGGTAGATCGACTGGCTGGCGACGATCCAGGCCATGGGGTGGCTGCACAGTTCCAGGCTGCGCACGGTTTCGAGGCGCAGCAGGTCGGTTTGCAGGATCAGGTCGAGAAAGCCTTTTTGCAGCTGATCGCTGAGGTTCAATGCGGTATCGGCGACCAATTCGATTTCCACCAGCGGGAAATGGTCCATCAGTTCCGCCACCAACGGGCTGAGCCAGGTGTGGATCACCGTGTCCATCGCCCCGATGCGTATGCGCCCGACCTTGCTGCTGGTGGTCTCCAGGGACTGCTTCAAGCCCTGCATGGTCACCATCATCTGCTCGGCGTAATCGAGCACCTTCACGCCTTCCGGGGTCAGGCTCACGCCGCGTGAATCGCGCAGAAACAGCTTCACCCCCAGTTCGCTTTCCAGCACCGCGATGCGGCTGGAGATCGAGGCCTGGGTGGTGAACAACTTCTCGGCGGTCAGGCGAAAGCTCTTGAGCTTGGCCACCCAGACGAAGGTTTCGAGGAACTTCAAATTCATGGGATCAACTTTTTCTTATGCATGGATCGGTTTTTATTAGTTGGACGCCGCACCGGGCCAGCGCCAAAAATCGAGCTATTCCACGATAAGCGTCGTGGGGGTGTCAGGACAAGTTGCGAGTTCTGTGTAAACAATCCCACACTACAAAAAAACAAAACCTACAGGAGCGACCACAGTGAGCCGCCTGCTACTGAATTGCGACATCGGCGAAAGCTTTGGCAACTGGACCATGGGTCTGGACGCCGAGGTCATGCCGTTCATCGATTGCGCCAACGTGGCCTGCGGCTTCCATGCCGGCGACCCGAGCATCATGCGCAAGACCGTCAGCCTGGCGCTCAAGCACGGCGTGCAAGTGGGTGCACACCCCGCTTATCAGGATTTGCAAGGTTTCGGCCGCCGCTCCATGGCCTACACGCCGCAGGAAATCCAGGACCTGTTGCACTACCAGATCGGCGCCCTCGACGGCATCTGCCGGGCCCAGGGCGGGCGGGTGAGCTACGTCAAACCCCACGGCGCGATGTACAACGACATGATGGCCAACCCGACGCAGCTGCGTGCCGTCATCCAGGCCGTGGCGGCGTACGGCGACCTGCCGCTGATGCTGCTGGCGACCCGCGACAACAGCGCCGCGCAGGCCTTGGGCGATGAATATGGTGTCACCCTGTGGTTCGAAGCCTTCGCCGACCGTGCCTACGATAACAACGGCCATCTGGTCTCGCGCCAGTTGCCCGGCGCCGTGCACCACGATGCCGACATCATCGTCGGCCAAGCCCTGACCATTTCCCGTGGCGAACCGCTGATCGCCAGCGACGGCAGCCCGCTGCTGTTGCAGGCCAATACCCTGTGCGTCCACGGTGACAACGCCAGTTCGGTCGCTGCCGTGCAGCGCATCCGCGAGGCATTGAAGAGCGCATGAAGCCACGCATTGAAGTAGTGGCCATCGACTGCCTGATGGTGCGTCTGTTTGATGCCATCGCCGAAGCCAACATGCCGTGGATGCTCGCCGCCACCCAGCGCTTGCGCGATGGCTTTGGCCCGGCGTTGGTGGACCTGGTACCGTCCTACACCACCTTGATGGTGCATTACGACCTCGCCGCGTTGAGCCCGGCCCAGGCGCGGGAATTGATCGAGCAAGCCCTGACCGACCTGCAACCGCAAGCCCAGGGCAGCGGCCAGTGCCATGTGCTGCCGGTGTGGTACGACCTGAGCGTCGGCCCCGAACTGAGCTTGCTCAGCCAGCGCAGCGGTTTGAGTGTCGATGCAGTGATCCGCCAGCACAGCGCCCACGAATACCAGGTATTCGCCCTCGGCTTCGCCCCCGGTTTTGCTTTTATGGGGCTGGTGGATGAAATCCTCGCCACCCCGCGCCTGAGCACTCCGCGCAAACGCGTCGCGGCGGGTAGCGTCGGCATCGCCGAACGGCAAACCGCCGCCTATCCAGTGGTGTCGCCCGGTGGATGGAACCTGATTGGCCGCACCCCGGCCAAGTTGTTCGACCGCGATCGCGACGGCTACAGCCTGATGCAACCCGGTGACACGGTGCGCTTCGAGCCCGTTGACCACGCTGAATTCATTAAATTGGGTGGCGATGACACGCCGTTGGAGGCGCAGGCATGAGCCACTTGATCATCGAGGCCAGCACGCCGCTGTGCCTGTTGCAGGACGCCGGGCGCTTTGGCGTGCGCCACCTGGGCGTGACCCAGGGTGGGGCGCTGGATTGGGTGTCGATGTCCTGGGCCAACTGGCTGCTGGACAACCCGTTGGACGCGCCGGTGGTAGAGATCACCTTGGGCGGATTCACCGTGCAGGCCGAGGACTACAGCTTGCTGGCCTTGGCTGGTGCGGACCTCGGGGCGTACATCGACGAGCGGGCCATCAGCCCCGGCCGCAGTTTTATCCTGCAAAAGGGCCAGCGTTTGCGCTTCACCCAACCGTTCAACGGCGCGCGGGCTTACCTGGCGGCGCCGGGCGGGTTTGATGCGCCGGCTGTGCTGGGCAGTTGCGCCACGGTTGTGCGTGAGGAACTGGGCGGTGTGGACGGTTTTGGCAAGGCGTTGGTCGAAGGCGGGCGCCTGGCCTATTGCGGTGCCGGTGGTGCGATGAAAGTGCTGAACGATCCCAACCTGCCCGCCAAGGCCGCGCTGGACGTGATCGTCGGCGCACAGATCGGCCAGTTCAGCGGGCAAAGCCTGTTCGATGCGTTCAACACCGAATGGTCCCTCGACAGCCGCGCCGACCGCATGGGCATGCGTTTGCTGGGCACACCGTTGCAGTACCAGGGGCCGTCGCTGATTTCCGAAGGGATTCCGTTGGGGGCGATCCAGGTGCCGCCGGATGGGCAGCCAATTGTGTTGCTCAATGATCGGCAGACGATTGGTGGTTACCCGCGCTTGGGCGCGCTGACGCCCTTGGCGCTGGCGCGGCTGGCGCAGTGCTTGCCGGGGGAGAAGGTGCGGTTGGCGCCGGTGGTGCAGCACAGTGCTTATGAGCAGCATGTAAGGTTTTTGGCGCAATACCGCAGCCCGCAACCACTGTAGTTACATCGCCGTGATTTAAACATCGTGCACCTCAATATCGAGTTTCAGACACGCTCTGTCCACAGGCGGCCATGGTGTTCACATTCAGGTAATGAAAATATCGTTTTTCTTTTTTAAGGAATATGCGATGCGTTATTTGATGATGACGGCTCAGGATTACTGCGATAACGATGTGATCGATACCATTCATTTAGAGTTTTTGATGGTGTGAAAGTTAAAGCGCTTGCCGAGGCCTTGGCGATGAACACCCCCGGATCAAGACCACGCAAGCTTGAGGTGGCTAATGGGCGAGGTCATCGCCGATGACATTGACGGCAACGGAGTTGTTAGTAACGTCGATAGTGAGTTGGCGCGTGCATTGGCCAGGCGGTTTCTTAAGTTCAGGTGGAAGAGTTTTGTCGTGATTTTCTAAAGTGCAATTGGAATAACGTCCGAGTAGTAAAGCCTTGTTCGTTCGTCGGTACGCCGGTTTAATACTTTGGGCTTGCGGGTGCTCGTTACGCCGTCTGGGATGCCATTTTAGAAGAATTGCCGCGAAAATTTAGGCTTCGCGCGACGAAACGCTTAACCGTTTCTGTCGCCTGTTGCGAAGTTTGAGCGGTACTTGCCTCAATAAGAACCGTGAGGCCCTTGGTTCGGTACGATGCACAATGTTGAGGGTTACAGTTTCGGAAATTTCATTCAGTGCAAAGAGTCTTTTCGAGGTGGTGCCTTTGGCGTCGTGGTGCAAACCTTCTCCATTTAGGAGGAGGGTTTCATATGCGATATCTGATAGTAACGGCCAAAGACGCCAAAGACGACGATGTACCTGCTGTCCACCTTAGTTTTTATGAGCGCGAGGAAGGGACGCCCCCTCACCTCGTCAAGGAGGCACTGGCCGAGGATCTGCGTGATTCCGGCAAGCTTGATGAGGTGACGACTGATGACGTTATCGAAGATGGCGTAGTGGATGAGGCGGATAAACGCCTGGTAGAGAGCTTCGCGCAGCAGTTTCTTGAGTTCAACTGGTTTAGCCCGGATCCGCCCTTCGACAAATACATGAAAATCTTCGCCGAGGATTTTGACGTCTGCGGTGTGGCTCAAACGGTGCGTCTGCAGTTTTTTAAAGGCACAGACTCCATGGCCTTCAGCGCCGCCTACCAAACCAATGCCGATGGCAAAGGCATGGAGTTGACCATCTTTCCCGACGTCAATGGCGACCAACAGACCAATTATGTGGACGCCCAACTCGTCCATGGGTTTGCGCTCAAGTTCCTTTCATTCCGCTGGTACGGCGCTCACGACCATAAGTTTTGTCAGTTACAGCTTCTGTAACAAGACGAACCTGTGACGTTGAGATCCTGCTAATTCTTTTGAGAACCGCCCAGGTGGTCCACCTCGTAGGCGAAGGTACACTTATATGCGCTACATGAAACTCTCCGCACAAGACTATTGCCCCGATGGCACGCCCGACCTTGTGACGTTGGAATGGCACGACAGTCAGAGGACTCCGTCGCTTATCCGTTGCGTCACTGTATTCGACATGGACAATGACGGTAAATTGGATAGCGCACAGCCGGAAGATATTGATAACGACGGCGTCAGTAATGAGTGGGACCGGTTCAAGTCGATTGCCTTGGCTCGCCAATTTCTTGAATTCAATTGGTTCAGCCGCGATCAGTCGTTCAACAAATACCTGAAGGTATCGGCCTATGACTTGGATAGTAATTGCTCTTCCGAAACCGTACATCTGAAGTTTCATGTCGGTGAGGCGCATGTGGCGTTCAGTGCTAAGTTCTACAGCGTGGCTGACGGGCCACAGGGGGCAGTCAACCCGGACGTCAATGGGGATGGCGAAGTTGACTTCATTGATGCCGATCAGATTCGTATGTTCTGCACTGCCTTCCTGACGCTGGGTTGGTTCAATGCCAGGCCACCCTCCGCCCCAAGGTCTTGATGTGTGAATTAAAGGGGCTTGACGTTGAGTCCAGCTCCTTTAACCGATTACTTATTTGGAAAGAAACTGCATTCCTTCCTCAAGCCCCCGCAACGTCAGCGGGTACATCTGATCCTCCACCAACTCCCGCACAATCCCCGTCGACGCCGTATACCCCCAAGTGTCCTTCGGATACGGATTAATCCAGATCAGCTTCTTGTACTTGGCCATGAAGCGCTGCATCCATACATACCCGGGTTCTTCGTTCCAATGCTCGACACTGCCGCCGGCCTGGGTGATCTCGTACGGCGCCATCGACGCATCGCCGATAAAGATCACTTTGTAGTCCGCGCCGTACTTGTGCAGCAGGTCCTGGGTGGAGGTGCGTTCCGAGGTGCGGCGCTGGTTGTTCTTCCACACCGACTCGTACACAAAGTTATGGAAGTAGAAGTACTCCAGGTGCTTGAACTCGGTCTTGCACGCCGAGAAGAGCTCTTCGCAGATCTTCACGTGGGCATCCATCGAGCCGCCGATGTCGAACAACAGCAGCAACTTGATGGTGTTACGCCGCTCCGGGCGCATCTGGATATTCAGCAAGCCGGCATCGCGGGCGGTGTGGTCGATGGTGCCGTCGATGTCCAGTTCTTCAGCCGCACCCTGGCGCGCGAATTTGCGCAGGCGGCGCAGGGCGATCTTGATGTTGCGCGTGCCCAGTTCCACCTGATCATCGAGGTTCTTGTACTCGCGCTGGTCCCAGACCTTCACCGCCTTGCCCTGGCGCTTGCCCGCGTCGCCGACGCGAATGCCTTCCGGGTTGTAGCCACCGGAACCGAACGGGCTGGTGCCGCCGGTGCCGATCCACTTATTGCCGCCGGCGTGGCGTTCTTTCTGTTCTTCCAGGCGCTTCTTGAACTCTTCGATCAGCTTGTCGAGGCCGCCAAGGGATTGGATCTGCGCGCGCTCTTCATCGCTCAGCGAACGTTCGAACTCCTTGCGCAGCCAGTCTTCGGGGATCAGCGCCTGCAGGTGGTCATCGAGTTTTTCCAGGCCATTGAAATAGGCGCCGAAGGCCCGGTCGAACTTGTCGAAGTGTCGCTCGTCCTTGACCAGGATCGCCCGGGCCAAGTAGTAGAACTCGTCCATGTCGGCGAAGGTCACGCGCATTTTCAGCGCGTTGATCAGGTCGAGCAGCTCGCGCACCGACACCGGCACCTTGGCGGCGCGCATTTCATTGAACAGGTTGAGCAGCATCAGCGGTTACCGCGACGGCTCATGAACGCCAGACGCTCCAGCAACTGTACGTCTTGCTCGTTCTTCACCAAGGCGCCGGCCAGTGGTGGGATGGCCTTGGTAGGGTCGCGTTCGCGCAACACGGCTTCGCCGATATTGTCGGCCATCAGCAGCTTGAGCCAGTCCACCAGTTCGGAGGTGGACGGTTTTTTCTTCAGGCCGGGCACCTTGCGCACGTCGAAGAACACGTCCAACGCTTCGCTGACCAGGTCCTTCTTGATGTCGGGGTAGTGCACATCGACGATCTTTTGCAGGGTGGTGCGGTCGGGGAAGGCGATGTAGTGGAAGAAGCAGCGGCGCAGGAACGCGTCCGGCAGTTCTTTTTCGTTGTTGGAGGTAATGATGATGATCGGGCGTTTCTTCGCCTTGATGGTCTCGTCGATTTCGTAGACGTAGAACTCCATCTTGTCGAGTTCTTGCAGCAGGTCGTTGGGGAACTCGATGTCGGCCTTGTCGATTTCATCGATCAGCAGGATCACTCGCTCCTCAGACTCGAAGGCTTCCCAGAGCTTGCCCTTTTTCAGGTAGTTGCGCACGTCGTGCACCTTGTCCACGCCCAGTTGCGAGTCGCGCAGGCGGCTCACCGCGTCGTACTCATACAGGCCCTGGTGGGCCTTGGTGGTGGACTTGATGTGCCAGGTGATCAGCCTGGCGCCGAAGGATTCGGCCAGTTGCTCGGCGAGCATGGTCTTGCCGGTGCCGGGCTCGCCCTTGACCAGCAGCGGCCGCTCCAGGGTGATGGCGGCGTTGACGGCCAGTTTCAGGTCGTCGGTGGCAACGTAGGCCTGGGTGCCTTCGAACTTCATCGGTGTTTCCTCGCATTCATCAATGCCCGGACTATACCGCGCAGCCCCGGCGACTGTGAACGCAGGCGGGTTATTCAGTCTCTGAATGGCGGGTCACGTCCTTTAATCTGTACTCGTACCCATGTGGGAGCAGGCAAGCCAGCTCCCACACAAACCAGCTTCCACAGTTAGTCCGCGCTCGGCTTGGGTTGCTCGTAGCGGGCATTGAAAGCTTGAATAAAACCATTGCGTAAAATCGCCAAAAACGCACCGAACGCGCTGACATCCTGCTGATGCACACTGCCACTCAGCTCCACCCGGGTGGCGAACTGGTTTTTCTGCTGGTTCTTCAGCACCGTCTCGCTGGCACCCACCACGGCTTCCCAGATCGAACGGAAGATGTTCTTGTCTTTGTTTTCCACGTCCTGCTGCCAATCGAACACTTCCACGTCCCGCAGCAGCGGCTTGATATAGCCGGTGAGTTGGCCTTTTTCCGCCTGGGCTTCGATCACCACGTCGCCGCTGCCGGCCTTGAAATCGAACTTGCCGTAGGCGGAGGCGAAAGCGTTCATGCGTTTGAGCTGCAAATCCTTGGCGCGGAAACGGAACTCGAAGTTTTCGAAATTGCTCAGCGGATCAAAAGTCGCGCTGGCTTCCAGCGGCGCCTGGCCTTGCAGCCGGGCCTTGCCTTCGAAGCGCGCGTCGCGCTTGCCTTTGACGTCAACGATGTTGGTCAGGTTGTAGAAGCTGGCGTTGACCTCGGTGGCGTCGATCTTCACCGGTGGTTTGGAGCTGAAGTTGTGGAAGGCGATCTTGCCGTCTTCGATGCGCACTTCGTCGAGGGTGATCGGTGCCAGTTTGCTCAGTTGCGCGCGCCAGTCGGTGCCTTTACCGGTCTGGGATGCCTGTTTGTTGGCGCCGCCATCGACGAAATTCACCTCAGGCCTGATAAAGCGCACCTTGGCCACCACCGCATGGTCGGCCCACAGCGCTGGCCAGCTGACTGACAAGTCGATCAACGGCGCCTTGAGCAGCGGCACTGGCACCTTGCCATCGACCTTGATGATCTCCAGGCCGTTGATCTTGTAGGCGCCGCGCCACAGGGCGACGTCCACGTCGCTGACCTGGCCACGGTAGTCGCCCATGTCGGCGAGCTTGTCATTCAAATAGTTGCGCACCAGATAGGGTAGCGCGAGGTCCAGGGCGACCAGCAGCACCACCAGCCCGGCAACGGTCCATAGCAGCCAGCTGTAGCGACGTTTCATTGGCATTCTCCATGTCTGTAGGAGATGGACTCTTGTGAGGCGCGCAACGTTCCTCGACTGGACGCGTTGCGACACGAGGCATACCCTTGGGGCCTTCCTGAATACCGCCAACATAGGACCCGCCATGAGCCGCATCTTTGCAGACAACGCGCACTCCATCGGTAACACGCCCCTGGTGCAGATCAACCGTATCGCCCCGCGTGGCGTGACCATCCTGGCCAAGATCGAAGGGCGTAACCCCGGTTACTCGGTGAAGTGCCGCATTGGCGCGAACATGATCTGGGACGCGGAAAGCACCGGCAAACTCAAGCCGGGCATGACCATTGTCGAACCGACGTCGGGCAACACCGGCATTGGCCTGGCGTTTGTCGCCGCCGCCCGTGGCTACAAGCTGCTGCTGACCATGCCGGCGTCCATGAGCATCGAGCGCCGCAAGGTACTCAAGGCTCTCGGCGCCGAACTGGTGCTGACCGAACCGGCCAAGGGCATGAAGGGCGCGATTGAAAAAGCCGCAGAAATCGTCGCCAGCGACCCGGCCCAATACTTTATGCCGGGCCAGTTCGAAAACCCGGCCAACCCGGCGATCCACGAAAAAACCACCGGCCCGGAAATCTGGAACGACACCGATGGCGCCGTGGATGTGCTGGTGGCCGGCGTGGGCACGGGTGGCACCATCACCGGCGTGTCGCGCTACATCAAGAACATCGCGGGCAAGCAGATCCTCTCGGTGGCCGTGGAGCCGATTGTGTCGCCGGTGATCACCCAGGCGCTGGCCGGTGAAGAAATCAAGCCGAGCCCGCACAAGATCCAGGGCATCGGCGCCGGTTTCGTGCCGAAAAACCTCGACCTGTCGATGGTTGACCGTGTTGAACTGGCCAGTGATGACGAATCCAAGGCCATGGCCCTGCGCCTGATGCAGGAAGAGGGGATTCTGTGCGGTATCTCCTGCGGTGCGGCGATGGCCGTGGCCGTGCGCCTGGCGCAGAAGCCGGAGATGCAGGGCAAGACCATCGTGGTGATCCTGCCGGACTCCGGTGAGCGCTACCTGTCGAGCATGCTGTTCAGCGATCTGTTTACCGATCAGGAAAACCAGGCTTGATGATCGTTCCCACGCTCCGCGTGGGAACGCCGCCCCGGACGCTCCGCGTCCCGCGTAGGGAGTGACGCGGAGCGTCACGTGATGCATTCCCACGCGGAGCGTGGGAACGATCAACCTTGGGCCTTCTGCATAATGGCCCAAGTGTTTATGATGCCCGGCGCATTTTTCCAGGAGTTGCTGCATGACCTTTTCTTTGGCCGCCAAACTGTCGGTGTTGCTGTTGTTTATCGGCAGCACGCTGTACGTGCACCTGCGTGGCAAGGCCCGTTTGCCGCTGTTGCGCCAGTTCGTCAACCATTCGGCGCTGTTCGCCCCGTATAACGCCTTGATGTACTTGTTCTCGGCCGTGCCGTCCAAACCGTACCTGGACCGCAGCAAGTTCCCGGAACTGGATGTGCTCAAGGACAACTGGGAAGTGATCCGCGAAGAGGCCATGCACCTGTTCGACGAGGGTTACATCCGTGCCGCCGAAAAGAACAACGACGCCGGTTTCGGTTCGTTCTTCAAGAAGGGCTGGAAGCGTTTCTACCTCAAGTGGTACGACAAACCGCTGCCCTCGGCCGAGGCGCTGTGCCCGAAAACCGTGGCGCTGGTGAGCAGCATTCCCAACGTCAAGGGGGCGATGTTCGCGCTGTTGCCAGGCGGCAGCCACCTCAACCCGCACCGTGATCCGTTTGCAGGTTCCTTGCGTTATCACCTGGGCTTGTCCACGCCGAACTCCGACGCCTGCCGCATCTTTGTCGACGGCCAGGAGTACGCCTGGCGTGATGGCGACGACGTGATGTTCGACGAAACCTACGTGCACTGGGTGAAGAACGAGACCGAGCAGACCCGCGTGATCCTGTTCTGCGACATCGAACGGCCGTTGAGCAATGGCTTCATGACCCGCGTCAACCGTTGGGTCAGCAAGCAACTGGGCCGCGCCACGGCGCCGCAGAACCTGGATGACGAGCGCGTCGGCGGGATCAACCAGGCGTATGCCTGGAGCAAGACCTTCAGTGACAAGTTCAGTGGTGTGGTGAAGCAGTGGAAGCGCAAGCATCCGAAGGCTTACCGAATTGCGCGGCCGGTGTTGGCCGTCATTGTGTTGGTACTGCTCTGGAAGTGGCTGTTCGGCTGATTTGAAATACGGTCAAAACTGTGGGAGCTGGCTTGTCGGGTCGCCGCATCGCTGCGATGGCGGCAGGCCAGTCAACATTTGATTAGCTGACCCACCGCTATCGCAGGCAAGCCAGCTCCCACATTTGATTTGCAGCGTTGCTTAGGACGCGATCAGTTGGCGCAGCACGTAGTGCAAGATCCCCCCCGCCTTGAAGTATTCCACCTCGTTAAGCGTATCAATCCGGCACAACACCTCGACCTTCTCGCTGCTGCCATCCTCCCGCGTAATCACCAGCGTCAGGTTCATCCGCGGCACGATCTCCGCGTCCGTCAGCCCGAGAATATCGAACTTCTCCTTGCCGCTGAGCTTAAGCGTCTTGCGGTTCTGATCCAGCTTGAACTGCAACGGCAGCACGCCCATACCCACCAGGTTGGAACGGTGGATGCGCTCGAAACTCTCGGCGATGACCGCCTTCACTCCCAGCAGATTGGTACCCTTGGCCGCCCAGTCGCGGCTTGAGCCGGTGCCGTATTCCTGGCCCGCAATCACCACCAACGGGGTACCCGACGCCTGGTACTGCATCGCAGCATCGTAGATCGCCATTTTCTCGCCGGTGGGGATATACAGCGTGTTACCGCCTTCCTCACCGCCGAGCATTTCGTTGCGGATGCGGATGTTGGCAAAGGTGCCGCGCATCATCACTTCATGGTTGCCCCGGCGTGAGCCGTAGGAGTTGAAGTCACGCGGCTCCACGCCTTGCTCGCGCAGGTAACGCCCGGCCGGGCTGTCGGCCTTGATGTTGCCGGCGGGGGAGATGTGGTCGGTGGTCACCGAGTCGCCGAGCAGGGCCAGCACGTTGGCGCCCTTGACGTCTTCGATCACCGGCAATGGCCCGGAAATATCATCGAAGAAAGGTGGATGCTGAATGTAGGTGGAGTCCTTTTGCCACACGTAGGTTGCGGCCTGTGGCACTTCAATTGCTTGCCACTGCGCATCACCGGCAAACACCTCGGCGTATTCCTTGTGGAACATACCGGTGCTGACCTGAGCCACCGCGTCGGCGATTTCCTGGCTGCTCGGCCAGATGTCCTTGAGGTACACCGGCTTGCCGTCCTTGTCGTTGCCCAGTGGCTCGCTGCTAATGTCGATACGCACCGTGCCGGCCAACGCATAGGCGACCACCAGTGGCGGCGAGGCCAGCCAGTTGGTTTTCACCAGTGGGTGCACGCGGCCTTCGAAGTTGCGGTTGCCGGATAGCACCGAGGCCACAGCCAGGTCGGCCTTCTGGATGGCTTTTTCAATCGGCTCGGGCAGCGGGCCGGAGTTGCCGATGCAGGTGGTGCAGCCGTAGCCGACCAGGTCAAAGCCGAGCTTGTCGAGGTATTGGGTCAGGCCCGCCGCCTTGTAGTAGTCGGTGACGACTTTGGAGCCCGGCGCCAGGGAAGTCTTGACCCAAGGTTTGCGTGTGAGGCCCTTTTCCACGGCCTTTTTCGCCACCAGCCCGGCCGCCATCATCACGCTGGGGTTGGAGGTGTTGGTGCAGGATGTGATTGCGGCGATGACCACGGCGCCGTTTTTCAGGCGATAGGTCTGACCTTCGTAGTCGTAATCGGCTTCACCCACCAAATCGGCATTACCGACAGCAACACCGCCGCCGCCTTCGCTTTCGAGGCGCCCGACCTCTTTGTTGGCCGGTTTGAATTGCAGGTCGAGGAAGTCGCTGAACGCTTGGCCGACATTCGGCAGCGAGACACGGTCTTGCGGGCGTTTCGGCCCGGCCAGGCTGGCTTCGACGCTGCCCATGTCCAAGGCCAGGCTGTCGGTGAACACCGGTTCCTGGCCGGCGTTGCGCCACAGGCCCTGGGCCTTGGTGTAGGCCTCCACCAGTTTGACGGTGGCTGACGGACGACCCGACAGGCGCAGGTAGTCCAGCGTCACCTCATCCACTGGGAAGAAACCGCACGTGGCGCCGTATTCCGGGGCCATGTTGGCGATAGTGGCGCGGTCGGCCAACGGCAGGTCCGCCAGGCCGTCGCCGTAGAACTCGACGAATTTGCCCACCACACCTTTCTTGCGCAGCATCTGCGTCACGGTCAACACCAGGTCGGTGGCGGTGATGCCTTCCTTCAGTTTGCCGGTGAGCTTGAAGCCAATGACCTCCGGGATCAGCATCGACACTGGCTGACCGAGCATCGCCGCTTCCGCTTCGATGCCGCCCACGCCCCAACCGAGGACGCCGAGGCCGTTGATCATGGTGGTGTGGGAATCGGTACCGACCAGGGTGTCGGGGAAGGCGTAGGTGCGGCCGTCCTCGTCCTTGGTCCACACGGTGCGGCCGAGGTATTCGAGGTTGACCTGATGGCAGATGCCGGTGCCCGGCGGCACCACGCTGAAGTTGTCGAAGGCGCTCTGGCCCCAGCGCAGGAAGGCGTAGCGTTCACCGTTGCGCTGCATTTCGATATCGACGTTCTGTTCGAACGCGTCGGCGTTGCCGAACTTGTCGACCATCACCGAGTGGTCGATCACCAGGTCCACCGGCGACAGCGGGTTGATGCGCTGCGGGTCGCCACCGGCCTTGGCCACGGCGGCGCGCATGGCGGCCAGGTCGACCACGGCGGGCACGCCGGTAAAGTCTTGCATCAATACCCGGGCGGGGCGGTATTGGATCTCGCGATCGGACTGGCGCTCCTTGAGCCAGGCGGCGATGGCCTTGAGGTCGGCGCCGGTGACGGTCTTGTCGTCCTCCCAGCGCAGCAGGTTTTCCAGCAGCACCTTGAGCGACATCGGCAGCTTATCCAGATCGCCCAGGCGCTTGGCTGCTTCGGGCAGGCTGAAGTAGTGGTAGGTCTTGTCGTCTATTTCCAGGGTTTTAAGGGTTTTCAGGCTATCAAGCGATGACATGACGCGACTCCTTATGATCCGCACGGCTACGGACCTGACGGGACGGACAGAGCTATCAAGTTAGCCCTGTTTTCATTAGCAGGCTAATAACTGGACTCTATGGTTAAGTCCAAGGTTCCGAACTCAGTTATCATGCGCGCGTTTTCATGACAGGCCTTGCGCTACAGCAAGCCAGTTGCCAGGAGAGTTGATGAACACCCTTTTTATGCACTGCCGCCCGGGTTTTGAAGGCGAAGTCTGTTCCGAGATCGCGGAACACGCCGCGCGCCTGAACGTTTCCGGCTACGCCAAGGCCAAGACCGGCAGCGCCTGCGCCGAATTTGTCTGCACCGAAGAAGACGGCGCCCAGCGCCTGATGCACGGCCAGCGTTTTGCCGAGCTGATCTTCCCGCGGCAGTGGGCGCGCGGGGTTTTCATCGACCTGCCGGAAACCGACCGCATCAGCGTGATCCTCGCCCACCTGCGCGAATTCCCGGTGTGCGGCAGCCTCTGGCTGGAGATGGTCGATACCAATGACGGCAAAGAGCTGTCTAACTTTTGCAAGAAATTCGAAGTGCACCTGCGCAAGGCGTTGCTCAACGCCGGCAAGCTGGTGGACGACCCCAGCAAGCCGCGCCTGCTGCTGACCTTCAAGAGCGGCCGCGAAGTGTTCATGGGCCTGGCCGAGTCGAACAACTCGGCGATGTGGCCGATGGGCATCCCGCGCCTCAAATTCCCGCGTGACGCGCCAAGCCGTTCGACCCTCAAGCTGGAAGAAGCCTGGCACCATTTCATCCCCCGCGACCAGTGGGACGAGCGCCTGCATGGCGACATGACCGGCGTCGATCTCGGCGCCGCGCCGGGCGGTTGGACCTGGCAACTGGTCAACCGTGGCATGCTGGTGACCGCCATCGACAACGGCCCCATGGCCGAAAGCCTGATGGACACCGGCCTGGTGCAACACTTGATGGCCGACGGCTTCACCTTCGTGCCCAAGCAGCCGGTGGACTGGATGGTGTGTGACATCGTCGAGAAACCTGCGCGCAACGCGGCGTTGCTGGAAACCTGGATCGGCGAGGGGCATTGCCGTGAAGCGGTGGTGAACCTGAAGCTGCCGATGAAGCAGCGTTATGCTGAAGTGAAGCGTTTGCTGGAACGCATTGAAGAGGGCTTCAAGGCGCGCGGCATTCGGGTGGAGATTGGCTGTAAGCAGCTTTACCACGACCGCGAGGAAGTGACCTGCCACCTGCGTCGCCTGGAAACCGCCAAGAAGCCCAAGAACCGCTGAATACTTGAAGTGACCACAAAACCCCTGTGGGAGCGGGCTTGCTCGCGAAAGCGGTGGTTCAGTCAAATCATCAGTGACTGGAAAACCGCATTCGCGAGCAACCCCGCTCCCACACAAGCCCGCTCCCACACAAGAGCGGGCCGTTTTCAGGAGTGAGATATGAGCCAATCCCAGGATCTGCCGGTCGACGGCATCCTCGACGCCACCGGCCTCAACTGCCCCGAGCCGGTGATGATGCTGCACCAGCACATCCGCGACCTGCCGCCCGGCGGTTTGCTCAAGGTGATCGCGACCGATCCGTCGACCCGTCGCGATATCCCCAAGTTTTGCGTGTTCCTTGACCACGAGCTGGTGGATCAGCAGGAACAGGCCGGTACGTACCTGTACTGGATCCGCAAGAAGTCCGCTTAACCCACGGCTTTTGCTGCGCGAATGCGTCGGCGTGCACTGCGCGCCAGGCGTACCAGCAACATCCCTGCCGCACAGCTCAGGCCGACGATCAGGCCCTGCCACAAACCGCTCGGGCCGCTTGGCGCGCCGAGCCAGTCGGTGAGCCCCAGCGCGTAGCCAACCGGCAGCCCGACGCCCCAGTAGGCAAACAGCGTCAACACCATGGTCACCCGGGTGTCCTGGTAGCCGCGCAGTGCCCCGGCCGCCGTGACCTGGATCGAGTCGGAAAACTGGAACAGCGCGGAAAATACGATCAGCGTCGATGCCAGGTGAATCACGATCGGGTCCGGGGTATAGATCGCCGCAATCTGCTCGCGAAACACCAGCATCAGGCTGCACGACAGGCAGGCGTAGGCCACCGCAGTGCCCATGCCGACGCCGGCGGCAAAGCGTGCCTCACGCGGCTCGCCGCGGCCCAGGGCCTGGCCGACGCGCACGGTGACAGCCATGCTCAAAGAGTAGGGGATCATGAACACCAGCGAGCTGACGTTCAGGGCGATTTGATGGCCGGACACCACGGTGGCCCCGAGGCTGCCCAATAGCAGCGCAATCACTGCAAAAATGCTTGATTCGGCAAAGATCGCGATGCCAATCGGCAGGCCGATACCCAGTACACGCTTGATCACCGCCCATTGCGGCCAGTCGAAGCGCTTGAACAGTTCGCTGCTCTGGTAGGCCGGCCCGAAGCGTGTCCATACGGCCAGGCCAATCGCCATCGCCCACATCGAAATGGCCGTGGCCCAGCCGCAGCCTACGCCGCCCATGGCCGGCAGGCCGAGGTGACCGTAGATGAAGATGTAGTTCATCGGAATATTCAGCGCCAGGCCGAACAGCCCCATGACCATGCTCGGCCGCGTGCGGCCCAGGCCATCGCTGAAACAGCGCAGCACGTAGTACAGCGCGATGGCCGGCATGCCAGCGGCGATACCGTGCAGGTAGCCCATGGACGGTTCGATCAGGTCCGCTTCGACTTTCATGGCGTGCAGGATCGGTTCGGCGCACAACAGCAACAGCGCCCCCATGATCCCGACTACGACTGCCAGCCACAGCGACTGACGTACCAACGGTCCGATCTCGCTGAAGTGGCCGGCGCCGAAACGCTGGGCGACTTTGGGCGTCGTGGCCAGCAGGGTGCCGGACATCAGCAAGTACACCGGAATCCAGATCGAATTGCCCAGGCCCACCGCCGCCAAATCCTGCGGGCTGACACGCCCGGCCATCACCGCATCGACAAAGCTCATTGCAGTGGTGGCCAACTGGCCGATCATGATCGGCAGGGCGAGCGTCAGCAGGTCGCGCACTTCCCGGCTGATGCGGGCGGGGCGGGTGAGGGCGGCGGTGGCAGTGTTCACGTACGGGTGTCCAGGAATAAAGGGAGGCGCAGGGACGGCGGATTCTACGCCTTGACGTGATGGTCAGGAAAAATCCTGTGTTGCGGATTTGTAAGCGCCCTCCCAATCACCGCAAGTTCACTGTGGCAACTGACAAACCCTCAATCCCCTGTGGGAGCTGGCTTGCCTGCGATAGCGGTGGATCAGTCAATAGTGTGGTGGCTGTTATACCGCTATCGCAGGCAAGCCAGCTCCCACAACAGCCCGTTCATCCCAGTGGATCTGCGCTGGAACACAGATCGCAAGCCTGTACACTGCGGGTCCGCGAAAGGAGCCTGCCATGTTGATTGTTGCCGACGAAAATATTCCGCTGCTCGACGCCTTCTTCGAAGGGTTTGGCGAGATCCGCCGCGTGCCCGGCCGTGCCATCGACCGTGCCACGGTCGAGCAGGCCGATGTGCTGCTGGTGCGTTCGGTGACCAACGTCAACCGCGCGCTCCTGGAAGGCACGCCGGTTAAGTTTGTCGGCACCTGCACCATCGGCACCGATCACCTGGACCTGGATTACTTCAAGCAGGCCGGCATCCAGTGGTCCAGCGCCCCCGGCTGCAATGCGCGGGGCGTGGTGGACTACGTGCTGGGCAGCCTGCAGACCCTGGCCGAGATCGAAGGCGCCGACCTCAATCAGCGCACTTACGGCATTGTCGGTGCCGGCGAAGTCGGCGGGCGGCTGGTCAAGGTCCTCAAGGGCCTGGGCTGGAACGTGCTGGTATGCGATCCGCCCCGGCAGAGCGCCGAAGGGGGCGATTACGCCAGCCTGGAGCAGATCATCGAGCAGTGTGATGTGATCAGCCTGCACACGCCGCTGACCAAGTCCGGCAAGGGCTCCACCTGGCACCTGTTCGACCGCCAGCGCCTTGAGCAACTCAAGCCCGGCACCTGGCTGATCAACGCCAGCCGTGGCCCGGTGGTGGACAACGCGGCCCTGCGCGAGGTGTTGCTGGAGCGCGAAGACCTGCAAGCGGTGCTCGATGTGTGGGAGGGCGAGCCTGGGGTGGATGTCGATCTGGCTGACCTGTGCGTGCTGGCCACGCCCCATATCGCCGGTTATAGCCTGGAAGGCCGCCAGAGCGGCACGGCGCAGATATACCAGGCGTTCTGTGCGCACCTGGGCCAGGCGCCGAGCATTCAACTGAGTGACCTGCTGCCGCAGCTGTGGCTGGCCGAAGTGCATCTGAATGCCGAAACCGATCCGGCCTGGGCGCTGGCGACCTTGTGCCGCAGCGTGTACGACCCGCGCCGCGATGATGCAGATTTCCGCCGCAGCCTTGTAGGTACCGTGGAAGAGCAGCGCAAGGCTTTTGACCTGCTGCGCAAGCATTACCCGGCACGCCGCGAGATCGATGGCTTGAAGGTGCGTATCAATGGGGAGTCTGCGGCGCTGGCAAATATCGTGTCGGCATTGGGCGCTACGGCAATTTGATCCCATAAAAAACCCGGCCACCTGGGCCGGGTCAGAAAGAGCTTGGGCGCTTCAGCCTTGCTTGGCAGGCGTGACCAGTCGCTGTTCCAGCTCGCGGCACGCTTGCTGGATCATGTCTTCGGTAATCGGCACTTCGCGGCCTTGGGCGTCGATGATCGAGCAACCCAGATTGGCCTGATGCGCTGTGCGGACGACTTCTACTTTGTCAGTGCTGCTAGTGTGCAAGGTCATGGCCTGTCTCCTCATCAGGTTGTGTACCTACTCTAATTCCCCCGCGTGACCGCGCTGTTACAACTCCTTGCAAGATCACCGGTTCGAACCCTCAGTCCACCAGAAACCGCTACAGATTTCCAGCCGGGCATTAGACCGATAGCCTCTAGGGGCCCATATCGGCGGGCATAATTAACCTGACTCATTGTTATTTACCCAAGTTCCCCCAATGTTGCTGTGTAGATACCTATCCTCCTTGCGCAGGTGAAGCCCTCCATGTTCTCGATCCGTCAACGCCGTGCGATTCGCCTGGCCAGCCGCTTTATTGCGCCCTATCGCTGGCAGGCGTTGGGTGCCTTGCTGGCGCTGATTGTCACGGCGGGCATCACCTTGTCCATGGGGCAGGGCATCCGCCTGCTGGTGGACCAGGGCTTCATGACCCAGTCACCGCACCTGCTCAACCAGTCCATCGGCTTGTTCATGCTGCTGGTGCTGGGCCTGGCCGTGGGCACCTTTGCGCGGTTCTACCTGGTGTCGTGGATCGGCGAGCGGGTGGTGGCGGACATCCGGCGCCAGGTGTTCAATCACCTGATCTACCTGCATCCCGGCTTCTACGAGAACAACCGCAGCTCGGAAATCCAGTCGCGGCTGACCACCGACACCACGTTGCTGCAATCGGTGATCGGCTCTTCGCTGTCGCTGTTCCTGCGCAATGCCTTGATGGTGATCGGCGGCATCGTGTTGCTGTTTGTCACCAATCCCAAGCTCACCAGCATCGTGGTGGTGGCATTGCCGCTGGTGTTGGCGCCGATCCTGATCTTCGGCCGCCGCGTGCGCAGTCTGTCGCGCCAGAGCCAGGATCGCATCGCGGACGTGGGCAGCTACGTGTCCGAGACCCTTGGCCAGATCAAGACCGTGCAGGCCTACAACCACCAGGTACAGGACGAAAAGCGCTTCGCTGTGACCGTGGAAGAGGCGTTTACCACGGCGCGCAAGCGCATCCTCCAACGCGCGTGGCTGATTACCCTGGTGATCATGCTGGTGCTGGGGGCGGTGGGCGTGATGTTGTGGGTTGGCGGCATGGACGTGATCAATGGGCGCATTTCCGGCGGTGAGCTGGCGGCGTTCGTGTTCTACAGCCTGATCGTCGGCAGTGCGGTCGGCACCCTCAGCGAAGTGCTGGGCGAGTTGCAGCGCGCCGCTGGTGCGGCCGAGCGCATTGGTGAATTGCTGCAGTCGAGCAACGAGATCCAGGCGCCGGTCACTGGCACGGTCCAACTGCCGGGGCGGGTCAGCGGGCGTATGGAGCTGCAAGACCTGCGCTTTTCCTACCCGTCGCGGCCCGACAGCTACGCCATCGACGGCCTGAATCTGACGATCAATCCCGGTGAAACCCTGGCGCTGGTCGGCCCGTCCGGCGCGGGAAAATCGACTATCTTCGATCTGTTGCTGCGCTTCTATGACCCCCAGCACGGTCGCATCCTGATCGAAGGCCTGCCGCTGACCGAGCTAGACCCCATGGACCTGCGCCGTCACTTCGCCCTGGTGTCCCAAAGCCCGGCGCTGTTTTTCGGCAGCGTCGAAGAGAACATCCGCTACGGCAACCCGTCCGCCACCCAGGAACAGGTCGAAGCCGCCGCACGCATCGCCCACGCCCACGATTTCATCCTGCAAATGCCCGACGGCTACCAGACCCACCTGGGCGACGGCGGCATGGGCCTTTCCGGCGGCCAGCGCCAACGCCTGGCCATCGCCCGCGCTTTGCTGGTGGATGCGCCGATACTGCTGCTCGACGAAGCCACCAGCGCGCTGGATGCGCAGAGCGAACATTTGATCCAGCAAGCGCTGCCGCAACTGATGCAAGGGCGCACCACGCTGGTGATCGCCCATCGACTGGCGACGGTGAAGAACGCCGACCGGATTGCGGTGATGGACCAGGGCAAGCTGGTGGCGGTGGGCACGCATCAGCAGTTGATTGCGAGCAATCCGTTGTATGCGCGGTTGGCGGCCTTGCAGTTCAGTGATGGGGTTGAAGAACAGGTTTCACACTAAACGCCAGCCCATAAAAAATGCCCGCATCTCTCAATGCGGGCATTTTCATTTCTGCTTTACGCCTTACTGATCATCAAAATAACGCTCATGCCAATCCACCAGCGGCTGCGGTGAGTTGAGCTTCTGCCCGTAGATCACCGAATAAGACAGCACGTTCTGCACATACTGGCGGGTTTCGTCGAATGGGATGCTTTCCACCCATACATCGAAACTCAGGTGGTCGGCGCCACGCAGCCATTGGCGCACGCGGCCGGGGCCGGCGTTGTAGGCGGCGGAGGCGAGCACGCGGTTGCCGTTGAACTGGCTGTGCACCTGGCTCAGGTAGGCGGCGCCGAGCTGGATGTTTTTGTCCGGGTCGAGCACTTGGGCCGGGGAGGCCAGGGGGATGCTGAATTTGCGTGCAGTCTCTTTGGCCGTGCCGGGCATCAGTTGCATCAGGCCGCTGGCGCCGACGCCGGAGCGGGCGTCGTCCATGAAGGCGCTTTCCTGGCGGGTGATCGCGAACACCCAGCTCGAATGCAGGCCACGCACCTTGGCTTCGCGCACGAGGGTGTCGCGGTGGGCCATCGGGAAGCGGATGTCCAGGTCGTCCCAGTACTGCGCCTGGCTGATGGTACGGATCGCCGGGAAGTACCACTTCATGTCGTAGGCCAGCTTGGCCTGGGCGACCATTTCATCGCGGTTGAAGTGGCGGCTGACGTGGTACCACTCGCGGCGGCCATCAACGATCTGGCCGCGGGCGTAGAACTCCAGGGCACGGCGTACGCCTGGGGTGTTGCGCACCTTGTTGACCAGTGCCTGGCTCATCACCAGCGGTCTGTTGGTCAACTGGTACGGGGATTTGGAGCGGTCGGCGGCGAGGAAGCCGTAGAAATCCCGCTCTTTGGCCACATTTTTATATAGCACCAGCGCTTGCGGGTTTTTCGGCTCGGCCAGTTCCAGGCTGCGGGCCTGCCAGTAGCGCCAGCGGTTGGTGGTCGCCAGATCCTGTGGGAGCTTGCGGGTGAGCTGGTAGGCATCTTCCCAGCGTGCCAGGCGCAACAGCAGGCGCAGACGCCATTCGGACACGGTGTTGTCGCGCAATTCCGGGTCGTATTGGGTCATCACGTCGAGGGCGCGCGGGTCGTAGCGACGGGCCAGAGTCAGGCCGATTTCGCGGGCGATCGACACTTTTTCGTCACGGGAGAAGTGCATGCTGCTGGCGTAGCCGTCGAGCAGGGCCATGGCCTTGTCCGGGTCCTGGCGCGCCAGGCGGCGCAGGCCCAGGCCTACGGCGTCAGACATGGCCTCGTTGACTGGTCGGAAGCGCGACGGGTCGCCGAGCATGTCGGGCTTTTGCGCGACATCCACCATCAAGCGGCCTTGGGCGCCCAAGGTGGGCAGGGTTTTTATCAGGCTGTTGGCCAGCGCGTAGTTGCGCGCTTCGGCGGCAAGCTTGGCGCGGTCCCAGATCTTCTGCTCGGTGAGTTGGCCATCGGCAGCCCATTGGGCAAAGGTGGCATCACAGGCGGCAGGCTGGGACTTGCCGGTCAGCCAGAGCTTTTCGGTGGTCTTGTAGCCTTCGGCCTTCAAATTATGGGTGAGCTGGAACTGGCCGTGCAGGCAGTCCAGCTCGACGAAATTGAGCTTGGGGTCGTAGTACTTTTCAAAGGTCTGCCAGTCGCCACGCTCGGCCAGCCAGCGCAACCAGCGCAACTTCATCCAGTTGGCCTGGGGCAGGTCGCCGTTTTTGCCGAGGAACTGTTCGATTTCCTCGTTGCTCGCGGTTTTCAGGCGCGCAGTCAACTCGTCATAGGCCAGGTACGGCGTCAGCGGATAGTCGGCCAGCGCCTGGCTGTATTGCATGTAAGGGCCGGAATCACCCTTGGCCAGGGCGCGCTTGGCTTCATCGTAATACTGGCGTTGGGTGGTGAGGTCCACGGCCTGGGCAGATTGGGCGGCAGTGGCGGAAAGAAGCAGACAAGATAAAAAGTTGAAAAGGCGACTGCGCATGAGACGTCCGTGCAGAGAAATCACGAATAGCGCCGGCGCGGCCGACACTGATTGCCCCTAGCTTAGCCTTTTGCTCGACGCAGGCGAAAGCTTTGCCAGCCGGTTCGTTCAGGTTGCTCGGAAATGTCCTACAGAACGTGTCTATATAGAAAATGCCAGCCGCATCCCACCCCTAACTCAGGTAGAATGCGCGCCCAGTTTTTGGAGAAGCGTATGACCCTGCTCAAATTCAGCGATGTGTCCCTTGCTTTCGGCGCTATGCCGTTGTTGGACAAGGTGTCCTGGCAGATCGCCCGTGGTGAGCGGGTGTGCATCATCGGCCGCAACGGCACCGGCAAGTCCAGCATGATGAAGCTGGTCAAGGGCGACCAGAAGCCCGATGACGGCTCTGTCTGGCGTGCCCCGGGCCTCAAGATCGGCGAATTGCCGCAAGAATTGCCGGTGGCCGACGGACGGACAGTGTTCGACGTGGTTGCCGAAGGCCTCGACGGCGTCGGTGAGTTGCTGGCTCAGTACCATCACCTTGCGCAGAACTGCGTCACCGAAGACGACCTGAACAAGCTGATGCATGTCCAGCAAGACCTCGAAGCCCGTGACGGCTGGCGCTTGCAGCAACTGGTGGACAGCACGCTGAGCCGCCTGCAACTGCCGGCCGACAAGACCCTCGCCCAGTTGTCCGGTGGCTGGCGTCGTCGCGTGCTGCTGGCCCAGGCCCTGGTGTCCGAGCCGGACCTGCTGTTGCTCGACGAGCCTACCAACCATCTGGACATCGGCGCGATCGCCTGGCTGGAAGAAGCCCTCAAGGAATTCCAGGGCGCCGTGCTGTTCATCACGCACGACCGTTCCTTCCTGCAGAACCTGGCCACTCGCATTCTTGAACTGGACCGTGGCGGCCTGATCGACTGGAACGGCGACTACGCCAGCTTCCTGGTACACAAGGAAGCCGCGCTGGCCGCTGAAGAAACCGCCAACGCCCTGTTCGACAAAAAGCTGGCCCAGGAAGAAGTCTGGATCCGCCAGGGCATCAAGGCCCGTCGCACCCGTAACGAAGGCCGTGTACGTGCCCTGAAAGCCCTGCGTGTTGAGCGCAGCGAGCGTCGTGAGCGTACCGGCAAGGCCAATATCCAGCTGGATACCGCTGACAAGTCGGGCAAGCAGGTGATGGTGCTGGAGAATGTCAGCTTCCATCACCCGGACGGTCCGTTCCTGATCAAGGACTTCTCGATGGTCCTGCAGCGCGGCGACCGTATCGGCCTGCTCGGCGCCAACGGCACCGGCAAGACCACCTTGCTCAAGCTGATGCTCAACGGCCTGCAACCGACCAGTGGCAGCGTGGAAGAGGGCACGCGTATCGACGTGGCCTACTTCGACCAATTGCGCCACCAGTTGGACCTGGAAAAAACCGTGATCGATAACGTCGCCGAAGGCCGCGACTTTATCGACATCGACGGCCAGAGCCGCCACGTCCTCAGCTACCTGGGCGACTTCCTGTTCAGCCCGCAACGTGCGCGTACGCCGGTGAAGGCTTTGTCGGGTGGTGAGCGTGCGCGCCTGCTGCTGGCCAAGCTGTTCAGCAAGCCGGCCAACCTGCTGGTGCTCGACGAACCGACCAACGACCTCGACGTGGAAACCCTCGAGCTGCTGGAAGAGGTCCTGTTGACCTTCAACGGCACCGTGCTGATGGTCAGTCACGACCGGGCATTCCTCGATAACGTGGTTACCAGCACCCTGGTCTTTGAAGGTGAAGGCAAGGTGCGTGAATACGTCGGTGGTTACCAGGACTGGCTGCGCCAGGGCGGCTCGCCGCGCCTGCTGGGCGTGACCGAGAGCAAGTCTGGCAAGGCCGACTTGAACTCGGCGGTGGTCACTCCGGTGGCTGCTGATGAGCCGGCTGTCGAAGCTGCACCGGCTGCCAAGAAGAAACTGAGCTACAAGCTGCAGCGTGAGCTGGAAGCCTTGCCGGGTGATATTGAGGCCAAGGAGCAGCAGATCGCGGCGGTCGAAGCGGACATGGCTGACGCGGGCTTTTATCTGCGTCCGGCGGCTGAGACGGCCAAGGTCATTGCTTCCCTGGAGACATTGAACCAGGAGCTGGAAGTGCTGGTTGAGCGTTGGGCTGAGTTGGATGCCTGAGTGATCTCAGTGCAATAAAAAAGCCCGGCGTTCATTCGTATGAACACCGGGCTTTTTATATGAAATGCGATCTAAAAAATGTGGGAGCTGGCTTGCCTGCGATAGCGGTGTATCAGTCGATGCATTTGGCGACTGATACACCGCTATCGCAGGCAAGCCAGCTCCCACAGGTTGATCTCGGTAGGGCTTAAGGGGCTTTGACCAGCTTGACGGCCAGTACGTCGCACGGCGCGCCGTGCAGCACATCATTGGCAGTGGAGCCCAGCAACAGCGCCAAACCGTGACGGCCATGGCTGCCGACCACAATCAGGTCGCAAGCCTTTTCCTTGGCCAGGTGGTGGATTTCCTGGCGCGGTTGGCCGTAGGTCAGGTGGCAGTCTTCCTTTTTCAAGTGCGGGTATTTGAGAATCAAACGGTCAAGGCGCTCCTTGGCCTGGTCGAATTGTTGTTGCTGCAACTGGGAAAGGTCCATCGGCACGTCCCCCCCAAAGGCCATGGCCATGGGCTCGACGATGTGCACCAGCGAGAGAATGGCGCCATTGGCCAATGCAGATTCCTGCGCGCGCTTGATCACTGGATCGCACTCTTCGGTCAGATCGACAGCGACCAGAATATGTTGGTAGGGCATGAGGCGTTCCTCCAGGGGACTGCAATAAGTTCAGTATGGCTGCTTTCAAGCGGATGGGGTTGCGTCAGATCAAATCCGCTCATCTAGAAATTCGGGAGTACACATATGACGGTCTGGATAGTGGTGTCAATCCTTGTGGTGGTGTTGAGCCCTCTGGCATGGCTGCGTCCGTCGCGCCATCAGAGCGGGCGCATGGCCCTGCGCATGGAGGCGCGCCGCATCGGCCTGGCCATGCAGCTGTCGCCCCAGGAGTGGCCGCATTGGCTCAAGCAGGAGCCGCCGAGCCCTTGTGCGCAGTACTGTCGGCCACGGCGTGGCAGCACGCCGGCGCTGTGGAGTTACTGGCAGTTGGAACCGGGGGTGTGGGTCAACCAATGGCGTGAAGTCTGCGTCGATGAGAAGTTGTTGCCGCATTTTTCAAAACTGCCGGACAACGTCTACAAGATCGAGGCCGACAAGCAGATGATCGCCTTGTATTGGGGCGAGAAGGGCGAGGCGAGTGTGTTGCAGGACATCGACACGCTGCTCAAGGCCCTGGCCTGATAAACAACAGGCAATAAAAAGCCCGACATCATCATCGGGCTGGAGTTGGCCAGGCAGGCCGGTAATTTCGTGCTACTCGCGGCGGATATTCATCCAGACGCTTTACGGTTGCGGCTAGCCTAGCCGCATATCCCGTTCTGTACAGCCCTTTTCCAGATCTTTTCTATTATTGATTTCGTGAATATTTGAATATTGACGAGGCGCTGCTCCGTGGTTCGGGTTCTGAAATGACTGGAAAGTCGCGTTTTTCCTAGCCTTTCGAGCGATTGACAATTGCCCGGAATTGGATGAAGGTGGCGTACCCAAATCAAACGGGCGTATGAATTGAGCGTTTGTCTGTCAGACCGCTCATACAGAACCCCGACTATCGCATTGGCGGGTGTGCCTGGCGGATTGGCCTGAACGTTGACGAAAACCTCAATGTCCAACCAATAGGCCAGCGTCCAATGTGTACTGTTCAGCGTCCATATCGTGGAGATCAGTTGATGATTTACGAAGGTAAAGCCATCACGGTTAAGGCTCTTGAAAGTGGCATCGTCGAATTGAAATTCGACCTCAAGGGTGAGTCCGTCAACAAGTTCAACCGTCTAACCCTGAATGAATTGCGTCAGGCCGTAGACACCATCAAAGCAGATGCTTCGGTCAAGGGTGTGATCGTTTCCAGCGGCAAGGACGTGTTTATCGTCGGCGCGGACATCACCGAATTCGTCGACAACTTCAAGCTGCCCGATGCCGAGCTGGTGGCTGGCAACCTCGAAGCCAACAAGATTTTCAGCGATTTCGAAGACCTCAACGTACCGACCGTCGCCGCGATCAATGGCATCGCGTTGGGCGGCGGCCTGGAAATGTGCCTGGCAGCAGACTTCCGCGTCATGTCGGCCACGGCCAAGATCGGCCTGCCTGAAGTCAAACTGGGCATCTACCCAGGGTTTGGCGGCACCGTCCGTCTGCCGCGCATCATCGGTGCCGACAACGCCATCGAGTGGATCGCCGCCGGCAAGGAAAACCGTGCCGAAGACGCGCTGAAAGTCGGTGCCGTCGATGCCGTGGTTGCCCCGGACAAACTGGCCGAAGCCGCACTGAACCTGATCAAGGGCGCCATCAGCGGCGAATTTGACTACAAGGCCAAGCGTCAGCCGAAGCTGGAAAAACTCAAGCTCAACGCCATCGAACAAATGATGTCGTTCGAAACCGCCAAAGGTTTCGTGGCTGGCCAGGCCGGTCCGAACTACCCTGCGCCGGTTGAAGCGATCAAGACCATCCAGAAGGCGGCGAACTTCGGTCGCGACAAAGCCCTGGAAGTGGAAGCGGCAGGCTTCGTCAAACTGGCGAAAACCTCGGCAGCCCAGAGCCTGATCGGCCTGTTCCTGAACGATCAGGAGCTGAAGAAAAAGGCCAAGGCCTACGACGAAATCGCTCGCGACGTGAAACAGGCTGCCGTTCTCGGTGCCGGTATCATGGGCGGCGGCATCGCCTATCAGTCGGCGTCCAAAGGCACGCCGATCCTGATGAAAGACATCAACGAGCACGGCATCGAGCAAGGCCTGGCGGAAGCCGCCAAGCTGTTGGTCGGCCGCGTGGACAAAGGTCGTATGACCGCCGCGAAGATGGCTGAAGTGCTTAACGGCATTCGTCCTACGCTGTCCTACGGCGATTTCGGCCACGTCGACCTGGTGGTCGAAGCGGTTGTCGAGAACCCGAAGGTCAAGCAGGCCGTACTGGCTGAAGTCGAAGGCCACGTGAAGGAAGACACCATTCTGGCGTCGAACACCTCGACCATTTCCATCTCGCTGCTGGCCAAGGCCCTCAAGCGTCCGGAAAACTTCGTCGGCATGCACTTCTTCAACCCGGTGCACATGATGCCGCTGGTGGAAGTGATCCGTGGCGAGAAGTCCAGCGAGCTGGCTGTTGCCACCACCGTTGCCTACGCGAAGAAAATGGGCAAGAACCCGATCGTGGTCAATGACTGCCCGGGCTTCCTGGTCAACCGCGTGCTGTTCCCGTACTTCGGCGGTTTCGCCAAGCTGGTCAGCGCCGGTGTGGACTTCGTGCGCATCGACAAAGTCATGGAAAAATTCGGCTGGCCAATGGGCCCGGCGTACCTGATGGACGTGGTCGGCATCGACACCGGCCACCATGGTCGCGACGTAATGGCTGAAGGCTTCCCGGACCGCATGAAAGACGACCGCCGCTCGGCGATCGACGCGCTCTACGAGGCCGAGCGCCTGGGCCAGAAGAACGGCAAGGGTTTCTATGCCTACGAGGCTGACAAGAAGGGCAAGCAGAAGAAAGTGGCCGATCCATCGGTTCACGAAGTACTCGCGCCTGTCATCTACGAGCAGCGTGAGGTGTCGGACGAAGACATCATCAACTGGATGATGATCGCCCTGTGCCTGGAAACCGTACGTTGCCTGGAAGACGGCATCGTCGAGACCGCCGCCGAAGCCGATATGGGCTTGGTGTACGGTATTGGTTTCCCTCCATTCCGTGGTGGTGCGCTGCGTTACATCGACTCGATCGGTGTGGCCGAGTTCGTTGCCCTGGCTGATCAATACGCTGATTTGGGCCCGCTGTACCACCCGACCGCGAAGCTGCGTGAAATGGCCAAGAACGGCCAGAGCTTCTTCGGTTAAGCGCCCAGACGACTAGAGCGAGAATATTTATGAGCTTGAATCCAAGAGACGTGGTGATTGTCGACTTCGGTCGCACGCCAATGGGCCGCTCCAAGGGCGGCATGCACCGCAACACCCGCGCCGAAGACATGTCGGCGCACCTGATCAGCAAATTGCTGGAACGTAACGTCAAGGTCGATCCGAACGAAGTCGAGGACGTGATCTGGGGCTGCGTCAACCAGACCCTGGAGCAGGGCTGGAACATCGCGCGCATGGCGTCGCTGATGACCCAGATCCCGCACACCGCTGCCGGCCAGACCGTCAGCCGCCTGTGTGGCTCGTCGATGAGCGCGCTGCACACCGCTGCGCAAGCGATCATGACCGGCAACGGTGATGTGTTCGTGGTCGGCGGCGTGGAGCACATGGGCCACGTCAGCATGATGCACGGCGTCGATCCTAACCCGCACATGTCGTTATACGCGGCGAAAGCCTCGGGCATGATGGGCCTGACTGCGGAAATGCTCGGCAAAATGCACGGCATTACCCGCGAAGCCCAGGACGCGTTCGGTGTGCGTTCCCACCAGCTCGCCCACAAGGCGACCGTGGAAGGCAAGTTCAAGGATGAGATCATCCCGATGAACGGTTACGACGAGAACGGTTTCCTGAAACTGTTCGACTACGACGAAACCATTCGTCCGGACACCACCCTGGAAAGCCTGGCGGCCTTGAAGCCAGCGTTCAATCCGAAGGGCGGCACCGTGACAGCGGGCACTTCGTCGCAAATCACCGACGGTGCTTCGTGCATGATCGTGATGTCGGCGCAGCGTGCCCAGGACCTGGGTATCCAGCCGCTGGCGGTGATCCGTTCGATGGCAGTGGCGGGTGTGGACCCGGCAATCATGGGCTATGGTCCAGTACCGGCCACACAAAAAGCCTTGAAGCGCGCGGGCCTGACCATCTCCGATATCGACTTCTTCGAGCTCAACGAAGCTTTCGCCGCACAGGCCCTGCCAGTGCTGAAAGATTTGAAAGTACTCGACAAGATGAATGAGAAGGTTAACCTGCACGGCGGTGCGATTGCCCTGGGCCACCCATTCGGTTGCTCCGGTGCACGTATCTCCGGCACTTTGCTTAACGTGATGAAGCAAAATGGCGGCAACCTTGGGGTTGCAACCATGTGCATTGGTCTCGGCCAAGGCATTTCCACCGTCTTCGAACGCGTCTAAGCGTTGAGTTGACGGAAGCCGGGGCCCAGTGCCCCGGTTTTTGTTTTTGGGTGGTTTTGTATTTTTTTTTTAACAAATTTTGTAAGAGGGCCAGAGCATGCAAGTCAAACCAGGGCTCTACCAGCATTATAAAGGTCCGCAGTACCGTGTTTTCAGTGTGGCGCGGCACTCCGAGACCGAAGAGGAAGTGGTGTTCTACCAAGCACTGTATGGCGATTACGGCTTTTGGGTGCGCCCTTTGAGCATGTTCCTGGAGACCGTCGAAGTTGACGGCGAGCAGGTCCCGCGCTTTGCTTTGGTGCAGGCCGAAGCCAGTCTTTTTTCCGGGCAATAACGGCAGGTCGCGCAGAATGCTGCGCTTGACCTCACCTTGTTGCCACTATATATAGCGTTGCCGCGACAGGCGCCAACTGCCTCTCACTTCTCGAATTCAGGAATTTTCCGATCCATGGGCAAATCGCTGGTCATTGTGGAATCCCCGGCTAAGGCCAAGACCATCAACAAGTACTTGGGTAACGAGTACGTGGTGAAGTCGAGTATCGGCCATATCCGAGACCTGCCCACCAGCGGTTCGGCTAGCGCCAGCAAGGAGCCTGCCGCCAAGCGCGGCAAGGCCGCTGCGGGCGAAGGTCCGGTGCTCACGCCTAAAGAGAAAGCGCGCAAGCAGCTGGTCTCGCGCATGGGTGTCGACCCGGATCATGGCTGGAAGGCCAAGTACGAAATCCTTCCGGGCAAGGAAAAGGTCATCGAAGAGCTGCGCCGGCTCGCCAAAGATGCCGACACCATCTATCTCGCAACGGACTTGGACCGCGAAGGGGAAGCCATTGCCTGGCACCTGCGGGAAGCCATCGGCGGTGATGACAGCCGCTACAAGCGTGTGGTGTTCAACGAAATCACCAAGAAAGCCATCCAGGAAGCCTTCTCCAAGCCGGGCGAGCTGGACATCGACCGCGTCAACGCCCAGCAGGCCCGGCGTTTCCTCGACCGCGTCGTGGGCTACATGGTCTCGCCGCTGCTGTGGGCGAAGATCGCCCGTGGCCTCTCTGCTGGCCGTGTGCAATCGGTGGCGGTGAAGCTGGTGGTGGAGCGTGAGCGCGAGATCCGTGCGTTCATCCCTGAAGAATATTGGGAAGTCCACGCCGACCTCGGCACCGCCAAGGGCGCCAATGTGCGCTTCGAAGTGGCCCGTGAGAAAGGCGAGGCCTTCAAGCCGCTGAACGAAGCCCAGGCCATGGCCGCGCTGGAGAAGCTCAAGTCTTCCAGCTACAGCATCGTCAAGCGTGAAGACAAACCGACCAGCAGCAAGCCGTCGGCGCCGTTCATCACGTCCACCCTGCAACAGGCCGCGAGCAACCGCCTGGGCTTCGGTGTGAAGAAAACCATGATGATGGCCCAGCGCTTGTACGAAGCCGGCTACATCACTTATATGCGTACTGACTCCACCAACCTGTCGCAAGACGCGGTGGCGATGGCACGTACTTATATTGAAGGCGAGTTCGGCAAGAAGTACCTGCCGGAGAACCCGAACGTCTACAGCAGCAAGGAAGGCGCACAAGAGGCTCACGAAGCGATTCGTCCTTCTGACGCCAACACCACGCCGGCCAAGCTGACCGGCATGGAACGCGACGCTGAGCGCCTCTACGAGCTGATCTGGCGCCAATTCCTGGCCTGCCAGATGCTGCCAGCGCAATACCTGTCCACCACGGTGACCGTGGCGGCTTCCGACTTCGAGCTGCGTGCCAAGGGCCGTATCCTCAAGTTCGACGGCTACACCCGCGTGATGCCGCAAATCGCCAAGCCTGGTGACGACGACGTGCTGCCGGACATGGCCCAGGGCGATACGCTGAAACTGATCAAGCTTGATCCGTCCCAGCACTTCACCAAGCCGCCGGCCCGTTACTCGGAAGCCAGCCTGGTGAAAGAGATGGAAAAACGCGGTATCGGTCGTCCTTCGACCTATGCGGCGATCATCTCGACCATTCAGGATCGTGGCTACGTTGCGCTGCATAACCGTCGCTTCTACTCGGAAAAGATGGGCGACATCGTTACCGAGCGTCTGTCCGAGAGCTTCTCCAACCTGATGGACTACGGCTTCACCGCCGGCATGGAAGAGAACCTCGATGACGTGGCCCAGGGCGAGCGTGATTGGAAAAGCGTGCTGGACGAGTTCTACGGCGACTTCAAGAAGAAGCTCGAAGTGGCCGAAAGCCCAGAGCACGGCATGCGCGCCAACCAGCCGGTGATGACGGACATCCCGTGCCTGACGTGCGGCCGTCCGATGCAGATCCGTACCGCATCCACTGGCGTGTTCCTCGGTTGCTCGGGCTACAGCCTGCCGCCGAAAGAGCGCTGCAAGGCCACCGTCAACCTGGTGCCGGGCGATGAAATTGCGGCTGACGACGAGGGTGAATCCGAGTCGCTGGTACTGCGTGGCAAGCACCGCTGCCCGATCTGCAGCACGGCGATGGACGCTTACCTGCTGGACGAGAAGCACAAGCTGCACATCTGCGGTAACAACCCGGATTGCAACGGCTACGAGATTGAAGAGGGCACCTACCGCATCAAGGGCTACGAAGGTCCGAGCCTGGAATGCGACAAGTGCGGCAGTGAAATGCAGCTCAAGACCGGCCGCTTCGGCAAGTTCTTCGGTTGCACCAACGCGACCTGCAAGAACACCCGCAAGCTGCTGAAAAGCGGTGATGCGGCGCCGCCGAAAATGGACCCGGTGAAGATGCCGGAGCTCAAGTGCGAGAAGGTCAACGACACCTATATCCTGCGTGACGGTGCTTCGGGCCTGTTCCTGGCCGCGAGCCAGTTCCCGAAAAACCGCGAGACCCGTGCGCCGTTGGTGATGGAGATCGTGCCGCACAAGGACGAGATCGATCCTAAGTACCACTTCCTGTGTGAAGCGCCGAAGAAGGACCCGGATGGTCGTCCAGCCGTGATCCGCTACAGCCGCAAGAGCAAGGAGCAGTACGTGCAGACCGAAGTGGACGGCAAGCCTACTGGCTGGAAAGCGTTCTACGACGGTGGCAAGTGGAAGGTCGAGGACAAGCGCCAGGGCGCTTGATCGGCTAGTCTGACCAGGTTGTAGGGACGGGCTTGCTGTGGCGAGGGAGCTTGCTCCCGCTGGACTGCGCAGCAGGCCCAAGATTTTGGGGGCGCTGCGCACCCCAGCGGGAGCAAGCTCCCTCGCCACATTACAAAGCCAGCATCACGCCTCTTTTCGTTGTGGAGACTGCCGTTATGGCCAACGAACTCTATACCCGTACCAATCAGAAAATTTACTTCGCGGGTTTGTCCCTGGAAGCCCTTGGCCGCGCCGAGGAAGGGAAGGAGATGAATGCCATCGCGTTGGTCCAGGCGGGGCGTGAGGCGGCGTTGTTCCACCTCTACGGTGCGTTGCTGGGGTTGTGCCATGAAATCGCCGGGTTCTATCGCTTGCCCCAGGCTGGTTCGCCGCGTGCAGAAATGATCATGAATCGTGAAGTGCTGGACACAATGGCGATTCCTGAGCTTGCTGAGTTGGTAGAGATGGCCCAGAGCCCCGACAGTTGGGTTGCGCGCTTGCTTAAGGCCCATGCCGATATGTTTCAGCCACCACGTGTTCCCCATGTGCCCAAGGGTGATGTGACCCAGCCATTGATCGTGGCAGTGGCGCTGGAAGAAGACGAGCCCAAGCCTCTGAGCCGGGAAGAGCTTGAAAACTGGCGTCAGGAGCTGAAGAAAATGGCGCTGCGTTTTCGTGAAGGCTTGAACGAGTGCTAATGCATCCCCACTTATCCTATAAGCAGCGCAAAGCACCATTCATCATGCTGTAAAGAAACCTCTTCAGATCCTCAGCGGGGCCGGGTGGATGACTGATATAATCCCGGCCTTTCGTGGAGAACTGACTTTTATGCCAACGTCCTTTCTGGAAATTGTTGAACTGCCTGACGGTCGAATCGAGCTGCGCCGGGCTGAGGACGAGGGTTCTCTGGTGACTTTGGACTTTTCCGAGGACGCAAAGGCGTTCCTGCAAGGCCAGCACGTGGAAGTGGCAAAAGCCATGTTGAGCGTGGGTGTGCAGATGGCAGGTCGCCTGGCGGAAGGCGAGCCGGAGAAGGATGATGGGCCGCGGGTGCTCCACTGAGTCCGTTGGTCCATTTTTGGCTGTTTGTTACAGATCGGCTTCTCAGTCCTGAAGAAGCCTCGTGTCCATCGCGGGCACTGACATCCGTCAGCTAGCCGCGAGTCTGACACTGCTAGCGTTTATCCCAATCGAATATTCAAGCTTTGTGCATCGCCCGTACGTGCAGCACTGATCAGTTGCTGCTTGGCACTTGCATTCAACGGATTCAACCAACTCACCACCGTATGGCTACGGCCCAGGCGCAACGCTTCGCAGGTCAACTGCTGGGCACTTTGCGCGCCGCGCGGTTGCAGCAGCAGGATGCGTTCACGGTTGAGGCCGGCATCCCGCAGCCAGGCTTGGGTCAGGCTGGCGGGCGGGGCGATCAGCGTCAGCCAGCGGGCGTCGTCCTGTTCTTCGCTCAGCTCGCGCAGGATTGGCGCCAGCAGGCTCAGGCAGCTCCCGGCCGCACCGCGCAACGACAATTCACTGAACGCCTCAGGCTCGGCGCTCCAGGGCGCCTCGACCGTTTCCTTGAGGATGGGCGCAAGGGGTTGGGCCATAAAGGCCTCGAACAGCGACAGTTGTGTGTGTTGCGGGGTGTGCACGAGCTGCATGATGCCTCCTTTAGCGGCGAATGACGCCGACGCTCAAGCCTTCGATCACCAGGTCCTGATCTTTCAGGTTCACTTCAATCGGGGCGAACTCAGGGTTCTCGGCCAGGAGCCAGACCTTGCTGCCTTCGCGCTTGAAGCGTTTGACGGTGACTTCATCGCCGATACGGGCGACAACGATCTGGCCATTACGGGCTTCGCGGGTGGTGTGGACGGCCAGCAGGTCGCCATCGAAGATGCCCACGTCCTTCATGCTCATGCCATGGACGCGCAACAGATAGTCGGCGCGAGGATGGAAGAAGGTCGGGTTGATGTTGCAGGATTCCTCGACGTGCTGCTGCGCCAGGATCGGCGCACCGGCGGCGACGCGACCGATGATCGGCAGTGTCGATTCGTCGGCCTTGGCTTCGAAGCCAGGGATGCGAATGCCGCGTGAGGCACCTGGGGTCATCTCGATCGCGCCTTTGCGAGCGAGGGCCTTGAGGTGTTCTTCGGCGGCGTTGGGGGACTTGAACCCCAGTTCCAGCGCAATTTCCGCTCGTGTCGGCGGGTAGCCGTTGTCATCGAGGCAGCGCTTGATAAAAGCCAGAATCTCAGCTTGGCGTGGCGTCAGTTTTAGCATGTTGATCGCTCTGTCTTTTTATACAGTGACTGGGATTATATACAGTGAACTGCGCTTGGCAATCATCCTTTTCTGTCACTCCGCTGGACGGTCATTCGTCACTCCTCCTACAAGCCGGAGATAGCGCTGCCTACAGAGCGGGACGGATGTGATTAAATAGCGATGAAATAGATGACTGCCCGGCCGGAAAACGGCCCCTCAGGGTTGACAAGACACAACCTGAAACGTATGTTTCAAACAAGTGTTTGTCAGGCGGAGTAGCCATGGCCCAGTCGGAAACCGTTGAACGCATTCTCGATGCTGCCGAGCAATTGTTCGCGGAAAAAGGATTTGCTGAAACTTCATTGCGGCTGATCACCAGCAAGGCTGGGGTCAACCTCGCCGCGGTGAATTACCATTTCGGCTCGAAAAAAGCCCTGATCCAGGCGGTGTTCTCGCGCTTCCTGGGGCCGTTCTGCGCCAGTCTCGACCGCGAGTTGGAACGCCGCCAGACCAAGCCCGAAAACAAGCCAAGCCTGGAAGACCTGCTGGAGATCCTTGTCGAGCAAGCGCTGGTGGTACAACCGCGCAGCGGCAACGACCTGTCGATTTTCATGCGTTTACTGGGTTTGGCGTTCAGCCAGAGCCAGGGTCACTTGCGCCGTTACCTGGAAGACATGTACGGCAAGGTTTTCCGTCGCTATATGTTGCTGGTCAACGAAGCCGCCCCGCGCATTCCGCCCATCGAGCTGTTCTGGCGCGTGCACTTCATGCTCGGCGCTGCGGCGTTCAGCATGTCCGGGATCAAGGCCCTGCGCGCCATTGCCGAAACCGACTTCGGGGTGAATACCTCTATCGAGCAGGTCATGCGCCTGATGGTGCCGTTCCTCGCCGCCGGCATGCGTGCCGAGTCCGGGGTGACCGACCAGGCCATGGCGGCCGCGCAATTGCGCCCACGCAGCAAATCCACGCCGGCAGTCGCCAAGGTTTGACCCTTGCGGGTGTGCGCGGCCGCTTGCATCCGCTAAGCTAGCCGCCCATGCCGAATTCAGCTATTTACTCGCAACCTGCTGTGCTCACCGTGCTCATCGCATTGGGTGAGTGCGGCGGGTTGTGTGCGTTATTTAAGGAAGGTTTATGACTGCTGCCCTGCAAGGTTCTTTGATGGTTGACGTGGCCGGCACCTGGCTGACGGCCGAGGATCGTCACCTGTTGCGCCAGCCTGAAGTGGGCGGCCTGATCATTTTTGCGCGCAATATCGAGCATCCGCGCCAGGTGCGGGAACTGAGCGCGGCGATTCGTGCCGTGCGTCCGGACCTGCTGCTGGCCGTCGATCAGGAGGGCGGTCGTGTGCAGCGCCTGCGCCAAGGCTTTGTGCGCCTGCCGGCCATGCGTGCGCTGGCCGACAACCCCAACGCCGAATACCTGGCCGAACAGTGCGGCTGGATCATGGCCACTGAAGTGCTGGCCGTGGGTCTCGACCTGAGCTTCGCCCCGGTACTGGACCTGGATTACCAGCGCAGCGCCGTGGTCGGTACCCGTTCCTTCGAAGGCGACCCCGAGCGTGCCGCCGTGCTCGCCGGCGCCTTTATCCGTGGCATGAACAGCGCCGGCATGGCCGCCACCGGTAAACATTTCCCGGGGCACGGTTGGGCTGAGGCTGATTCCCACGTTGCCATTCCCAATGATGAACGCAGCCTGGAACAGATTCGCGCCAATGACCTGGTGCCTTTCGCACGCTTGAGCCAGCAGTTGGCCGCAGTCATGCCGGCCCACGTGATCTACCCAAAGGTCGATTCCCAACCCGCAGGCTTTTCGCGCCGCTGGTTGCAAGACATCCTGCGCGGCGAGTTGCAGTTTGATGGGGTGATTTTCAGCGATGACCTGTCCATGGCGGGTGCCCATGTGGTCGGTGATGCGGCCAGTCGGATCGAGGCTGCGCTGACGGCGGGTTGCGACATGGGGCTGGTGTGTAACGATCGTGCGGCGGCGGAGTTGGCATTGACTGCTGCGCAGCGGATGAAGGTCAAGCCTTCTGCGCGGATTGCGCGGATGCGTGGGCAGGCGATTGCTTCTACGGATTACAAGCAGGATCCGCGTTGGTTGGCGGCGCTGACGGCGTTGCGGGATGCTCAGTTGATTGGCTGAAGACCGCGGCGCGGCTTTCGCGAGCAAGCCCGCTCCCACATTCGACCGAGTTCCAACTTTGGAATGCAGTCAAATGTGGGAGCGGGCTTGCTCGCGAAAGCGGTCTCGAAATCAGCGCTTCTCTTGCTTATGGGGCAACGGCGCAAACAACGCCTCGATATCCTCATTACCCAACTGCCAATCCCCCGTCGTACGCCCATCCAGCACGCCCGCCGCCAAGTCGGACTTTTCCTTCTGCAGATGCTGGATTTTCTCCTCCACCGTGCCCCGCGCAATCATCTTGTACACGAACACCGGCTTCTCCTGACCGATGCGGTACGCGCGGTCGGTGGCCTGGTTTTCCGTGGCCGGGTTCCACCAGGGGTCGTAGTGGATCACCGTGTCGGCTTCGGTCAGGTTCAGGCCCACGCCGCCGGCCTTCAGGCTGATCAGGAAAATCTGCAGCTTGCCGCTCTGAAAGTCCTTCACCGGCGTGCGCCGATCGCGGGTCTGGCCGGTCAACAGGGCGTAGGCAACGCCGCGCTTTTTCAGTTCGGCTGCGATCAGGCTGAGCATCGAGGTGAATTGCGAAAACAACAGGATTCGCCGCCCCTCGGCAAACAGTTCTTCGAGCATTTCCATCAGGCTGTCGAGCTTGCCCGAGCTGCTGCCACGGGCGGGCAGGGCGGCGTCGTTGACCAGGCGCAGGTCGCAGCAGACCTGGCGCAGCTTGAGCAGCGCTTCAAGAATGATGATCTGGCTGCGTGCCACGCCCTTGCGGGTGATTTCGTCGCGCACCTTCTTGTCCATGGCCAGGCGCATGGTTTCGTATACGTCGCGCTGGGCTTCGTTGAGATCGACCCAATGGATGATCTCGGTCTTGGGCGGCAACTCCGTGGCCACCTGTTCTTTGGTGCGGCGCAGCAGGAAGGGTTTGATCCTACCGTTGAGGTGCTGCAATCGCACTTCGCTGGCGCGCTTTTCGATGGGCACGCGGTAATCGCGGTTGAAGCTCTTCACGTCACCCAGCCAGCCGGGCAGCAGGAAGTGGAACAGCGACCACAGTTCACCCAGGTGGTTTTCCAACGGCGTGCCGCTCAGGCACAGGCGCTGCCGTGCATTCAGCTCGCGCGCGGCCTGGGCCGCCTTGCTGTTGGGGTTCTTGATGTACTGGGCTTCGTCGAGTATCAGCACATGCAGCGGCTGGGCGGCGAGCAGTTCGATGTCCTTGGGGAGCAGGGCGTAGGTGGTCAGTAGCAGGTCATAGTCCTGCAGGTTCTTGAAGTGCTTCTTGCGCCCGGCGCCGTAGAGGGCCACCACCTTGAGTTGCGGGGTGAAGTGCGCCGCTTCATCGAGCCAGTTGGGGATCAGGCTGGTGGGCATCACCACCATGCAGGGGCGGTCCAGGCGTCCGGCGTTTTTCTCCGTGAGAATGTGCGCCAGGGTTTGCAGGGTTTTGCCCAGGCCCATGTCGTCCGCAAGAATGCCGCCCACATCCAGCTGGCGCAGCGACTGCATCCAGCTCAAGCCTTCCAGCTGATACGGGCGCAGGGTGGCATTCAGCCCCTCGGGTGCCACGCAGGTGAAGTCCTTGATGTCCCGCAGGCGCTGGGCGAAGTTGCGGATTTTTTCGCCGCCCTCCCATTGCAAGGGCAGGTCTTCCAGCGGGTTCAAGCGAATGGCGTCGGCCTTGGCCAGGCGCAAGGTGGTGGTGCCGGCCTCCTGTAGGTAAAACTCGCCGAGGGTTGCCAGTACGGGCTTCAATCGGCCGTAGGGCAGCGCCACTTGCAATGGGCCATGGCCGTTGGGCAGGCCGGGGATATTCACCAGGATCAGCTCATCATCACGCCGCCGTGCGAGCTTCTCCGGGTTGAGGATCTCGGTGTGGGAGCGCATCAGGTTCAACAGGATCGGCAGCAGGCTCAGGCGCTCGCCGTTGACGATGATCCCCAGCTCCAGGTCGAACCAATCGCGCTCCGGCCCCTCGTCGACGGTGGCGTACCAATCGTCAACGGCGCTCAGGTCGAAGCCGAAATCGTCATCGATCAGCAACTCCCAGCCCTCGGCGCGCAAGGTGGGCGATACGTTCAGGGTGAAGTTCAGCCAGGCGCTGTCATTGACCATCTCGAACAGCTCACCGGCGCTTTCCGGCAAGGCCTTGCTCTGGCGCGTGGCGATCTTGAAACCGAGCAAGCGCAGTTGCTCGCGATAGGGCTGTTCCAGTTCGGGATGGCGCTTGATCCGCAGGCTCTGGGTGTCCTGGCGGACGATGATGTCGGCGTTTTTCTGCCCGCTGACATAGTTGTCCAGGTAGTTGAACGACAGCGCCGCACGGTGCTGGATATAACGCTGCATCTTGCCGTTGCGCGGTTCAAACGCGCTGAATTCGACACTGGCCAGCCACAGGCGCGGCACCGGTGGCACGTCCTCCATCACCACTTGCGGCAACACCACACGGTTATCCAGCACGGCCTGGAGCTTTTCCAGCAGCTCGGCATCCTGGGCGGCGGCCGGGTAGGCCAGGGTTTCCTGGACCTTGAGCAGCACGGCGGCGATGTGTTTGCAGTTGGTATGCACCGGGCAGGTGCAGCGGCTGTCGACGAGGATCAGCGTGCCCTTGGCCGATTCGCGCAGGGAGATGGTCTGCCGGTACACATTGCCGCCCGAGCCTTCGCAACTGGCGACGATGGTGCTGTCGCCGCACTCGACGATGCGCACGCGGTTCTCCAGGGCATAACGGCGCCCGCGCTCCAGGCTCTGCTCTTTAAAGCGATTGGCCCACGACGGGGCCAGGGGTTTGGTCAACTGCGACGTCAGGGGCATGGCGCGTGATCAGTCCTGAACGTCGGGCGGTGGTGCACTGGGCGGCTTGGCGGTCAGCGAGGTGATCTTGATCAGCAACGCGAGGTGGCCGCCGTCCAGGTAATTGAGTTGGTTGTTCTTGGTGCGCACGTCTGTCTGGTTCAGGTGTTCGCTGGCGATCACGCTGCCGTTGCTGTCGAACTGGTTGATCCAGAAGTTCGCGTCGATGTCGGTGAAACGGCCCAGTTGCAGATTGAGGACACCCTCGATAGGAAATTGGCCGAACTGTTCCTGGCCGTCGGTGATGGCGATTTTCACCGGTTGTTCGCCGAGGTTTTGCTCCCAGGCTTTGTGCGCCAACACCGTATAGCTGTTATCGGCGCGCAGCTTGTCGACGATATTGTTCAGGCGTGGCGGGCTCAGTTTGTCGGAATCCAGGCGCACAGCCCCTGCATCCCAGTTTTCCGGGGCGGCGCGGCTGTTGATGACCGGCTCCGCATTCTGGCGCACCAGGATCATTTCCACCTGGTACAGGCTGTCGGCGAATGCCGACGGGGCCACGACCACCAACAACAGGCTCAGGATGCGGAACAGGCGCATGATGGCGTCCTTCAAACAGATTTCGGGATGAGGCGCTCAAACAGCGCCTCCAGGGTATTAAAGCGTTCTTCGGCACGTTCCATCGGCACCATGAACTTGAACAGCGTAGCCCCTTCGAACTTGTAGCGGTTGGGCTGGCCCTGGATCAGCTTGATCAGCACCAACGGGTCCACCGGCGTTTGCGCTTCAAACTCGATGCGCCCGCCTTGCGGCCCGGCATCGACTTTCTTGATGCCCAACTGCTCGGCCTGCAATTTCAGCAGGGTCAGGCGCACCAGGTTCTTGGTCGGTTCCGGTAGCAGGCCGAAGCGGTCGATCATCTCGACTTGCAAGTCCTTGAGGCCTTCTTCGTCGGTGGCCGAGGCGATGCGCTTGTACAGGATCAGCCGTGCGTGCACGTCGGGCAGGTAGTCTTCGGGGATCAACGCCGGCAAGCGCAGGTTGATCTCCGGGCCGCCGCCCAGCGGTTGATCGAGGTTCGGCTGTTCGCCCTTGCGGATGGCTTTCACCGCTCGCTCGAGCATCTCCATATAAAGCGTGAAGCCCACGGCCTGGATCTGCCCGCTCTGGCCGTCGCCCAGCAGTTCGCCGGCGCCACGGATTTCCAGGTCGTTGGTGGCCAGCACAAAGCCGGCGCCCAGGTCCTGGGTGTTGGCGATGGCTTCCAGGCGCTTCTCTGCGTCGGACGTGATCTGTTGGCGCGGCGGCGTGAGCAAATAGGCATACGCCTGGTGGTGACTGCGCCCGACGCGGCCACGCAGCTGGTGCAACTGCGCCAGGCCGAACTTGTCGGCACGCTCGATGATGATGGTGTTGGCGCTCGGCACGTCGATGCCGGTCTCGATGATGGTCGAGGCGATCAGCACGTTGAAGCGCTTGTGGTAGAAGTCGCTCATCACTTGTTCGAGTTCGCGCTCGCGCATCTGCCCGTGGCCGATGGCGATACGCGCCTCCGGCACCAGCTCGGCGAGGTCGGCGGCGCATTTCTCGATGGTCTTTACGTCGTTGTGCAGGTAGTACACCTGCCCGCCGCGCAGCAGTTCGCGCAACAGTGCTTCCTTGACCGTGCTTTTGTTCTGCTCCATCACGAAGGTGCGCACCGACAAACGACGCGCCGGCGGCGTGGCGATGATCGACAGGTCGCGCATGCCCGACACCGCCATGTTCAGCGTGCGCGGAATCGGCGTGGCGGTGAGGGTGAGGATGTCGACTTCACTGCGCAGGGCCTTGAGCTGTTCTTTCTGGCGCACGCCGAAGCGGTGTTCTTCGTCGATGATCACCAGGCCCAGGTTCTTGATCTTCACATCGTCCGACAGCAGCTTGTGGGTGCCGATCACGATGTCGATCTTGCCTTCGGCCAAATCGGCGATGGCGGCATTCACTTCCTTGGCCGACTTGAAGCGGCTCATCACTTCCACGGTCACCGGCCAGTCGGCAAAGCGGTCGCGGAAGCTGTTGTAGTGCTGCTGGGCGAGCAGGGTGGTGGGCACCAGGATCGCAACCTGGCGGCCGCCGTGTACGGCAATGAAGGCGGCGCGCATGGCCACTTCGGTCTTGCCGAAACCCACGTCGCCGCACACCAGGCGGTCCATCGGCTTGGGCGCGAGCATGTCGGCGCGTACCGCTTCGATGGTGGTTTGCTGGTCTGGGGTTTCTTCGAAGGGGAAGCCGGCGCTAAAGGTGGCGTAGTCGGCTTTCGGGTCGGCGAACGCATAACCTTCGCGCGCCGCACGGCGCGCATAGATGTCGAGCAGTTCGGCGGCGACGTCGCGCACTTGCTCGGCGGCCTTGCGCTTGGCTTTCTGCCAGGTCTCGGAGCCCAGACGGTGCAACGGTGCGAGGGCGTCGTCGCTGCCGGTGTAACGGGCGATCAGGTGCAGGTTGGCCACCGGCACATAGAGCTTGGCGCCCTCGGCGTATTCCATGGTGAGGAATTCGGCGGCCTGGTTGTCGATTTCCAGGGTTTGCAGGCCGAGGTAACGGCCGACGCCATGGTCGATATGCACCACCGGCGCACCTTCGCGCAGTTCGGTGAGGTTCTTGATCACCGCGTCGTTGTTGGCGTCGGCGCGTTTTTCCCGGCGGCGGCGCTGCATCACGCGTTGGCCGAACAGCGGGCTCTCGGCGATCAGTGCCAGCGCCGGGTCATCCAGCAGCAAACCTTCGTCCAGCGGTGCGATGGTGATCGCCAGGCGGTCTTTGCTCTTAACAAAGTCCGGCCAGCTGTCGACGGTTTTTGGCCGCAGTTTCAGGCGTTCCAGCAACTCCAGCAGGACTTCGCGGCGGCCGGCGGATTCGGCGGTAAACAGCACGCGGCCGGGGAAGTCGCCGAGGAAGTTGGACAGCGCTTCCAGTGGCTGGTTGGCCTTGGCTTCAATCGCCAGGTTAGGCAGCGCCTGCGCGGGGAAGCGCTCACGGCCACTGCCGGCGTCCACGTCCTGCTGGCTGGCGACCACGCGCGGCCAGCTTTTCAGGCGGGCGAAGCAGTCTTCCACCGGCAGGAACAGCTCGGCGGGCGGCAATAAAGGCCGGGACGGATCGACGCGGCGCTCTTCGTAGCGGTTGCGTACGTCGTTCCAGAAGTTTTCCGCCGCTTGCTCGATGCCCGGCAGTGAGAACACTTGGGTGTCCTGGGGCAGGTAATCGAACAGCGTGGAAGTTTCGTCGAAGAACAGCGGCAGGTAGTACTCGATACCGGCGGGTGTAATCCCGCTGCTCAAGTCCTGGAAGATCGGGCAACGACGGAAGTCCACGTCGAAGCGTTCACGGAAGCGCGCCTTGAAGCGGGTGACCGCGTCTTTTTGCAGCGGGAATTCCCGTGCGGGCAGCAGCTTGATCGAGTCCACCTTGTCGATGGAACGCTGGTTCTCGGGGTCGAAGGTGCGCAGGGTCTCGATTTCGTCATCGAACAGGTCGATGCGATAGGGCAGTTTGCTGCCCATCGGGAACAGGTCGATCAGCGCGCCGCGCACCGCGAATTCACCGTGCTCGTACACCGTGTCCACGCAGCGGTAGCCGCTGGCTTCCAGGCGTGTGCGCATCTGCTCGACATCGAGCTTCTGGCCGATATCCAGCACCAGGCTGCTGCCCAGCAGGAATTTGGTCGGCGCCAGGCGATGCAAGGCCGTGGTGATCGGCACCACCAGCACGCCGTGGGCCAGTTCCGGTAGGCGGTAGAGGCTGGCGATGCGCTGGGAGATGATGTCCTGGTGCGGCGAGAACAGATCGTAGGGCAGGGTTTCCCAGTCGGGAAAATGCAGCACCGGCAAATCGGGGGCGAAGAAGCTCAGCTCCTGCTCCAACCGTTCGGCGCTTTGGCTATCGGCGGTCAGCAGCAGGGTAAAGCGCTTGGCTGCGCTGGCAGCCTCGGCAATGGCCAGGCTCAGGGCGGCACCGGGCAGGTTGCCCCAGTGCTGTTTGCCTGCCGCAGCAGGGAGAAGCGGTAGACGCAGGACGGGCACGGAAGGTTGAGCTCCAAGCGTTGCGACAAAGTCGGTAATTGTAACGGTCCTAGGCGCCGTCTGTCAGTTGCTGACTGAGCCTATTACGGTTTGTAGGAAATGTAGTGGCTAAGACAAACAAAGGCGGGTTTTGACTCATTATGTAGTGCCAAAACTGCTCAGGTTTTCGGAGGGTTACGGACAAGTCGTGCGCTTCGCTTAACTAGTGGCCTTCTGGAACCCGCGTATTTACTGGGCTCCAGCGGGGTGCCTTTTTTTCGCAAGCACTTTTTGTTTCCAGGGGCGCATTGCTCCGAGGCCGGTCGGGCGGCATAATGTAGCCCCTTTTTTCTGCCCCTACATGTGGAAGGTTCCCGTGACTCAGAAGCCCGACCAGTGTCTTGGTGAATGGATCGACCGTGAAGCACTCGCAGAAGCGATGATTCCGCTTATCGGCCAGCTGTACCGCAATAACAATGTGGTGAGCTCGATCTATGGCCGCAGCCTGATCAACCAGTCTGTCATCGCGATTCTCAAAGCCCACCGCTTTGCGCGTCACCGTTCTGCCGACGACAGCGAACTCTCCGTCCACGAAACATTCCCACTGCTCAAGGCCATGAGCGAGCTCAAGCTCGGCGCGGCTTCGGTAGACCTGGGCAAGTTGGCCTATAAATTCCGCAAAGAAGGTGCCGGCCGCAGCGCCGAGCAGTTCGTGCGTGAAGAGATGGCCGATGTGGTTGGCCAGCAAAACGCCGGTGGCCGCAAAGGCACTGACGTTGTGCTCTACGGCTTCGGTCGTATCGGCCGTCTGCTGGCGCGCATCCTCATCGAAAAAACCGGTGGCGGCGATGGCCTGCGCCTGCGTGCCATCGTGGTGCGCAAAGGCGCCGACAACGACCTGACCAAACGCGCGAGCCTCTTGCGTCGCGACTCGGTACACGGTCCGTTCAACGGCACCATCGTCATCGACGAAGAAAACAACACCATCACCGCCAACGGTAACCTGATCCAGGTGATCTACGCGAAGAACCCGGCTGAAGTGGACTACACCCAGTACGGCATCAAAGACGCGCTGCTGGTGGACAACACCGGCGTATGGCGTGATGCCGAAGGCCTGGGCCAACACTTGGCCTGCCCGGGTATCGACCGCGTTGTCCTGACCGCACCGGGCAAGGGCAAGCTGAAGAACATCGTTCACGGCATCAACCACGGTGAAATCACCGCTGACGACAAGATCGTGTCCGCCGCTTCCTGCACCACCAACGCCATCGTGCCGGTGCTGAAGGCTGTGAATGACAAGTTCGGTATCGTCAACGGTCACGTTGAGACGGTTCACTCGTACACCAACGACCAGAACCTGATCGACAACTTCCACAAGGGCGATCGCCGTGGCCGTAGCGCCGCGTTGAACATGGTGATCACCGAGACCGGTGCTGCCACCGCTGCTGCCAAGGCCCTGCCTGAGCTGGCCGGCAAGCTGACCGGTAACGCGATCCGCGTGCCGACGCCAAACGTGTCGATGGCCATTCTCAACCTGAACCTTGAGAAAGCCGCCACCCGTGAAGAGATGAACGAGTACCTGCGCTTCATGGCGCTGCACTCCGATCTGCATAAGCAAATCGACTTCGTCAACTCGCAGGAAGTGGTTTCCACCGACTTCGTGGGCTCGCGCCACGCCGGTGTGGTGGACGCCGAGGCGACCATTACCCAGGACAACCGTGTTGTGCTGTACGTGTGGTACGACAACGAGTTCGGCTACAGCTGCCAGGTGGTTCGCGTGATGGAAGACATGGCTGGGGTCAACCCGCCTGCGTTTCCGCGCTAAGCCTTTGCGCTGAATGAAAAGGCCCCGACTGGTTCGGGGCTTTTTTGTGCCTGAAGGTTTTGTGGGGGCTGTAAGGGCCTCATCGCAGGCAAGCCAGCTCCCACATTGGACCGGGTTCACACATTTCTATTTGTGAATACATTCAACTGTGGGAGCGGGCTTGCCCGCGATGGCGGCAGCACTGACACACCCTCAATTCAGCAACCCCTCCGACAACCCCTTGGGCGCCAACCAGATCCCCAGGTAAGCCCGCGCCAGTTCGTCATCGGTGCTGCTGAACACCACCTCCCCATTGATCTCCAGATTCAACCCGCGCCCAGGGCGAAAATCCAGCGCATAGCGATCACCCTTCTGGATGTTGCGAAAGCGGGCATGCAGTTTTTCTACCTCGGGTTTCAATCGTGCGCTTACCCGTTGGCGCTCCAGCGTCGTATTGGCGGCCTTGATCACATCGCCACGGTCGATATCGCGAAAGTAATACAGCTCAAGGCGCAGGGCCTTTTGCTGCGCCCAGGCGTGCTTGGCGCGCATCTCGGGCGGGGCATACAGCGCTGCCGCGTACACATCAGCCCAGAGATAGGTCAGCACCACCTGGTTTTTCAAGGCCAGTTCACGTGATTGCGCAGGAAAACCGGCTTGCCTGAGCCGGTCGGCTTCATTGGCTTGAACCATGACCGACAACATCATCAATAAACAGAAAGCGACATGCCGCATAATGGCCCGTCCTGCAAAGGTGCTTGCTGGCAGTGTAATTGCAATTTCCTTACGCTGTAGTAACGGCAAGACTGGCCTACGACGCGACCAAGGGTTAATGTGCGCGGCGTTGAGCCTTATATAGACTGTGCCCCGGTTCACACACTTGAGCCAAAATGTCCTTCATGACCGCTGGCCGCGGCATGATTTAGCCAGGCGTCCAACCGTACGCCTGGCCTGTTCTGAGGAGTACGCATGGCTGTCTACAACTACGACGTGGTGGTACTGGGTTCCGGCCCGGCTGGAGAAGGTGCGGCGATGAACGCCGCGAAGGCAGGACGCAAGGTGGCGATGGTCGATAGCCGTCGCCAGGTCGGCGGTAACTGCACCCACCTGGGTACCATCCCGTCCAAGGCTTTGCGTCACTCGGTGCGCCAGATCATGCAGTTCAACACCAACCCGATGTTCCGGGCCATTGGTGAGCCGCGCTGGTTCTCGTTCCCGGACGTGTTGAAAAGCGCCGAGAAAGTCATCTCCAAGCAAGTGGCCTCGCGCACCGGTTACTACGCCCGTAACCGTGTCGACCTGTTCTTCGGCACCGGCAGCTTTGCCGACGAGCAAACCGTCGAAGTGGTCTGCCCCAACGGCGTGGTCGAGAAGCTGGTGGCCAAGCACATCATCATCGCCACCGGTTCGCGCCCGTATCGTCCGGCCGATATCGATTTCCACCACCCGCGTATCTACGATAGCGACACCATCCTCAGCCTGGGCCACACCCCGCGCAAACTGATCATCTACGGCGCCGGCGTGATCGGCTGTGAATACGCCTCGATCTTCAGCGGCCTGGGTGTACTGGTGGAGCTGGTGGACAACCGCGACCAGTTGCTGAGCTTCCTCGACTCGGAAATCTCCCAGGCGTTGAGCTACCACTTCAGCAACAACAACATCACCGTGCGCCATAACGAAGAGTATGAGCGGGTCGAAGGCCTGGACAACGGGGTGATCCTGCACCTCAAGTCCGGCAAGAAGATCAAGGCCGATGCCTTGCTGTGGTGCAACGGCCGTACCGGCAACACCGACAAGCTGGGCATGGAAAACATCGGGGTCAAGGTCAACGGCCGTGGCCAGATCGAGGTGGACGAGAACTACCGCACCTGCGTGCCGAACATCTACGGCGCCGGCGACGTGATCGGCTGGCCGAGCCTGGCCAGTGCGGCGCATGACCAGGGCCGTTCGGCCGCTGGCAGCATCGTCGACAATGGCAGCTGGCGTTATGTAAACGACGTGCCGACCGGGATCTACACGATTCCCGAGATCAGCTCGATCGGCAAGAACGAGCACGAGCTGACCAAGGCCAAGGTGCCTTACGAAGTGGGCAAGGCGTTCTTCAAAAGCATGGCGCGTGCGCAGATCGCCGGCGAGCCGCAAGGCATGCTGAAGATCCTGTTCCACCGCGAAACCCTGGAAGTCCTTGGCGTGCATTGCTTCGGCTACCAGGCGTCGGAGATCGTGCACATCGGCCAGGCGATCATGAACCAGCCGGGTGAACTCAATACCCTGAAGTACTTCGTCAACACCACGTTCAACTACCCGACCATGGCCGAAGCCTATCGGGTCGCGGCCTACGACGGCCTCAACCGGCTTTTTTGAGCGGCTCCGGCCGGTGGCCTGAGCCGGCCGGGGAGACCGATTTCAGTAATTCTCGAGGGTGGCAGTGGCCAAACCGGGAAAGTCTGTAATCAGGCTATCTACGCCGAAGTCGGCGAGCCTGCGCATCAGCGCAGGTTCGTTGACCGTCCACACGGACACGTGCAAGCCCTGGCGCTGGGCTTTTTCCAGACGCTCAGGGGTGCACAACGTCCAGTTCAACGCCAGAATCTCACAGCCGTAGTTTTGCGCGACCTTCAGCGGGTCGAGCCAGGCGTATTCGGCCACCAGGCCGCGTGACAGGTCGGGGGTGAGTTCCACCGCCGCTTTCAGCACTTCCCGCGAACTTGACGTGACCGTGACCTTGTCCATCAGGCCGTGGCGCACGGCCATCTCGCGAATCGCCAGCACGGTGGTGGCTGCGCGGGTGCGTGAGGCGCTTTTGACTTCCAGTTGCCAGTGATCGAAGTCGCATTGCTCGAACAACTCTTCCAGGCGTGGGATCGGGCACGGTTTGACCCAGCCCGGGCCGCCTTTGCGCGCGTCCATCTTCACCAGGTCCGCTGCCGAGTACTCGACGACTTTGCCGCGCCGGTCGGTGGTGCGCTTGAGGGTTGGGTCGTGGATGACCATCAACTCGCCGTCCATGGACAGGTGCAGGTCCAGTTCGCAGCGGCGTACGCCGTGCTTGAGGCATTGCTGAAAGCTGGTCAGGGTGTTTTCCGGTGCTTCGCCTTTGGCACCGCGGTGGCCGTAAATCAGGGTCACAGTTGCTCCTATGCGCCAGCGTGTCTGGCGGGGTGAATGCTATTCAGGTGTCTTGGGCGTCGCTTTGTTCCCGCGCCAGGCGGCGTTCCTGGGCTTGTTTCTGCAGGATGTAGCGGGCGAGCAGTTGGCGTTGGGCGTCGGTCATGGATTCGAACTCCGTGCCCACGTCAAAACCTGCGCCTTTGGGATCGCAATGGGTGACCCGCGCGCGCAGCAGCAGGCCCAGCGCCTGGGGCATCAGCACCAGCTTGACCGCCAGGTGTGCGCCAGGGGCGAGGGGGGTAGGGTGTTGGAAGTCGATGCCGCCTTCGGAAATGATCACCGGCTGCGGCTCGCCAACGGCCGTGCGCAGGCTTTGCGCCATGACCTGGCTGAGCAGGTCCAGGCGCTTGTTCTGGACTTTGAGGAAGGCGGCGAGGCTGCGATCCTTCTCGCTGATCTGGCGCAGCAGGTGCTGGGCTTCGAATTCGCTGAGGTGCAGCTCGCTGAGCAAATTGAACAGCGGCGACTCATCCTGCAACACTTCCTTGCTCGCCGCTTCAGGGGCGGACAGGCTTTTGATTTGAAGTGCGATCATGTCGTCGATACGGTAGTATTCGCGGCGCTCTTCTTCATCTAATGTCGACATGGCGAACCCCAGCTAGCGTTAATGGTCTGAGTGTAAAGCTGCTTACCAGACCCCGCCACCGGGACGTCTTCTTTTCCTCCGAACAAGCCCCGACATGTTCAGACCTCTCTTCGTATTTATCGGCACGCGTTATACCCGTGCAAAGCGTCGCAATCATTTTGTGTCGTTCATTTCCTTGACCTCGATGATCGGGCTCGCCTTGGGCGTGGTCGTTATGATCGTGGTGCTGTCGGTGATGAACGGCTTCGATCATGAGATGCGTACCCGCGTGCTGGGCATGGTGCCCCACGCGACCATCGAGGGCGATGCGCCCATCAGTGACTGGCAAAGCCTGGCCGACAAGGTCAAGCAGAACCCCAAGGTACTGGCCGTCGCGCCATTTACCCAGATGCAGGGGTTACTGACCAACGACGGCAAGGTGCAGAAGATCCTGCTCAATGCCATCGACCCGGCCCAGGAGCGCAACGTCTCGATCATCGACAAGTTCATGCTGCAAGGCAAAATCGATGATCTGGCGCCCGGCGAGTTTGGCATCGTGATCGGCGACAAGGCCGCCGCCAAGCTTGGCGTGGGCCTGGGCGACAAGTTGACCTTCGTCGCGCCGGAAGTCACCGTGACCCCGGCCGGCATGTTCCCGCGCATGAAGCGCTTCACTGTGGTCGGCACCTTCCATGTGGGCGCCGGCGAGATCGACGGCTACCTTGGCCTGACCAATCTCACCGACCTGGCCCGCCTGCACCGCTGGCAGCCGGATCAGGTGCAGGGCCTGCGCCTCAAGTTCAATGACCTGTTCGATGCGCCGCGTACCTCCTGGGAAATCGCCCAGCACCTGGGCGACAGCCAGTACTACGCCCGCGACTGGACCCGTACCCACGGCAACCTGTACCAGGCCATCCGCATGGAAAAAGCCATGATCGGCCTGCTGTTGCTGCTGATCGTCGCCGTGGCGGCGTTCAACATCATCTCCACGCTGGTGATGGTGGTGAATGACAAGAAAGGCGACATCGCCATCCTGCGCACCCTTGGCGCCACGCCGGGGCAGATCATGGCGATCTTCATGGTGCAGGGCACGGTGATTGGCGTGGTCGGTACCCTGATCGGCACCGCCGTCGGCATCCTTGCCGCGCTGAACGTCAGCGCCGCCATCGCCGGCCTCGAAACCCTGATCGGCCACAAGTTTCTCAACGCCGACGTCTACTTCATCGACTACTTGCCGTCCCAGGTGCAGGCCCCGGATGTGTTGATGGTCGGCGGCGCCGCGTTGGTATTGAGTTTCCTTGCCACCCTGTATCCAGCCTGGCGCGCGGCACGTACCCAGCCAGCACAGGCCTTACGTTATGAGTGAATCGGGCATGAGTGAAAAAGCAATCTTGAGCTGCCGCAACCTGGGCAAATCCTACGAGGAAGGCCCGGAATCGGTGGTGGTGCTGTCGAACCTGCAACTGGAGTTGCACCCGGGCGAGCGCGTGGCGATTGTCGGCAGTTCCGGCTCTGGCAAAAGTACCTTGCTGAACCTGTTGGGCGGCCTCGATACGCCGTCCCAGGGCAGCGTATGGCTGGCCGGTGAAGAACTGTCGGCCCTCGGGGAAAAGGCCCGTGGCCAGTTGCGCAACCGTTCCCTCGGTTTTGTGTACCAGTTCCACCACCTGTTGCCGGAATTTACCGCACTGGAAAACGTGTGCATGCCGCTGTTGATCGGCAAGACCGCCATCCCGGAAGCGCGCCAGCGCGCCAAGGCGCTGCTGGAACGCGTCGGCCTCGGCCATCGTCTGGAGCACAAGCCAGCCGAACTGTCCGGCGGCGAGCGCCAGCGTGTGGCCATCGCCCGCGCCCTGGTCAACAACCCGGGCCTGGTGATGCTCGATGAGCCTACCGGCAACCTCGACTCCCACACCGCCCAGGGCATCAAGGACTTGATGCTGGAACTGAGCACGCAGATGCGCACCGCGTTCCTGGTGGTGACCCATGACATGAGCATGGCCCGCCAGATGGACCGTGTGTTGCACCTGCAGGAAGGTCATCTGGTCGCCATCTGACCTGTTTCAAGCCCGGTGTCTGACGTCGGGTTTTCTATTTTTCCAACGGTGCCCGCGAATGTTCAGACCGTTATCGATTTTCATCGGCACGCGCTATACCCGCGCCAAGCGCCGCAACCGTTTTGTTTCGTTTATCTCGATGACCTCGATGATCGGCCTCGCCCTGGGTGTGCTGGCGATGATCGTGGTGTTGTCGGTGATGAACGGCTTCCAGCGCGAAATGAGCTCACGCATTCTCGGCATGGTACCCCACGCTACCATCGTCGGCGTGAACCCGATTGACGAATGGCAGCCAGTGGCCGCCGCTGCGATGAAGAATCCTGAAGTGACCGCCGCAGTACCGTTCACGCAGATGGACGGCATGTTCTCCTACAAAGGCGCGATGCAGCCGATTGAGATCAGCGGCGTCGACCCGGCCCAGGAAGGCAAGGTATCGATCGTGGCCCAGCACATCGTGCAGGGCAAGCTGGAGGACCTGAAACCCGGCGAGTTCGGCGTGGTGGTCGGTGAAATCACCGCCCGGCGCTTTCGCTTGAATGTGGGCGACAAGCTGACCCTGATCGTCCCGGAAATCAGCACGGCACCGGGGGGGATCACCCCGCGCATGCAGCGCTTGAACGTGGTGGGTATTTTCAAGGTCGGCGCCGAACTGGATGGCTCCATGGCCTTGATCCACATGGCCGACGCGGCAGAGATCCAGCACTGGCAGCCCAACCAGGTGCAAAGCGTGCGCCTGGCGGTAAAAGACCTGTATGCGGCGCCCAAGGTGTCGGCGGATATCGCCGGTAGCCTGGGCGCGGCCTACAAGGCGGACGACTGGACCCACACCCAGGGCAGCCTGTTCAGCGCGATGAAAATGGAAAAAACCATGATCGGCCTGCTGTTGCTGATGATCGTCGCGGTGGCGGCGTTCAACATCATCGCCACCCTGATCATGGTGGTGAACGACAAGGGCGCCGACATCGCCATCCTGCGCACCATCGGCGCCACGCCACGGCAGATCATGGCGATCTTCATGGTGCAGGGCACGGTGATCGGCATCGTCGGCACCTTGATCGGCGGCGTGCTGGGGGTGATTGCGGCGCTGAACGTGAGTGCGCTGGTGGGCTGGATGGAGCGGGTGACCGGGCAGCATATCTTCAGTTCGGACGTGTATTTTGTCAGCAACCTGCCTTCGGAGCTGCAAGGTGGGGATGTGTTGCTGATTTGCACGGCGGGGTTTGTGTTGAGCTTTTTGGCGACGCTGTATCCGGCGTATCGGGCGGCGAAGATTGAGCCGGCGCATGCCCTGAGATATTCGTAAACCTGATCGTTCCCACGCTCCGCGTGGGAATGCAGCCCGTGACGCTCTGCGTCACAAGAGCGGACGCAGAGCGTCCGGTGAGGCGTTCCCACGCAGAGCGTGGGAACGATCATCCAGGGAAGGCAACTCGATTACAAACCTAGTCCAACCCGCCCCCGACTCACAAAAAATCCGCCCGCCATGGGCCCGCACAATCGACTGGGTAATCGCCAACCCCAGCCCCGCATGCTCGCTGCTGCCCTCATGGCGCGCCGGGTCCGCCCGGTAGAATCGGTCAAACAGCCTCGGTAGCAACTGTGCTGGAATACCTTCCCCGGTATTTTCGACAGTCAGCCGCACACCGTCCTCTATCCGCACCCGCACTTCGCCCCCCGTCGGCGTAAACCGCAGGGCGTTATCCAGCAGATTCGATAAGGCCCTACGCAACATGCCGCGATCGCCTGCCGTATGTGCAGAACCTTCGCGCACCAGGCTGACCTGGGCGTCCTCCGCCAGTAACGCAAAAAACTCCAGCAACGTGTCCACTTCTTCGGCCAATGCCAAGGGCTCACGCTTGGGCATCAGCAAGCCGTGGTCCGCCTTGGCCAGGTACAGCATGTCGTTGACCAATTGCGCCATCCATTGCAGCTCTTCCAGATTGCTGTGCAGCGCTTCGCGGTAGTCCTCCAGCGGGCGCGGCTGGGTGAGGATGACCTGAGTGTGGGTCAGCAGGTTCGACAGCGGTGTGCGCAGCTCATGGGCGATATCGGCGGAGAACGCCGAGAGGCGCTGGAAGGCATCGTCCAGGCGGCCGAGCATGGCATTGAAGGCTTGGGCCAGTTCGGCCAGCTCGGCCGGCATCTGCGCCTGAGGCAGGCGTTGGGTCAGGGAGTGGGCCGATACGCCTGCCGCCACTTCACCCATGCGCCGCAACGGCCGCAACCCGCTGCGCGCGGCCCAGGCACCCAGCAAGGCGGTGGCGAGTGCCGACAGGCCAACCGTCAGCCAGATCAGGTGCTGCATGCGTTGCAGGAAGTGCTGGTGGTGGGTGATGTCGAGCATCAGGCTCAGCTGTGGCGAGTCTGGTGTGCCGGCCATCAATGGCGCGTTGTACACCCGGTAGTCGGTGCCGGCGTCTTGCAGGCTGTGCAGGCCGGGGGGCTCGGGCAAGGTCATGCCCGGAGCCCCGTCGAACCAGCGCTGGCCCGCACGGGTAATGCGCAGCGTGAGGTCGGGTTGGTGACTGAGTTCGGCGCGCAGTTGCGCTTCGCGCTGGGCGAAGGATTCGGCCGAGTCCACACCCTGCAAAGTGCTGCGCAGGGCCACGAGCTGGCTGTCGAGCTGTTGTTGGTCCAGCTCTATGAAGTGCGCCTCGCTGGCGCGGTTGAACAGCACGCCGGCGAGCAGTGAGACCACCGCGGTACATGCCGCAAACAACAGTGCCAGGCGGCTGGCCAGGGACAGGCGCTGGATCAATTGAAGCGCTCCTCCAGCACGTAACCCATGCCGCGCACGGTGTGGATCAACTTGTTGGGGAAGTTGTCGTCGACTTTCAGGCGCAGGCGGCGGATCGCCACTTCGATGATGTTGGTGTCGCTGTCGAAGTTCATGTCCCAGACCTGGGAGGCGATCAGCGATTTGGGCAACACTTCGCCTTGGCGGCGTAGCAACAGTTCCAGCAGGGCGAACTCCTTGGCGGTGAGGTCGATGCGCTGGCCGTCCCGCTCGACGCGGCGGCGGATCAGGTCCAGGCGCAAGTCGGCCAGTTGCAGGGCGGTTTCCTGTGGCGTGCTGCTGCCACGGCGCAACAGGCTGCGCACCCGAGCCAGCAGTTCGGAAAAGGCGAAAGGCTTGACCAGGTAATCATCGGCGCCCAGTTCCAGGCCGTGTACGCGGTCTTCCACGGCGTCGCGGGCGGTGAGGAACAGCACTGGCGTCTCCAGGCCGGCGCTGCGCACCGCTTGCAGGATTTGCCAGCCATCGCGACCGGGTAGCATGACGTCAAGAATCAGCAGATCGTAGTCACCGGTCAGTGCCAGGTGCTGGCCGCTGGTGCCGTCGGCCGCCAGCTCGGTGGTAAAGCCGGCTTCGGCCAGGCCCTGGCGCAGGTAATGGCCGGTTTTCGGTTGGTCTTCGACGATCAGCAGTTTCATGGGCGGCTCTGAGTGGCGGTGCACGAGGCGCTTTATACCGTGGGTTCCAGGGTAGGGGCGCAACCTGACAAAGTTGTAATCTAGCAGTCAGCTAGCTGGCAGCAGCCCCATCTTAGAGTGCTGTTCAGCGTGTTACACATTTTTGGAGAGTTGAGATGGCGTTGCGTACACCCCTGTTATTGGCGGGTTGCCTGTTGGTGGCGAGTTTTGCTGCGATGGCGGACTCGGCGCATACCTATGCATTCGGCCACGCGGCAGCGGCCGGCCAGGCCACGCGCACCGTGGAAGTGACCTTGCAGGATATTTCCTTTTCGCCCAAGTCATTGGACGTAAAAGCCGGTGAGACCGTGCGCTTTGTCTTGGTCAATAAAGGCCAGCTGCTTCACGAATTCAACCTGGGCGACGCGGCGATGCATGCCGAACACCAGAAGGAAATGTTGCAGATGCAGGCCAGTGGCATGCTCACCGCCACCGGCATGGGCAAGATGGATCACAGTGCCATGGGCCATGGCGCGATGATGAAACACGATGATCCCAACAGTGTGTTGGTCGAGCCTGGGAAAACCGCCGAGTTGACCTGGACCTTCACCCAGTCCACGGGCCTGGAGTTCGCCTGCAACCTGCCAGGGCATTACCAGGCGGGCATGGTGGGAGAGCTGAACGTCGAGTAGGCCGCAAAGGCGGGGGCAAAGGCTGGTAGACTGGCGGCGTTTATTTAGCCAGGTTTCCGCCATGCATCCCGCAGCCGAACATTCGCCGCTGGGCAAGTCCAGTGAATACATCTCCACCTACACCCCGTCGTTGCTGTTTCCGATCCCTCGCGCCGCCAAATGGGCCGAGCTGGGCCTGAGCGCCGAGACCCTGCCTTACAAAGGCGTGGACTTCTGGAACTGCTTCGAACTGTCCTGGCTGCTGCCGTCGGGCAAGCCGGTGGTGGCCATCGGTGAGTTCAGCATCCCGGCTGACTCGCCGAATATCATCGAGTCCAAGTCTTTCAAGCTGTACCTCAACTCGCTCAACCAGACCGCATTCGCCGACACGGCGAGCCTGGAGGCGACCCTGCGTACCGACCTCAGCGCCGCTGCCGGCAAGCCGGTCAGTGTGCGTATCCGCAGCTTGGCCGAGATCGAGGCCGAAGGCGTGATGGCGTTGCCGGGCGTGTGCATCGATGAGCTGGATATCAGCGTCAGCAATTATGAGCACCCGCGCCCGGAACTGCTGCGTTGCGATGCTTCGCGCATTGTCGAGGAGAGCGTGCACAGCCACCTGCTCAAATCCAACTGCCCGGTGACCAGCCAGCCCGACTGGGGCAGCGTGGTGGTGGAGTACCGCGGATCCGCACTGGATCACGCCAGCCTGCTGGAATACATCGTGAGCTTTCGCCAGCACTCGGACTTCCATGAGCAATGTGTGGAGCGGATCTTTCTCGACCTGCAACGTTTGCTCAAGCCTGAAAAGTTGACGGTGTATGCGCGTTATGTGCGGCGTGGTGGGTTGGATATCAACCCGTATCGCAGTACTGAGGATGTGGCGTTCCAGAACGTGCGCCTGGCCCGCCAATAGCCTTCACACAGAACTAAATGTGGGAGCGGGCTTGCTCGCGAATGCGGTAGATCAGCCAATGAATCTGTTGACTGACACGCCGCCTTCGCGAGCAAGCCCGCTCCCACATTGGTTTCTGTGTCTGGCTGAAACCTGGGTCAGATCCCGATGTTGCCCAGGGTGATCATGATATTGCGCAATGTCCCGGAAATCAGCGGGTGCTCAGCGTCGAACTCTATGGCCGCTTGATTCACATCGTCGGAAATACTGGGTGTCTGAGTAGCCGGTTCAAGTTCCAGTTGTAGTTCGAACTTGGCAATCAAGGCTTCCAGTGCTGTACGTTTTTCTTCCGAAAGAGGCGGTTCCTGTTCCAGCTGCCCGCGCAGGATCTCGACCTGTTCTTCCAGTTTTTTGCGATCAGGCATGACGTGTTTCCTTTTATCGATAGGCACTGGCATAGACCGCGGCACGCCGAGAAAGGTCTACGGGCTGACCTGTAGACTAATCCACCTGCGCCGACTGTGCATGATCTCGATCAGGGCTTTTCGCCTTTGAGCTGACGCAGGCTGATGTCGGCGAGGCAGGTGCCGAGCTCGCCCAGGTGGTCGATCACCGAATGCACGCCCAGCCCGTACAGGGCCACGGTGGCCTTGCCACGCTTGTGCTCGCGCTCTTGCTCGCTCAATGCCTGCCATTGCGCCGGGGCCATGCCGCACAGCGAGCCGCAGGACGCCAGGCCAATCGTCCACAGGCCGGCGTTGAGCCCCGATTGCAGCAAGCGCGGTTCGCCGCTGACCAGCACACAGCCTTCGAGGCGTTCGATGTTCAATTCCATCAAGGCCTGCCAGCAGGCATGAGGTGCAGGCCAGCGAATGGAGGAGGGCGATGTTGCTTTCAGCCAGTTGGGCAGCACCGTGGCCAATGGCGTGGTGATCGAGGCGGGGAGTTCGTCCAGCCAGGCGCAGGGCACGCCCTGCTCTTGCAGGCTGCGCAGGATTTTCAGGGCGCCGGGGGTGGCCAGGGAGTCGGGCGAGGGCGAATCGCTGCGTGCCTGGGAACCGAAGTCCACCAGGCAACCACTCAGGCCAAACAGAACGGCAGTCAAGGCAGGCGCGCTGGCAATGGCAATCTCGGCGTGAGGCATGGGGACTTCCCTGAAATAGCTCTGACCCTATCGGCGCGGGATGACAAGCCGATGACACCCGGCTTTAATTGTAGGAATTTTGTGCATTTTTAGCAGGACGTTTCCTGATTACTGCCTAAATGGACACTTCCGTCATATACTCACGGCCTTATTCAGGGCATAGCGCCCATGACAGACCATTCAAGGAGCAAAAGCTATGCGCTGGAGCCACTACTTCGCTCAGCTGTCAGTGTGTGCCACTGTCCTGCTGGCCCCGTTCGCCGCACAGGCCGCCTCGGAAGATGATCCCTGGGAAAGCGTGAACCGCCCGATCTTCACCTTCAACGACACCGTTGATACCTATGCCCTCAAGCCATTGGCCCAAGGCTATCAGTTCGTCACCCCGCAATTCATGCAGGATGGCGTGCATAACTTCTTCCGCAATATCGGCGATGTCGGCAACCTGGCCAACAATGTGCTGCAGCTCAAGCCGCATGCGGCGGGTGTGGATACGGCGCGCTTGTTGATGAACACCACGTTTGGCGTGCTGGGCTTTATCGACGTCGGCACCAAAATGGGGCTGCAACGCAGTGATGAAGACTTCGGCCAGACCCTCGGCTACTGGGGCGTGGGCAGCGGGCCTTACGTGATGCTGCCGCTGCTGGGCCCGAGCACCTTGCGTGACGCGCCGTCCAAGTACGTCGACAGCTACACCCAGCCGTACCGCTACATGAACGATATCGGCTGGCGCAACAGCACCTTCGGCCTGAACGTGGTTGATGTCCGTGCCAGCCTGCTCGACAGCGAGAAGCTGATCACCGGCGACAAATACACCTTCATCCGCAACGCCTACTTGCAGAACCGCGAGTTCAAGGTGAAGGACGGCAAGGTTGTTGACGACTTTTAAGTCGTGATGTCTTGAAATGAAAAAGGCGACCTCAACGGTCGCCTTTTTTTGTGCGCGGATTTCAGCGCATTTTCAAGATCTTGAGGCCCAGGTGCTGGTCTGGGCCGTTTGTCTTGGTCCAGACCACCTCGGTGTCCGCTTCCAGACCTGTGAGGGCGGTGTGCTCGGAATCGATGCGTACGGTCAGTTTGTCGCCTACCTGGAATTGGCGAGGTGCCTGCACTTGCATGCCGGAACTGGAAAGGTCCACGCAAACCCCTGCAATCTCTTGCCCGGCGTGGATCAAAGACACATCGGCATCCACTCGCATGCGGATGAAATCGCGTTTTTCGGCGTAGTCGCGCTCGTGTTCGCTCACGGGTTCCATCCTTACTTTGTGTTGTGGTATTGGCTGTTCTTATAACTCCCAGTGATTTGCGATGTAAAGACGCCCGGCGACCATCGGCATGAGCTTGAAACCCCTGACGGATGGGAGTACCGTCTGCGCCTTAGAAGGGCACCTCTGCTTTACAGTTGTGCGTAGGCCAAAAGCCCGTGCTTTGTAGGACAGAGTGGCTAGAAAGCGAATCCAGTAGTGTGAGTCCGGCCATTGCCGAGCTGCCTACGCCAACCTAATTCTGGCGCCGTTTGCCCACATGCAAAAAACCAGTGCCACGCTGCTGATAATCGATGACGACGAAGTAGTGCGCGCGAGTCTCGCGGCCTATTTGGAAGACAGTGGCTTCAGCGTCCTGCAGGCCAGTAATGGCCAACAGGGTCTCCAGGTATTCGAGCGCGACAAGCCCGACCTTGTGATCTGCGACCTGCGCATGCCCCAGATGGGCGGCCTGGAGCTGATTCGCCAGGTGACTGAGCTTGCGCCGCAGACGCCGGTGATTGTGGTGTCCGGTGCCGGGGTGATGAACGACGCGGTCGAGGCCCTGCGCCTGGGCGCTGCCGACTACCTGATCAAGCCCCTGGAAGACCTGGCGGTGCTGGAGCACTCGGTGCGCCGTGCCCTGGATCGTGCACGTCTGCTCCTGGAAAACCAGCGCTACCGCGAAAAGCTCGAAACCGCCAACCGCGAACTTGAAGCCAGCCTGAACCTGCTCCAGGAAGACCAGAACGCTGGTCGCCAGGTGCAGATGAACATGTTGCCGGTGAGCCCGTGGACCATCGACGAATTCCAGTTTGCTCACCAGATCATCCCGTCGTTGTACCTGTCGGGTGATTTTGTCGATTATTTCCGCGTGGATGAGCGCCGCGTTGCGTTCTACCTGGCCGACGTCTCCGGCCACGGCGCCTCTTCCGCGTTTGTCACCGTGCTGTTGAAGTTCATGACCACGCGGTTGCTGTTCGAATCCAAGCGCAATGGCACCTTGCCGGAGTTCACACCATCCGAGGTGCTGGGCCACATCAACCGAGGTTTGATCAGCTGCAAGCTGGGCAAGCACGTGACGATGGTCGGCGGTGTGATTGATGAAGAAACCGGTCTTTTGACCTACAGTATTGGCGGTCACCTGCCGATGCCTGTTTTGTATACGCCTGACAGTGTGCGCTACCTGGAAGGACGTGGTCTGCCCGTAGGCTTGTTCAATGAAGCCACCTACGAAGACCACATCCTGGAGCTGCCGCCGACCTTCAGCCTGACGCTGATGTCCGACGGTATCCTGGACTTGCTTCCAGAGCCTACACTCAAGGAGAAAGAAGCCGCCTTGCCCCAAAAGGTCAAGTCGGCGGGCGGCAGCCTGGATGGCCTGCGGCAAGTGTTTGGATTGGCCACGCTGGGGGAGATGCCGGATGATATCGCCCTATTGGTGTTGAGCAGGAATCTTTGATGAGTACCGGAAGAATCCAATTCGCCGAGCAAGACGGGACCTTTGTCCTGAAGTTTGTCGGTGAAGTGCGCCTGACCTTGTGTTCGGCGCTGGATGCGACGATTGAGCGGATTTTCACCGCGCTGAACTTCTCGGCGATCGTGATCGATCTGACCGAAACCCGCAGCATCGATAGCACCACCCTTGGGTTGTTGGCCAAGTTGTCCATTTTGTCTCGGCAGAAGGTCGGCCTGTTGCCCACGGTCGTCACCACCCACGAAGACATCACCCGTTTGTTGCAGTCCATGGGTTTCGATCAGGTGTTCAACATCGTTGATCGCCCGATCCCGTGCCCGGAATGCCTGACCGACCTGCCGTCGCAGGACCAGTCCGAAGAGGTGGTGCGGGTCAAGGTGCTGGAAGCGCACAAGATCCTGATGGGCTTGAACGAGTCCAACCGCGAAGCGTTCCACGACCTCGTCAACGCCCTGGAACGCCACTAGACTCCAGGCGAAACACAATCCAACTGTGGGACAGGCTTGTGTGGGAGCGGGCTTGCTCGCGAATGCGGTGGGTCAGTAAAAGGTGAGTCGCCTGACACTCCGCCTTCGCGAGCAAGCCCGCTCCCACAGTTGATCTGCGTTCGGCTTTGGATCGGTGAAATACAAAAAAGGGCGATACCCTCACAGGTATCGCCCTTTTTGTTACTGCCTGCCTTACAACTTGGCGCTCAGCAGTGCCTCCAGCTTCTCCTGGTCGCGAGCAAACTGACGAATGCCCTCGGCCAGTTTCTCGGTGGCCATCGCATCCTCGTTGGACTCCCAACGGAACTGCGCTTCAGTCAGATGCACACGCGCCTCACCGGCGTGGCCTGGAGCCAGCTTACGCTCCAGCTTGCCATTGTCGGCCGCCAGTTTCTCCAGCAAGTCCGGGCTGATGGTCAGGCGATCACAGCCGGCCAGTTCTTCGATCTGGCTCAGGTTGCGGAAGCTGGCGCCCATCACCACGGTCTTGTAGCCATTGGCCTTGTAGTAGTTGTAGATGCGCGTCACCGACTGCACGCCCGGGTCTTCCGAACCGGTGTAGTCGCTGCCGTTGGCCTTCTTGTACCAGTCGTAGATACGGCCCACGAACGGCGAAATCAGGAACACGCCCGCTTCTGCGCAAGCCACGGCCTGGGCGAAGGAGAACAACAGGGTCAGGTTGGTCTGGATGCCTTCTTTTTCCAGCTTTTCGGCTGCGCGGATACCTTCCCAGGTGGACGCGATCTTGATCAGTACGCGGTCGCGGCCAATGCCGGCTTTTTCGTACAGGTCGATCAGGCGGTGCGCACGCTTGAGTACCGCGTCAGTGTCGAACGACAGGCGTGCGTCCACCTCAGTGGAAATACGCCCCGGAACCACTTTCAGGATCTCTTGACCCACCGCGACCGCAAAACGATCGCTGGCCAGGCCGACATCACCGTTGCAGTCTTTGACACACTCGTCCAGCAGCTTGGCGTAGGCCGGGATCGACGCAGCCTTGAGCAGCAGGGAAGGGTTGGTGGTGGCGTCTTGCGGTTTGACCCGAGCGATAGCTTCGAAATCGCCGGTATCGGCTACGACGGTGGTGATTTGCTTGAGTTGTTCCAGCTTGGAAGTCATGGGCGTGCTCTGTCCTATGGGTCTGATGACATTACCCGAGCGCCGACAGGCGCTCAAGGGCGCAAATGCGTTCGATCGTTTGCGAGGGCAACAACCTGAAAACAGCCGTTTGAATGACCGGCCTTGCTGGTAGATAGGAGGGCAAAAAGGCCAGCAGGTTCAACCCTGATGACCTGTGATGAGGGTATCAGCGCCCGTCCAGCAAGTGCGCAGCTTGATCCAGCAACGCCAGCGGATCGCTCGCCTTATGAATATCCACCGACAACAACTGCCGAAACTTTCTCGCCCCCGGGAAGCCCGTCCCCAGCCCCAGCACATGCCGGGTAATGTGATGCATCGAGCCGCCCGTCGCCAAATGCGCCGCGATATAGGGCCGCAATTGCGCCAGCGCCTCGGCCCGGGTGATCACCGGCTCGGTACTGCCAAACAACTGCTGATCCACCTCCGCCAGCAGGTAGGGGTTGTGATAAGCCTCGCGGCCCAGCATCACCCCATCAAACACCTGCAAGTGCTCCGCGCACTGTTCCAGTGTCTTGATCCCGCCGTTGAGAATGATCTCCAGCTCTGGAAAGTCCCGCTTCAACTGCGCCGCCACGTCATAGCGCAAAGGTGGAATATCCCGATTCTCCTTGGGCGACAAACCCTCCAGAATCGCAATGCGCGCATGCACCGTAAAACTGGTGCACCCCGCGTCCTGCACCTGGCCGACAAAATCACACAGCTGCGCATAACTGTCGCGGCCATTGATCCCGATGCGATGCTTCACCGTCACCGGAATCGCCACCGCATCACGCATCGCCTTCACGCAATCCGCCACCAGCGCGGGGTGGCCCATGAGGCAGGCGCCGATCATATTGTTCTGCACGCGGTCGCTGGGGCAGCCGACGTTGAGATTCACTTCGTCGTATCCACCGGCCTCAGCCATTCGCGCACACGCGGCAAGGTCTGCCGGAACGCTGCCGCCCAGTTGCAATGCCAGCGGGTGCTCGGCGTCGTTGTGACGCAGGAAGCGCTCGTGGTCGCCATGCAGGATCGCGCCGGTGGTCACCATCTCGGTGTAGAGCAGGGCGTTTTTCGACAACAGGCGCAGAAAGAAGCGGCAGTGGCGGTCGGTCCAATCCATCATCGGCGCGACCGAAAAGCGCCGAGAGAAGGATTGCGATGCAGCAGTAGTCAAGGACATTGGACAATCTGAGTGGACAGGACAGAGGCCGCGAGTTTATCAGGAATCAGGGCGCAGAAATCGTGCGCTGCGGCCCCGGCTCCGACAGGTGCCATCGCCGTCATCCCGCAACAACGGTGCCCCTATGAAAAATCTCCCGCCTGGCGCGACGGCTTATATTCTCGTGTTTGCATGCTGCATACATGCCGTCAAACCGGCTGCGGTCGATTTCGCCGTATTTGTGCAGTTCTTCCATGACCATCTGATCGTATTCCTGCTCGATCATGAAGCGGAAAACTTCTCGTCGATAATAGAACCCGAATTGAAACGCCAGTACTTCGGCCAAGTGGTCGGTAGGGGTCAGGAAGCAGTTTTCCAGGTCAATGGCTTTGGCTGAGTCTGGCGCATCGGTTTGGATCATTACGTTGTTCGCCCAGAAGTCCATATGCACGATGCCCTTTTCATGCAGGGCGCGCAGCAGGTCGAACGACAGGCTGATCAGGCCGCGGATGTCGCGGCTTTGGTCGAGCCATTGCAGGCCGTTGACGTGGTCATCAAGCATCTCGGTGAAGATGAAGAATTCCTGGATCAAACCAATCGCGGATTTGCGGTAGCCAAATCCGAGCAGGTTGGCGATGGGGGCGCCGCGTTGTTGTGCGGTGTGGGTGTTGATGACTTCTTCGACCGGCCAATCGAAGGCGCCGTCGCGCTTTGCACGTCCGAGGGTCACTCTCAACTTGGGCTTGAAGCTGTCGAGGGGCTGGAATTTGGCGAAGAGGTCGCTTTCCATGCCTTGGAGCGGGGCGCTGATGCGATCTTGCAACTGGTGCCGGCTGTCGATCAGATCTTGGATGGCCAGTTCGACATTGATATCAGTGTCTTCTGTCAGAAAAATCCTGGCTTTACGGTGGTCAAGTATCGAGGGAAAACTCTGAAGGACACCTCTGTCGGGGAAAATCAAAACGCATCCTTGTCATTAGGTAAATGTTACAGGGATGTTACACGTATGCCGCTATTGGATCCAACCTGAACCTAGCCTGTCCGATGAATAAATAGTCATCGTCAATGGCAGTTTTTTGATTTCGCCGCCATTGACTCAGGTGTTGTCTTGCTTTAGGTGCCACCGTGCATTCGACGTGCTGCCAGGTATACCCCCAGGCCGATCAGTGCGGTCGCTGCGCCGATATAGCCGGTGCTGGTCCAGCCGAAACCGGCGGTGATCGCAATCCCGCCAAACCATGGGCCCAGAGCATTGGCCAGGTTGAACGCGGCGTGGTTGGACGCCGCTGCCAGGCTCGGCGCTTCGTGGGCGATGTCCATCAAGCGGATTTGCAATGGCGCGGCCAGTGCCACCATGGTGCCCACCAGGCCAATGCCCAGCAGCACGCCCCAGAGTGAGCCGGCAGCGAATGGGAAAAACACCAGCACCGCCATCGACCACACCAGGATCAGGCCCACGGCGCGAAACTGCAGGCGGTCGAAGAGTTTGCCGCCCGCGATGTTGCCGATGATGCCGCCGACGCCGAACGCCGCCAGGCCGAATGGAATCCACTGAGGGGTGACTTTGGTGACTTCGAGCATGGTTGGCGCGAGGTAGCTGAATACGCAGAACATCCCGGCGAAACCGATGGCGCCAATCGACAGGGCCATCCACACCTGGGGCTTGGTGAAGGCCCGCAGTTCTTTGCGCGGGTCGCTGCGCGGTTCATCGCGACGCTCGGGTACGAAGCGCCAGACCAGCGCGATGGTGCAGAGGGCGATCAGGCTCACCAGTGCGAACGCCGAGCGCCATCCCAGATGCTGCCCGAGGAACGTCGCGATTGGGTTGCCCAACAGCATGGCCAGGGTCAGGCCCATCATTACCCGCGCAACGGCGCCGGCGCGTTTGTCCGATGACACCATGCTAGAGGCCACTACAGCGGCGATGCCAAAGTAGGCGCCGTGGGGCAGGCCGCTGATAAAGCGAAAAGCCACCAATGAGCTGAATGTCGGGGTGAAGGCAGTGGCCAGGTTGCCCAAGGCATAAAGGCCCATCAGCAACAACAGCATATGTTTGCGCAAAAGCCTGGCGCCGAGGATTGCCAGCAGCGGCGCGCCGACCATCACACCGAGGGCATACGCACTGATGGCGTGTCCGACCTGGGGTTCACTCAGGTGCAGATTGCTGGCGATGTCGGGCATCAACCCCATGATCGCGAACTCGCCGGTACCGATAGCGAAGCTGCCGACGGCCATGGCCGCTTCCATTTTGGCGGCGCTGCGCGCGGGCAAGACGTGCCCGGGTGTTTGGTGGATAGACATGGGGGGGTCTGCTCTCTACGGCGCACAAGGTAAGCCGGTGATGCTAAAGAACATCGTCGGAGGCGTCTAGGACAGGTGTTTCATGCAAAATTCCATGGGCGCACGTGCTGGGCGAGAAAGCTTGGGCACAGGCAGTTGAACGCGTTGCGTAGATGAAATCCTATTTGTTGTATGGCAACTAATTTGTGTGGGTGCTTGAAGGTTCGTAAGTGCTAAAAAAATTTTATTTTAAAAATAGTTTTCATTGTTTTGGTGCGGGCTCTTATTGTCAGCCAAGTAGGGCGGCTTTAGCGGTTTTATTTGTCAATTGCACGTGCGTAATAGGCTTTAAGCAGTGGGAAGAAAATTAATAAGCAGCCCGCTATAAAACCCAGGAAAGCACCGATGGCGAGATACGCCACTATGCTTTTTGATTTGATAACCTTGATTTCGCCCAAGATATTGAAGGCTCTTAGGTTGTGATCGGCGGTCAGTGAGGGGAGGTTGAGGTTGAGGGCTTGAGTGTTGGCTTTGTCCAATACCGATTTCAGTTTTGATACGGCCAGCTCTTTTGAGCTTGCCTTGGACGAGGCAAGGTGGATGAACGGCTGGGGTGTGGCTGCGACCACTATTTTGTTGGCCGTCATGATGCCCATGGCGACGTAAAACACATCGTCCTGGATTGAGTTGTAAAGCCTGATTTCTATCGGTTGTGTCGTCGAGACGGGTACCGTTTCGGTACTGCGAACTTCTCTGTATACGCTGAGTAGCGAACCTTTGGTTAGGTAGGTGCTGGCCACCCATTTCGGCGGCAAGGCATAAAACGCCGCAAGGGCCAACGCCATCCCAATCACGATAGCTACGACGATCTTGAGTTTACTCTTCCACAGCGCATGAATAAGAGGCAGGAGGTCAATTTCGTCATCCTTACATTGATCATTTGGCGTTTTCATGCTGCTCACTAATAGCTCTTTAGATACGTTCCGCTGAGTGTAGAGTAGTTAAAAATGTTTGCTGTTACAGTTGTTATATCCAAGGGCGGATTGGCAGAGTTTAGAGGTAAATAGTTTCAGATCGGCGCATGGGGGGCATGGCAGGCCAGCCAGTCGGCGGCAGCATTCGACCGCCAAGTCCATATCAGACGCCCCATCCTCCCCGAGCGTGATATTCTGCGCGCCGTCTTGGTCTACGCTTTCCAAGGTGCGTTCACCCGAATACGCGCCGACGGTTGGCTGTCGCCCAGGTAGCTGAAGCCAATAATGATAAGAAGTCAGCGCAGAAGGGACATAAAAGTGAGGTCGATACGTCGGCCTTGTGTGCCCACCCTGCGGCCTTTAAGTGAGTGTGCAAACCCCGCAGTGCGTTGCCTGGCGCAGTGTGAAGGAGGGTTGCCCATGATCAGGGGCAGTGGGGCGGATGGCGTTTTATCATAGGTGCTACTGATGTTTAAGAAAGTAAACACTGCCCTGCTGGGGCTGGCTTTGTCGATGGGGATCACGTCCGTTCACGCGGAAGAGGCAAAGAAAGTCGATGTGCTGCTGATCGGCGGCGGCATCATGAGTGCGACCCTGGGTGTCTGGCTTAATGAGCTGGAACCGGGCTGGTCGATGGAAATGGTCGAGCGCCTCGATGGCGTGGCCGAAGAAAGCTCCAACGGCTGGAACAACGCCGGTACCGGTCACTCGGCCCTGGCTGAGCTGAACTACACCCCGGAAGACAAGAACGGCAACGTTGAGATCCCGAAGGCGGTCGAAATCAACGAAGCGTTCCAGATCTCCCGTCAGTTCTGGTCCTGGCAGGTCCAGCAGGGCGTGCTGAAGAACCCGCGTTCGTTCATCAACACCACTCCGCACATGAGCTTTGTGTGGGGCGATGACAACATCAAGTTCCTGAAGAAGCGCTATGAAGCCCTGCAAGCCAGCCCGCTGTTCGCCGGCATGCAGTACTCCGAAGACCCGGCGCAGATCGCGAAGTGGGTTCCGCTGATGATGGAAGGGCGTGACCCGAACCAGAAGATCGCGGCCACCTGGAGCCCGCTGGGTACCGACATGAACTTCGGCGAGATCACCCGCCAGTTCGTCGCTCACCTGCAAACCACGCCTAAGTTCGACCTGAAACTGTCGAGCGAAGTGCAGGACATCACCAAGAACGCCGACGGTTCGTGGCGTGTGAGCTACAAAAACCTGAAAGATGGCACCAAGACCGAAACCGACGCCAAGTTCGTGTTCATCGGCGCGGGCGGCGGTGCACTGCACCTGCTGCAAAAGTCGGGCATTCCTGAAGCCAAGGAATACGCTGGCTTCCCGGTAGGTGGCTCGTTCCTGGTGACCGATAACCCAACCGTGGCCGAGGCGCACCTGGCCAAGGCCTACGGTAAAGCGTCGGTTGGCGCGCCACCGATGTCGGTTCCGCACCTGGACACCCGCGTGCTGGATGGCAAGCGCGTGATCCTGTTTGGCCCATTCGCGACCTTCTCCACCAAGTTCCTGAAGGAAGGCTCGTACCTGGACCTGCTGACCAGCACCACCACCCACAACATCTGGCCAATGACCAAAGTCGGTATTCGTGAATACCCACTGGTCGAGTACCTCGCTGGCCAACTGATGCTGTCGGATGACGACCGCTTCAAGGCACTGCAAGAGTACTTCCCGAACGCCAAGAAAGAAGACTGGCGCCTGTGGCAAGCCGGTCAGCGCGTGCAGATCATCAAGCGTGACGAAGAGCAGGGCGGCGTCCTGAAACTCGGTACCGAAGTGGTCAGCTCCGCCGACAACACCATCGCCGGCCTGTTGGGTGCATCGCCAGGCGCATCCACCGCGGCTCCGATCATGCTGACCGTGCTGCAGAAAGTGTTCAAGGACAAGGTTGCGACCCCTGAGTGGCAGGCAAAACTGCACCAGATCGTACCGAGCTACGGCACCAAGCTGAACGATAGCCCTGAGGCTGTTGCCAAGGAATGGGCCTACACCGCCGAAGTCCTGCAACTGCCGACACCGCCTGTGATCCCACAGAGCGCTGCGCCGAAAGCTGTCGAAGCTGCCAAGCCAGCGGCTGAGCCGAGCAAGCCAGCGTCTGACCTGGCGTTGTAAGAAACAGCCGTGGTCCTAGGGCCACGCTGAGACAGAAAAAGCCCGCTGAACCGGTAACGGTCAGCGGGCTTTTTTGTGCGTGTGTGTTTACGCGAGGGTGCGAACCCGCTCGACTGCAGGCAATTCCACTGTTCGCTCGGCTGCGGCCAGCGCCGCTTTCAAGCCGGCCTGGTCCAGCGACACACAATAGGCTGGTTTAGCCCGCTCAAATCGCCAGCTTTCGTCTATCCCGCCTGCATCCACGGCGTCAAAACCTAGCTCGTCGAGCAGGTGGATCACTTGCGCCTTGGCCGTTGCATTGTCCGCAGCCACCGGGAGTGCACGGCGGTCTGTTGCGCCATGAGGGCGGGCGTCCTGGGTCAGGTCGGGGGCGAATATCGCGTTGAACACCTTCACCACGTGCGCCTGTGGCAGGTGGTCGGCGAGCAGCCGGCTAGTGGTGGTTTCAAAGCGGTCCAGCACAGGGAAATGCCCGTCGCGGTTTGGGTAGTAGTTGTTGGCGTCCATCACCGTTTTTCCTGCCAGCCATTGCGGGGAAATACTGCGGTAATGCTCAAAAGGAATGGCAACAAGTACCACATCACCAAACCTGGCGGCCTCTTCAGCGCTACCGACCTGCACGCCGAGTATGCCGCTGACTACACTGGTCATGCTCTGCGGGCCACGGGAATTGCTCAGCATCACCTCATGCCCGGCAGCCAGTGCCAATTGCGCCACGGCGCGCCCGATGAAGCCTGCTCCAATCACGCCAATGTTCATGTCCTTGCTCCGGTGAGTTGCGGGAGTGGTTATGATGATTGGCAACTGTTTGGTGATAAATAACCGTTTTGATGTCGCTGTTGTTACTCAGGGTGGTGAATGATGGACCGTCTTTCAAGCATGAATGCCTTTGTGATGGCTGCCGAGTTGGGCTCCTACGCGCGTGCTGCCGAGCGCTTGAACATGTCGCCGCAGATGGTGGCCAAGCATGTTGCTGCGCTTGAACAGCGCCTGGGCGCCCGCTTGCTCAACCGCACCACGCGCAGGCAAAGCCTGACGGAGTTGGGTAGTGCGTACTACGAGCGTTGCAAGCACATCCTGACAGAGGCTGATGCCGCCGACTCCCTTGCGCAGATCATGAATGAAACGCCGCGCGGCAAGCTTAAAATCACCGCGCCGGTGACCTTCGGCTCCTACAGCCTGATGCCGCTGATTACCCAGTTTTTGCGTGACCACCCCGATGTGGAAATTGACCTGCACTTGACCGACCGTTTTGTCGATCTGGTCGAGGAGGGCTACGAGGTGGCCTTTCGTATCGGGCCCCTTGCGACAACTAGTCTTACCGCCCGGCCCCTGGCGCCGTATCGGCTGGTGCTCTGCGCATCGCCCGCTTATCTGGCGGAATAGAGGTGTGCCGCGGGTGCCGGTGGATCTTGAAGATCATGAATGCCTGGGGTACGCCTTCTGGTCGCGCCCGGCGGATCGGGAATGGGTTCTGCATCAAGGCTCGGCTTCTTACCGCATACGGGTAGCCAGCCGGTTGCAGATCAATGAAAGCAGGGCGTTGATGTCGGCAGCGCTGGATGGATTTGGCATCGTGCTTGGCCCCGAAGATTTTTTACGCACGGCGTTGGCCAAGGGGGAGTTGGTGCGGGTACTGCCAGACTTTGATGCACCGAGCCGGCCGATGCACCTGGTCTACACCGCGAACCGGCAGCGCACCGCCAAGTTACGTCGATTTGTCGACGCTGTGCTGCAGCGTTTTGGCGGCGATGGGTTCAGCAATCCGACAGACACCACCTGTTAAAAAGAATCCAGGCCAAGCAGGAGCGCGGCTGCGACAAGGGGGGATTTTTTACCGGTGTAGGCTTAGGGCGATAACGCCCGAGGGGTTTGTATGTTGCTACGTTATGCAGCATTGGCGGCAGTGGTGGTTGCCGCGTCGGGGTGTGTACAGGAGCGTGTCGTGCATGAGCGCAGGCCGGTGCAGCGGGAGTATGTCGAAGTCATCGCGCCACAGCCGCCACCGGTGCAAGTGATCGAAGTCGAACCCGTGCCACGTTACGGCTATGTGTGGTCACGCGGTTACTGGCGTTGGGAGAGTGGGCGCTATGTCGCGGTACACGGCCATTGGGAGCCGGTGCGCGAAGGCTATCGTTATGTACATCCGCACTGGGTGCAGCGCAATGACGGTTACCATTGGCAGGGCGGTGGCTGGGTTCGTTGAGCCCTGCACGGCTAGGTCAGTCGCTTCATGCCCGCTGCCTTCGCGGCATTGAGATCGAAGGTGGCGGTGTACTCGCATCCAGCTGCATGGGCGCAGCGTTCAATCAGGCAGTCGGCGAAGTCGGCCTTGCTTGCGGTAAACCGTCGGAGTGCCTGCCAGAGGGTTTCGGCATGCTCGATAGTCAGCTCGCGGGTGCGCAGTAACGTCTCTAAAACTACCACCACGTCACTCTTGGCCGATTGATAGCAGCTCTGTAACACCCATACCAGTTCCACCACCGAGACCAGGCTTACAAAGCCCGGTGACAGCGTGGTGAGCGATTCAATCAGATCTGAAGCCTTGGCCGATTGGATTGGATCATCCTGGGTGACATAGCGCACCAGCACATTGGTATCCAGGCCGATCATCCGGCTTTTGCTCCCTGTGCCGCGATAGCGCGATTCATGTCTTCCAAGGATACGGCCTTGGCGGGTTTCTGGATCAGGCCCTTCAGGTCATGCACGGTTTTGCTCGCGGCAATGATCGAAAACCTGCCGTCTTCCATTTCGACAAACTCAACGCGATCACCTGTCTCAAGGCCCAGGGCGGTCCTTACCTGGACAGGAATGGTGATTTGCCCTTTCGAGGTGAGTGTGGCGGTCGCCATATTGAAAATCTCCATCGTGATACTCCTTACCTTAGGGTAAGGAATTATGGAGGACAAGATCCGTTGGTCCATAGGTTGTGCCTTCTGCTGTGAGTGAATCGGACTCACTGAACCCTAGCCCGATTCACACCATCAGCACGCCCTGGAACGCGCCCAAAGCGCTACAACGTATGACCAACTGCTGGCGTTGGCGTTATTGCACCACGCGATAGCACGGCACATAGGCCGCGCCGCCAGGCAGTTTCATGCGGTGTTGGGCAACAAATGCCTGCAGCAGCTCATCCAGCGGTTTCATGATGGCCGGGTCGCCGTGGATCTCGTACGGGCCGTGTTCTTCGATCAGGCGGATGCCCTTGTCCTTGACGTTGCCTGCCACGATCCCGGAGAACGCGCGGCGCAGGTTGGCCGCCAGTTCGTGGGGCGGCAGCGCATGGCTCAGTTGCAGGCTGGCCATGTTGGCGTGGGTCGGGTCGAACGGGCGCTGGAAGCCTTCGTCGATCTTCAGCAGCCAGTTGAAGTGAAACGCATCGTTGCGCTCACGGCGGAACTGCTTCACGCCCTTGAGCCCCGCAGTCATCTGGCGGGCCACTTCGGCCGGGTCGTCGATGATGATCTGGTAGTGCGCCTGTGCCGCTTCGCCGAGGGTTGCCCCGACGAACGCGTGCAGTTGTTGCAGGTACGGCGCGGCGTGTTTCGGCCCGGTGAGGATGACCGGGAACGGCAGGTCGCGGTTGTCCGGATGCATCAGGATGCCCAGCAGGTACAGGAACTCTTCCGCCGTGCCGGCGCCGCCCGGGAAGATGATGATGCCGTGGCCGACGCGCACGAACGCTTCCAGGCGTTTTTCGATATCCGGCAGGATCACCAGCTCGTTGACGATCGGGTTGGGGGCTTCGGCGGCGATGATGCCGGGTTCGGTCAGGCCCAGGTAGCGCCCACCGGTAATGCGTTGCTTGGCGTGGGAAATAGTCGCGCCTTTCATCGGACCTTTCATCACGCCGGGCCCGCAACCAGTGCACACGTCCAGGCTGCGCAGGCCCAGTTCGTGGCCGACTTTCTTGGTGTATTTGTATTCTTCGGTATTGATCGAGTGGCCGCCCCAGCACACCACGATTTTCGGCTCGACACCGGCGCGCAGCGTACGGGCGTTGCGCAGCAAGTGGAACACGTAGTCGGTGATGCCCTGGGAGTTGCTCAGGTCGATGCGCTGGCTGTCCAGTTCGTTCTCGGTGTAGACGATGTCGCGCAGGGCGCTGAACAACATCTCACGGGTGCTGGCGATCATTTCACCATCAACGAAGGCATCGGCCGGCGCGTTCAGTAGCTCCAGGCGCACGCCACGATCCTGCTGGTGGATGCGCACTTCAAAATCTTTGTAGGCGTCGAGGATGGTCTTCGCGTTGTCGATATGCGCGCCGGTATTGAGGATCGCCAGGGCGCACTGGCGGAACAGGGTGTACGTGCTGCCGGTGCCGGCTTCGCTCAGTTGTTGCACTTCACGCTGGGACAGGGTTTCGAGGCTGCCCTTGGGGCTGACGGAGGCATTGATGACTTGACGTTGGGGCATTCTGATTCCTTGAAAGCGCAGCCACCACACCCGCAAGGGGCTGCGATGGCTGGAGAATGATGGGCGCCGAACTCGGTCGCACGTGACCATTGTTTACCTCAGGCGCAAGGCCGAGTGCAAACACCGTCGCACATCATCATGCCGCAGAACTTACTGAATCAGCTTCCAGTTTTTGTAGAAAACCCGACGCAGGGTAAAGACCATTGCGGCAAACCCCGCGATCACGGCATTGAGCACCTGCGGCAGCGGGGTCGGCCGCACGATATCGATAAACAGGCAGTAACGCTTTGCATCGTTCTTGTTGAAGGAGGCGTGCATCAGCGTGTCATCGAAGATGAAGAGCGGGTCGTCGTGCCAGTAATGTCTGTGCTCGCCGACCTGGATGTAGACGCCGTCATGATGGGGCGCGGGTGCCATGTTGTAGAGCACCCGGAACATCATGCGCAGTGGGCCGAAGTGAAAAGAGGTCGAACGGTTTTCGTTGAACACCGATACGCCGATGGTCTTCACGAATGGCAGCTTTTCGCGCAGTTTCGGAATGTCCAGGGTGGTTTCGATTGGCCGCCCGTACCACTGGAAAAACAACATGCCGCGCTTCTTCTCGGCCATGCGTTCGTCCAGGTAACCGATGATTTCATCCTTGTGGCCCATGGCTTCGTTGAGCACTTGTTGCAGGTCCTCACGCCAGGCAGGTGGCAGGTCGTTCATTGTGTAGACGTGGCGGTTGCGTGAGCTCAACAGGTCGAACAACGTGTTGAACGGCGCCAGCAACCAGGTGTTGCGGCCGCTGCCGATAAAGTATTTCTTGATGGTGGGCGCGTCATACAGGCCGTTGCGCAGGAAATCATACACACCACACACCAGCACCAGGCCGAGGAAAACCATGGTGGTCAGGGGGAACAGACTAATAATCAGGAGCACGCCAAGTATCCAGGCGATGGACACTGCTTTTTTGCGTAAGGCAGACTTGTTCATGAAACTCAGCTCCGGCTGGACGCCAATCGACAGGTCCGGATCCGTGGCCGCGAGTGGTGGGTTTTGAAACATAATGAAACAACTGCGTCATGATAAGGCGTCCAGCGCCGGGCAGGCGTTACAAATATTGCGAAATTGTGAACGCTTTACACAGTTTTTAACGGCATACGTGTTTACCGATTGGATTTTGTAAACAGAAGATTTGCGACTATCGTGACGCTTCGGTTTTTCGGGCGTCATAGACCGGTACGATTGAAGTTGAATGGCCACCACTGGCCATCGACCCCTTGGAAGAGGCAGAAATTTTATGATCATCAAACCGCGGGTTCGTGGCTTTATCTGTGTGACCGCTCACCCTGTTGGCTGTGAAGCGAACGTCAAGCAACAGATCGACTACGTGACCCAACACGGCGTCATCGAAGGCGGCGCCAAGAAGGTGCTGGTCCTCGGCGCTTCCACCGGCTACGGCCTGGCCGCGCGCATCAGTTCTGCGTTTGGCTGCGGTGCCGACACCCTGGGCGTGTTTTTTGAGAAGCCAAGTGAAGACGGCAAGCTCGGTTCGGCCGGCTGGTACAACAGCGCCGCATTCGAGAAGTTCGCTGTCGAGAAAGGCCTGTACGCCAAGAGCATCAACGGCGACGCGTTCTCCGACGAGATCAAGCGCCTGACCATCGAAACCATCAAGAAAGACCTGGGCAAGATCGACCTGGTGGTCTATAGCCTGGCCGCGCCACGCCGTACCGATCCGCAAGGCGTGGTGCACACCTCCACCCTCAAGCCGATCGGCAAGGCCGTAACCCTGCGCGGTATCAACACCGACAAAGGCGTCGTGGTCGACACCACCCTGGAGCCGGCGACCCAGGAAGAAATCGACGGCACCGTGAAAGTCATGGGTGGCGAAGACTGGCAGCTGTGGATCGACGCCCTGCGTGACGCCGACGTGTTGGCCGAAGGCGCCAAGACCACCGCGTTCACCTACCTCGGTGAAAAGCTGACCCAGGATATCTACTGGAACGGCTCCATCGGCGAAGCCAAGAAAGACCTCGACAAAAAAGTCCTGACCCTGCGCGACAACCTCGCAGCGCTGAAGGGCGACGCCCGTGTGTCGGTGCTCAAGGCCGTGGTCACACAGGCGAGTTCGGCGATCCCGATCATGCCGCTGTACCTGTCGCTGCTGTTCAAGGTGATGAAAGAGCAGGGCACCCACGAAGGTTGCATCGAGCAGGTCTACGGCCTGTTCAAGGACAGCCTGTACGGCAGCGAGCCGAAACTCGACGCCGACGGTCGCCTGCGTGCCGACCTGGCCGAGCTGGAACCCAAGGTCCAGGACGCCGTGGCGGCGCTGTGGAACCAGGTGACCGACGACAACGTCAACGAGATCAGCGATTTTGCCGGCTACAAGGCGGAGTTCCTGCGCTTGTTCGGCTTTGAAATCGACGGCGTGGATTACGACGCTGACGTGAACCCGGACGTGAAGATCAAAGGCTTGATCCAGGCCTAAAATCCGGTAGAGCAAAAAATGTGGGAGCGGGCTTGCCTGCGAATACGGAGTGTCAGGCGCTGAATAAGGCGACTGATGCACCGCTTTCGCGGGCAAGCCCGCTCCCACATTTGTTTTGTGTGTTCTCAGAACTTTCTTACGCTTTTTTGAGCGCGCTTGGTCTATCCGATCTGCCAGACTCCGCTAGCTATCACTCACGCTAACGGAGGATCTGATGACGATTCGTGCAGTAGTTTTTGATTTCGGCGGTGTCCTGTTCGATTGGAACCCGCACCATCTGTACCGCAAACTGATTGCCGACGACCGCGAACGGCAATGGTTCCTCGACACCATCTGCACCCAGGCCTGGAACACCGAGCAGGACGCGGGCCGTTCATTGGCTGAAGGCACCCGCAGCCTGGTCGAGCAGCACCCCCATCATGAAGCGTTGATCCGAGCCTATTACGCGCGTTGGCACGAGATGCTGCGCGGTCCGCTGGCGGAAGGCGTGGCGATCCTCAAGGCATTGCACCAGGCCAACATGCCGTTGTTCGGGCTCACCAACTGGTCGGCCGAGACCTTTCCCTATGCGCGGGCCAACTACCCGTTCCTGCAGTGTTTTCGCGACATCGTGGTGTCCGGCGAACTGCGGTTGATCAAGCCCGACGCGGCGATCTACCACGCGAGCCTCAACCAGATACGCGCCCACCTGCCGGATATCCAGCCGGCGGAGGTGGTGTTCATCGATGATGTGGCCGGCAATATCGAGGCGGCGGTAGCCCTGGGCTGGCAGGGCATTCACCACGTATCTGCCGAGCACACCGCCGCCTGCCTGCGGGAGTTGGGGGTGGGTTTCTAGCGCGTCCATTTCTCCATGGCGAAATCGACGAACGCCCGCAGTTTTGGCAGGCGATAACGGTCCTGGCCGTACAGCAAGTGCATGGGGCGGCTGGGCAGTTGATAGGCGGTCAGCAAGGCCGTCAGCTTGCCGTCCTGCAAGTCGGGTTGCACCAGGGCATCGGGCAGCATGACGATGCCCATGCCTTGCACGGCAGCCTGGCGCAGCGCTTGCGAGCTGTTGATGGTCAGCGAGCCGGACACTGGAATTTCCACTTCGCCTTCGGCGCCGCTCATGCGCCAGAGCTTGTCGGCGTTGCGCCAATCGTCGGTGGAGGGGTAGGCGAATGCCAGGCAGTCGTGCTGTTGCAGGTCGTCGGGGGTTTGCGGCGTGCCGCGTCGCGCCAGGTAGCTCGGCGAGGCACACAGGGTGATGGTGTAATCCTGCATGGGGCGGGCGATCAGGCTGGAGGGTTCCAGGTCGCCCAGGCGGATGGCGACGTCGAAGCCGCTGTCGACCATGTCCATGCGCTGGTTGCTGAGTACGACATAGAGCTTGATCAGCGGGTAGCGCTGGGAAAATTCGCTCAAGGCCGGGGCCAGGCGCTCGGTGCCAAAGGCCGGTGGCGCGGTGATGCGCAGGGTGCCTTTGGGCACGTCGCTGTGGGCCTGCTCGGCGAGTTGCTCGGAGTCGGCCACCAGCCCCAGCACTTCCAGGCAACGCTGGTAATACTGCCCGCCGAATTCCGTGAGGCTCTGTTTACGCGTGGTGCGCTTGAGCAGGCTGACCCCGAGGCGCTGTTCGAGGGCGCGCAGGTGATTGCCGACCATGGTGGTCGACATCCCGCAGGCCTGTGCGGCGGCGGTCATGCTGCCGGTTTCCACGACTTTTACGTACACCGACATCGCCTGGAACAAATCCATTATCAAGTCCTGGTTCAAAGTCATTGCATGAAAGCGCAGTTTATCCAGCTCAGGTGGCTAACGATACTGCAAGCATCACAACGATGTATTGGAGCTGCAACCATGACCGCCACCTGCTTGATGACCACTTATCAACCCTTGGCCCTGAGTTTTACCCGTGGTCTGGGCACGCGCCTGTGGGACCAGCAAGGCCGCGAATACCTGGACGCGGTGGCGGGTGTGGCGGTGACCAATGTGGGGCATTCCCATCCCCGACTGGTGAGTGCCATTAGTGAGCAGGCAGGACTGCTGCTGCACACCTCCAATCTCTACAACATCGACTGGCAACAACGCTTGGCCCAGCGTCTGGCCCGGTTGTCCGGCCTCGACCGCGCGTTCTTCAACAACTCCGGCGCCGAGGCCAACGAGACGGCGCTGAAACTGGCGCGCTTGCATGGCTGGAAAAAGGGCATCGAAGAGCCGTTGGTGGTGGTGATGGAAAACGCCTTCCACGGCCGCACCCTGGGCACCATGGCGGCCAGCGACGGGCCATCGGTGCGGCTGGGCTTCCAGCGCCTGCCGGGGGATTTTATCAAGGTGGGGTTTGGTGATATCGCGGCGATCGAGGCGATCACCAAGGCGTACGGCGCGCGTATCGCCGCCGTCCTGTTGGAACCCATCCAGGGCGAAAGTGGCGTGCTGCCCGCACCGCCCGGCTATCTACACGCCCTGCGTGATCACTGTACACGCCACGGTTGGCTGCTGATGCTCGACGAAATACAGACCGGCATCGGCCGCACTGGCACCTGGTTTGCGTTCCAGCACGAAGGCATTCTCCCGGATGTGATGACCCTGGCCAAAGGCCTTGGCAACGGCGTGCCCATCGGCGCCTGCCTGGCGCGGTCGGCGGTGGCGCAGCTGTTCACCCCGGGCAGTCACGGCAGCACCTTTGGCGGCAATCCGCTGGCCTGCCGCGTAGGCTGCACGGTGCTGGATATTATTGAAGAGCAAGGTTTGCTCCGGAACGCTGCGCAACAGGGCGAGCGCCTGCTGGCCCGGCTGCGGGTAGAGTTGAGTGAGCACCCACAGGTGCTGGCGATTCGTGGCCAGGGCTTGATGATCGGCATCGAGCTGGCCAGCCCCTATCGTGACCTGGCCCAGCGTGCGGCGCAGGAGCATGGCTTGTTGATCAACGTGACACGGGGCAAGATCATTCGCCTGTTGCCGCCGCTGACCCTGGATGCCAAAGAGGTTGAGATGATCGTACGGGCCATCACCCGCTTGTTGGACTAACCCCAATCAAAAAATGTGGGAGCGGGCTTGTGTGGGAGCGGGCTTGCTCGCGAAGGCGGTGTATCAGTGAATAAATCCGTGTCTGATACACAGCCTTCGCGAGCAAGTCGAATCGTCGCACCGCCGCTCCCACATAGGGATACCCATATGTTTCAGAGGCCATTGAGCCATTCCTGATTCATCGTCTCCTTGTCCCCCAGGTACTCCAACAACCAAGCCATCGCCGGCGACAACTTGCTCTGCGCCCAGGCTACACACGATGGGCTGGCCGGAAACGGCCGGCTCAACTGCAACGCCACCAACTCACCGCGTTCGATCCACGGCAACACCTGATGTGCTGGCGCCATGCCGACGCACAGGCCGTCGCGCAGGCAATCGATGGCCGAGGCCCAATTCGGCACCACCAGCCGGCGTTGGTTATCCAGGGTCCAGGTGTCGCGCTTGGGCAGGTTGCGCGAGGTGTCGGTCATGCACAGCGAGGCAAAGGGCCGCAGTTGATCGTCACTGAGCAAGCCTTCCACGGCCGCCAACGGATGCCGCGCGCTGACCACGCACAGCCAGTTCAACAGGCCCATGTCACGAAAGGTGAAGTGACTGGCCACCGGCACTGCGCTGGTGGCGCCGATCACGATATCAGTGCGCTCGTCGGCCAGGGCGTCCCACACGCCGTTGTACACCTCGTACTCCAGCAGCAATTCCACCTCGGGAAACTGCCGATAGAAATCCAGCACCAACTGCCGACAGCGCTGGGGTTTGACGATGGAGTCCACCGCCACTTTCAACTGGCCGCTCCAGCCATTGGCCACCTGCTGGCACAAGCGCCGGGTGCCGAGCATTTTTTTCATCACGCCCCGTGTCTCGTCGACAAACAGGCGCCCGGCGGCAGTCAACTCGACATCGCGGTGCCGACGCACGAACAACGGCACCGCCAGCCACTCCTCAATCTGACGCACTGTATAGCTGATGGCCGACGGCACGCGGTTCAATTCCTGCGCTGCGGCGCTGAAGCTACCGTGGCGTGCCACCGCATCGACTACATCCAGGGAGTATTCGGACCACATGGCCGTTGCCTTCAAATTTATTGATAAGAGTGTTCAATTATTATCGCTTCACACAGAAACTGTCAGCTTCATAATGGGCGCCAGTCAGCAAATAGTTTGATGGCAGGATTAACAAGGCTTCGATGAAAAACTCTTTTGGTTTCACTTGGTATCTGGCGGGGCTGAGCATGCTCGGCTATCTCGCCATGGACATGTACTTGCCGGCGTTCGGCGCCATGGGCGAGCAATTGCAGATTGGCGCGGGCGCGGTGGGCGCCAGCTTGAGTATTTTTCTCGCCGGCTTCGCGGTAGGGCAGTTGCTGTGGGGGCCATTGTCCGACCGCCTGGGGCGCAAGCCGATTCTGCTCGCCGGCTTGAGCCTGTTCGTGCTCGGTTGCGCGGGCATGTTCTGGGTCGAGACCGCGTCGCAACTGCTCGCGCTGCGTTTTATCCAGGCGATTGGCGTATGTTCCGCCGCCGTGAGCTGGCAGGCACTGGTGATCGACCGCTATCCGGCTGAGAAGGCCCACCGCGTGTTCGCCAGCATCATGCCGCTGATGTCCCTGTCGCCCGCGTTGGCGCCGTTGTTGGGGGCGATCGTGTTGAATCACTTTGGTTGGCAGGCGATCTTTGGCGTGTTGCTGGGGGTGTCGCTGCTGTTGCTGCTGCCGACATTGCTCCTGCGCCGTATGCCGAAACGTCCGGCAGAAGAGGGCGCACCTTCGCGCCTCGGCTATGGCCAATTGCTCAGCTCTCGGGTGTTCACCGGCAACGTGATGATCTTTGCCGCGTGTTCGGCCAGTTTCTTCGCCTGGCTGACGGCTTCGCCCTTTATCCTCGGCGATATGGGCTACAGCCCGAATGATATTGGCCTGAGCTATGTGCTGCCGACATTGGCGTTTCTGGTGGGGGGCTACAGTTGCCGCAGCGCCTTGCAGCGCTTCCAGGGCAAGACCCTGTTGCCCTGGTTGCTGGTGGCGTATTGCATCAGCATGGTGGCGCTGTACCTGGTCGCGACACTGACCGTACCAACCCTCACCACCTTGCTGATTCCGTTCTGCCTGATGGCGCTGGTCAACGGTGCCAGCTACCCGATTGTGGTGGCGAATGCGCTGATGCCGTTTGCGGAAAATTCTGGCAAGGCGGCGGCGCTGCAAAACACCCTGCAACTGGGACTGTGTTTTCTCAGCAGCCTGTTGGTGTCGTCGATGATTGACCAACCGTTGCTGATTACCGTGATCGTGATGTTGGCGACCGCGCCGTTGGCGGTGTTGGGGTACTGGTTGGCGCGGCCGAAGGCTGACGGTTCGAAGCTGGCACAAGCTTAGAAGTGTAATGCGATCAACTGTGGGAGCTGGCTTGCCTGCGATAGCATCACCTCGGTGTATCTGAAACACCGAGTCGCCAGCATCGCAGGCAAGCCAGCTCCCACATTTTGATCCGGGTTCGCCAGTAGAGATCTAGAACGTCACTTCCATATTCACCGTTGGCGTCGACGTGCGGCTACCCCGGCCGCCGTCCACCCCGAACTTGTTGTGCCAATACTCGTAACCCACCCCGAGATAGAGGTTCGGCTTCACGTTTTTCCCCGGAAGCACCGCCACCATCAGTGCACCGCGCATCAGCGCTTCGGGCGCAGTGTCGCGGCCGTGGTAGTCCTTGCCTTTTTCACCGACGTAGTTGATGAAACCCTGGAATTTCGCCGCGTGGTTGGCGATTTCGAAGGGGCGCATCCAGGTCAGGTTGAGCATGTAGGTGTCGTCGAAGGTGTGGTTCGACTCTTGCGCGCCGGGAATGCCGGTGTGGTTCTTTTCCTTGTAGTACAGCAGGCTCAGATCCAACACGCCGACGGTGTTGAACTTCAAGGTGGGGCCGACCACCACCGCACGTTTTTTCGCCGAGGCGAAGTTGTTGTTGCGGTTGGCATCGAAGCCCAGGGTCAGCGCGTAATCCTTGACCAGCCCGGTGCCCAACGGCACATCGAACACCCGTGACGCGTACAGCTGGTGTCGATACACCGCGTACACTTCGCTGCCGCCGTGATCGGTGCCCTTGCGCGGGTCACTGCTGTCGGACAGGAACACGTCCAGGTTGAGAAAGTTGCTGCCGTACGTGTAGCCGCTGGCATGGGTGAAGCTGTAGATACGCTTGCTGAATTCGTCGGGGTTGTTCGGATTAGTGAACTGTTGGCCGTAGCGGAATCCTACGCTGTTGTTCATCCATTCCACCGCGACAGCCTCCCCGCCGCCGAGGAGGGTGAGCAATACGGTCGCGCCGTGCAGTGCCTTTTTCATTGTTTTAATTCCTTTGGCGTTTGGCTCATGGCGACCTTGCAGGGGTCGCCGGGCGCAGTATCGACACAAGGATGGCGCACGCCAAAGAACAGAATCTCGCCTGGGCCGATGCCGAAACGGCAGCAGCTGGGCTGCCCTGGAAGTCAGGAAATACGCGGGGCCGCGCTCATTTCATCGCGTTCGCGCAAGGCAATTTCTTCACCCAGCAGATGCGCCAACGCTTGCACTGCCACGGGCAAGTCGCGGTCTTTGCGCGCACACACGCCCAGGTCGCTGAAGATTCCACCCTGGTCACTCAAGGGGATATGCAGCAATTCGCCACGTGCCAGGTCGGCCTCGATGCCAATGCGGGTCTGGAAGGCAATGCCCAATTGCTGGCGTGCCAACTGCCGGGCCAACTCCATGGAGTTACTGTGCAGCAGCGCCTTGTTCGGCGCAGCACGCTTGTGCAGCGGGGCGATCAGGTGATGCACCGACAGCTCGCTCTTGGCCTGGATCACTCCGTGTTCGCAACACTGTGCGTAGCTGACATGACTTTCGCCGGCCAACGCATGGCTCGGTGTCATCAACGCGCCGAGGCGGAAATGGCCGATACACAGTTGGGTGATTTCGCCACCGCGAGGTAGGGCAAAAGCCAGTCCCAAATCCGCCTGGCCATTGACCACTGCGCTGGGAATGGACTGCGAGCCTTGCACCGTGACGCCAATCGTCACCTTTGGATAGCGCTCGCGCATGCGCTTGAGGGCGGCGGGCAGCAGTTCGACGGCAGCCCCTTCCACTGTGGCGATCTCCACATGGCCGGTTTGCACCCCGTGTAATCCATCCAGTTCACCGCGCACCCGTTCCACATCCTGCAACAGCAGCGTGATGTGGCGCGTGAGGATTTCGCCGGCCGCCGTCACACGCAGGCCGCCCGGCAAGCGATCAAACAGCGTCGCCCCCATCTCATCTTCCAGCTTGAGGATCTGCCGATTCACCGCCGATGACGCCACGTTCAAGCGCCGCGCGGCTTCGCGGATCGAATGGCAGCGCCGCACCATGTCGAAGTAATAGATCGCCGGGGCGTGGATGCGCAGTTTGCGGTTGAGCATTTTTTTCAGGTCCTTTTGCGCAGGTCTTCAGGCCATGGGATAGGGCGGCTGAATGGATTTTTGTAACGATGATTACAAGCTTGTTGTGGAATTGATTGTATACAACTCTATGGACATCCCGTGTTTCCTTTGCATACAGTGATTGCACAACAAAAACAGAGATCCCCTCACCATGACTATCCCGAAGGCGTCACCGCAGCGGCCTGAAGATGAAAATCTCGGCGTCGCCGCCAACATGGCTTACGGCCTGCAGCATGTGCTTACCATGTACGGCGGCATCGTTGCCGTTCCGCTGATCGTCGGCCAGGCGGCCGGGTTGTCGCCGGCAGACATTGGCTTGTTGATCGCCGCGTCGCTGTTTGCCGGTGGCCTGGCCACGTTGTTGCAAACCTTGGGTTTACCGTTTTTTGGTTGTCAGTTGCCGCTGGTGCAGGGCGTGTCGTTTGCCGGTGTGGCCACTATGGTGGCGATCGTCGGCAGTGATGGCGCCGGCGGGGTGCCGGCGATTCTCGGGGCGGTGATGGCCGCGTCGTTCATCGGGCTGTTGATTACCCCGGTGTTCTCGCGAATAACCAAATTCTTCCCGCCCCTGGTGACCGGTATCGTCATCACCACCATCGGCCTGACCCTGATGCCCGTTGCGGCGCGTTGGGCGATGGGCGGCAACAGCCGCGCGGCGGATTTTGGCAGCATGTCCAATATCGGCCTGGCCGCGTTGACGCTGATGCTGGTGTTGCTGTTGAGCAAGATCGGCAGCGCGACCATCTCCCGTCTGTCGATCCTGCTGGCGATGGTGATCGGCACCGTGATTGCCGTGTTCCTGGGTATGGCTGACTTCTCCGGGGTGACCCAGGGGCCGATGTTCGGTTTCCCCACACCCTTCCATTTCGGCATGCCAACCTTCCATGTGGCCGCGATCATCTCCATGTGCATCGTGGTGATGGTGACGCTGGTGGAAACCTCGGCGGATATCCTCGCGGTGGGCGAGATTATTGACACCAAGGTCGATTCCAAGCGCTTGGGCAATGGTTTGCGCGCCGACATGCTGTCGAGCATGTTCGCGCCGATCTTTGGCTCGTTCACCCAGAGTGCCTTCGCCCAGAACGTAGGACTGGTGGCGGTTACCGGGGTGAAGAGCCGCTTTGTGGTGGCGACGGGCGGGTTGTTCCTGGTGATCCTCGGCCTGTTGCCATTTATGGGGCGGGTGATCGCAGCGGTGCCGACTTCAGTGCTGGGCGGGGCGGGCATTGTGCTGTTTGGCACCGTGGCGGCCAGCGGTATCCGTACGCTGTCGAAGGTGGACTATCGCAATAACATGAACCTGATCATCGTCGCCACTTCCATCGGTTTTGGCATGATCCCGATTGCCGCTCCAAGCTTCTATGATCATTTCCCGACCTGGTTCGCGACCATTTTCCACTCGGGGATCAGTTCGTCGGCGATCATGGCGATCCTGCTGAACCTGGCGTTCAACCACTTCACTGCCGGTAACTCGGACCAGCAATCGGTGTTTGTGGCGGGGACGGAGCGCAGTTTGTGTTTCCACGATGTGGCCGCGTTGCGCGACGGGGATTACTTCCGGGGCGGCAAGCTGTTTGATGCTGAGGGCAAGGAGATTCCGTTGGTGGCGGATGTCCAAAAGAAGAGCGCAAAGCCCGAGACCACTGAGGTTTGAAAAATGTGGGAGCGGGCTTGCTCGCGAAAGCGGTAGATCAGCTAGTACATGTGCAAGCTGACCCACCGCTTTCGCGAGCAAGCCCGCTCCCACATTGGGAACTCACCCGGCCTTGAGAGTTTTGAACGGGACTGAGCACGCCTCATCCAAAAACTTCACCACAGTGCCCATACACGCCTGGCGTTCTTCGACATGGGGCATGTGGCTGGAGTCTTCAAAGAGCGCCCAGCGCACATCCGCAATTTCATCCAGGAACGGCTTGACCACCAATGGCGTGGCCTCGTCATGCCGCCCGGAGATCACCAGGGTCGGCACATTGATCGCCGACAACCGGCCAATCGATTTCCAATCCTTCAAGCTGCCGATCACGTGGAACTCGGTCGGGCCGCTCATGGCGTGGTACACCGTGGGGTCCGAGTCGACTTGGGCAAAGGTGCGCGCGACTTCTTCCGGCCACGGATTGACGCGGCACACGTGCTGGTCATAGAAAATCCGCGAGGCGGCGAGGTATTCCGGGTCTTGATAGGTGCCGGCGGCTTCGTGCTTGAGCAGGGTTTCATGCACGCCTTCGGGCAATAACTTACGCAGGCGGTTGGCTTCGCTGACCCAGGTGCGCATGCACGTCGGCGAGTTGGCCGGGATAAACGCGCGCAGGCCCTTGGGCTGGCGGATCGCGTGTTCGCTGCCGAGCATGCCGCCCCAGGACTGGCCGAGAATCGCGTAGTTATCGCGGATGTTCAGGTGGTCGAGCAGGTTGTCCAGTTCGTCCAGGAACAGGTCGACGGTCCAGAATGAAGGGTCTTTGTCCGGCAGGTGGGTGGAGCGGCCGTTGCCCAGTTGATCGTAATGGATCACGGCATGGCCGCTGGCTGCGACGTCCTTGAAGGCGTCGACATAGTCATGGGTGCAACCGGGGCCGCCGTGGATGATCACCAGCGGCGTGCGGCCGGTGGTCAGGTCGCCGGTGACGCGGTACCAGGTCTGGTAGGCGCCAAAAGCCGCATACCCTTCGCGGATCTGTTCGATGAATTCCATTTCGTACCCTGCTCTTTGGAAAAAGGATCAGGGACACGATAGTCGGCACGCCAGATTTAGGTAACTAGCAAAACAGCTAGGTTTTACCCATCGGTCAATCTTCCAACAGGCGGTAATGGGTGGCGCGCACCACCGCCTGGACGCGGTTCTTGGCCCCCAGCTTGTGCATCGCCGAGGCCAGGTGCAGGGTGACCACTGCCAGTGAACGGCTCAATTGCGTGGCGATTTCAGCGGCGGTGAGGCCGTCGGCGGCCCATTTCAGGCATTCGCGCTCGCGTTTGGTCAGGTGGATATGCGGGTATGTGCGTAGCTCTTTGCTGAATAGCGGGTAGGCCGCTTCCTGCAAGGCGTGGGTGATCAGGCTGAAATCCGCCAGGGTCTGCTGGGCATCCTGCAACACACTGCGGGCCTTGCCGATGCGCAAGCCGGTCAACGAGGCGAAGCCACCGCGTGGCAAGTGGATGGGCACGCTGACGCCGCAGGTCAGTTGGCGTTCATGCAGGTACGAGGACACAGGGGCGTGGCAGGGGTCGATGATCTTTTGCAGGGCCGTCTGGGCTTTGGCCTCGTAGGACCAGACAAATGGCGATACCGTGCTCAAGGCCAGGTGCTGCACCGGGTCAATCTGGTAGAACCCTTCGCCACACCACAACGCGTGCCAGTCGGGCGGCGTGTTGCGCAGTTCCAGTACCGAGGGGGTGATCAAGGCGCCGTCATGGTCCATGGGCACCGGGGTGTAGTCGTACACCAGCGCATCGAAGCCCAACTGTTGGGCAAGGATAAAGGTGTTGTCCATCTGTTCGTCCAGGCTCCTGCCCGGCATCAGACGGTTATTGAAGGCAGTAAGCTTGGCCAGCATCCGTTCTGCTCCCGAATTCATTTGAATCTCGACTTGCGGCAAGTAGAATGCCACGCCCCGGCGAAGGACTGCCAGGCCAAACCTATAAGAAATACTAGGTTATGGACGCACGGCATCCTCGGTAGTGTTGGCCTGATCAACGGCCGCTGCCAGCCAGGCCGATACCACACAAGGAATGTATGCATGTGGCGTGAAATTGCCCCCGACCAGCAGTACAACGTGCAAGTCGACGGCCATAACCTCGTGGTCTACAGCTTCGGCGAAGGCGATGAGGTGCTCTTGTGCCTCAACGGCGGCCCGGGTCTGCCGTGTGACTACTTGCGCGACGCCCATGGCTGGCTCAAGGACCATAACCTGCGAGTGGTAGCATTCGACCAGCTTGGCACTGGCGCATCAGCCAGACCGACCGATGTTTCCTTGTGGGAAATCCGCCGTTATGTCGAAGAAGTCGAAACCGTGCGCCAAACCCTGGGCCTTGGGCGCGTGCATCTGCTCGGGCATTCCTGGGGCGGTTGGCTCGGCATCGAATACGCCATCCATTACCCCGATGCACTGAAAAGCCTGATCCTCGAAAACACCGTCGGTGACATTCCGCACCTGTCCCAAGAGCTTGAACGCCTGCGCGGCGCCCTCGGCAGTGAAACCGTGGCAATGATGCAGCGCCACGAAGCCATGGGCACCCTCGACCATCCGCAGTACCAGGCCGCCATCACTTTGCTCAACTATCGCCACGTGTGCCGCCTGGACGAATGGCCCGAGCCGGTCAAGCGCTCCCTCGGCGACTGGAACATGGGCCCTTACGAAACCATGCAGGGGCCCAACGAGTTCCTCTATGTCGGCAACCTCAAGGACTGGAACCGCATCCCCGAGATGGCCACCTTCAAGATGCCCACGCTGATCACCACCGGCCAGCACGACGAACTCACCCCGGCCTGTGCGATGCGCATGAAGATGGCGGTCAAGCATGCCGAGCTGCACGTGTTTCCCAACAGCAGCCATATGCCGTTTTACGAAGAGCCCCAGGCTTATTTCCCGGTGTTGCTGGACTTCCTCGCGCGTCACCGAGGCTGACGGATGAATCTGGCGCGCTACCGTTTTGTGCTGTCCCGGCCGCTGCAATTGCTGCCGGTGTTGTTTGGCATCAGCCTGATCACCTTTATCCTGGTGCGCTCGATCCCCGGCGATCCGGCGCGCGCCTTGCTGGGCTCGCGCAGCACACCGGACGCGCTGCTGAAAATCCGCGCCCAGTACGGCCTCGATCAGCCGTTGTGGCTGCAATATTTCTACTTCCTGAAGAACCTGCTCAAGGGTGATCTCGGCCAATCGCTGCTGTACAAGGTCGATGCCCTGAAGCTGATCGTCACCCGCATCGAACCGACCCTGGTGCTGGTGCTCGGTAGCGTGCTGCTGGCGCTGTTGATCGCGGTGCCGCTGGCCACCCTGGCGGCACGCAACAAGGGCGGCTGGGTGGACAACCTGATCCGTGTGTTCACCACGGTCGGCCTGGGGATGCCGGCGTTCTGGCTGGGGTTGATGCTGATCCTGCTGCTGAGTGTGAAGTGGGGTCTGTTTCCGGTGTCTGGCTACGGCCGCACCTTTCTCGACAAGGCGCATCACATGGTCTTGCCGTGCCTGACCATTGCCCTGGCGCTGTCGGCGGTGCTGGTTCGCAACCTGCGGGCGAGCATGTTGATGGAGTTGCAGGCCGATCACGTCACCGCCGCCCGGGCGCGCGGGTTGTCGGAAGCGGCGGTGTTTCGCCGACACGTGCTGCCCAATTCCCTGGTGCCGGCGGTCAACCTGCTGGCGGTGAATATCGGCTGGCTGATCAGCGGCACGGTGGTGATCGAAAGCCTGTTCGCCATCCCCGGCATCGGCCAATTGCTGGTGCGCGGCATCTTTACCCGCGACTACATGGTGGTGCAGGGCGTGGCGATGGTGCTGGCCTGCGCGACGGTACTGGTCAATTTTGTTGCCGACGTGGTGACGGTAGCCCTCGACCCACGGGTGAAGATGCAATGAGCAGCCGCCCGTTGATTGCCCCATGGCGCCTGCGCCTGCGCTTTGGTTTTCGCAATGGCCGGCTGACCGCTGCGTGGGGCCTGTTGATCCTGTTGCTGTGGTTTGCCCTGGCACTGTTTGCGCCGTGGATCGCCCCCTACGACCCGATTGCGCAGAACACCGAGTTCAGTTTGCTGGCCCCAAGCCTGGCCCATCCTTTCGGTACCGATAACTATGGCCGCGACATTCTCTCCCGAGTGATCTGGGGCGCGCGCATCGACCTGCAACTGGCCATCGTCGGGGTGATTTTCCCATTTATGATCGGCACCTTTGTCGGCGCGGTCTCCGGCTACATCGGCGGGCGGTTCGACAGCTTTTGCATGCGCGTGATCGACGTGATCCTGGCGTTCCCGTTCCTGGTGTTGATGCTGGCGATCATGGCCATCCTCGGGCCGGGCTTGAAGAGCTTTTATATCGCCATGGCGCTGGTGGGCTGGGTGTCGTATGCGCGGTTGATCCGCTCGCAGATCCTGGTGCTCAAGGAAAGCGACTTTGCCCTGGCCGCCAAGAGCCTGGGCTTTGGCCATGGGCGCATTCTGTTCCGGCATTTGCTGCCGAATGCGATGTTCGGCTCCATTGTATTTTCCATGTCGGATGCGGTGCTGGTGCTGCTCAATGGCGCCGCCGTGAGTTACCTGGGCCTGGGGGTGCAACCGCCAACCGCCGAGTGGGGCACGATGGTTGCCGAAGGGCAGGCGTTTATCACCACGGCCTGGTGGATCTGTACATTCCCGGGCCTGGCCATCGTCACCCTGGCCATGGGCTTCAGCCTGCTGGCCGACGGTGTCGCGCAAGTGTTGGGGGACCGCTCATGAGCCTGTTGCAGGTGCAGGACCTGAGCGTGATCGCCAACAACGCCGGGCGCGATGTGACGCTGGTGGACCGTGTGTCCTTCGACCTGGCCGAAGGCGAAATCCTCGGGCTGGTGGGCGAAAGCGGCTCGGGCAAGACCATGGCCTGTCGCGGGCTCATGCGCTTGTTGCCGTCGCCGAACCTGCGGGTGCAAGGTGGTGGCGTGCGGCTGGCCGGCCAGGATTTGTTGACGCTGGACGATGCCGGCATGCGCGCCGTACGCGGTGGACAGTTGGGCATGATCTTCCAGAACCCCAGCAGCCACCTCGACCCGCTGATGCGCATCGGCGAGCAGATTGCCGAGGGCATTCGCCTGCACCAGGGCGCGTCGAAAAAAGACGCGCGTCGGCAAGCCATCGAGGTGCTGCGCCAAGTCGGCATTCCCGACCCTCAGGTGCGGGTGGACAACTATCCCCACGAGTTTTCTGGGGGCATGCGCCAACGCGCGATGATCGCCGTCGCCTTGGGCTGCAACCCTAAAGTGTTGATTGCCGACGAGCCGACTACGGCCCTGGATGTGACCGTGCAGGCACAAATCCTGCGCCTGCTGCTGGACCTGCGCGACCGGCGCGGCCTGTCGATCATCATGATCACCCACGACCTTGGCGTGGTGGCGCAGACCTGTGATTCCATCGCGGTGATGTACGCCGGGCGCCTGTGCGAGCAGGGCAGCAAGTACGACCTGTTGGCGCGCCCGCAACACCCGTATACCGCCGGCCTGATCGCTTGCCAGCCGGCCCACAGCAGCGGCCACGCCTTGCTGCGCACCATTGCCGGCCAGCCGCCGCTGCTTGATGCGTTGCCCGCCGGTTGCCGCTTCAACCCGCGTTGCCCGCAGGTGGGCGCCTTGTGTACTGAGCAGGTACCGCAAGGTGCGCGCGTGGCCTGTCACTACCCGTTGGGAGCGCACGCATGAGCCTGTTGCAGATCAAGGACCTGGAGGTGAAGTTTGCCGCGTCCGGCAGCGGTTTCCTGGGGTTGAACAAGCAGTGGGTGAGGGCGGTGAACGGTGTTTCGCTGAACCTGGCGGCGGGGGAAACCCTGGGACTGGTGGGCGAGTCCGGCAGTGGCAAGAGCACCCTGGGCCGGGCGATCCTGCACCTCAATCCGATCAGCGCCGGGCAGGTGCTGTTCGATGGCATCGACATGGCCCATGGCAGCCCTATCGACATCGCCCGCCTGCGCCATGAAACCGCGATGATCTTCCAGGACCCCTACGCGGCGCTGAACCCGCGCCACACCATCGGCGAAACCATCGCCGAGGTCCTGCGGGTGCAGCGCAAGGTCACGCCGGACCAAATCCCGCGCCGCGTCGATGAGCTACTCGACCTGGTCGGCTTGCGCCCCGAACTGGCCAGCCGCAAGCCCGGCTCCCTCAGCGGCGGCCAGTGCCAGCGCGTCGGTATCGCCCGCGCATTGGCGGTGGAGCCGCGCCTGATCATCGCCGATGAGTGCGTGGCGGCGCTGGATGTGTCGATCCAGGGCCAGATCATCAACCTGTTGCTGGAACTGCAACAGCGCATGAACCTGGCGATCCTGTTTATCGCCCATGACCTGGCCATCGTGCGTCGCCTGTGCGACCGCGTGGCGGTGATGTACCTGGGCAAGATCGTCGAGGAAGGGCCGGTGGAAGCGGTCTTCACCGCGCCGCGCCATCCCTATACGGCGGCGTTGATCGAGGCGATTCCCGAGATCGATCCCCATCGGCCGTTGCCTACGGAGCCTTTGCCCGGTGAGCCGCCAAGCCCACTGAACCTGCCTACCGGTTGCGCCTTTCACCCGCGTTGCCGGCATGCGCAAACGATGTGTTCCGTGGTGTTGCCGCCTACCCATTTCCTGCACGAGCATCGGTACAGTTGCGTGCTTGAAGAACCGTTGCTTTAACCTTCTGCCATTCATTAACAAGGAGTTGTGATATGCAATCGCGCCATTTGAAGTCTCTCGCCGCCGCTACATTGACCGCATGGTCCCTGACTGCCGGGTTGGCGCAAGCCGCCGGTGTACTGACCATCGGCTGCCGTGAAGACAGCACCACGTTCGACCCGATCAAAAGCGCGCAAAACCGTGACACCTGGGTATTCGCCAACGTGTACGACACCCTGGTACGCGTGGATAACCTGGGCACCAAAATGGAACCGGGGCTGGCAGAAAGCTGGGACATTTCCAAGGACGGCCTGACCTACACCTTCAAGCTGCGCGATGCGAAGTTCTCCGATGGCTCGGCGATCAGCGCCGACGACGCGGCGTTCAGCCTGTTGCGCATCCGTGACAACAAGGCCTCGCTGTGGAGCGATCCGTTCAGCCTGATCGACACCGCCAAGGCGGCCGATCCGAAGACCCTGGTGGTCACCCTCAAGACCCCAGCTGTAGCCTTCCTCTCGCAACTGGCGTCGCCGACGGTGTCGATCCTGTCGGAAAAGGCCATGACCAAGATGGGCGAAGACGCCTACTCGGAAAACCCGGTAACCTCCGGCGCGTTTACCGTGGACGAGTGGCGCAAGGGCGACCGCGTGATCCTGAAGAAGAACCCGAACTTCTGGCAGGCCAAGAACGTCAGCCTGGACGGCGTGGAGTGGGTCTCCGTGACCGACGACAACACGCGCATGCGCATGGTGCAGAACAACGAACTGGACACGGCGATCTTCGTGCCGTTCTCCCGCGTTGAAGAGCTGAAGAAAGACAAGAACGTGGTGATCCATGCCGATCCGTCGACCCGTGAAGATCACCTGCTGATCAACCACGAGCACGGCCTGCTGGCCAAGCCCGAAGTGCGTCAGGCGCTGGACCTGGCCATCGACAAACAATCGCTGGTGAAGACCGCCACTTACGGCCAAGGCACCGTTGCCTATTCCTACATCCCCAAAGGCTCGCTGTACCACTACGCCAACAACCTGCAGCGCCCGTATGACCCGACGGCCGCCAAGAAGCTGCTGGCCGATGCCGGCGCCAAGGACTTGAAGCTCAACTACGTGGTCAACGCCGGCAACGAAGCCGATGAGCAGATCGCGGTGATCATCAAGGACCAGTTGGCCAAGGTCGGCGTGACCGCCAACCTGCAAAAGGTCGACCCGACCCAAAGCTGGCAGATGCTGGTGGACGGTGAGTACGATATTTCGGTGATGTACTGGACCAACGACATCCTCGACCCGGACCAGAAGACCACCTTCGTGCTGGGCCACGACACCAACCAGAACTACATGACCCGCTACAAGAACGACAAGGTCAAGGACCTGGTGGCAGCCGCACGGATCGAGGCCGACCCGGTCAAGCGTGAGCAGATGTATGTGGAGTTGCAGAAGTTGGCGAAGCAGGATGTGAACTGGATTGACTTGTACTACAGCCCGTACATCAACATCTCACGCAAGAATGTGAGCAACTTCCTGCAAAACCCGCTGGGGCGTTTCACCCTTGAAGAAGTCGTAAAAAACTAAGTCCTCACCAACAACATAAATCAACTGTGGGAGCTGGCTTGCCTGCGATGGCGGTCTGTCAGTGACGAATACCTCGCCTGACACTCCGCCATCGCGGGCAAGCCCGCTCCCACATTTTTTTGTGGCCACATTTGGTTCTGTGGTGTGTCAGGTGTTATTGCGCGTCAAACGCCTGGCCGTTGATGCCAGCACTGTCCGGCCCCATCAGGTACAGGTACACCGGCATGATTTCTTCCGGCGCCGGCCGCTCCATCGGGTTCTCCCCCGGATACGCCTGGGCGCGCATGCTGGTGCGTGTGCCACCTGGGTTGATGCTGTTGGAGCGTACCGCTGCCACATCCTCAAGCTCATCCGCCAGGGTCTGCATCAAACCCTCAGTGGCAAATTTCGACACACCATAAGCCCCCCAGTACGCCCGACCCTTGCGCCCGACGCTGCTGGAGGTAAACACCACCGACGCATCCTGGGACAGCTTGAGCAGCGGCAGCAAGGTGCTGGTCAGCATGAACATCGCGTTGACGTTCACGTGCATCACCCGCATGAAGTTCTCACCGGACAACTGCTCGATCGGCGTACGTGGGCCGATGATCGAGGCGTTGTGCAGCAGGCCGTCGAGGTGGCCGAATTCCTTTTCGATCATCGCTGCCAGCTCATCGTATTGATGGGGCAGGGCGGTCTCCAGGTTGAAGGGGATCACCACCGGCTGAGGTTGGCCGGCTGCTTCGATTTCGTCATAGACCTGGGCCAGGTTGGCTTCGGTCTTGCCCAGCAGCAGCACGGTGGCGCCGTGGGCGGCGTAGGTTTTTGCCGCTGCCGCGCCAATCCCGCGACCGGCGCCGGTGACCAGGATCACCCGGTCTTTGAGCAGTTCTGGACGTGCAGAGTAATCAAACATAAATAGCCTCGACAAAATTCAACAGGTTGCAAACACCAGACTTGAAAACAGTGAAGATCCCCTGTGGGAGCGGGCTTGCTCGCGAATGCGGTGGTTCAGTTGAAGTATCTGTGACTGACACTCCGTTTTCGCGAGCAAGCCCGCTCCCACATTTGGATCTTCATTGACCTGTAGGCTCAGTGTTTTATCAGCAACTGCACAGTGCGTTATCCAGCACCTTGCGCAGTTCCAGCGGATGGTCCACCACCACGTCGGCGCCCCAGTTGCGCGGGTTGTCGTCCGGGTGGATATAGCCGTAGGTCACCGCCGCGGTGCGGGTGCCGGCATCGCGGCCAGACTCGATGTCACGCAGGTCATCGCCCACGAACAACACGCTGGCCGGGTCCAGGTCGAGCATCTTGCACGCCAGAATCATCGGCTCCGGGTCCGGCTTGCTGTTTTTCACGTGGTCCGGGCAGATCAGCAGGGCCGAGCGCTCGGCCAGGCCCAGTTGCTGCATGATCGGTTCGGCAAAGCGCAGCGGCTTGTTGGTGACCACGCCCCAGACCAGTTTGGACTTCTCGATGTCCGCCAGCAGTTCGGCCATGCCATCGAACAGTTTGCTGTGCACCGCGCAACCCTTGAGGTAACGCTCCAGGAACTCCAGGCGCAACTCTTCAAAGCCTGGGGATTCCGGGTCCATCGAAAAGGTCACGGCGACCATCGCCCGCGCACCGCCGGAGATTTCATCGCGGATGTGCGCATCGTTGATCGGCGCCAGGCCACGGTCGGCGCGCATGGCCTGGCAGATGGCGATAAAGTCCGGCGCGGTGTCCAGCAGCGTACCGTCCATATCGAAGAGAACCGCTCGCAACTTCACAGGCTTACTCCTCGCGCAGGGTCTGGATCATGTAGTTGACGTCCACGTCGCTGGCCAGTTTGTAGTGCTTGGTCAGCGGGTTGTAGGTCAGGCCGATGATGTCCTTGACGGTCAGCCCGGCCTGGCGGCTCCAGGCGCCCAGCTCGGACGGGCGGATGAATTTCTTGAAGTCATGGGTGCCACGCGGCAGCAGCTTCATGATGTATTCGGCGCCGATGATCGCGAACAGGTAGGCCTTGGGGTTGCGGTTGATGGTGGAGAAGAACACCTGGCCGCCCGGCTTGACCATGCGGAAGCAGGCGCGGATTACCGAGGACGGGTCCGGCACGTGTTCGAGCATTTCCAGGCAGGTGACCACGTCGAATTGCTCGGGCATTTCTTCGGCGAGGTCTTCGGCGGTGATCTGGCGGTATTCGACGTTAACGCCGGACTCCAGCTGATGCAGTTGGGCCACGGCCAGTGGCGCTTCGCCCATGTCGATACCCATCACCGTGGCGCCGCGCTGGGCCATGGCTTCGCTGAGGATGCCGCCGCCGCAGCCGACGTCCAACACCTTCTTGCCGGCCAGGTTGACGCGTTCGTCAATCCAGTTGACCCGCAGCGGGTTGATGTCGTGCAGGGGTTTGAACTCGCTTTCGCGGTCCCACCAGCGGTGGGCCAGGGCTTCGAATTTGGCGATTTCGGCGTGGTCGACGTTGCTCATGGTGCATCCTCTAAATCTGATAAATCGGTTTGTCGGTCTTGAACGTACGGCTTCAAGGCCGGCGTTATTCGTGGTGCCCGCTGATGCGCTTGCCCCAGGCCATGGCCGTGGCGGTCAGTTGCTGTTCATCCATGCGGGTCAATTGCCGGTCGTCGAGCAATTGCTTGCCGGCGACCCAAAGGTGTTTCACGCAATCGCGTCCGGTGGCATATATAAGCTGTGAGACTGGATCGTAGACCGGTTGTTGCGCCAGCCCCGACAGATCGAAGGCGACCATATCCGCCGCCTTGCCGACTTCCAGTGAGCCAATCTCGCTTTCCAGGCCCATGGCCCGTGCGCCGTTGAGGGTGGCCATGCGCAGGGCGCGGTGGGCATCCAGGGCAGTGGCCGAACCGGCGACGGCTTTGGCCAGCATCGCCGCCGTGCGGGTTTCGCCCAGCAGGTCGAGGTCATTGTTGCTGGCGGCGCCATCGGTGCCGATGGCCACGTTGACGCCAGCCTGCCACAAGCGCTCCACCGGGCAGAAGCCGCTGGCCAGTTTCAGGTTGGATTCCGGGCAGTGGATCACGCTGGTGTTGCTTTCTACCAGCAAAGCCAGGTCATCTTCGCTGATTTGGGTCATATGAACGGCCTGGAAGCGCGGGCCCAGCAACCCAAGGCGGCCCAGGCGCGCGAGTGGGCGCTCGCCGGTCTGCTCGACGGCTTGCTGCACTTCAAAGGCGGTTTCGTGCACGTGCATGTGGATCGCGGCGTCCAGCTCTTCGGCGATCACGCGGATTTTTTCCAGGTTGGCATCGCACACGGTGTAGGGCGCATGAGGGCCGAAGGTGACCTTGATGCGCGGGTGGTGCTTGAGGTCGCCGAACAGCTCGACACCCTGGCGGATGGCCTCGTCGGCGCTGCCGGCGCCGGGAATCGGGAAGTCGAGGATCGGAATCGCAATTTGCGCACGCATGCCGCTGTTATGCACGCAGTCACTGGCGACCTTGGGGTAGAAGTACATGTCCGAGAAACAGGTGATGCCACCCTTGAGCTGCTCGGCGATAGCCAGGTCGGTGCCGTCGCGTACGAAAGCCTCATCGACCCACTTGGCCTCGGCGGGCCAGATGTGTTTTTCCAGCCAGGTCATCAGTGGCAAGTCATCGGCCAGGCCGCGAAACAGGCTCATCGCCGCATGCCCGTGGGCGTTGACCAGGCCGGGGCTGAGGAGCATGCCCGGCAACTCGCGGACCTCGGTGGCTGCCAGCTTCAATGCCGCCGCCCGTGGGCCGATAAAGGCAATGCGCCCATCACGGATGCCCACGCCATGTTCCTTGAGCACCACGCCGGCAGGTTCGACGGGCACCAGCCAGGTGGGCAGTAATACCAAGTCGAGCGGGGCGGCAGTGGCGGTCATCGCAGGCTTCTTCCCAGGCAGCTATAAAAGAAGGCCGAAGTATACCCGAGCGTCCCGGCTGGCGGATCGCTATAATCGGCGGCTTTTGTTCATGAGTGCGGAGTAAGGGATGCGCGATCGACTGTTGGCTGCGGAGAAAGTGAAGGCCATCGATTGGCGTGATGGCGCGCTGTACCTGCTCGATCAGCGTGCCTTGCCGTCCCGGGAAAGCTGGGTGGCGTGCTCCACGGTTGAGGCCGTGGCTGCAGCGATTCGCACCATGGTCGTGCGCGGTGCGCCGGCGATCGGCATCAGCGCGGCCTATGGCTTGGTGCTCGCGGCCCGTGAACGTATCGCCGAGGGCGGTGACTGGCAGGCTGCGTGGGAAGAAGACTACGCAATGTTGGCTGAAAGCCGTCCCACTGCGTCGAACCTGTTCTGGGCCCTGAAACGCATGCGCGATCGTCTGGATCGCCTCAAAAAGCACGCCGATCCGTTGGCCGTGCTGGAGGCCGAGGCCATTGCGATCCACGAAAGTGATCGGGAAGCCAATTTGAACATGGCCCAACTGGGTGTCGAGCTGATCCGCAAGCACCAGGGCAACGCCCAGGCGATCCTGACCCATGGCAATGCGGGTGCGTTGGCTACGGGGGGTGTGGGCACGGCCCTTGGCGTGATTCGGGCGGCCTTCCTGGAGGGCATGGTCGAGCAGGTCTATGCCAACGAGACCCGGCCTTGGCTACAAGGCTCGCGGCTGACGGCCTGGGAGCTGGCGGGCGAGGGCATCCCGGTGACGGTGAATGCCGACTCGGCGGGCGCACATATCCTCAAGACCAAAGGCGTAACCTGGGTGATCGTCGGCGCCGATTGCATTGCCGCCAATGGCGATGTGATCAGCAAGATCGGCACTTATCAGCTTGCCGTGTGCGCCATGCACCATGGCGTGCGCTTTATGGTGGTGGCGCCGAGTTCGACCGTCGATTTGATGATGGCGGCGGGCGATGACGTCGCGCTGGAGGAACGTGATCCGGGCGAGTTGCTGGAAATTGTCGGGCAGCGCCTGGGGGTGGATGCGTTCAATCCGGTGTTCGACGTGACGCCGGCGGATCTGATCGACGTGATCGTCACGGAAAAGGGCGTTGTCGAGCGGCCGGATGTGGCCAAGATGGCCAAGTTGATGTGCCGTAAGCGGCTGCATTGAGGGGGGTGGTGCCTGTTGGACCGCATTCGCGAGCAAGCCCGCTCCCACATTTTGAATGTGTTCACAAATCAAATGTGGGAGCGGGCTTGCTCGCGAATGGGCCGATAAGTCAACAAATCCTTCGGATTCACTCCCGAAAAATAGCACCAACCCGCCTCTAAGCCCCTCTCGTCCCCCTCAAGCCTGTCACCCGTCAACTAACTATGCTCCATGCGCATCTGGGGGATAGGTGCGTGGCGGCGATTGTGATAACATCCGGCGGTTTCCAAGGCCGCCCCGAGGGGTTGCCTATAACGTGCAGATCCGTGTCATAACTCGTTGATTTGTCGTAAGTCGTTGTCAGGCACCGTGCCGGCAGCGGCGAGCTTCGTTCGTCCCATATGGATGTGACGAGGTTTCACCCGAAAAAGGAATCAGGCTTCTCATGGGCGAACTGGCCAAAGAAATCCTCCCGGTCAATATCGAAGACGAGCTGAAACAGTCCTACCTCGACTACGCGATGAGCGTAATTGTCGGTCGGGCACTGCCTGATGCGCGCGATGGCTTGAAGCCCGTGCACCGGCGTGTGCTGTTCGCGATGAGCGAGCTGGGTAACGACTGGAACAAGCCGTACAAGAAATCTGCCCGTGTTGTCGGTGACGTGATCGGTAAGTATCACCCTCACGGCGACACTGCGGTGTACGACACCATCGTTCGGATGGCGCAGCCGTTTTCCCTGCGCTACCTGCTGGTAGACGGCCAGGGCAACTTCGGTTCGGTCGACGGCGACAACGCCGCGGCCATGCGATACACCGAAGTGCGCATGACCAAGCTGGCGCACGAGCTGCTGGCTGACCTGCACAAAGAAACCGTGGACTGGGTGCCGAACTACGACGGCACCGAAATGATCCCGGCCGTCATGCCAACCCGTATTCCCAACCTGCTGGTCAACGGTTCCAGCGGTATCGCCGTGGGCATGGCGACCAACATCCCGCCGCACAACCTCGGTGAAGTCATCGACGGTTGCCTGGCCCTCATCGACAACCCTGAGCTGACCGTCGATGAGTTGATGCAATACATTCCCGGCCCGGACTTCCCGACCGCCGCGATCATCAACGGTCGCGCCGGTATCATCGAAGCCTACCGCACCGGCCGTGGCCGCATTTACATGCGCGCCCGCTCGATGATCGAAGACATCGACAAGGTCGGTGGCCGCCAGCAGATCGTCATCACCGAACTGCCGTACCAGTTGAACAAGGCGCGCCTGATCGAGAAGATCGCCGAGCTGGTCAAAGAGAAGAAGCTGGAAGGCATCACCGAGCTGCGCGACGAGTCCGACAAAGACGGTATGCGCGTGGTGATCGAACTGCGTCGTGGCGAAGTACCTGAGGTGATCCTCAACAACCTCTACGCCCAGACCCAGCTGCAAAGCGTGTTTGGGATCAACGTGGTTGCACTGATCGACGGCCGCCCGCGCATCCTGAACCTCAAGGACCTGCTGGAAGCCTTCGTGCGTCACCGCCGCGAAGTGGTCACCCGTCGTACCGTGTTCGAACTGCGCAAGGCCCGCGAGCGCGGCCACATCCTGGAAGGCCAGGCGGTTGCGCTGTCGAACATCGACCCAGTGATCGCCTTGATCAAGGCCTCGCCAACCCCGTCGGAAGCCAAGGAAGCGCTGATCAGCACGCCTTGGGAATCCAGCGCTGTGGTAGCGATGGTTGAGCGTGCCGGTGCCGATTCGTGCCGCCCAGAGACCCTGGACCCGCAATACGGCCTGCGCGAAGGCAAGTACTTCCTGTCGCCGGAGCAGGCCCAGGCCATCCTGGAGCTGCGCCTGCACCGCCTGACCGGCCTGGAGCACGAGAAGCTGCTGGCCGAGTACCAGGAGATCCTCAACCAGATCGGCGAGTTGATCCGCATCCTCAGCAGCGCCGTGCGCCTGATGGAAGTGATCCGCGAAGAACTGGAAGTGATCCGCGCCGAATACGGCGACGTGCGCCGCACCGAGATCCTCGATGCCCGCCTCGACCTGACCCTGGGTGACATGATCCCGGAAGAAGAGCGCGTCGTGACCATTTCCCACGGTGGCTACGCCAAGACCCAGCCTCTGGCTGCGTACCAGGCCCAGCGCCGTGGTGGTAAAGGTAAATCGGCTACCGGCGTGAAGGATGAGGACTACATCGCTCACCTGCTCGTGGCCAACAGCCACACCACGCTGCTGCTGTTCTCCAGCAAAGGCAAGGTGTACTGGCTCAAGACCTACGAGATCCCGGAAGCCTCCCGTGCCGCCCGTGGTCGTCCGTTGGTCAACCTGCTGCCGCTGGACAGTGATGAATACATCACCACCATGCTGCCGGTCGAGGAATACACCGAAGGTCACTTCATCTTCATGGCCACCGCCAAAGGCACCGTCAAGAAGACCCCGCTGGAATCCTTCAGCCGCCAGCGCAGCGTGGGCCTGATCGCCCTGGAGCTGGACGAAGGTGACGTACTGATCTCCGCCGCCATCACCGATGGCGAGCGTGAAGTCATGCTGTTCTCCGACGGCGGCAAGGTGACACGCTTCAAGGAATCCGACGTTCGCGCCATGGGCCGTACCGCCCGCGGTGTGCGCGGCATGCGCCTGCCAGAAGGGCAGAAGCTGATTTCGATGCTGATCCCGGAAGAAGGCAGCCAGATCCTCACCGCTTCGGCGCGTGGTTACGGCAAGCGTACCGCCATCAGCGAGTTCCCGGAGTACAAGCGTGGCGGCCAGGGCGTGATTGCCATGGTCAGCAACGACCGCAACGGCCGTCTGGTCGGCGCAGTCCAGGTGCTCGATGGCGAGGAAATCATGCTGATTTCCGACCAGGGCACCCTGGTACGTACCCGTGTGGCCGAAGTGTCGAGCCTGGGCCGTAACACCCAGGGCGTGACGCTGATCAAGCTGGCCAGCGACGAGACACTGGTGGGCCTGGAGCGAGTCCAGGAACCATCGGAAGTCGAAGGCGAGGAGCTTGAGGGTGCAGAGCTCGAAGGGGAAGGCTTTGATGGCGAGGTGATCGCAAGCGGCGATGACAATGTCGACGAGCCAACCCTCGACGCTGCCGCAGACGAAGAAGAACCGCAGGAATAAGCGGACACACAGGGGGCGGATGAAGATTCGCCCCCTTGTTGTTTGTCCCCTTTGAAACAACATGTCCTTTGGCTGGACGCGGTCAATGTGGGAGCTGGCTTGCCTGCGATGGCAGCGCCACGGTATCACTGCGATACCGAGGTGCCCTTATCGCAGGCAAGCCAGCTCCCACAAGGATTCGCTCCAGAGAAAGGGTGTTGCCGAACATGATTGCAGCCCCACCAGATCAGAGTGAGATTGGATGTGAGCAAGAGAGCCTATAACTTCTGTGCCGGTCCCGCGGCGCTTCCTGAAGCAGTCCTGCAGCGTGCGCAGGGTGAACTCCTCGACTGGCATGGAAAAGGCCTCTCTGTGATGGAAATGAGCCATCGCAGCGATGAGTTCGTGTCCATTGCCAACAAGGCCGAGCAGGACCTGCGCGACTTGCTGGACATCCCATCGAACTACAAAGTGCTGTTCCTGCAAGGCGGCGCCAGCCAGCAGTTCGCACAGATTCCACTGAACCTGCTGCCGGAAGATGGCACTGCCGACTATATCGACACCGGTATCTGGGGCCAGAAGGCCATTGAAGAGGCCTCGCGCTACGGCAACGTCAACGTCGCCGGTACTGCCAAGCCCTACGACTACTTCGCGATTCCCGGTCAGAACGAGTGGAAGCTGTCGAAGGATGCGGCCTACGTCCATTACGTGCAGAACGAAACCATCGGCGGCCTGGAATTCGACTGGGTGCCGGAAGTCGGCGACGTGCCGTTGGTGTGCGACATGTCCTCGGACATCCTCTCGCGCCCGATCGACGTGTCCAAGTACGGCATGATCTACGCCGGTGCGCAGAAGAACATCGGCCCGAGCGGCATCCTGGTCAACATCATCCGCGAAGACCTGCTGGGTCGCGCCCGTTCGCTGTGCCCGACCATGCTCAACTACAAGGTCGCGGCCGATAACGGTTCGATGTACAACACCCCGCCGGCGTTCGCCTGGTACCTGTCCGGCCTGGTGTTCGAGTGGCTGAAAGAGCAGGGCGGTGTCGCTGCCATGGGCAAGCTCAACGAAGAGAAGAAGCGCACCCTGTACGACTTCATCGACGCCAGCGGCCTGTACAGCAACCCGATCAACCTCAGCGACCGCTCGTGGATGAACGTGCCTTTCCGCTTGGCTGACGACCGCCTCGACAAGCCATTCCTGGCCGGTGCCGACGCGCGCGGCCTGCTGAACCTCAAGGGCCACCGTTCGGTCGGTGGCATGCGCGCCTCCATCTACAACGCTGTCGACATCCACGCGATCAACGCGCTGGTTGCCTACATGGCAGAGTTCGAAAAGGAACACGGCTAATGTCTGAGCAAGAACTCAAGGCCCTGCGCGTACGCATTGACAGCCTGGACGAGAAAGTCCTGGAGCTGATCAGTGAGCGCGCGCGATGTGCCCAGGAAGTGGCGCGGGTGAAGATGGCATCCCTGGCGGAAGGCGAAGTGCCGGTGTTCTACCGGCCTGAGCGTGAAGCCCAGGTGCTCAAGCGTGTGATGGAGCGCAACAAAGGCCCGCTGGGCAACGAAGAGATGGCGCGGTTGTTCCGCGAAATCATGTCCTCGTGCCTGGCCCTGGAGCAGCCGCTGAAAGTGGCTTACCTCGGCCCTGAAGGTACCTTCACCCAAGCGGCGGCCATGAAGCACTTCGGCCACGCGGTGATCAGCAAGCCAATGGCAGCGATCGACGAAGTGTTCCGTGAAGTGGCGGCCGGTGCGGTGAATTTTGGCGTGGTCCCGGTGGAAAACTCCACCGAGGGCGCGGTCAACCACACCCTGGACAGCTTCCTTGAGCACGACATGGTGATCTGCGGCGAAGTCGAACTGCGTATCCACCACCACTTGCTGGTGGGCGAGAACACCAAGACCGACAGCATCAGCCGTATCTACTCCCACGCCCAGTCCCTGGCCCAGTGCCGCAAGTGGCTGGATGCGCACTACCCGAATGTCGAGCGCGTGGCGGTGTCCAGCAACGCCGAAGCGGCCAAGCGGGTCAAGGGCGAGTGGAACTCGGCGGCCATCGCCGGGGATATGGCAGCGGGCCTGTACGGCCTGACGCGCCTGGCCGAGAAAATCGAGGACCGCCCGGATAACTCCACGCGCTTCCTGATGATCGGCAGCCAGGAAGTGCCGCCGACCGGCGACGACAAGACCTCGATCATCGTCTCCATGAGCAACAAGCCCGGCGCACTGCATGAATTGCTGGTGCCGTTCCATGACAACGGGATTGACCTGACGCGCATCGAGACTCGTCCGTCGCGCAGCGGTAAATGGACCTACGTGTTCTTTATCGATTTCATCGGTCATCACCGTGACCCGCTGGTCAAGGGTGTGCTGGAGAAAATCAGTCAGGAAGCAGTGGCACTCAAGGTGCTGGGCTCCTACCCGAAAGCGGTTTTGTGAGGCGTTAACATGAGTGGCAACTTCCTTGCCCTGGCGCAGCCGGGCGTGCAACAACTGTCGCCTTACGTTCCGGGAAAGCCTGTGGACGAGTTGGCGCGTGAGTTGAACCTGGATCCGGCGAAGATCGTCAAGCTGGCCAGTAACGAGAACCCGTTGGGCCCAAGCCCCAAGGTGTTGGCGGCGATTCGTGAAGAGTTGGCCGAGCTGACGCGTTATCCCGATGGCAACGGCTTTGCCCTGAAGTCGCTGCTGGCTGAAAAGTGCCGGGTCGAGCTGAACCAGGTCACCCTGGGCAACGGCTCCAACGACATTCTTGAGCTGGTAGGCCGTGCTTACCTGGCGCCGGGCCTCAACGCGGTGTTCAGTGAGCACGCGTTTGCCGTCTACCCGATCGTCACCCAGGCGGTGGGTGCTGATGCGCGGGTGATTCCGGCGAAGGACTGGGGTCACGATCTGCCGGCCATGCTGGCGGCCATCGATGCGCAGACCCGCGTGGTGTTTATCGCCAACCCGAACAACCCGACCGGGACCTGGTTCGATGCGCAGGCGCTGAACGATTTCCTGCAGGACGTGCCCGAGCACGTGCTGGTGGTGCTGGACGAGGCCTACATCGAGTACGCCGAAGGCAGCGACCTGCCGGACGGCCTGGACTTCCTGGCGGCCTATCCGAACCTGCTGGTATCGCGCACGTTCTCCAAGGCGTATGGCTTGGCGTCGTTGCGGGTTGGCTACGGTTTGTCCACGGCCGTTGTTGCCGATGTGCTGAACCGCGTACGCCAGCCGTTCAACGTCAACAGCCTCGCCCTGGCGGCGGCTTGTGCGGCGGTGAAGGATGCCGAGTACCTGGAAGAGGGTCGCCGCATCAACGAAAGCGGCATGTTGCAACTGCAAGAGGGTTTCCGTGAGTTGGGGCTGGGTTGGATTCCGTCCAAGGGCAACTTCATCTGTGTCGATCTTGGCCAGGTGGCTGCCCCGGTGTTCCAGGGGCTGCTGGCTGAAGGTGTGATCGTGCGCCCGGTGGCCAACTACGGCATGCCGAACCACCTGCGTATCACCATTGGTTTGCCGGCCGAGAACGCCCGCTTCCTGGAGGCGTTGGCCAAGGTTCTGGCTCGTGGTTGATGTCACTGCAATGCAACCTGCTGTGCCTATGATCGGTCGCCTGGTGGTGGTCGGTCTGGGGTTGATCGGCGGCTCCTTCGCCAAGGGCCTGCGTGAAAGCGGGTTGTGTGGCGAGGTGGTCGGTGTGGACCTGGATCCGCAGTCGCGCAAGTTGGCGGTTGAGCTCGGGGTGGTCGATCGCTGTGAGGCGGACCTGGCGCTTGCCTGCCAGGGCGCGGACGTAATCCAGCTGGCGGTGCCGATCCTGTCCATGGAGAAATTGCTGGCGTTGTTGGCCGGCATGGACCTGGGTCAGGCGATCCTGACGGACGTCGGCAGTGCCAAGGGCAATGTGGTGCGCGCGGCGCAACTGGCCTTTGGCGGCATGCCGGCGCGCTTTGTGCCGGGCCATCCGATTGCAGGCTCCGAGCAGAGCGGGGTGGAGGCGTCGAATGCGCAGTTGTTCCGCCGGCACAAGGTGATCCTCACGCCGCTGGCGCAAACCGATCCGGCGGCGCTGGCGGTGGTGGATCGTCTGTGGCGCGAGCTGGGGGCGGACGTCGAGCATATGCAGGTGGAGCGCCACGACGAAGTGCTGGCGGCGACCAGCCACTTGCCCCATCTGTTGGCATTTGGTTTGGTGGACTCCCTGGCCAAGCGCAACGAGAATCTCGAGATTTTCCGTTACGCCGCCGGTGGCTTCCGTGATTTCACGCGGATTGCCGGCAGTGATCCGGTGATGTGGCACGACATCTTTCTCGCCAACCGCGAAGCGGTGTTGCGTACCCTGGACACCTTTCGCAGCGACCTCGACGCCTTGCGCGACGCAGTTGATGCGGGTGATGGGCATCAATTGCTGGGCGTATTCACCCGTGCGCGGGTGGCGCGGGAGCATTTCAGCAAGATCCTGGCGCGTCGGGCGTACATGGAAACGGCGGTGGGTGCCGATGAGCTGGCGTTCCTGGCCAGTCCGGGCGGCTGCGTGAGCGGGCGTATCCGCGTGCCGGGCGACAAGTCGATTTCCCACCGCTCGATCATGCTGGGTTCGTTGGCCGAGGGTGTGACGGAGGTCGAAGGTTTTCTCGAAGGCGAAGATGCCCTGGCGACCTTGCAGGCGTTTCGCGACATGGGCGTGGTGATTGAAGGCCCGCACCATGGGCGCGTGACCATTCACGGGGTGGGCTTGCATGGTTTGAAGGCAGCGCCAGGGCCGATTTACCTGGGGAACTCCGGCACGTCCATGCGGTTGCTGTCCGGGCTGCTGGCCGCGCAAAGCTTCGACAGTGTACTGACGGGCGATGCTTCTCTATCCAAACGTCCCATGAGTCGTGTGGCCAAGCCGCTGCGGGAAATGGGCGCGGTGATCGAGACTGGCCCTGAAGGGCGGCCGCCGCTGACTATTCGTGGCGGCCAGGCGTTGAAAGGGCTGACGTACGCATTACCGATGGCCAGCGCGCAGGTCAAGTCCTGCCTGTTGCTGGCCGGGCTGTACGCCGCAGGCAAGACCTCGGTGACCGAGCCGGCGCCGACCCGTGATCATACCGAGCGCATGCTGCGAGGCTTTGGTTATCCGGTGGCGGTTGACGGGGCGACTGCGTCGGTCGAGTCCGGGCATGCGTTGACGGCAACCCGTATTGAGGTGCCGGGGGATATTTCCTCTGCGGCGTTTTTCCTGGTGGCCGCTTCGATTGCCGAAGGCTCCGACGTGTTGCTGGAGCATGTTGGCATCAATCCGACACGTACCGGGGTGATTGATATCCTGCGACTGATGGGGGCGGATATCACCCTGGAAAACCCGCGTGAAGTGGGTGGGGAGCCTGTCGCCGATCTGCGTGTGCGCGCGGCGGCGTTGAAGGGGATCGAGATTCCCGAAGCGCTGGTGCCGTTGGCGATCGATGAGTTCCCGGTGTTGTTTGTTGCGGCAGCTTGTGCGGCGGGGCGCACCGTTTTGCGGGGCGCTGAAGAGCTGCGTGTCAAAGAGTCTGATCGTATTCAGGTCATGGCCGATGGTCTGTTGGCGCTGGGGGTCAAGTGTGAACCGACCCCTGATGGGATTATTATCGACGGGGGGGCGATGGGGGGTGGTGAAGTCCATGCTCACGGTGATCATCGGATTGCCATGGCCTTCAGCGTTGCTTCCCTGCGGGCGACAGCGCCGATTCGTATCCGTGACTGCGCCAATGTAGCTACATCTTTTCCGAACTTTCTTACACTGTGTGCCCAGGTCGGCATTCGTGTAGCCCAAGAGGCTCAATTGTGAATATTAAAGCACCGGTGATTACCATCGACGGGCCAAGCGGCTCGGGCAAAGGCACGATCGCCGGCATCCTGGCCAAGCGCCTGGGTTGGTGCCTGCTGGATTCCGGCGCCCTTTACCGCCTGCTGGCTTTTGCTGCGCGCAATCATGGCGTAGACCTGACCAACGAAGAATCCTTGAAACTGTTGGCGGCGCATCTTGATGTGCAGTTCGTCGGGGCGACGGAAGGTCATCCGCAACGCATCATCCTGGAAGGGGATGATGTGACCGACGACCTGCGTAATGAACAAGTCGGTTCCTGGGCTTCGCAGATTGCCGCGCTGCCGGCCGTACGTGACGCATTGCTGCAGCGTCAGCGGGCTTTTCAGGAGCCGCCAGGCCTGGTGGCTGACGGGCGCGATATGGGAACCGTCGTGTTTCCCGAGGCGCCGCTGAAGGTTTTCCTCACCGCCAGCGCCGAGGAACGGGCTCGCCGCCGCTACTTGCAGTTGAAGGGCAAAGTCGATGGTGTTAGTCTGTCGAGTCTGCTAGATGAGATCCGTGCACGTGATGAGCGTGATACCCAGCGCGCAGTAGCCCCGCTTAAACCGGCGGCTGATGCGATACAGCTGGATTCCACGGAGTTGTCCATCGAGCAGGTGCTGGAACGCATCTTGAGCGAAATCGCCATTCGCGATATCGCCGGGTGACCAAGAAGGCCGCAGGGGACCAGTCATAGTCCTGCGGTGGCTTCTTTTAACTGAAACTGACCCACACCGTCTGGGGTGTGGAGATGGGCGTATTCTTCGCCCTTATCAACAGGAATTAAAATGAGCGAAAGCTTTGCGGAACTCTTTGAAGAAAGCCTAAAAACCCTGAACCTTCAGGCAGGCTCCATCATCACCGGTGTTATCGTTGATATCGATTACCAAGCTCGCTGGGTAACCGTTCACGCTGGTCTGAAGTCTGAAGCTCTGATCCCGCTGGAACAGTTCTACAACGATGCTGGTGACCTGACTATCAATGTCGGTGACGAAGTTCACGTTGCTCTGGACTCGGTTGAAGACGGTTTCGGTGAAACCAAGCTGTCCCGTGAAAAAGCCAAGCGCGCTGAATGCTGGATTGTTCTCGAAGCAGCCTTCGCAGCTGAAGAAGTGGTCAAGGGCGTTATCAACGGTAAGGTTAAAGGCGGCTTCACTGTCGACGTTAACGGCATCCGTGCGTTCCTGCCAGGTTCTTTGGTCGACGTTCGTCCAGTGCGCGACACCACGCACCTGGAAGGCAAGGAACTCGAATTCAAGGTCATCAAACTCGACCAGAAGCGCAACAACGTTGTCGTTTCCCGTCGCAGCGTCCTGGAAGCAGAGAACTCCGCCGAGCGTGAAGCTCTGCTGGAATCCCTGCAGGAAGGCCAACAAGTCAAAGGTATCGTCAAGAACCTCACCGATTACGGCGCATTCGTCGATCTGGGTGGCGTCGATGGCCTGCTGCACATTACCGACATGGCTTGGAAGCGTATCAAGCATCCATCTGAAATCGTCAACGTTGGCGACGAGATCGATGTAAAGGTTCTGAAATACGATCGCGAGCGCAACCGTGTTTCCCTGGGCCTGAAGCAACTGGGTGAAGATCCATGGGTTGCTATCAAAGCTCGTTACCCAGAAAGCACTCGCGTAACCGCGCGTGTTACCAACCTGACCGACTACGGCTGCTTCGCTGAGCTGGAAGAAGGCGTGGAAGGCCTGGTACACGTTTCCGAAATGGACTGGACCAACAAAAACATCCACCCTTCGAAAGTCGTACAAGTCGGCGACGAAGTGGAAGTTATGGTTCTGGACATCGACGAAGAGCGTCGTCGTATCTCCCTGGGCATCAAGCAGTGCAAATCTAACCCATGGGAAGATTTCTCTGGCCAGTTCAACAAGGGCGATAAAATCTCCGGCACCATCAAGTCGATCACCGATTTCGGTATCTTCATTGGTCTGGACGGCGGCATCGACGGCCTGGTTCACCTGTCCGACATCTCCTGGAACGAAGTTGGCGAAGAAGCTGTTCGTCGTTTCAAGAAGGGCGACGAGCTGGACACCGTTATCCTGTCGGTTGACCCAGAGCGCGAGCGCATCTCCCTGGGTATCAAGCAGCTGGAAAGCGACCCGTTCTCTGAATACGTTCAGGACAACGACAAAGGCGCAATCGTTAAGGGCATCGTGAAAGAAGTTGACGCTAAAGGCGCCATCATCACTCTGGCCGACGACATCGAAGCGACTCTGAAAGCCTCCGAAATCAGCCGTGACCGCGTTGAAGACGCGCGCAACGTTCTGAAAGAAGGCCAGGAAGTAGAAGCCAAGATCATCAGCGTTGATCGCAAGAGCCGCGTGATCCAACTCTCCATCAAGTCGAAAGACGAAGTGGAAGAGAAAGAAGCTATCCAGAGCCTGAAATCGGCTCCGGAAGCTGCACAAGGCGAGACCACCATGGCCTCCCTGCTGCGCGAAGCAATGGCTAAACAGAACTAAGTTCTGTAAGGCTGTAGAAAAAGGGCGACTTTGGTCGCCCTTTTTTGTGCCTGAAATTCGTTGAATCAAGAACCAAGAACCAAGCGGTATGAGCGGTTGTCAGAACTGACTATAGTCGTTTGAAAGTGTTGGCTCAGTAAGGGGTGGAATGAACAGGCTTATCGTAATGTTTGCAGTGGCAATGCTCGCTGGGTGCTCTGCCACCAGCGCCAAGACCCATGCCCGGCACGGCGTCAGCGGCATCGAGATCGATTGCTCTGGCCTTGGCTCGGGTTGGGATAAGTGTGAGAGGCGCGCGGCACGTGAGTGCAAGATGCAGGGCTACAAGGTTGTCACCAGGTCCAGCGATGCAAAGGACGAGGAGGGTGATTATCTATTTGGCTGGAACCCGGCAGGTGCGGTCACTCGGACGATGTTGGTGATCTGTAATTGAGGGCGTAGGCCCTGTTTTGCCGTGGTTGATCTCTCTTGCAGATAAGTTAGAGCATGGGCTGTTCAAATTCGTCAAGTCATGCTAAAACCTTCGAAGCGATTTTCCTAGCTGCTTGAAAAAGAAGGGAAAAATATGACGAAGTCGGAGTTGATCGAACGAATTGTCACCCATCAAGGGCTGCTTTCATCCAAGGATGTAGAGCTGGCCATCAAGACCATGCTTGAACAGATGTCCCAATGTCTGGCGACCGGCGATCGGATTGAGATTCGCGGGTTTGGGAGTTTCTCGCTGCACTATCGCGCGCCGCGGGTTGGGCGTAATCCCAAGACTGGGCAGTCGGTTAGTCTCGACGGTAAGTTCGTTCCTCACTTCAAGCCGGGCAAGGAGTTGCGGGATCGGGTGAACGAAGAGGAAGAAGAGGGTGTCTGACAGCTTTCGGTAGGGAGAAAGGTATGCGTGGGGTTAAGCGTGTCGTTGCGGTGTTTTCAGTTTTGGCTGCTGTGCTGGTGGTATTGGGCTTTGTGCTGGAAAACCAGCAAGGTATGGCCCTCTCGTTCCTCGGTTTGGAGACTGCACGGATGCCGGTGTCGGTGTTTGTGGTGGTGGCATTGATTGTAGGGATGTTGGTGGGGCCGTTCCTCGGCGTTTTGGTTCGTGGTCGCCGTCATAAATCGACTGTTTCGGTCCGAAATTAAAGGCTGTCATGTTGTGGCGGTTGAGCATTTTTCAGTAACCGTCTGTCAGTATTTTTTCCTCCAAAAAATCGCATCAATGTCTGTACCGTCGCGCAGTGATTCGCCGTTACGGCTAGCGAGTAAGGCTGGCAACCTTTTCGGAAATGCCTTACAGACAAGTCCGGGCTTGTAATATGTCAGAGAGATGGCAAAATGAAATCTGTTCTCGATTACAGACATTTTGTGCACTAAATGCTCGGCGGAGACGCTGGGTTTTGGTGGTGGTAAAAATAGGATAAAAAATACACAATTTGATCTGCATGACGAGCCCGAAGTTTCTCTTGAAGGCAGGTTTTCGTTGTGAGTAGTTTCCAAACCCCCTCTATTTCCTCGTCCGATGAAATCGATCTCTTCGCTCTTTGTCGCATAGTGTGGCAGCGTAAGGCTTTAGTTCTTTATGTGACGGCCTTAGTTGGAGTTGCCGCTAGTACGTATGCTTTCCTGGCGATTCCTGAATATAAGGTCAGCAGCCTTTTGCGTCCGGCGGCAATTAATGAGCTAGACGCTTTGAATCGCTCTGAGATTTATAAACTTCCACCAGGTGAAGCGTTAATTAAGGTGGGAGCTTCTTTGGAGTCCTATGAGGCCCGCCTGGGCTTTTTTAGGGCAAATCAAAAGCTGTTCAGCAAGTTTGAACGCCCCGGCAGAACTCTTGAGCAAAGCTTTGAAGAGTTTAATGCAAATTCAATTAATCTGATCGTTCCAGAGTCTGAAAAGACAAATGCCTTGAGCGCTTATATCAAGCTTGAGATGAACTATCCCGAAGGTGTGGACGGGGTGGCGATACTCAATGGCTTTGTACAATATGCAATCGCTAACCAGCAACAGCAGATTTCCGCTGACATGGAAGTTATTGTCAGGAACCGCTTGAGCGAGCTCGCTGGCAAGCTCAAGGCCGCGCGGTCCAGCTATGACAATGACAAAGCTGCCAAGATCGCTACGTTGAGTGAAGCTGACAGTGTCAAACGTGCCCAGTTGCAGGATGAATTGAAGGCTCTCCGTGCCCAACTTAAAACCCAGCGTGCTGACCGTGTAGCGCAGTTGAACGAAGCAATAGCTATTGCGAGTTCTCTTGGCATCCTTAAGCCGACGACACCTTCTTCGCTGGGAGATACTGGGGGGCGAAGTGGTCAGTCGGTGATGCGCACAGAGGTAAATAACAATCAGATTCCTCTGTACTTCATGGGCGTAGATGCACTGATGGCGGAGCGAGCCGTGCTGCAGAAGCGAAGCTCGGATGACTTTACCGAAGTTAGAATTGCCCAAATAGCCCGCGATCTTCAGCTTCTGCAGACTAACCGTGAGGTTGAAGTGCTCAAGCAGCGGCAGAATGAGGAGCTTTTCCTCAATGGTGTGGAGGCATTGCGCGCCGAGCAGGCGCGGCTGCGTAACCTGAACGTAGACATGAGTGGTTTGAAGCTTGTGACGATTGACAAGGAAGCAATCGAACCGCTTGGTCCCGCCAAACCTAAGAAGATATTGGTTATATTGGCCGGCGTTGTGTTGGGTTTGGTGCTCGGTATCATCACCGCTTTGGTGAGCGCCGCTGTTCAGCGTCGACGCGACCACGGCCTGAACGTGCCAGCATTGGCGAACGCTTCGGTGTCTTCAAAAAAAATTACGTTGAAAGATGAAGGTTCGCTCTGAAATGGGGTCGTTGTGGCTGTTTATGGCTGGCCCGGCGTGATGGCGTTACGATATTTGTGGTGCCTCTTAACCGTGCGACGCTATCTTTATGCGGATTTCGGAACGAAGCTATGATTTAATCCGTACCATGTCTGATACGAAGTGATTCGCCATTAGAGGCGGCCCTCAGGCCTTTCGCTTGATGAGCCTGCCGATACTGGCGGGCCCGATTGAGGTGGGGGGGCGAATGGGCAATATGAAGTTGCCCAAAGTCGGATCACACATTGGCTTTAAAAATTATATAGTTTAATCGGAGCGTTACAGATGCACCTGCAGAAGCTGGCCAGTGTTGCTAAGTTCAAAAGTAAGGAAGCGTTGATCGGGATTGTTGGTCTTGGTTATGTCGGGCTGCCCTTGATGCTTCGTTATAATTCAATTGGTTTTCGCGTACTGGGTATAGATATTGATGCGAAAAAGGTCGCGGACCTTAACGCAGGCATAAGTGACATCGAGCATATCTCTTCATCCAAAGTTGCTGCTGCGCGCAATTCGGGCTTTGAAGCCACCGCTGAATTTGCTCGCGCTGCCGAGTGCGACGCGTTGATCCTGTGTGTGCCCACGCCGCTGAACAAGTATCGTGAACCCGACTTGAGTTTCGTCATTGCCACCACGGACTCGATCAAACCTTACCTGCGCGCAGGTCAGGTTGTGTCGCTGGAAAGCACTACCTATCCCGGTACCACTGTCGAAGAGCTGCTTCCTCGCGTTCAGGAAGGTGGTTTAGTGGTGGGTGAAGACATCTTTTTGGTTTACTCACCGGAGCGTGAGGATCCCGGTAATCCAGACTTCGAGACCCGCACCATCCCGAAAATTATCGGCGGCGACACTGCAGCATGCCTGGAAGTAGGTACCGCTCTTTACGAGCAGGCGATCGACCGGGTGGTTCCAGTCAGCTCTACCAAAGCGGCAGAGATGACTAAACTGCTGGAAAATATTCATCGCGCCGTCAATATTGGCTTGGTTAACGAAATGAAAGTCGTTGCTGACCGTATGGGAATCGATATTTTTGAAGTCGTGGATGCCGCCGCCACGAAGCCATTTGGCTTTACAGCTTATTACCCTGGTCCCGGGCTGGGCGGACACTGCATTCCGATCGATCCGTTCTATTTGACGTGGAAGGCCCGCGAATACGGTTTGCACACTCGATTCATCGAGCTTTCGGGTGAGGTTAACCGAGCAATGCCCGAGTATGTCGTCAGTAAGCTGGCAGATGGTCTCAATGAGCGCGGCAAGCCGCTCAAAGGCAGCAAAGTCCTGATCTTGGGCATTGCCTACAAGAAGAACGTGGACGATATGCGCGAATCTCCGTCGGTAGAGATCATGGAGATGCTCGAAGCCAAAGGCGTCACGGTTGCTTACAGCGATCCACACGTTCCAGTATTTCCCAAAATGCGCGAGCACCATTTTGACCTCGCCAGTGTGTCGCTGACTGCCGAGAATGTGGCGGGGTATGACGCAGTTGTTCTGGCGACAGACCACGAAAAGTTCGATTACGAACTCATCAAGTCCTCCGCTCAACTGATCGTGGACAGCCGTGGCAAGTACCGCCAGGCGGCTCCTCATATCGTTAAGGCTTGATCAAGCCGACTTGAACGACGCGTGCTTTCGGCGCCCATTGTGTTGTGCGCCGAAAAATCCTCGAATGCCTAGGGAAGAATCATGAAAAATTTTGCATTGATCGGCGCTGCGGGGTACATCGCCCCGCGTCACATGCGGGCGATCAAAGATACGGGCAATGTGTTGGCTTCTGCTTATGACATCAATGACTCTGTTGGCATCATCGACAGTCTGTCCCCAGACAGTGAGTTCTTCACCGAGTTTGAGCGGTTTCAGGAGCATGCCTTTCGTTTGAAGCGGGATCCGAAAACGGCACTGGATTACGTGGCGATCTGCTCACCTAATTATCTGCATCATGCCCACATTGCCGCAGGCCTGCGGTTGGGGTGTGACGTAATTTGTGAAAAGCCACTTGTCCCCACTACCGAAATTCTCGATGAGCTTTCGCGCGTTGAGCAAGAGACCGGCAAGCGTGTCTTTAACATATTGCAACTTCGACATCACCAAGCCATTCTCGATCTGAAAGAGAAGGTAGCCAGTGAAAAAAAAGAAGCGAAGTATGAGGTTGAATTAACCTACATGACCTCTCGCGGAAAATGGTACATGGAAAGCTGGAAAGGTGATCCGCGCAAGTCATTCGGTGTGGCGACTAATATTGGCGTCCACTTTTACGACATGCTGCACTTCGTTTTTGGCAGCCTGGAACGCAATGTTGTTCACTTTGTCAGCGAGTATAAAGCGGCAGGTTATCTGGAGTACGAGAAAGCACGAGTCAGGTGGTTCCTTACTATTGATGCCAATGATTTGCCAGCCTCTGTGAAGGGCAAGAAATCTACCTATCGTTCCATTACTGTCGATGGTGATGAACTTGAGTTTTCCGAAGGTTTCACTGACCTCCATACAACCAGCTATCAGGAAATATTGGCCGGTCGTGGTTATGGCATAGAAGACGCGCGTCACTGCGTTCAGACTGTCGAAACTATTCGCGCTTCGAAGGTTGTGCCACCCTTAGATGGTGAAGGCCATCCAATGCTGGCAGAACTATTGGGGTGACATCCCAATGGAGGATGACTGTTGCAGTCATCCTCTTGCGCCGTCATTGGGCAATTAGCAGGATTAGTCAGCGTCATCGGTAGGGTCGATGAACTTTACTTTATAGAGTGGTTTAGTTGTATAAAGTAAGACAGCGCAATGTTTACTAATTCTGGTTGTTGTCGATTGACAGCGGCTTGGTGAAAAAAGTTTGGCATGTCGTTGCGGTTGTTCACTGGTGAGCCTTCGCGCCCGAGTGTTTCGGAACCTCGCCGCAGGCTGTTTAGGAGAGAGTCTTTGAAGCGGCTTGCGATTGTAGGTGCTGGTGGCCATGGGAAGGTCGTGGCGGAAACCGCCGAATTTTGTGGTTGGCAACACATAGAGTTTTTCGATGACAATTGGCCGGCGCGAACGACAAATAGCCACTGGGCTATCACGGGTGATATGTCTTTGTTGTTGAGCCGAATGGCAGAGTTTGATGGCGTCGTAGTCGCGATCGGCAGCAACAGTGTGCGCCATTCGAAATCGATTGAGTTGGAGAACAGTGGAGCCCGTCTGGCCACGTTGGTACATCCCTCCGCAACGGTCAGTCCCCGTGCAACGATAGGTGCCGGCTCTGTGGTTTTTGCCGGGGTTGTCGTGAACGTGGATGCCAGCGTGGGTCAAGGGGCGATTCTCAATACAGGGTGTAGTATTGATCATGACTGCCACCTGGAGAGTTTTGTTCATATAAGTCCAGGTGCCAGGCTGGCAGGCGGTGTTGCGGTTGGAGAATTGAGTTGGGTCGGTATCGGCGCGACTGTCATCCAATCGGTTCGTATTGGTAAAAAAGTGACTGTCGGTGCGGGCGCAGTGGTAGTGGGTGAGGTTGCCGATTTGCTCACAGTGGTTGGCGTGCCGGCGAAGGCGCTGTAAATGAATGGGCGTACGCAGCGCCTTTATTTTTTATCCGAACTCACAGGAATTGTTTTGTGCTGAATACACATTTTTCCCCTTGGCCTTCTTTTACTGTCGAAGAGGCGGATGCTGTACGAAGTGTAATCCTCTCGAACAAAGTCAATTACTGGACCGGTACCGAGTGTCGGGAGTTTGAGAAAGAGTTTGCCGCCTGGGCGGGCACTGAATACGCAATCGCACTCGCCAATGGCACCGTCGCTTTGGATTTGGCACTGCAGGCTCTGGGCATTGGTGCGGGTGATGAAGTGATCGTGACTTCCCGGACGTTCCTCGCCTCTGTTTCCAGTATCGTCAACGCGGGTGCTGTTCCGGTGTTCGCTGATGTAGACCCCGATTCGCAAAATATTACGGCACAAAGCATCGAGGCCGTCATAACGCCCCGTACCCGAGCGCTGATCTGTGTGCATCTGGCAGGTTGGCCCTGTGATATGGATCCGATCATGGCATTGGCACAATCCCATGATCTGAAAGTTATCGAAGATTGCGCCCAAGCTCACGGTGCTACCTACAAAGGTCGGCCTGTCGGGTCAATTGGGCACGTTGGAGCCTGGTCGTTCTGCCAGGACAAAATCATGACCACCGGCGGTGAAGGTGGAATGGTCACCACCAATGACCGTGAACTCTGGCGTTCCATGTGGGCGTTTAAAGACCACGGCAAAAGCTGGGAAGCGGTTTACGAGCGCGAGCATCCGCCTGGTTTTCGATGGCTGCATGAAGGGTTTGGGACAAACTGGCGGATGCTTGAAGTTCAAGGGGTTGTTGGGCGTATCCAGTTGCGTCGGATGGCTGCCTGGCGTGACAGTCGTAATGGAAATGCACAACGTATCTGGGATTGCGCGGCCGAGTTGAAAGGGCTGCGAGTACCTGTTGTGCCGTTGAATTATGTGCATGCCGCCTATAAATGTTATGTTTTTGTGGATCCTGAAAAACTTCAACCGGAATGGAGTCGTGATCGTATTCTGTCGGAAATTGCTGCTTTGGGAGTGCCATGCTTCTCGGGTTCATGTTCAGAGGTGTACCTTGAGAAGGCGTTCGATGGCACTGGCTGGCGCCCTGCCGAACGCTTGCCTGTGGCGAAAGTTTTGGGCGAGACCAGCTTGATGTTTCTGGTTCACCCGACGCTTAGTCAGGCGGAAATAGACGAGACCTGTGCTGCGTTGAAAACGGTAATGAAGGCGGCAACAGGCGACTAAATCTTAAGTCGCGCTGCTCTACATGAGCGGGACTCAAGATTCGAGATTAAAGGCATACGATGGTGCGTGTCCCATGGGGGGCACGCATTGTTAATGATGTAGGTTGCAGGAGCAGTACAAGGTGTTTGAAGGGGTTATGGAGAGATTTAGAGCGTTGCTGCTGGCTTTGCCACGTCGTCAGAAGCGTCTGATTCAGGTTGCCACAGACGTCGTGCTGGTCTGGCTGGCACTTTGGATGGCGTTCGTGGTGCGCTTAGGCATTGACGAAATGGTTAACCCCATTATCTTTCATCCTTGGTTGTTCTTCAGTGCTCCCCTTGTGGCTGTGCCGCTTTTTATCCGATTTGGGATGTATCGGGCAGTCATGCGCTACTTCGGTAATGACGCCCTGGTCGCGATTATTAAAGCTGTGAGCCTGTCGTCGCTGATTCTGGGAGTGGTTGTTTATTGGTACAGCAATCATCAGAACGTAGTGCCGCGTTCCATTATCTTCAACTACTGGTGGCTGAGCCTCATCATGATTGGCGGTTTGAGACTCGCCATGCGCCAATACTTTCTTGGTGACTGGTTTGCGGCCTCACAGCATGTACCTTTCACTAATCGTGAAGATGGCCTTCCTCGCGTTGCTGTCTATGGCGCCGGCGCAGCTGGAAACCAGTTGGTCGCGGCATTGCGCATGGGGCGCCTGATGCGACCTGTCGCCTTTATCGATGACGATGTAAGCATCTCAGACCGCATTATTTCCGGCCTTCAAGTCTACAAGCCAAAGCATATTCAGCGCATGATTGAAGTGACTGGCGCACAGGAGATCCTGCTGGCGATTCCATCCTCCAACCGTGGGCGCCGCCGCGAAATTCTGGGTTTCCTCGAAGGCTTTCCACTCCATGTGCGCAGCGTTCCAGGCTTCATGGATCTGGCCAGCGGTCGCGTCAAGGTTGACGATATCCAGGAAGTTGACATCGCCGACTTACTGGGTCGCGATACAGTCCCCGCGCAAGAAGATCTATTGGAGCATTGCATCCGCGGGCGAAGTGTTATGGTTACCGGAGCCGGTGGCTCTATTGGTTCGGAGCTGTGTCGCCAAATTCTCTCGTTGCGTCCCACGACATTACTATTGTTCGAGCACGGTGAGTTTAATCTGTACAGCATTCTGACCGAGCTGGAGCAGCGAATTGCTCGAGAGTCGCTGCCGGTGCGTTTGTTGCCAATACTCGGTTCGGTACGTAATCAAAGCAAATTGCTTGATGTGATGAAAGCCTGGCATGTCGACACGGTCTATCATGCGGCAGCTTATAAGCATGTGCCTATGGTCGAGCATAATATTGCTGAGGGCGTCCTAAATAATGTATTAGGGACGCTGTATACTGCCCAGGCCGCGCTTCAGTCCGGTGTAGCAAACTTCGTGTTGATTTCCACAGATAAAGCAGTGCGCCCAACCAACGTCATGGGCAGCACCAAGCGGCTGGCCGAGATGACCCTTCAAGCACTGAGTCGTGAGGCTGCGCCCATTTTGTTCGGGGAAAAATCCAACATTTCCCAAGTTAACAAAACCCGTTTCACGATGGTGCGTTTTGGCAACGTGCTGGGGTCGTCAGGTTCTGTAATCCCACTCTTTCACCGGCAAATCAAATCGGGTGGCCCCTTGACGGTGACCCACCCGAAAATCACACGATATTTCATGACGATACCTGAAGCGGCCCAATTGGTAATCCAGGCGGGGTCCATGGGGCTTGGAGGGGACGTATTCGTGTTGGACATGGGCGAGCCTGTCAAAATTGTCGAACTAGCGGAAAAGATGGTCCATCTGTCGGGCTTGAGTGTGCGCTCGGAAAAAAATCCCCAAGGTGATATTGCAATTGAATTTACTGGGTTGCGTCCTGGAGAAAAGCTCTACGAGGAGCTGTTGATAGGCGACAATGTGGCCCAAACCCAGCACCCTATGATCATGAGCGCCAACGAAGATCATATTTCCTGGGAAGCGCTGAAAGTCAGATTGAATCAGTTGCTTGCTGCAGTAGATGAAGACGATTACACGCGTGTGCGCCAGTTATTACGAGAAACCGTCAGTGGTTATACACCTGACGGTGAAATAGTCGACTTGATGCATCAGCAACGTCGTCTTGAACCGTGATTGATCGTTAAATATTTTTATCTGTTTATGCATGCTTGTCTCACGTGCCATGCACATACACGTTGATAACGTTTTGTAGAGAAGACAAATGAATTATACGGTACATCCCAGTGCAATTATTGATGACGGTGCGAGTATTGGTGACGGCTGCCGTATCTGGCACTTTGTGCACGTGTGCGCCGGGGCGGTTATCGGTGCCGAGGTTTCACTTGGGCAGAACGTCTTTGTTGGGAACAAAGTGCGCATAGGCAACCAATGCAAGATTCAGAATAACGTCTCGGTCTACGATAACGTTGTGTTGGAGGAAGGGGTGTTTTGCGGGCCTAGTATGGTGTTCACCAACGTATATAATCCACGTTCGCTTATTGAACGTAAAAGCGAATACCGCGATACGTTGGTAAAGCGAGGCGCAACGCTCGGCGCCAATTGCACCATTGTGTGTGGCGTCACCATTGGAGCGTTTGCGTTTGTTGGCGCAGGTGCGGTCGTCAACAAAGACGTACCCGCCTATGCGTTGATGGTCGGCGTCCCAGCCAAACAGATTGGTTGGATGAGTGAGTTCGGTGAGCAGCTTGAACTTCCATTGCGCGGCGAGGGTTCACAGCGTTGTCCGTACTCTGGGGCGAGTTACGTGCTTGTCGATAATAAGTTAGAAAAACTGGAAGCGAAATGATGGAGTTCATTGATCTTAAAGCTCAGCAGGCGAGAATTAAAGATAAGATTGATGCGGGGATTCAAAATGTCCTCGGGCACGGAAAATATATCTTGGGTCCTGAAGTTTTTGAGCTCGAAGAACGGCTTGCGGAATATACGGGTGCGAAATATTGTATTACATGCGCCAACGGAACGGACGCACTTCAAATTGCGCTGATGGCCTTGGGTGTTGGTCCTGGAGATGAGGTAATCATCCCAGGCTTCACCTACATTGCCACGGCTGAAACCACCGCGCTGCTGGGGGCAAAGCCTGTATACGTCGATGTTGATGCAAAAACATACAATCTTGATCCAGACTTGATCGAGGCGGCTATCACTGAGCGCACGAAAGCGATTATCCCAGTCTCGTTGTATGGGCAATGCGCGGATTTCGACAAAATCAATAGTATCGCTAAAAAACATAATCTTCCGGTAATCGAAGATGCGGCACAAAGTTTCGGTGCGACTTACAAGGGGCGTAAGTCCTGCAATTTAAGCTTGATTGCCTGTACCAGTTTTTTTCCTAGCAAGCCCTTAGGCTGCTACGGGGATGGCGGTGCAATTTTTACCAGCGATGATGAACTGGCCAAAGTAATGCGTCAGATATCCCGGCACGGCCAAGATCGCCGTTATCATCATGTTCGCGTGGGCGTCAATAGCCGCCTTGATACGTTGCAGGCTGCCATTCTGTTGCCGAAGCTCGAGCTGTTTCAAGAAGAAATTGGCCTGAGGAACACTATTGCAGCTACTTATGATTCTTTATTGAAAGCGCTGCCGGTTATCACACCTTTTATTGATACGTCGAATATTAGTTCCTGGGCTCAGTACAGTGTGTTGGCGCCAGATCGAGAAGTGCTTCAGGAAAAGTTGAAGGCGCTTGGCATCCCGACAGTGGTGCACTACCCCATACCGCTGAACAAACAGCCTGCGGTTGCCGATTTAGATGCAAAGCTGCCCGTGGGGGACAGAGTTGCAAATAATATAATGAGTTTGCCGATGCATCCGTATTTGTCACAGGACGCGTTGACAACGATTGCAAATGGGTTGAAAAATGCCCTACAAAATTAAGCATTTTGTCGCGTGGCTGATTCGCTCGGCGGTATTGTGGAGTGCGAATTTTCTTTCGCGGCATAAAGTGTTGCAGGCGAAGAATATCCACGTCTCTGTCGTGCTGGGCGGTGAAACATCGATCACCGGAAACTTGGACAATCTTTCTATTGGCGAGTTGACCTATATAAACTTTGCTCAAATTGAAGTGGGTGACAATTCACGGGTGCAGATCGGTAGTGGCTGCGCAATTGGCTACAGGGTCAGTATAAAAGCACGTACCCATTCGTTGATGAAACCTACATCAAATCTCGATGGGGAGATCGTGTATAAGGAAGCCGATATTGTTATTGGCGACAACGTATGGATTGGTGATGGTGTGTACGTGCGTGAGGGCGTGTCTATTGGCAATAATGTCGTGATTGGAGCAAATAGTGTAGTCACCAAAAGTTTTCCTGATAATGTTATTATTGCCGGCGTTCCTGCAGTCGTTATAAAAGCGGGAGCCAGTGCGCTTTGAATTTAAAAAATATCTCGGCCTTTTCGATAGGTACACTGGGTGCGGCAGTGGCGGGAATTATTACCATTCCGCTGCTGACATGGTTGGTTTCTCCAGAGGATATAGGTCGGTTTAATATATATCAATTGGTAATAGGCTTTGGGGTGTTGTTTTTATCTCTCGGCCTGGATCAAACATTTGCGCGCTATTATAATGAAGAAGTTGACAAGTACAGGTTGCTTTTAGATTGTTATCTGCCAGGGGGTTTTATTTTTCTGCTCGCTTTGATTCCGATTGTTTGGATGAAAGATGAGATTTCACAGTTTTTGTACGGCGAGGTAAAAACGTCCTATGTCGTTTTAACTGCGGTTTGCGTATTTGTCATGTACCTGCTCAGGATTTCCAGTGTGATACTGAGGATGAACGGTGATGGCGTATTCTATTCGATCAATCAAGTGCTGCCCAAAGGGTTGCTTTGTGTTTTCTTGGTTTTCAGCTTCTTCCTGAGTGGGCATTCAAACTTCAGCTCTGTGTTGCTGCTCAGCTTTGTTGCCTTGCTCGTTGTTGTGCCACAGTTTGCCAGTGTGATATTTACCTACGTTAAACGTAATCGTGGAGGTGCTGCGGCTGTTGTTGATCGCCGACAGCTGTTTGCTTTTGGGCTTCCGCTTTTACTGTCCTCTCTTATATATTGGGCCGTGACTGCGATCGGTTCGGTTTTACTCAAGGATATGGTTGGCCTGGACGAGCTTGGATTGTACGCGGTTGCTATAAATTTGGCGGGTGTGGCGGTCGTATTTCAAAATATCCTTTCTGTGGTATGGGTGCCTATCGTATACAAATGGGTTTCTTCAAATGAAGATTTGTCCCGTATAGATGGCGTGCTGAGTGTAGTGTTGTTTTTCGTAGTCGTGCTGACAGCCCTAGTGGGTATCTTCTCAGGATTTGTGGACTTTTTGCTTCCTGCAGAGTATTCGGAAGTTAAGTATTTGCTCATGTGTGCTGTGTTGCAGCCATTTTTTTATGCCCTTTCTGAAGTGAGTGGTATAGGTATTTCTGTTGTTAAGAAAACGTACTTGAACGTTGTCGGAAATTTCTGTGTTTTGATTTTATGTTTTGCGTGCGCGTATTTCCTAATCCCTCTTTACGGTGCGGCCGGCGCTATCATGAGTAATACGATCGCGTTTTTTGTGTTCTTGATCTTTCGAACGGAGTTCTCTGCAAGGCACTGGCGGAATATCCCTCGACGGAAGTTGTACCTGTCCACATTCGCTTGTGCATGCTTGAGCATTTTTTGCCTGCAAGTAAAGCAATTGCCTATTGTGATTGTGTCTTGGGGTGTGGCTTTAGTGTTTGCGTGTGTGGTTTTTCATGCAGAACTAAAGTTGGTTCTCAGCTATCTGTCTAGGTTTAGAAAATGATTAAGGGATTTCGATATTACTACGTGCTTATATTTTTTGTGATGTTCCTGTCATTTTTCTCTTTGGCGGAAAATATATTCATTTCGATTTTTTTTCGGTGGGGGTTTATTTTTTCGTTGGCCCTGTGCTCGTTATTTTTTATTGTCATCTTTCTCGATCGAAGTGCGTTGCGAGCGATGATATGGATCTATCTCCTAGTGGGGCTTATATTTATTCAGTACGCGTCTACGGTTTTTGCTGGGCGTGAAGAGGTTGTCAGGTCGCTAGAGAATGGGCTGCAATTTTTGTTTAGTATGGTCGTGCTTTACTTTTCTTTTTCGTACTCAAAAAAATACGATACGCGCGGAGTTTCTGGCATTGCGTTGATGTTGCTTTTGATTGCTGTGTTTTTGTTGATGTATCACGTCATTGAAAGGCAGTTGTTTTTTCAGAATGCCAATTCGTTGGGCATGATTGCTTATCTGATGATCTGTTCAATATTGTTTTTCAGGCCTCGGTTGGCGGTGTGGGCGTGGGTATTCGGTGTCGCTTTGATTCTAATATCTGAATCTCGCTCATCGTTACTGGGCTTGCTAGTCTTCTTTACAACCTATGTAGTACTGCCACGACTATTACGTCTTCGCTTGAGTGGGGTGTACTTTTTTTCGTTTGTTGTGGCGACCGCGGTGGTGCTGTCCTTTTCTGTCGGTATTCTTTTTCCAGAACTGAATGCTGAAATGAATCGGCTCTCAAGAGAGATCTTCCAGAAGAACCTGGATTCAGGCCGTAGCTCTATGTGGAGCATGCTGTTTGAGTTGATGGAGGGTTATGAGGTCTGGGGCCGAGGTGGTGGTGTTCAAGTTAAAGATATCTCGAGTATCGAGTATTCTGCACATAATCTCTACTTGCAGATTTACATGCAGCTAGGGTTGGTGGGTGAGTTTATGTTGATTGCGCTACTTTATTCAATATGGAATTTTTCCTTTAATGGTCGGGATGTCTATAAGGTCCGCATCGCGGCGTCTGCTTTTATTGGGCTGTTGGTAATTAATTGTTTTGAAGTGACGCTATTTCAAAATAACCTGGTGTTGAGCTTGCCCATTCTGGTGTTGGTTGGCATCGCGGCAGGAAGTCGATCTCCAGCTAATGATTGATAGGTGTTGAATATGAAAATCGTCTTGCTATCAGGTGCCTCTTCCATTCACACAGTTCGATGGGCGGACGGTTTGAGCGCAGTGGGTCACGAAGTCCATGTGATATCGCAGCACCCCGTCGCCGATTCATTTAGTGCAGGCGTTACTGTGCATGAGTTTCCATACCGTGGGATTGTAGGTTATTTCACAATGGTTGGCCCTGTTCGTGAGTTATTGGGCCAACTAAAACCAGATATTGTCAATGCTCATTATGCGAGTGGTTATGGTACGACCGCTCGTCTGGTTAATTACCATCCGTGGATAATGTCTGTGTGGGGAAGCGACGTCTACGATTTTCCTCACAAAAGCCCTTTGCACAAATGGTTGGTGACTGCGAACTTAAAAGCAGCTGATGCTGTTGCTTCGACGAGCTGGTGTATGGCTGCAAGGACTCAAGCGCTAGTTCCTGGACTCGATGATATTTCAGTGACGCCCTTTGGGGTTGATATGACGGCGTACGCTGACACCGCTCATGCCGCAGCACGTGATCCTGATCGAATTACTATCGGTACTGTAAAGACACTTGCACCCAAATATGGTGTAGATACTTTGATAGAAGCTTTCTCGATTGTAGTGGGCGAGATGGAACAGAAGGATCCCAAGATAGCGAACAAGTTATTTCTTCGTCTAGTCGGCGGCGGTCCCCAGACAAGAGAGTTGCAAATGCTGGCAGAAAAACTGAAAATAGCGGATCGAGTTTCCTTTGTAGGGCAAATACCTCATAAAGAAGTACCTCAGGAGCTTGGTAAGCTGGACGTATACGTCGCGCTCAGCCGCCTTGACAGTGAAAGCTTTGGCGTCGCTATCATCGAAGCGGGCGCTGCTGGTCTGCCGGTGGTCGTCTCAGATGCGGGTGGGTTGCCTGAAGTTACGGTCCACGGAAAGACGGGGTTGGTAGTGCCGCGGGACAATCCGCGAGCAGCGGCCACTGCAATGATCAGCCTGATTGAAGATCAGGAATTACGCGAGCGGATGGGCAGGGCTGGAAGAGAGCATGTGCAATCTCACTACAGCTGGCCTGTCTGCATTGAGACAATGCTTCATGTCTATCAGAATAATACCGGTGTTTCCGGCTAGTCTGTCGGCGTGATGTGCAAACTGAGTCTGCTGATCCAGGTCGCTGCGACGGCTTTGTGATAGCTGGATGAGTTCTGTTTTTAATATTTAATACGGATTTTAATATATGTGCGGGATATTTGGATTGGTTTCTGCGAGCGGGCAGAAAGTCAATAAGGCAAGTCTCAACATATTGGCTGATCATGCCAGGCAGCGAGGGCGTGATTCCAGTGGATTGATTTACTTTGATAAACAGGGTTGCCAAGTTAAGCGTGCTGACTATGATGTAAATAACTTGCTCTCCAAGGTAGCCCCCTACAATTCTCAGGCCGTTTTTGGTCACAGTCGACTGATTACGAATGGCCTTGCTGACAATCAGCCTGTTGTTCGTGGTGATATTTGCGTTATCCATAACGGTATCATCGTGAATGATGCGGATGTATGGGGCCTGATCGGGGCTGAGCGCAAGCTTGAAATTGACAGCGAAGTGATTGCTGCAATCACTGAGAAGTACCTTGAAGATAATGGTACTGATCTGAGTCAGCTCAGTGATAGGATTTTGTCTTTGTGCAAGGGCGTCATTGCATGTGCCATTATTTTGCCGAAAATTGGAAAAGCTGTCCTGTTTTCCAATAATGGCAGTCTGTACTTAGGGCAGTCTGACGATGGTGTATGCTTTTCTTCTGAAAGCTATCCGTTGACGCAGATACACTGTACCCATATTACCCAGATTAAAGAGCAAGCGGTGATTTTGGAAATCCCGGAGTCTGCCTCTGTCTCTGTTTCCGATGATCGTAAGCGTACCCATAATATTATTCCGCCGTTCAAGTATAATCAGGCTGAGGAGAAACTGCTTCAGTTTAACCTCCCAGAATTGCGTCGGTGCACGAAATGCGTGCTTCCCGAGACAATGCCCTATATTTCTTTCGACGCGGCTGGCGTGTGCAACTACTGTAATACTTACACTCTCCGCAATGTGCCAAAACCAAAAGAAGATCTCTTTAATTTGGTAAAGCCGTATCGACGCAACGGTCAACTGGATTGCATTGTTCCGTTTTCGGGCGGGCGCGACAGCTGTTATGGCCTTCACTTGATCGTCAAGGAACTGGGTATGAACCCTGTTACCTACACCTACGACTGGGGCATGGTAACGGACTTGGGTCGACGTAATATTAGTCGTATGTGTGCCGAACTAGGTGTTGAAAATATTATCATTGCTGATGATATTGACAAAAAACGTAAAAATATTGCTACCAATCTGCGGGCCTGGCTCAAGTCCCCCCATCTAGGGATGATTAGTATTCTGACAGCGGGTGACAAGCACTTTTTCCGCCACGTAGAAACCGTAAAACGTCAGACCGGGATCGGACTCAACTTGTGGGGGGTTAACCCATTAGAGGTGACTCACTTCAAAGCGGGCTTTCTTGGCATTCCTCCTGATTTTGAGGAGAAACGCGTCTATATGAATGGCTGGCGAAAGCAGCTTGAATATCAAAGCCTGCGTTTCAAAGCTATGTTGAAAAGTCCAGGTTACTTTAACTCGTCACTCTGGGATACGTTGTCGGGTGAGTACTATCGTAGTTTCACAGAGAAAAAAGATTATTACCATATCTTCGACTACTGGAGCTGGGACGAGAAGACTATTGACGACACTTTGATCGGTGAGTACGACTGGGAAACGGCCGTGGATACCTCCACTACTTGGCGTATTGGCGACGGTACGGCGGCGTTTTATAACTATATTTATTACACCGTTGCCGGTTTTTCTGAGCACGATACCTTTCGAAGCAACCAAATTCGGGAAGGAGTTATGACACGTGATCAGGCACTGGAATTGGTGAAGAACGAGAACCAACCTAGATATCAGAATATTCGCTGGTACCTTGATGCGCTGGGTATGGATTTCGATCAAGTCATCAAAGTGGTGAACGCCATTCCAAAACTTTATAAAGTCTGAAGAGGTTGGATTATTTTCAGATGAAGAAGACCATTTGGTATATCACGAAGTATTTTTCGCCAAAAACCGCCAACAGTCCTGGGGGGCGTGGTTGGTTTTTGGTCGAGGAGATGAAAAAATCTGGCTGTGAGACGGTCGTAATTACCTCGGACTCCAATAATCTGGTTGATGTGCCCGAGTTAAGTCGTCGCGTCACCGAGCAGACGGTTTCCGGTGTAAGGATTATTTGGCTGCGTACACTAAAATATTCCGTTGCAAAATCTGTAATCAGGATTCTGAGTTGGTTTCACTTTGAGTGGAACCTGTTTTTCCTGAACAAGAAAACTTTGCCTCGGCCTGACGTGATTGTCGTTTCCAGCCTTTCACTACTTACCATTATCAATGGTTTGTTGTTAAAGCGTAAGTATAACTGTCGACTGGTTTTCGAGGTGCGCGACATATGGCCGCTCACGATTGTGGAAGAGGGCGGATTCAGCAGTGGAAATCTGTTCGTCAAGGCGTTATCTGTTATCGAAAAACTGGCGTATAAGCGGTCAGATTTGATTGTGGGTACCATGCCTAATCTTTCGGAGCATGTACGTGCCGAGACGGGGTTGTGCCGTCCGGTATTTTGCATCCCCATGGGCGTGAGCGACGATCATCTGAACCAGGTAAAAGAGTTGCCAGATGATTATGTGAAGCAATATTTCTCGGCACCTAAGTTTAGAGTTGTTCATGCCGGCACCATCGGCATTACAAACGCTTTAGAGGTGTTCTTTGAAGCGGCCGTGTTGATGCAAGACTATGCTGATATCGAGTTCTTGATGATTGGTGACGGCGCGTTGAAGGCCCACTATCAAGAGAAATACGGTCACTTGTCTAACCTTGTCTTCGCTCCAAAAATTTCACGGGACATGGTTCAGTCAGCGTTGGCCAAATCCGATCTGCTGTATTTTTCTGTATATGCGTCAAAGGTCTGGCACTATGGGCAGTCTCTCAATAAAGTGATTGACTACATGCTTGCCGGCAAACCAGTCATCGCTTCTTATAGCGGCTATCCCTCCATGATCAACGAGGCGGAGTGCGGCGTTTATGTGCCAGCCGGGGATGTTGGATCGTTGGTTTCGGGGATTCTGGAGATGAAGTCCAAGCGTGCCGAAGAGCTCGAAGAGATGGGCGCACGTGGACGCAAATGGCTGCTGGATAACCGAAACTATCCAAAATTAGCGCAAGATTACCTGTCGTTGCTATTCAAGGAAACCAGTCGTTGAAACGGTTCATGGACATCCTCATTTCCGCGATTGCGTTGATCTTACTGTCACCGGTGATCGCGTGGACGTCTTGGAGAATTCGTAAAAATCTAGGCTCGCCGGTCGTGTTTCGGCAGGTGCGCCCTGGCTTGAACGCCAAGCCCTTCACACTAGTAAAGTTTCGTAGTATGCGTGACGCAAACGATTCGAAGGGAACTCCGTTGCCAGACGCCGAGCGCATGACGCCGTTTGGACAATTCCTTCGTTCCAGCAGCCTGGACGAACTTCCTGAACTCTGGAGCGTTCTCAAGGGGGATATGAGTTTAGTTGGCCCTCGCCCGTTGTTGAACGAATATCTGCCGCTGTACAGTGCTGAACAAGCACGGCGTCACGAAGTGAGGCCTGGCATTACGGGCTGGGCTCAGGTCAATGGTCGAAACTCTCTAAGCTGGGAAGATAAGTTCAAGCTTGATGTTTGGTATGTCGATAATCGTTCTATCTTGCTGGATTTCAAGATACTTTTTATGACCGTCCATAAAGTTCTCGCCCGAGAAGGTATCAGTGCTGACGGTGAAGTAACGATGTCGAAGTTTTCAGGCTCGAAAAGATCTGATACAGATTAGTGGTGCTTACACTCTGTAACTAACTCGTTTTTGACGTTTTTCCAACATCACCTAAGTTTGAAAAGCAGCTTCGGAAAGCTGCTTTTCTCTCATAGATGTCAAGGAGCGTCACCCATGCAAAACACCTACATTTCTTCCCTGATCTTCGCCTTCCTCACTACTCTCTCCGTCACTACCACCGCAGCCCCTTCGATCAAACCCGAAGCGCCAACCCCCATCACTGCGCAAATAACCAAGGTCGAGCAATCCGCCAAGGTCAACTTGAACGCCGCCGACGCCGAAACCCTGCGCCGTGACTTGTTTGGCATCGGCGCCGCCAAAGCCAAGGCGATCGTCGCCTACCGCGATAGCAACGGTCCGTTCACGGCAGTGGATGAGTTGTTGGAAGTGAAGGGCATCGGCAAGGCGTTGCTGGAGAAGAACCGCGAAAGGCTGTCGCTCAATTAAGCAGCCAGGAGGCCGGTCATTGATCGGCCTTTTCATCCTCCCGGATCTGCGTTTTCAAGGTGTCTCGCACCACGTCCATGATCCGCGTTGCCAGCTGCGGATTCTCGACACTCCTGGCCAGCACCAGCGCGCCCACCAGTGTCGACATCATCACCAGTGCCTGAGCGTCAGCACGGCCCTCACCCAACGCTGTTTCAATCTGTTTGAGCCGTGCGTCGAGCACTGCATCCGTTGTCGGACTAGGCTGGCCTCGCAGCCCTAGTTCGGAACACATGGTCGGCAAAGGGCAACCCTGATCCGGAGAGCTCTGGTGCCAGTCCGACAGGTAGCTGTCGATGAACGCGTCCAACGGCCGTTCCTGGCTGAACAGCATCTCGCAGTGGGCATCGAGCTCTGCGGCCGAGGCGAGCAGGGCTTTTTCCACCAGTTCGTTCTTCGACTTGAAGTGTGCGTAAAACCCGCCATGCGTCAGGTTCAGCGCTTTCATCAGCGGTTGCAAGCCGGTGGCACCAATGCCGTCGCGGCGAAAGCGCACCGACGCTTCCTTGATGATGCGCTGATGGGTTTGGGCTTTATGGTCTTGGGAGTAACGCATAGGGCTGCCTCGGTAACGAGATGGCAGTTTAACGGAGTTGAACGTTATTACACATCCAGCGAAGCGCAGCGGTTGGCACGAAAAGTGATTACGTCTACGCAGGGGATTGTTCAACAATCGTGGGGGAGTGATGACACTCAGTCTGTCGTTAGCCGACCAGATCGCCCTGGAGCTTCGCGCCGACATTATTGGTGGGCGGCTGCTACCGGGAATGGCGTTGGTCGAGGTGGAATTGGTAAAGACTTATAACGCATCGCGCAACACGATACGCGAAGCGTTGCATCGCCTGGGGCAGGAGGGCCTGACCCGGTACGTGCGAAACAAGGGGGTTATGGTCCGGCGCCTGGAGCGTGAAGAGGTACGCGACTTGTTTGTAGTCCGGCGCACGCTGGAGTTGCAGGCCATCGCCCAGTGCCGCGCATTGACCGTCGATCAATCCGAGCGCATGCAAAATGCTATCGACGCCACCACCCTGGCACGGGAGCGTGAAGATTGGCGCGCCGTGGCGACCCACAGCCTGGTGTTCCACCAACAGATTGTCGGGCTGATGCGCAGCCCGTTGTTCGATGAGTTTTTCGCCCAGGTGATCGCCCAGTTACGCCTGGTGTTTTGTGCAGCACCCGATGAGCAGCGTTTCCAGTCGCCCTGGCTGGAGCGCGACCGCGAGATATACGCGCTATTGGTCCAAGCGGACAAACCGGCAGCAGGGCAGGCGCTGAGTTTATATCTGGACGACTCGGAGCGTGTGTCGCTGGCCCTGTTCACCCACCCCTGATCGAGGAGTTCCATGATGTACAAAGACTATCCGGCGGCATATCAGGTCAGCAAAGGCTCGGCGCTGCAGGTTGATACGGCGTTTTATGAGCGTATTCGCGAACGTGTCGACCAACGTACTCTGATCGAACAATTCGAGGTGCCGATTCGTACGGGGAGGGCGTGGAAAGTGCCGGCCGGGCATGTGTTCCGGGTGACCACGCCGGTTGGCCCGCAGGTGGGCGACTTTAACGTGTGGAACGCCCATGACCCGCGCGAACGCCTGTGGGCGGCACGCACGCGGCAGTTGCAGGGCGCCCATGTCAGCACCCATGACCGCTTGTGGTCGAATCTGCCGTTTCTGCGGCCCTTGGTGACGATCACCGATGACAGCCTTGCGAGCTATGGCATCGATGAGCACGGCGGGCGCCTGCATGACCTGCTCGGTACGCGCTGCGATCCTTATGTGAACCGCATGCTCACCGGCGAGGACTTCCATCACCATTGCCATTCGAACCTGACGCGTGCGGTTTTACCCCATGGCCTGACGGAATTCGACGTGCATGACGTGCTGAATATTTTCCAGTGCACCGGCCTCAATCAGGACGACATGTATTTCATGAAGGCGTGCCCGGCGCAGAAGGGCGATTACCTGGAGTTCTTTGCCGAGATTGATCTGCTGTGCGCGCTGTCGACGTGCCCGGGCGGGGACCTGTCACTGCCGATGTGGGGGCCGGACGCGCAGGACCCACTGACGGTGTGTCGTCCGCTGGGCGTTGAGATCTACCGGTTGGAAGAGGCGCTACTGGTTGGCTGGAGCCAGCCGGAACGTGCTGCCTATAAGGGGCAGCACGGGTTACAAATTGCCAAGGCGGATTGGGAGTAGGGCCTGGAGGGGCTGCTTCGCAGCCCAGCGGGAGCAAGCTCCCTCGCCACAGGTTTTTGTCAGGCGCGATCAGCGGTCTTGCGCGTCCTTGGCGTCTGCCTGGGCGTTGCGTTCGGCCACGCGTTTGCGTTGTTCGTCGGTGAGTTCCACCTTGTTGGCGCTATCCCGCAGCATTAGCAGGCCGCCGACGATCGAGCCGATCGCCACCACTAAAATCAACCACGCATACCACGGCATAAGGCTCTCCTTGAGGCAGATTGCCGTGGGAGAATTTTCCCACGGGAATAACTGCTTTGAGTAACGGGCTTTCTCAGTAGTTCAGTGTAGGCCCGTTCTGCCTCCAGTAGATCAGAGCCCGGTCAACATAGCATCTGCCGGTGCATCGGCACGGTTCTGCGCGGTCATCTGGAAGTAGGCAAACCCCACCGCCATGAAGCCCAGGAAGATCATCCCGATCAACGTGTTGAACCAGGCCATGGCCACCAGGCACACCACCGCCAGTACCAGGGCGATACCCGGCACAATCGGGTAACCCGGGGCGCGGAAGGTGCGCTCCAGCAGCGGCTCGGTCTTACGCAGCTTGAACAGGCTGAGCATGCTCATGATGTACATCACGATGGCGCCGAACACCGCCATGGTGATCATCGCGGCGGTGAGCGTCATGCCGCCGAGGTTGATCAAACCGTCGCTGTAGATCGCCGCGATACCGACCACACCACCGGCGAGGATGGCGCGGTGGGGTGTCTGAAAGCGCGACAGCTTGGCCAGGAAAGAGGGCAGGTAACCAGCACGAGCCAAGGCAAAGAACTGACGCGAATAGCCAAGGATGATGCCGTGGAAGCTCGCCACCAGGCCGAACAGGCCGATCCACACCAGCATGTGCAGCCAGCCGGAGTGGTCGCCCACCACGGTTTTCATCGCTTGCGGCAGTGGGTCGTTGATGTTCGACAAGGTGCGCCAGTCACCCACGCCACCGGCGAAGAGCATCACGCCCATGGCCAGAATTACCAGGGTCAGGATGCCGCTGATGTAGGCTTTTGGAATGGTGCGCTTGGGATCTTTCGCTTCTTCTGCGGCCATGGCCGCGCCTTCGATGGCGAGGAAGAACCAGATCGCAAAGGGAATCGCCGCAAACATCCCGGCAATCGCTGGCGCGCCAAAGGTGTCGGAACCTGCCCAACCATTCAGCGCGAAGTTACTGAAGCTGAACGCCGGGGCGACCACGCCCATGAATACCAGCAGCTCGGCCACGGCAAGTACGCACACCACCAGCTCAAAGGTGGCGGCGAGTTTCACGCCGAGGATGTTCAGGCCCATGAACACGAAGTAGGCGCCGACGGCCGCATGTTTCGGGTCGAGCGCCGGAAACTGCACGTTGAGATAGGCGCCGATGGCCAGGGCGATGGCGGGCGGGGCGAACACGAATTCAATGAGGGTCGCCAGCCCGGCAATCAAGCCGCCTTTCTCGCCGAAGGCTCGGCGGCTGTAGGCAAACGGCCCGCCTGCATGGGGAATGGCGGTGGTCAGTTCGGTGAAACTGAAGATAAAGCAGGTGTACATCGCGGCGACCATCAACGACGTCACCAAGAAGCCCAAGGTTCCGGCGACGCCCCAGCCGTAACTCCAACCGAAGTATTCCCCGGAAATCACCAGCCCCACGGCAATGCCCCACAAATGCAGGGTGCCCAAGGTGGGCTTGAGTTGTGTGTTCATCGTGCTGCGCTCCCTGAACGGTTTGGAATGATTCAAGGTGTTGCAGCGGCCATGCCAGGCTGAGAATCATTGTCGTAAAGCCGCACAACTGTCGTCGGGGGGATGGTTTGGCGGTTGAATATCCGCAGGGTTGCACCAGATAAGTGCGGCGGTGGTTGAACCGACGCATTCGCGAGCAAGCCCGCTCCCACACTCGACCGCATTGCCAAGGCGAGCACCCATCAAAATGTGGGAGCGGGCTTGCTCGCGAAGAGGCCCGCCCAAACACCGAAAGTCTTCCTGTAACCCCCGCATAAACCCACTCTTTACGCCGTCTTTACGCCCCACCCACACCCTCGCTCTCGTTCCTTTACGCCACTCCTGCGGACAATTGCCCCACACGCGGCAATACGCCGCTAAACGGAGAAACTTCCATGAGCGTTCTGGACGGGGTGTCACTGCTATTGGCCGTGGCGCTGTTCATTTATCTGCTGGTTGCGCTGTTACGCGCGGATCGGAACTAGGAGCTTGGCCATGCACAGTTATGACTATTGGCTGATCATCGCCTTCTTTGCCGTGGTGTTGGTGCCGGCGCCGTTCCTGGGCCGGTTCTACTACAAGGTGATGGAAGGCCAGCGCACCTGGCTGAGCCCGGTCCTGGGGCCCGTCGAAAAAGCCTGCTATCGCCTTTCGGGCGTGGATGAACACCAGGAACAAAGCTGGCAGAAGTACATGCTGGCGCTGCTGGCATTCAACCTCGCCGGCTTCCTGCTGCTGTTTGCCATCCTGCTGTTCCAGGACTACCTCCCACTGAACCCGCAGAAATTGCCGGGCCAGGAATGGACGCTGGCCTTCAACACGGCCGTCAGTTTCATGACCAACACCAACTGGCAGTCCTACAGCGGTGAAGCGTCGCTGAGCTACCTCAGCCAGATGGCTGGCCTGACCGTGCAGAACTTCGTCAGTGCGGCCACCGGCCTGGCCGTCCTTGTCGCGTTGTGCCGTGGGATCGGGCGCAAATCTGCGCAGACCTTGGGCAACTTCTGGGTCGACATGACCCGCGCCACCCTCTACGGCCTGCTGCCACTGTGCCTGGTGCTGGCGTTGTTCCTGGTTTGGCAGGGCGTGCCGCAGACCTTCGCGCATTACGTCGATGCGCTGACGATGCAGGGCGTGGATCAGGTGATCCCCCTCGGCCCGGCCGCCAGCCAGATTGCGATCAAGCAACTGGGCACCAACGGTGGTGGCTTCTTCGGCGTCAACTCGGCGCACCCGTTTGAAGACCCGACCGCATGGGCCAACCTGTTTGAGGTGGCCTCGATCATCCTGATCCCGGTGGCGCTGGTGTTCACCTTCGGTCACTACGTCAAGGACCTGCGCCAGAGCCGTGCGATCCTCGGCTGCATGCTGGCCCTGTTCCTCATCGGCGGCGCCACGTCGCTGTGGTCCGAGTCCCAGCCCAACCCGACCCTGAACCACCCGGCTGTCGAACAGACTGCACCGCTGGAAGGCAAGGAAACGCGCTTCGGCACCACCGGCACCGTGCTCTGGTCGGTGACCACCACCGCGGCGTCCAACGGCTCGGTCAACGGCATGCAAGACAGCCTCAGCCCGTTGAGCGGCATGGTCGCGATGGTCAACATGATGGTCGGCGAAGTGATCTTCGGCGGCGTCGGCGCCGGCATGTACGGCATGTTGCTCAACGTGTTGATCGCGGTATTCCTCGCCGGTTTGATGATCGGTCGCACGCCGGAATACCTCGGCAAAAAACTCCAGGCCAAGGAAGTGCAACTGCTCGTCGTCACCTTGCTGGTGATGCCGGTGGGCGTGCTCGTCCTCAGTGCCATCGCCGCCAGCCTGCCCGGCCCGGCGAGTGCCATCAGCAACCCTGGCCCTCACGGGTTCAGCCAATTGCTCTACGCCTACACCTCGGCCAGTGCCAACAACGGCTCGGCGTTCGCCGGCCTCAGCGCCAACACCGCGTTCCACAACCTGATGCTCGGCCTGGGCATGTTGATCGGCCGCTTCGGCTACATCCTCCCGGTTCTGGCCCTGGCCGGCAGCCTGGCGATGAAGAAGGCCGCACCGATTGGCCAGAACAGCTTCCCGACCCATGGCCCGCTGTTCGTGACGCTGTTGACCGTGACCATTTTGCTGGTGGGCGGCCTGACTTTCCTGCCAACGCTGGCGCTGGGACCCATTGCTGAACATTTGAGCATGGGCTTCTAAGGGGATATGACAATGAATATGCCTGCAAAAAACGCCGCTCCTGTGAACACCCAGGAGCCGCCAAAAACCGCCATCTCCGCCCTGTGGCGCCCGGCGCTGGTCCAGGCGTTCGTCAAGCTGGACCCGCGCCAGCTGCAACGCTCGCCGGTGATGCTGGTGGTCGAACTGACCGCCATCCTCACCACCGTGCTGTGCTTTGTGCCCGACACCAGCGTGCCGACGTTCGTCGCGGTGCAAATCGCCGTGTGGCTGTGGTTCACCGTGCTGTTCGCCAACTTCGCCGAAGCCTTGGCCGAAGGCCGTGGCAAAGCCCGCGCCGACAGCCTCAAGGCCGGCAGCGAAGGCCTCAGCGCACGCCGCAAGGAAGGCGACGGCAGCTTCAAGGTCGTGCCGGCCACCAGCCTGCGCAAAGGCGATGTGGTGCGCGTCGCCGCCGGGGAAATGATCCCCGGTGACGGCGAGGTCATTGAAGGCATCGCGGCGGTTAACGAGGCGGCGATCACCGGCGAATCCGCGCCAGTTATCCGCGAATCCGGCGGCGACCGTTCGGCCGTCACCGGCAACACGCGCCTGGTCTCGGACTGGCTGCTGATCCGCATCACCGCTAACCCGGGTGAATCCACCCTGGACCGCATGATCGCCCTGGTCGAAGGCGCCAAGCGCCAGAAAACCCCCAACGAAGTGGCGCTGGATATCCTGCTGATCGGCCTCACCCTGATCTTCCTGCTGGTGGTGGTGACCCTGCAGCCGTTCGCCCACTTCGCCAATGGCAGCTTGCCGCTGGTGTTCCTCGTCGCACTGCTGGTGACGCTGATTCCTACCACCATTGGCGGCCTGTTGTCGGCCATCGGCATCGCCGGCATGGACCGCTTGGTGCGCCTCAACGTGATCGCCAAATCCGGGCGCGCGGTTGAGGCGGCGGGGGACGTGCACGTGCTGCTGCTGGACAAGACCGGCACCATCACCTTTGGCAACCGTCGCTGCTCGGCGGTGGTCGCAGCGCCAGGCGTCAGCGGTCGCGAGCTGGCCGAAGGCGCGCTGCTGGCGTCCCTGGCGGACGACACGGCGGAAGGCAAATCCATTGTCGAATACCTGCGCTCGCTGCACCCCCAAGCGGAACCGTCCCTGGACGCACTGACCGCCGTACCGTTCAGCGCCGAAACCCGCTTGTCCGGCGTCGACTACCAAGGCCGCGTATTCCGCAAAGGCGCGGTGGATTCGCTGCTGGCCTTTGTCGGCCAACAACGCCGCGACCTCGCACCCGCGCTGTCGCGGGAAATCGACAAGATCGCCCAGAGCGGCGGCACCCCGTTGCTGGTGTGCGCCGACGGCAAATTGCTCGGTGCGATTCACCTCAAGGACGTGGTCAAGCCCGGCATCCGCGAACGTTTCGCCGAACTGCGCAAGCTAGGGATTCGCACCGTGATGGTCACCGGCGACAACCCGCTGACCGCCGCCGCGATTGCTGCCGAAGCCGGTGTGGACGATGTCCTGGCCGAAGCCACCCCGGAGAAAAAACTCGCGCGCATTCGTCACGAGCAAAACGACGGCCGCCTGGTTGCGATGTGCGGCGACGGTGCCAACGACGCCCCGGCACTGGCCCAGGCTGACGTCGGCATGGCGATGAACGACGGCACCCAGGCTGCCCGCGAAGCGGCGAACATGGTCGACCTCGACAGCGACCCCACCAAGCTCTTGGACGTGGTGCAGATCGGCAAGGAATTGCTGGTGACCCGTGGCGCACTGACGACCTTTTCCATCGCCAACGACGTGGCCAAGTACTTCGCGATCCTGCCGGCGCTGTTCGCCTCGATCTACCCGCAATTGGGCGTGCTCAACGTGATGCACCTGCAGAGCCCGCAGAGCGCGATCCTCTCGGCCATCGTGTTCAACGCCTTGATCATCGTGGTGTTGATTCCCCTGGCCCTGCGCGGCGTGCGTGTGCAGGCGGCGAGCGCGGCGGCGTTGCTGCGACGCAACCTGCTGATCTACGGCGTGGGCGGGCTGCTGGTGCCGTTCGTGGGCATCAAGGCGATCGACATGCTGCTGACCGCGCTGCACCTGGTCTAAGCCCTATGACTTTCTGTGGCGAGGGAGCTTGCTCCCGCTGGGCTGCGCAGCGGCCCTAAAAAGCTTGGGAGCGCTTCGCACTCCAGCGGGAGCAAGCTCCCTCGCCACAATGGTTCTCGATTTGTTAAGGAGTTGAACATGTCCAATATCATCCGCCCGGCCCTGAGCCTGCTGGTGCTCATGACCCTGATTACCGGCGTCGCCTATCCACTGGTGGTCACTGGCATCGCCCAAGTCGCCTTCCCCGAGCAGGCCAACGGCAGTCTGGTGTACGACGCCAGCGGCAAGGTGCGCGGCTCCAGCCTGATCGCCCAGGATTTCAGCGGTGACAACTGGTTCCACCCGCGCCCATCCGCTGGTGCCTTCGCCACGGTTTCCAGCAGCGCCAGCAACCTCGGCCCGAGCAACCCGGCATTGGCCACGCGCATCTTCGACGATGCGAGTAAACAGCTGGTGCCGAGCCAGGGCCCGGTGCCTTTGGCCTCGCTGACTACCTCTGGCAGCGGTCTTGATCCACACTTGCCACCGGAGGCGATTGCCTATCAACTGGCCCGCGTGGCGGCGGCGCGGCATGTGCCGGTGTCGACCCTGCAACGTTTGCTCGATGAGCACATCGAAAGCCCGCTGGTGGGGCCGCCGGTGGTGAATGTGCTGGCGCTGAACATGGCTTTGGAAAAACTGTAATCCCCTGTGGGAGCGGGCTTGTTGTGGCGAGGGAGCTTGCTCCCGCTGGAGTGCGAAGCGCTCCCAAGCTTTTTAGGGCCGCTGCGCAGCCCAGCGGGAGCAAGCTCCCTCGCCACAAAAATTTGCTCCAACATTGGATTTTCAGTGAATTTGAATACCTGAAGGAACCCCCTACATGAGCGACTCCGGCCGCGCCGATGCCCTGCTAGCCGATCTGCCCCGCAACGGCCGTGGCCGGCTCAAAGTCTTCCTCGGCGCCGCGCCGGGCGTAGGCAAGACCTACGCCATGCTCCAGGCCGCCCACACCCAGCTGCGCCAGGGCGTGAAACTGATCGCCGGCGTGGTCGAAACCCACGGCCGCGCCGAGACCGAAGCCTTGCTCAGCGGCCTGCCGCAGCAACCGTTATTGCGCAGCGAATACCGCGGCGTGATGCTCGAAGAAATGGACCTCGACGGCCTGCTCGCCGCCAAGCCCAAGCTGGTGCTGGTGGACGAACTGGCCCACAGCAACGCCCCCGGCAGCCGGCATGAAAAGCGCTGGCAAGACATCCAGGAACTGCTCGCTGCCGGCATCAACGTCTTCACCACGGTCAACGTCCAGCACCTGGAAAGCCTCAACGACCAAGTGCGCGGCATTACCGGTGTGCAGGTGCGCGAAACCCTGCCGGACTGGGTGCTGCAAGAGGCCGACGAACTGTTGCTGATCGACCTGCCATCGCGCGAACTGCTGGAGCGCCTGCGCGACGGCAAGGTGTACGTGCCGGAACAGGCCCGCGCGGCCATTGACGCATTTTTCACCCAGACCAACCTGATGGCCCTGCGCGAGCTGGCGATGCAGACCGCCGCCGCGCACGTCGATGACGACTTGGCCCAAGGCTACCGTCAGCTCGGCCAGGCCGCGCCGGCAGTGCGCGGTCGCCTGCTGGTGGGCGTGGATGGCGATGCCCAGGCCGAACGGCTGGTGCGTCATGCCAGCCGTGTCGCGCAGCGTCGGCATTTGCCGTGGAGCCTGGTGCATATCGATAACGGCGGTGCGCGGGACGAACAATCGCGCCTGCGCCTGCAAAACGCCCAGCAACTGGCTGAACGCCTGGGTGGCGAAGTGGTATTGCTGCGGGCCGGAGAGGTGGCCAAGACCCTGATCCAGCACGCTGCCGAACGCCGTGCCAGCCTGCTGCTGGTGGGGCAGTCGCGCATGCGCTGGCGCCGTCGGGTGTTCGGTGGCGGGCTCGCGGCGCGCCTGTTGCGCAATGCCCGCGGTCTGGAAATCAACGTCCTCGACAGCGATGACATCCCCGCACCGCCGCGCCTGCCGGATGTGCGTGGGCTGGTGTGGTTCGACTACGGCCTGGCGGTGGTGGCGACCGTCGTCGCGGCGGCGGTGGCCTGGGCGGTGTCCAGCGTATTGCCGTTGCCGAATATCTCGCTGGTGTTCCTCGCCGCAGTCTTGCTGGTGGCGGTGCGCAGCAGCCTGGGCCCGTCGCTGGTGTGCGCGGCGCTGTCGTTCATGACCTATGACTTCCTGTTTATCCCGCCGAATTTCTCCTTCGCGATCCAGCGTGAAGAAGACGTGCTGACCTTGCTGTTCTTCCTGCTGATGGCAGCGCTCACCGGCAACCTCGCCGCGCGTCAACGCCGACAGTTGCAGGCGCTGCGCGACACCCAGGAAGAAACCAGCGAGTTGCTCGACCTGTCGCGCAAACTCACTGCCGCCACCGACCGCCAGGCGGTGATCAGCGCGGCGGCCCATCACCTGGAAGGCTGGAGCGACCTCGACCTTTGCCTGGTCAATCACGACGGCCAGGGTGGTTGGACGATCGAAACCGGTGGCCCGCTGACCCTCACCGAAGGCGAACGCGCCGCGGCGGACTGGGCCTGGCAGCACGATCAACCGGCCGGCATGGGCACCGGCACCTTGCCGCTTGGGCGTTGGTGGTGGTGGCCGTTATCCGCTGAAGAAGGGCCGCTGGGCCTGCTCGGTGTTAGCCCCAAGCCGGGCCTGGAGTTGAGCGGCCAGCGCCGCCGCCTGCTCACAGCCTTGAGCCAGCCGTTGGCGCAAGCCCTGGCCCGCGCGCAACTGGCGCAGGAGTTGGAGTCGGCGCGCCTGCACGGCGAAACCGAGCAACTGCGCAGCGCCTTGCTCGCCTCGGTGTCCCACGATTTGCGCACGCCGCTGACCTCCATGCGCGGCAGCATCGACAGCCTGCTGGCCCTCGGTGAGGCCATCCCGCTGGAGGATCGCCGCGAACTGCTGGAAGGCACCCGCGATGAAGCCGAGCGCCTCGACCGTTACATCCAGAACCTGCTGGACATGACCCGCCTGGGCCACGGCGCGTTGAAGCTGGCGCGAGACTGGGTATCGCCGGGTGATATTGTCGGCAGTGCCCTCGGCCGATTGCGCGCCGTACTGGCGCCGCTGCAGGTGCACACCGAGGTGCCGGCACAGTTGCCATTGCTGTATGTGCACGCGGCGCTGATCGAGCAGGCATTGGTCAATGTGCTGGAAAACGCCGCGCGCTTTTCGCCGGCTCATGGGCGTTTGCAGTTGAGTGCGGGCGTCGCGGATAACCAGCTGTTTTTTGCCGTCGCCGATGAAGGCCCCGGCATCCCCGAGGACGAGCGCGCGAAGATTTTCGACATGTTCTACACCGCCGCTCGAGGCGACCGTGGCGGGCAGGGTACTGGCCTTGGCTTGGCGATCTGCCAGGGCATGGTCGGCGCCCACGGCGGGCATATCGGTGTGGCCGACGGCATCGATGGCCGCGGTACTTGCATCACCCTGTTCCTGCCGTTGCCGACCCAGCCTGGCCTGGAGCGCGAGGCATGAGCTACCCTGTTTTCTCTCCCGATTCTGATTGGACACCATGAGCCAGACCGCGACGATTTTGGTCATTGATGACGAACCGCAGATCCGCAAATTCCTGCGTATCAGCCTGGCTTCCCAGGGCTACAAGGTGATCGAGGCCGGTACCGGCAACGAAGGCCTGGCCCAGGCAGCACTGAGTAAACCGGACTTGCTGGTGCTCGACCTCGGCCTGCCGGATATGGACGGCCAGCAAGTGCTGCGCGAATTTCGCGAGTGGTCCACGGTGCCGGTACTGGTGCTGTCGGTGCGCGCCAGCGAGGGGCAGAAAGTCGAAGCCCTGGACGGCGGCGCCAATGACTATGTGACCAAGCCCTTTGGCATTCAGGAATTTCTCGCCCGCGTGCGTGCGCTGTTGCGCCAGGCGCCGGCGGGGGAGGCGCAGGAAGCGGCACTGTCTTTCGGCCCGCTGACCGTGGACCTGGCCTACCGGCGCGTGCTGCTGGACGGCGTCGAAGTCGCCCTGACGCGCAAGGAATACGCGGTGCTGGCGCAACTGGCGCGGCATCCGGGGCGGGTGATTACCCAGCAGCAATTGCTCAAGGATATCTGGGGGCCGACGCATACCGAAGACAGCCACTACCTGCGGATTGTGGTGGGGCATTTGCGCCAGAAACTCGCGGATGATCCGACGCAGCCTCGGTTTATCGTGACGGAGGCGGGGGTGGGGTATCGGTTGTTGAACACTTAGATTCTTTGGTGGCTGGGCCGGCCTCTTCGCGAGCAAGCCCGCTCCCACATTTTGACCGTGTTCCAACATTTGAAATGCGGTCGAATGTGGGAGCGGGCTTGCTCGCGAAGGGGCCATCAGCAGCACCCAAGATTTCAGCCCTGCTCACTCTCATACCGGTCCAGGGTATCCCTGGCAATCTCCCGCCCCAGCGCGATCAACTCCGGCGCCTTGTAGAACTCGAAAAACCGGCACACCCGCTTCGGCACGTTGATCAATACATCCGGCGGGTACCCGGCAATCTTGTACTGCGCCAATGACGTCTGCATCACCTCGAAACTCTGGTTGATCAGGTCCAGCAACGACGCCGGCCCCACGTTATCGATGATGAACGAACCGGTCGCCGATTTCGGCGCGCCAGCCATTTCCGGCGCGGCGGCGGGTTGCTGGGATTCGGGTTCCGCCGAGTCCAGCCACGGGTTGATGTCGGCGGCTTCGGACTGCAAGGCTTCCTGTTCCAGCTTCATCAATTGCTCGGCCTGCTTGCGGCGAAAGGGCAGGTGCGAACCGAGTGATTTGGCCAGGCTGTTGAAGCGGCTCTTGAACGCCGGTGGGCGCTGGATCACCGGCAATTGGTAGTGCTTCTGGTTGGTGGCGTTGAGGTTGACCGCGATGATCAAATCGCAATGGCTCGACACCACTGGCACGATGGGCAGCGGGTTGAGCAGGCCGCCGTCCACCAGCATGCGGTTGCCTTGCATCACCGGCGTGAACAGGCTGGGGATCGCCGCCGAAGCACGCATGGCCTGGTGCAGGCAGCCTTCCTGAAACCAGATTTCCTGTTGGTTGGTGAGGTCGGTGGCGACGGCGGTGTAGGGGATGCGCAACTCTTCGATATTCAACTCGCCGACGATCTTGCGGATCTGGCCGAAGACCTTCTCGCCACGAATCGCCCCCAGGCGAAAGCTCACGTCCACCAGGCGCAACACGTCGAGGTAATCGAGGCTTTCGATCCAGTTGCGGTAATCATCCAGCTTGCCGGCGGCGTAGATGCCACCGACCACGGCGCCCATGGAGCAACCGGCGACGCAAGCGATGTCGTAGCCCCGGCGTTCGATCTCTTCAATCACGCCGATATGGGCGTAGCCCCGGGCCCCGCCAGAGCCCAGTACCAAGGCAACACGTTTCTTCATGGTCATGTCCTACAGATGGCAGGTGCCCACAATGCACCCATTGAGGGGGCGGCTTCAATCTTCGCTGCGGGAGTGCTAAGCCTCGGGTATGCTCTGGGTATAGGTACTATCGTTTTCAGGCTAAGGACAAGGCACTTTTCCATGTAGGCAACGTCTACAACGTACGACTGTTTTTTCTTTATTTTGAGGTGTCATCGATGAAAGCCTGGATGTGTGTGCCTGTGATCGTGTTGGCCCTGGCCGGTTGTGCCGGGAAAACCGCGTACCGCGACAGCTGCGGCACGCAATTGGATGCCGCTTGGCACGAGCTGGACCTGGCCAAGGCCGAAGGGTTCGCCGGGACTGTCAGCTACTCCAAGGCCCTGTCCCTGCTGACCGGTGCCAAGACCCAGCAGCAATTTGAAGCGTTTGAAGGCTGTGCCAACAAGGCCGAGAAAGCGCGGTTCTATATTCGTGAGTCGCGCGCCGGGCGTTGATCCGAGCAGCGAGTAGGAATTTTCATCGGAGAGTGAGGGCAGGATGTCAGCGTTGGTCGATCAGTTAGTCGCTCAGGTCATTGGCCTGGAAGTAGGGTTGCTGAGCTGCCAGGCTCGTCTCACCGCCGTCACCGACGATGAAGCCCTGCATGACCTGCGCACCACCGTGCGCCGCCTGCGCAGCTTGTTGCGCCCCTTGCGTGGGCTGCCGGGCGTGGAACAGCTTGAATCGGCCGCCAGCGCGGTCGGCCAATTGACCACGCCGCTGCGTGACCGCGAGGTGCTGGCAGCCTATTTGCACCTGCACGGTTATCACGCGGCGGCTGACCGGCGCCTGCGCCTGCAACCCGAGGCGTATCGCCACGTGGCGCAAAGCCCCGAGTTGGCGCAGCTGCTGCTGATCCTCGATGCCTTCCCACGCTTTATCCGCGCATCCGAACATCAGAAGTTGCTCAAGGGCCTGCGCCCGCGCATCGAGAAGCGTCTGGCCAAGCAATGGCAGGCCCTCGACGCGGCCTTGAAGGACCCAGGCCATGATCGCCACCGCCTGCGGTTGCTGATCAAGCGCGTACGCTATGCCGCCGAGGCCTACCCCGAATTGAACAAACTTCCCACCAACGCCATGTCCCGCCTGAAGAAAGCCCAGGGTGCCCTGGGCGATTGGCACGACTGCTGGCAATGGCTGGCCCAGGCCGAACACCAGCCTGATCTGCAACCCTGCGTTGCTGTGTGGCAGCGCACCATGGCCAAGGCAGAAGGGCAGGCGGACCGCGTGCTGGATAAACTGCGCGTCGATTGTTTCTGACACCTGATCGTCCCCACGCTCCGCGTGGGAATGCATCCAGGGACGCTCCGCGTCCGACAATCGTCCGGCTTTTGGCCGGAATAGGCGCTGTACCAGACTTACACGCTGGTTAAGATCGCCCATCCGTTTCCTTTGATGTGAGGTCGCCATGCGCTTTAGTGATTTGCTCGACGCCGCCCGAAGCCACCCGCAAGACGTCACCATCCCCGCCGAATGGGCCCAGGGTCGCGCCACCTTCGGCGGCCTGGTTGCCGCGTTGCAATACGAAGCGCTACGCGCCCAAGTGCCAGCGGACCGCCCGCTACGCTCGCTGGCGATCACCTTCGTGGGGCCAGTGACACCCGATGTGCCTGCCAGTTATCAAGTCGAAGTGTTGCGCGAAGGCAAGGCCGTCAGCCAATTGCTCGGTCGCGTGGTGCAGAACGGCGAAGTGGCGACGCTGGTGCAGGCCAGTTTCGGCGGGTCTCGGGAGTCGGAAATTACGGTTGAGAGCGAAGCGCCGCCGGTGTTCAAGCATTGGGACGAATGCCAGGAACTGCCCTACATCAAGGGCGTCACCCCGGAGTTCATGCGCCATTTGGCGATGCGCTGGAGTGTCGGCGGCCTACCGTTTACCGGGAACAAGTCCCGCGACATGGGCGGCTGGGTCCGACTGCGTGGTGATGTGAAGGAAGAACCGCTGACCGAGGCGCACATCCTCGCCCTGGTGGACGCCTGGCCCCCGGCCTTGCTGCCGCACCTGAAGAGGCCCGCGCCGGGCAGCACGCTGACCTGGACCATCGAATTTATCCAACCGTTGCAGGATCTTTCGACGTTGGACTGGTGCCAGTACTACGTAACCATCGAGCACGCCCGCGACGGCTATGGCCACGCTGCCGCCGCACTGTGGAGCCCGAGCGGCGCGTTGATCGCCATCAGCCGCCAAACCGTGGTGGTGTTCGCTTAATGCCGATGGCGCTGCCGCCAGGCGCGCCACCAGCCGCCGCTCAGGACAAAACGCGGGAAGGTCACGAACTGCTCGACCACCAGGCGCTGTACCGCGTCTTTGCGGTCACTGAAAGGCTCACTGGCTTGGGCTTCGAGGCTATGGCCGTGGCGTTGCAACGCCAGGCCGGCAACGATGCCGACCACACCAATGGCGAAACTGGCCAGGCTCAGGCTGAACACCCCGGACACAATCAACAGAAACCCGACGATGAACAGCGGCACGGCAATCAGGTGCAACGCCAGGTTGGTCGGGTGCTGATGGTTTTGCGGGTAGTTGCGCCATTGCCAGGCGGGGAGATTGGGGTGACGTTTGCCCATGCTGAAGAATCCTCTGTCCGTTGAAACAACTTGAACAGAGTTTAGGTGTGGGCGGGCGGGTCGGCGAATCAAGGCTGGCTATGGGGGCTATAGGGATCTACACACCGTTGAGCATTGCTGCTGGGCCTGTGAGTTTGCTCCCGTGACGGCCAGGCAGTCGGGCATTTTTTACCGGGTGTAAACCGGCTCTACTGTGGGAGCTGGCTTGCCTGCGATAGCTTCCTGACAGGCGATCGCAGTTTGTCGGATGGACACCGGTCCAAATGTGGGAGCGGGCTTGCTCGCGAAGGCTATGTGTCGGGCGCTGGAGCTTTTTGGTCGGAGTACATATCCATTGCTGCGGTAACGGCCACTTAGGGTTCCGCTCTTACAGCGGCTCACTTTTGGAAAGGCCCTAAAGTAAGCAAAAGGCCTTCGCCCCACCACTCGGCACCTCGCCTAGGCTCGGCCAGCGTGGTTAACGGGGCGCCTAAGATCAAGATCAAAAGCTGAAAAGCCAGAGCCAGAGCCAGAGCCAGCCTGCGTTGGCTTACAGCTTCAACTGCCCAATGGCCTTGCTCAACTCGCCCGCCAAGGTCGCCAACTCATTGCTGGTGGTGGCCGAATCCACGGTTTGTTGCACGGTGTTTTCGGTGACGTCGCGGATGCTCACCACTGCGCGGTTCATCTCTTCCGCGACATGGCTTTGCTGTTCGGCGGCGACGGCGATTTGGGTGTTGCTCTCGCGCATCTGCGCCACGGCGCTGGTGATTTCGGCGAGGGCGTTGCCGGCTTCGAGGGCTTGTTGCACGCAGTCGTCGGCCTTGAACGAGCTTTCCTGCATAAAGTCCACCGCGTCGCGGGTGCCGGCTTGCAGGGCGGAGACCATGCGGGTGATTTCGTCGGTGGAGCTTTGCACGCGTTTGGCCAAGTTGCGCACTTCGTCGGCGACCACCGCAAAGCCGCGGCCCATTTCGCCGGCGCGGGCGGCTTCGATGGCGGCGTTGAGGGCGAGCAGGTTGGTCTGTTCGGCTATGCTGTGGATCACCCCGACCACACCGTTGATTTTCTGGCTGTCTTCGGCGAGTTTCTGGATCATCTCGGCGGTCTGCTGCACGCCGGTGGATAGCCCGGCAATCGAGCGTTGCACGCGGGTCACCACTTCCTGGCCGCTGCCGGCGAGGGAGTCGGCGGTCTGGGACAGGTCGCGGGTGGCGCCGGCGTGTTGGGCGATGTGGTAGACGGTGGCGGTCATCTCGTTGATGGCGGTGGCGGCCTGGTCGGTTTCGCTCTGCTGGCCGAGCATGCCGTGCTGCACCTCGTTCATGCTGCTGGCCAGGCGTGCGGCGCCGTCATCCAGTTGCTGAGCGGTGCGCGCCACGGTGTTGACCACTCGTTGGTAGCCGGCCTGCATGGCGTTGAAGGCGCTGGCCATCTGCCCGACTTCATCCTTGCACGCCAGCGGCACGCGGGCGGACAGGTCGCCGGTTTTTTCCACGTGCAGCATCACGTCCTTGAGGGTGTTGAGTTGGCTGAGCAGGAAGCGGATCAGCAACTGCGATGCACCGAGCATGGCCAGCATCAAGATCGCCACGGCGACGGCGTAGTTGGCAAAACGCTCTTCGAACACCTGGCTCAGGCTTGGCGCGTAGGCCAGCACCGCAACGTACTGGCCGTCGGCGCGGGCCACCACGTCGGCGCCCAGCAGTGGGTTTTCGCCGAACCAGGGCATGTGGTTGAGTTCGACCCAGCCCGTGGCGCTACCCAGGGCTGACAGATCCTGATCCGCCAGTTGTGGGACTTGGCCACGGGAAAAGGCCAGCCAGTGCTCGCCCTTGGGCAACGGTGTGCCGGCTGGCCAGGCGCTGAGCACGCGCGCCTGGGCCTGCGCCGACGCTTGGGAAGCGTCGCTGCGCGCTTGTTGTTCGAGCTGCACGGCGTACAGCACCAGCAACAAGGTGGTGATGAAAGCGACCGCGTTGACGGCCCAGAATTTGTACTTCAGCGAGATGTTGCTAAGCCAGGCACCCATGGAAGGTTTTCTCTGATAGCGGAAACAGCATTGGCAAGGTGCCATTATTGTGCCGCTATTCAGAAAAGCGCTTTTGACATGGGTCAATGCGCCGCATTACTCCACGCTGGGCAAGTCAAAAAATGCGCGGGCACAGACGCTGCTGTGCTCGGCCAGGTCTTCAACGGTCTCGTTGCGGTGCAGGGCGACTTCACGCAGCACTTCGGGCAGATAGGCCGGTTCGTTGCGGCCGTTTTTCGGCTTGGGCCGCAGGGTGCGCGGCAGCAGGTAGGGCGCATCGCTTTCCAGCATCAGGCGGCCCCGGGGAATTTCCCTGACCAGTGGGTGCAGGTGCGTCCCACGGCGCTCGTCGCAGATCCAGCCGGTGATGCCGATGTGCAAATCCAGGTCGAGGTAGCTGAACAGCGCCTGCTGTTCGCCAGTGAAGCAATGCACCACCGCGGCGGTCAGGTGGTCACGGTAGTCCTTGAGGATGTCCAGCAGGCGCTGATTGGCGTCACGTTCGTGGAGAAACACCGGCAGTTGCAGCTCGACCGCCAGGGCCAGGTGTTCTTCGAGGACTTTTTCCTGCTGCGGGCGGGGCGAGAAATCCCGATTGAAATCCAGCCCGCATTCGCCCACCGCACGCACACGGTTTTCGCTGAGTAGACCGCGCAAGCGCCGGGCGCTGTCGCTGTTCCAGTCGCTGGCGGAGTGGGGGTGGATGCCGGCGGTGCTGAACAGGCGTTGGCCGCTTTCATCGAGTTTTACGCAGAGTTCCAGGGCCTGTTCGCTGCCGTCGAGGCTGGTGCCGGTGAGGATCAATTGTTGCACGCCAGCGGCGTAGGCACGGTCGAGTACGGCCTGGTGCTTCTCGTCGAAACTGGGGTTGGTCAGGTTGACGCCGATATCAATGAGTTGCATGGTGCTATCTCCGCCTGCGGCCGGAAAGCATATCAGAGCTGTAGATTTATAAGAAAAACGAAGAACTACAATGAGTTATCGCTGTCTTTGAACGTCGCAAGTGACATCGTGGTTGGCCGTATGCTTTTCCCTGTGTCACCGTTGCGCGTCTTGCCAGCGCTTAAAGCGCTCTGTTTCTGACCCCCACCGCCTCGTTTTTCGCGAGGGCGTTGGCCAGTATTCTTACCGGAGAGCGGATGATCCGACCCTCGGCGTTGCTTATGTTGTGCCTGACGTTGCTGCTGCCCATGGCGGCGGTTGCGCGTCTCGACGGGCCGCTGGAAGTGACCAAGCCTGGCAAGGTCCGTGACCTGGCGGAAATTCGCTCCAGCCGTACCCTGCGCGTATTGGTCAACCAGAGCCGCAACAGTTCCGGCGAAGTGCAAGGCCAGGCCATCGGCGTCGAATACCATCGCCTGCGCGCCTTTGAGCAATACCTCAACGGCCACGCCCGTGATGGCCAGGAGATCAACCTCAAGATCATTCCCAAGGCCAAGGACCAGTTGCTCGGCGCCCTGGCCCGTGGCGAAGGTGACTTGGTCGCCCCTGGTGAACTGCTCGACGTCAAGGCTGCCCACAAGATCAGCACCAGTGACCCGATTGCCAGCGGCGTACCGTTATGGCTGGTGGGGGTGAAAGGCGAACGGCGGTTTACCAAGCTGGAGCAACTGTCCGGGCGCACCTTGGCGCTGACCACCGGCAGTGCGGCGGCGGACGCCATCAGCCAGGTCAACCAGAAGCTGGCACTGCACAAGCAGCCGCCGGTAAAAGTGGAATGGGTTGATCCGACCCTGGCCGTGGAAGATGTGCTGGAGATGGTCCACGCGGGTATTTTCCACCTGACCATTGTGGAGAAACCGATTGCCGAACGGTGGTCGAAAATCCTGCCCAAGCTGCGCTTCGACAAGCAGGTGGTCATCAGCGAGCCGGGCGACGAGTACTGGTTTGTGCGCCAGGATGCGTCGATGTTGCGGGCGAGCATTGATCGATTCCTCAAGACCTATCACACGCCTTCCGACCAGGATGTGGCGTTCCAGCGTATCTACCGCCGCCTTTATCAAGTGCGCAACCCGCTGGCGCGTGTCGACCGCCAACGCCTGGAAAAACTACGTCCGGTCTTGCAAAAACACGCCCGCGAGCAGGGCATGGACTGGCTGAACCTTGCGGCGCTGGCCTTCAAGGAGTCCGCCCTCGACCCCGGTGCACGCAACAGCGGCGGGCCCACGGGGCTGATGCAGATCACCCCGTCGGCGGCGCAGCGGGTGGGTGTCAACAACATCGAAAGCCTGGACAGCAATGTGCAGGCGGGCGCTCGCTACCTGGCGATGATTCGCCGCAAATTCTTCGCCAGCCCCAAGCTCAACGAGCGCGAGCGCATGGCGTTTGTCTTGGCGGCTTACAACATGGGCCCGGAGCGGGTGCAGGGGATGCGCACCGAGGCCAAGCGTCGGGGGCTGAACCCCAACCAGTGGTTCTTCCAGGTTGAGCGCATTGCCATGGAGCAGGTGGGAATGGGCAGCGTCAGCTATGTTAATAGCGTCAACAAGTACTACTTGGCATTCGATCGGGAGCGGGAGTCCCTGGAGCCACCGGTACCGAAAATCGCCTCACGGAAGTAATCGATTTAATCGATATTAATCAGGCATTTTTTCGGCTTTTAACATTCCATAAACTGATTAATATAGCGGCCAACCAACCCCCTACATCGAAAAGGATTACCCCCATGAGCCCGCTGATCAAAAGCCTGCTGTCCACCCGCGCCGGTTACGGCCTGACCATTCTGCGTATTGTTGTCGGCGTGATTTTTGCCGCCCACGGTTCGCAGAAACTCTTCGGCTGGTTTGGCGGCTATGGTCTGGCAGGCACTGCCCAGTGGATGGAAAGCATCGGCCTGGCGCCGGGTACCCTGATGGCACTGTTGTCCGGCGGTACTGAATTTTTTGCCGGCCTGGCACTGATCATTGGTTTGCTGGTGCGCCCAGCGGCCTTGGGCCTGACCATTCTGTCGGTGGTCGCGATCCTTTCGGTGCATATCCACAACGGTCTGTTCATGGCCAACAACGGTTATGAGTTTGCGCTGGCCTTGCTGGGCGGCTCGCTGGCCGTGTTGTTCGAAGGTGCCGGCAAGCTGTCTGCCGACCGCGCTATCGCCAACTGAGCCACCTGCAACACCCTGTCCAGGCCCGCCATGTGCGGGCCTTTTCGTTGCGCGCAATTCTTGACATGGCCCCGTCGGCTTCTCTAGGATGCCCGCTCATGCGCCGATTTAAACAGCTAATTGCGGGGCGCCATGGGTGACTGTTATCGGTCCCGATAGAAGCAATCACTTTGCTTCGAAATTCCGCTAAAGCGCTGGTTCGGTGTTGCCTCTCACCTGCCCGCAGACTTTTGAGGCAGAGACACGACACGATGACAGCACTACGCCCCCTCATACGCTTGGCCCCGATCACCGCTGACCTGACTCAGCGCAACCCGAAAATCCTCCTGGGCGGCAAACACCAGCCGACGCTGCTGCGTTACCTGGATGGCTGGCCACGTCGCACCGGCCGGCCTTCGGCGTTCCTGATCCAGTTTGTCGAAGACGGCGATTCCCTCGCCCGTTTTGCCAATAACAGCTTTGACCTTGCGGTCATCCAGGCACCCAGCGCCGCTGACGCCGATGAGGTGATCCGTCACCTGACACGCGTTGCCAGGCAAGGGCTGATCGCGCGTCGCTAAGTCGTTTCACGGTGTTACGTGTCGACGCCGTTGTCGCAGATACAGGCCCCAGGCCGTCAGGCAAAGCAGTATGGGTATCGGTGCGCTTACCCCCAGCTTGACGTTTTGTACCAGGCGATCCAGCGGCGCATAAACCGCCACTTTCAGTGCATGCAGTTCCATCGCCAGGCGCAGGCGTTCCTTGTTGTGTGCCTGTAATTGGGCATTGGTATTGACGGTTTCGGTACCCAAGGTTGTTACGGCTGGGTTCAAGCGCTGCCATTCGTATTCTGTTTGCGCCAGGCGTCGCTCCAGTTCGCTTGCCTGTTCCTGGTAGGCGCGGGCGGTGGCCTTGCGTTGGTTCTCCAGGCTATGCAGTGTGTATTGCGTCGGTGGCCGTGGGCGTATGTCGGCAAGCGCCTGAGGCGCTGCCAGGTTATCCAATGTGTTCAATATAAACAGGCTGTTGCTGTGAGGCGTCAATCGGGTTGACGGGCGCATGAGCACGTCTGTGTCGGCCACCACCACTACTTGAATCTGCGCCGCCTTCTGCAATCCGGGAGCCTGGCCACCAATTCCGTCGGGAAACGCCGAATAGGCGGGCCCCTCAAGGCGGGCGGCGATCACATGGCGTACCCCGCTTGAAGGCGGTTCGCCAGCAGCGGGTGATTTGCCAACCCTGTCGGCTTCCAGCAATGCAGACTGCTCGGAGCTGTACAGCAGGGGGGTGAAGCGTGTGCGGTGCTTGTCGAGGGGGAAGAGGGCGCCGCTGCTCGATACGCTGACAGCGTCCAGTTTCCAGGTACTGATATCGTTTGCGGCCATTGCCTGTCTGGGCAGGCTCAGTAGGGTAGGAAAGGTCCCCGAGGGCGCTTGCGTGGTATAGCGACTGTCGATCAACACCTGGCCGGCCGGCATACGGATGCCCCAACTGGACAGCAGCGCCTCCAGTCGGGGGTTAAGGGCTTGTTGCCTTGAACCCTGTTCGCTCAGGGGGTCGATAAACATCATCAGCTTGCCACCACCCAATACAAATTGATCAATCGCGTACAAGGTCTGTTCAGATAGCGCACGGGGGTGCACCAGCATGAGCGTTTTGATTTGCGCGGGCACACGGCGCACGCTCGGTTCCAGCTCTACCACGTTCAAGTGTCGCTGCAGGTCCTGTAGCAGGGGGCCGGCCAGTTCCTTGATGGGTAGCCCGGATAGCAGGCCGATGGCAGGCGGTTGCGGGTGGAGTAACTGGCTGATCAAGTGGCTGATTTCATACTCCAGCAACGCTGCACGGTCGGCGCTGAACGACGTGATGCGTTGCGCGGGCTGGCCGTCTCGGGTGCCAATGAGGCCAAAGAATCCCGCTTCGTCATCAAGCCCATAGAGCCCTGCCCTGTAGGCGTCCTCTGAAAAAGCGCCTGGGTCGATAATGTGCAGATTGATCATGCCCTGTGCCGCTACTTCGAACGCCTTGAGCGTTTCTTCTACACGCTTGGCGTAGCGTTGGGTGGCCTGGCTTTTTTTCGGGTGACCGTTTGAATTGAAGTAGTAAAGATCCAGCGGACTGACCAGGGACTCCAGTAGTTGCTGTACGGGCGCCGACAGAGTATTGGTTTTCGAGTGTGAGGCGTCCCAGCGCAGATCAGGCAGCTTACCGGCCCACACCAGGTTAAAGGCCAGGAAAACCAACAGTAGGACCACCAGTGTCATGCCGGCGTGCAGTGCGGATCGCATTGAGAACGCTCCCTCTCAGCTGTTTTTGTAGTTGAGGATGACGGTGGTCGCAGCAAGTGAGGCCACTATGACGCTGATAAAGTAAAGACAGTCTCGAAGAACAATGACGCCGTGATCAATGTGAGTGAAACGTGACAGTGGGCTTAAGGACGCCACACTATCGATTATCCAGATCGGGGCTTGGTGCTCCAGCGCATCAAGTACGCTGGAGAGTCCGCTGATCATCAGCAGAATGCTTAAGGTTAGTATGAATATAACCAGATGATGACGGCTCAGGGCGCATATAAAACAGCCGATGGAAAGATAACTTCCGGCGAGCAGCCAGCTGGCCAGATATTGCGTGGCAATCACGGTGTTGTCTGCGTCCCCTAAAAGGTTGACCATCACTACAATGGGTAGCGTCAATGCCAGCGTCATTGCAGTTATGACCCAGGCTGCGAGGAATTTACCGATGACCAATTCCGCATTTGTCACCGGCAGTGTGATGAGTAATTCGCTAAGGCCCGTTTCATGTTCGTCGGCCCAGAGTTGTATAGAGAGTGCGGGAATTAATAGCAGATACAGCCAGGGGTGCAATTGAAAGAAGTCTTGCAGGTCCGTGCTGTTTCGCTCCAGTAACTGACTGTTGTGTAGTCCAAGCGTAGTTGAGAGTGTCAGAAAGACTGCGATGTTCAGGTAGGTTGCTGGAGCGCAGAGGTAGCGGGCAAGTTGGCGCTTGATAATAGACGGCAGCATATTCAAAAGGACGCCCCTTGGCTCAAGTGGTGGACGACGTCGTTCAGGCGGCCAGGCTCCAGGTTCAGCGCCGTTATTTGCCAGCCGCGTTTGGCAATCAGGGCGCTGATCGGGGGGTAGATAGCGTGGCCTGGCATGGCGAGAACGGTGACGGTGCCAGGGCTGTGGCGATCCTCTTCGATGCCGGCAACACCCGGCAGTACGGCCAACGCCAACAGGTCCAGCGGCGTATCCGCTGCCAGGGTGACTGCCCTGTAGTACCGAGAGCTGCGCTGGAGTTCGGACATGGGGGTGTCTGCCAGGAGGCGGCCCCCGCCAATGACCAGGGCGCGGGTGCAGATTCCCGACAACGCATCACAATCCCGGGTGGCGACAATCACGGTCATCTCTTCGGCCAACGTTTGGATGAGCGTGCGAATTTTGCACTGCTGATACGGGGACAGGCCCTCGGTGGGCTCATCCAGCAACAGTACGCCGGGGTCATGCAAGATGGCTTGCGCCAGCGCAACCTTGCGTTGCAACCCCATGGGGAGTGCGTTGAGCGGCTCGTTGAGTACGGCCGACAGCTCCAATTGCATGGTGATCCGGTCAAGGCGTTTGCGTTTTTCGGCGCCGCAGAACCTGCGAAAAGTGGCGATAAGGTTGAGGAAACCTGCGACAGGCATCGTCGAACGGTTGATGCCGGGCTCAGGCTGGTAGCCTACGGCCTGGGCTACTTGCAGCCGATGGGTTCGGGTATTGAAACCCAGTATGCTCACGTGCCCGGAACAGGGTTTGAGCAGGCCGGCCATCAGCTTCAGGAGTGTCGTTTTACCCGCGCCTCCATGCCCGAACAAACCTATGCATTCTTGGCCTTGGGCCACCAATGAAAGATCGTTGATAACATGCTGTTTGCCCAGTTTTTTGGTTAGGTTACTTATCTCGATCATTATGCTTTTCTGCTGCATTAGTTTCGCAATATATATGAAGAGGCAAGCGCTTTGGTTGACGTGTGTCGGGGCTCGGGTTAAAAAATAGTACGTCCAATGCAGGGGGTTGGAAACGCGCAGGGGATGAATAAGATTACTCCTACGTTCAGGCTTGCAGCTCGCTGAAACAATTGTTTTCTGAGTAGTGCTTGATGGCGGAATGTTTATTTGGTGTTTATTTTAAGTTTATTAATTGGCGCGAGGCCCAACAACCATGATGCTTCTACGTACCCTTGTTCTTGCGCACTCCGGTGCGGATGCGCCGATCAATGGCGCACTGCTTTGTGGTTTTGCCGTGCCTCAGATCAGTTCAAACTTTCTGGTGTATAGCCTGGATGAAGAGGCTGAGCCGGGTAGTTCCCGGGTATATATCGCAGCCTTGCGTAAGAAACTTGAGCGTTATTATTTGGGCGGTGTCGATGTGCAAGCAGATTTGCAATTGGCGATGCAGGTATTCAAGCAGATATTGACGTGGGCGGCCTCTGGGGTGAAAGCCAGTGGCGTTGCCGATACCCAGATTCCTTATCACTTCGTCGACTTGAAAGGCTGCAAGTTACCCCCGGCACGGCCTGAGGATCACCACTCCCTGATCATCAAGAAAGCCCTGGTGATGAAAGTCATTACCTTGGGAACATCGGCTCCCGCGTCACCCGCTATTGAAAGCTCTGCTGTGGTAGTGCCTTCCATTCGTTTCTCTTCTCAAATGGTATCTCCGCCCCAGGCCGCGAGCAGGCCTGAACCGCCCCAGCCGGCGATGCTTGAGCCGCCGGCTGAGGTTCCCCGTACACCTTTGCCACTGAGCGAGCCGCCATTTGAAACGCTGGGCGCGTCAATTGAGGCTCCGTCATTGTTTGAGGTGGATAGCACGCTGACCAGCCTTGCGCGCGTCGCCCAGGAGCTGACCCAACAGAAAATGGTGGCACTCAAGAAAGAGGCAGCACTTGAGCAGTGGCAAGTTCAACTGCAGCAAGGCCAGGCTGAGCTTGAGCAAAAGCGCCAGGAGTTGGCGAGCCGAACCCAGGAAAACGAGACCGCCCTGCAAATGCGGACACAGGCCTTGGAGAATCGTGAAGGTCGCTTGGCGAGTGCCTCGGCTGTCTATCAGCAGGCGCAGCAGCAGATGGATGAGCGAGCCGATGCCCTTGAGAAGCGTGTCGCCCAAGTACACGCCCAGGAATTGGTAGTTCATCGCAAAGGCGAGCAGTTGGCAGCCATGCTTTTGCAGTTTTCCAGTTTGCGCCAACGTCTGCAGGTCATACTTCCTGAGTTGGATCAAGTGGTGGGCGACTTCGACAGTACCGAGCGGGCGCAATAGATGATCGATCCTCGTTCGATGTCGACGTGATGCAGTTTGTCCGCAGGCCTGGCTACTTTCCCCTGTTCATTTATCATCAGGCTCTGTTTGCCGGCGCCATGCCTTGATGCAATGGCGTAGTGGGGTCAATGAGCATTTTCCGGGGATGAAGGCGTTTGAGCACCAAGCTGATTACCAAAGAAGGTCATGAAGCGCTGAAAAAAGAGTTGGATTACCTGTGGCGGGAAAAGCGCCCGGATACCACACGCAAAGTGACGTGGGCGGCGTCCCTGGGGGATCGCAGCGAGAACGCGGACTACCAGTACAACAAGAAGCTGCTGCGTGAGATCGACCGTCGCGTGCGCTACCTGCGCAAGCGCCTGGAAGACATGCGCGTGGTGGAATACATGCCGGAGCAGGAAGGGCGGGTATTTTTCGGCGCCTGGGTCGATATTGAAAACGAGCAAGGCGAGACCAAGCGTTTTCGCATCGTGGGCTATGACGAGATCTATGACCGGATGGATTACATCTCCATCGATTCACCCATGGCCAGGGCGCTGCTGCGCAAGGAAGTCGACGACGAGGCCATGGTGCAGACGCCCAGTGGCGAAGCCTGCTGGTGGATTACCGCGATCGAGTATGTGAAGTAGGCCAGGACGGCCCGTACCTGGGAGGGTACGGGCCGTCGGCGTGTCAGCCTTCGCGCAGCACGGTCAGTGGGCTGGCGTTCAATGCGCGGCGTGTGCCGAACACGCCGGCAGCGCCGATCAACACGGCACCCAGCACCGGCAGCAGCAACAGCCACGGGTGAGGGTGCCAGGCCAGGTCAAAGGCATAACGGTACAGCACCAGCGTCACCAGCTCCGTCCCCAGCGCCGCCAGCAACCCGCTGACCGCGCCCAGCAAGCCGAACTCGATACGCCGTGCCTTGATCAGCAGTTTGCGCTCTGCTCCCAGTGCCCGCAGCAATGCGCCCTGGCGGATTCGCTCATCCAGGGTGGCCTGCAAGCCGGAGAACAGCACCGCCATCCCGGCTGCCAATACAAACAACAGGACGTACTCCACCGCCAAGGTTACCTGGGCGAGGATGCTGCGTAATTGCTCCAGCAAGGCTTCGACTTGCAGGATGGTCACCGCCGGGAAAGCCCGGGACAAATCGACGATCTGTTGGTCATGCCCAGGGGCCAGGTAGAAGCTGGTCAGGTAGGTGGCAGGCAGGTCCTTCAGGGTGCCTGGCTGGAAGATCATGAAGAAGTTGGGCTGGAAGTTATCCCAATTGATGGTCCGCAAGCTGGTGACGCGCGCCTCGCGGTTTTCCCCGGCGACGGTAAACACCAGGTGGTCATTGAGCTTGAGCTTGAGGCTTTCAGCGACCTTGGCTTCTACCGATACCCCGGGAATCTCATCCGTTGGCTGCGGCGACCACCAGGCACCGGACGTCAGGACGTTACCCGGTGGCAGGTCGGCGGCCCACGTCAGGCTCAGGTCGCGCTGCACGGCACGGTCTCCGCTGGAGTCCTTGCTGACAATTGCCTGCACCGCTTCGCCATTGATACTGATCAGGCGCCCTGGGACCACCGGGTACAGCGGCGCCGATTGGGCCTGCAAGGCCAGCAGGCGAGCACTGAAGGCTTCGGTGTCGGCGGGCAGGATATTCAGCGCGAAATAGTTGGGGGCGTCCTTGGGCAACTGGTTTTGCCAGGTGTCGAGCAGCTCGCCACGCAACAGGGCGATCAGCCCCATCGACAGCAGGATCAGGCCAAACGCCAGGGATTGGCCGGCTGCCGCCAGCGGGTGGCGCAGCAATTGGCCCAGGCCCAGGCGCCACGGCAGTGATGCGCGCGCCAGCAGCTTGCGCAGGCTTTGCAGCAACAGCAGGAGCAAGCCACCGAGGATCAGTGCAGCAATCACGCCGCCGCCGAGCAAGGCGAACGTCAGCACCAGGTCGAGGCTCAGGCGCCACATGATCAGGCCCAGGGCGAACAGCGCCGCGCCGTAGACCATCCAGGTGCTGGAGGCGATGGGGAGCAGGTCACGACGCAACACGCGCAGCGGCGGTACGCGGCCCAGCGCGGCCAGTGGCGGCAGGGCGAAACCGGCGAGGGCGACGAGCCCGGTGCCGATCCCGGCGACGGCTGGCAACAACCCGCCGGGCGGTACGTCCGCCGGCAGCAGATCATGCAGGAAGTAAAACAGGCCAAATTGCGCCAGCCAGCCGAGCAGGGCGCCCGTCAGGCTCGCCAGCAGGCCGAGCACGCTCAGTTGCAGGCTGAACAGCAGCATGGTTTCGCGGCGCGACAAGCCGAGGCAGCGCAGCAGTGCGCTGGCGTCGAAGCGGCGGCTGGCGAAGCGGTTGGCCGACAGCGCCACGGCCACGCCGGCCAGCAGTACGGCGACCAGGCTGGCCATGTTCAAGTAGCGTTCGGCCTTGCCCAGGGCGCCGCCGATCTGCTGGTTGCCGTCCCGCGAGTCCTGCAGGCGCTGGTTGGCGGCGAGGCCTGGCTTGACCAGGTCGCGATAGGTTTGCAGCACCGTACTGTCGGGTGGCGCGCGCCACAGTTCGCGGTAGCTGACGCGGCTGCCGGGCTGGACCACGCCGGTGGCGTCCAGGTCGGCCAGGTTGATCATCACGCGTGGCGTAAGGCTGTAGAAGTTGCCGGCGCGGTCGGGCTCATAGGTCAGGATGCGGGCCAGGCGCAGGGTCTTCATGCCCACGTCGATGCTGTCGCCGACTTTCAGGCTCAGCGCCGTCAGCAGGCGCGCTTCCACCCAGGCTTCACCGGGTTTCGGGCCGCCACCTGGGGTTTCCTCGGCGAAGGGCTCGGCTGCGCTTTTCAGTTCGCCACGCAGTGGGTACTGCTCGTTGACCGCCTTGATGCTGGAGAGCTGGATACCGTTGTCGGTGGCGATAACGCTGGAAAACTCGACGATGCGCGCATGGTCGAGACCCAGTTCGGTGCCGGACCTGATTTGTTCGGGACGCGCTGGCGAGCTGCCTTCGAGCACCAGGTCGGCCCCCAGGAACTCGGTGGCGCGCAACAGCATGGCGCCATTGAGGCGCGCACCGAAGTAGCCGATGGCAGTGCTGGCGGACACCGCCACCAGCAAGGCGAAGAACAACACGCGCAATTCACCGGCGCGAGCATCGCGCAGTAATTGGCGCATGGCCAGGCTGAACAGACGCAATAGCGGCAAACGTGCCATCAAGGCTCCAGGGGCGCGACCATCAGGCCGGCTTCAAGGCGGATCAGGCGTCGGCAGCGGTGTGCCAGGCGCTCGTCGTGGGTGACCAGCACCAGGGTCGTGCCGCTCTCTTTATTGAGCTCGAACAGCAGGTCGCTGATGCGCTCGCCGGTGTGGCTGTCGAGGTTGCCGGTGGGTTCATCGGCAAACAGCACGTCCGGTTCGGCGGCGAAGGCGCGGGCAATCGCCACGCGTTGCTGCTCGCCACCGGACAGTTGGCGTGGCGAGTGGGTCAGGCGTTGGCCCAGGCCGACACGTTCGAGCAGGTGCCGGGCGCGCTCGCGGGCGTCTTTGCGGCCATCCAGCTCCAGCGGCAGCATGACGTTTTCGAGGGCGTTGAGGCTGTCGAGCAGTTGGAACGACTGGAAGACAAAACCCACGTGTTCGGCGCGGATACGTGCGCGCTGGTCTTCGTCCAGCGTACTGAGGGCTTGGCCGGCGAGGGTGACTTCGCCACTGCTGGGCAGGTCGAGGCCGGCCAGCAGGCCGAGAAGGGTGGATTTGCCGGAACCGGAGCTGCCGACGATAGCCAGGCTATCGCCCTTGTTCAGTTCCAGGCTCAGTTCGTGCAGGATAGTCAGTTCACCTTCCGCGCTGGGAACCACTTTGCTAAGGTTCCGCGCGGTGAGAATGCTTGCGCCCATGGAGAATCCGATGCGAATGTGGTTTTTGAGTGCTGGCCTGGCCTTGATGTGCGTGGCCCAGGGCGCAGCGGCGGGTACAGTCCTGATCGTTGGCGATAGTATCAGTGCCGGTTTCGGCCTGGATACCAGCAAAGGGTGGGTCGCGCTGCTCGAACAACGGCTCAAGCGCGAAGGTTTCGACGATAAAGTAGTCAATGCCTCCATCAGCGGCGACACCAGTGCGGGGGGCCTCGCGCGGCTGCCGGCGGCGCTTGCAGAGCATAAACCGGAACTGGTGATCATCGAGCTGGGCGGCAATGACGGCCTGCGTGGTCAGCCTCCGGCGCAATTGCAACAAAATCTTGCCTCGATGATTGACCAGTCCAAGGCCATCGGCGCCAAGGTGCTGTTGCTCGGTATGCAATTGCCACCCAACTACGGCCCGCGCTACACCAACGCCTTTGCCGAAGTGTACGGTAGCCTGGCCAAGGAAAAAGCCGTGCCGCTGGTGCCGTTTTTCCTTGAAGGTATCGGTGGTCACCCGGAGTTGATGCAGGCTGACGGGCTGCACCCGGCAGTCGGCGCCCAGGGCAAGTTGCTGGAAAATGTCTGGCCGACGCTAAAACCGCTGTTATGACGCTTTTCTACCGGCAGGCTTTCGGCTAAGGTGGCGCCCCCCCGATCTGGAGCCCCCGATGTCACGCCCTGCCTGGTCCCTGTTCAACTACCAACTGATCGAGCCTGACGAGCAGCTGGATCTGTTCGCCTGCCAGGAAGTCCGGGTGCATCTGGTGGCACGCCAATTGGAGCTGGGCGGCACGATTGACCGCACGCTATGTGGCACCTTGCTGCCAGCCCAGCCGCGCTGGTCATCGGTGGACCGTGCGATTTTCCAGGACCAGCGGCTGTGCCCGTTGTGCCGGGCGATCCTCGAGTCCCAGAAGCGCGGCACTCCGCTGATCTGGCCGGAGCTGCGCTTCGAGTAGCCGAGGGGGGGCAGGTTGATGCTCCCGGCGTGCTTCACGTATACAATCAGTTTTTTCCTACCCGTCGTTCTGCGAAGGATTTTCCGGATGTTCTCGCGCCTCTCCGTCGTCACCTGCTGCCTGTCCCTTGCCGCCCTGTGCGTGGCCGGCCCTGCGGCAGCCCTGCAGTTACCGTTGCCGCCACCGGGTGAAGACATCGTGGGGCAGGTCCAGGTGATCAAGGCCAAGTACGAAGATACCTTTGCCGACCTGGGCACCACCTATGACCTGGGCTACTCGGAGATGGTCGCGGCCAACCCGGGCGTGGATGCCTGGCTGCCGGGTGCCGGCACCGAGATTGTGTTGCCGACGCGCTTCATCCTGCCCCCCGGCCCACGGGAAGGCATCGTGATCAACCTGGCGGAGTACCGGCTTTACTACTACCCCAAGGGGCAGAACGTCGTCTACACCTTCCCGCTGGGGATTGGTCGTGAAGGCTGGGGCTCGCCCATCGCCCATACCAGCATCATCGCGAAGACGCCGAACCCGACCTGGACGCCACCTGCGTCGATCAAGGCCGAGCACGCTGCCAATGGCGATCCGTTGCCCAACGTGGTGCCTGCCGGCCCGAACAATCCGCTAGGCCCATTCAAGTTCACCCTGGGCACGCCGGGTTACCTGATCCACGGCTCCAACATGAAATTCGGCATCGGCACGCGGACCAGCCACGGCTGCTTCCGCATGTTCAACAACAACGTACTGGAAATGGCCGGCATGGTGCCGGTGGGCACGTCGGTGCGCATCATCAACGATGCCTACAAGTTCGGCAGCAGCGGCGGCAAGGTCTACCTTGAAGCGCACACGCCGTTGAATGATGACGGCACGCCGTCGGTGGTCGATAAGCACACGGCGGTGATCAACGCCTTGCTCAAGCGTGAAGACCTGGCCAATAACCTGCGGGTGAACTGGGATCAGGTGCGGGATGTGGTCGCTGCGGAAGACGGCTTGCCGACTGAAATCGGTGTGCCTGGTGGCGCGCCGATCGCTGCCAGTGCCCCGATCGACTTGCAGCAGTAAAGCTGCCGGCTCAAAAGCCCGCCACGGCCTAGCGCTGCGGCGGGCTTTTTTATTGCCTGGGGTTCGGTACCGAATCCCAGGCAATAAAAAAGCCGACCCATAAATGGATCGGCTTGATAACAACCCCGAGGGATTATTACTTGCGGCTAGCTTTTTCAAGCATACGCAGAGCGCGCTCGTTAGCTTCGTCAGCAGTCTGTTGTGCTTTTTGAGCAGCAGCCAGAGCTTCATCAGCTTTACGGTAGGCTTCGTCTGCACGAGCCTGGGAGCGAGCTGCTGCGTCTTCAGTTGCAGTCAGACGAGCTTCGGTTTCTTTGGAGACGCTGCTGCAACCGGTAGCCAGAACTGCGGCCAGAGCCAGAGCAGAGAATTTCAGAACGTTGTTCATCGTGTTCCCCTTCAAGGACTTTCTATTAAATAGCTACTTGCTCAGAGTGAGCAAAAGCCGGCGTACATACTACCCATTACTTGTAGTAAGTAAACTGACGTAGCGCAAGAAGCAAAAAAAATTCTCGCGCCGAATCTATTTTGGCTAATCTTTTGAAGGTTTGTATAAAAACCGTTCAATTTTTTTCAATCGGATGTGCATTGGATCCCGTCTGAAAGCTACGGCCCGCATGCGTCGGGCTGGGTATATGGATAGAAATTTATATATCGGCAGCTGTTCTTTTGTTCCGCTTGGCGTTACCCCGTCTCGCATCTTTTACGCATGTAGAGGTGACTTTAAGAGCGCCTGTTCGTCTCAAGCTTCAACTGCCGGCAATGTTCAGGCTATCGATCACCGGTTGATCGATGCCCTTTCTATAACCGCCAGCGGCGGGGGGATGATGAGCGCGCCTTGAGCAATTTCAGGATTGGTGCCTACTATTCCCTACGTGCTGGTTGTGAGCGCTAGAGGTTTCTCGTTGTCGAAACCGGCACGGGGTGGCGTAGATGTTCCTTCGCCGGAAAAACATCGGTAAGGTAGGGGTCGGAATCCAAGACCCGCGAGGAGTAGTGATGAGCGAGGCGTTGTCCATCCACCATGACCAGGCTGGTCATCAGTTCGAGACCAATGTGGACGGTCATCGTGCCTACCTGACCTACATGGACCTCGGGAAGCAGACCCTGGATATCTATCGGACCTTCGTGCCCAACGCATTGCGCGGCCGGGGTATTGCAGCGGCGCTGACCGAGGAAGCCCTGAAGTTTGCCGAAGAGTCCGGCTACACGGTGATCCCGTCCTGCTCCTATGTCGAACGCTACATGGAGCGCCACCAGCGCCATGCGGCGAAGCTGTAAGGCATAAAAACAGCACCATGAAAAACGCCGGGCTTAGCCCGGCGTTTTTGTGTGCGCAGTGCGGGTTCAGGTGCGTTTGCGTTTCGGCAAGACGTCCTTGAGCTTGGCATGCATGCTGCGCAGAGTATTTTCGGTGGCCGCCCAGTCGATGCAGGCATCGGTGATCGACACGCCGTACTGCAAGTCGGCCAGGTCTTTTGGAATGGCCTGGCAACCCCAGTTCAAGTGGCTCTCGACCATCAGGCCGATGATCGACTGGTTGCCTTCCAGGATCTGGTTGGCGACGTTTTCCATCACCAGCGGTTGCAGCGCCGGGTCCTTGTTGGAGTTGGCGTGGCTGCAATCGACCATGATGTTTGGCTTGATCTTGGCCTTGTTCAGCGCCTGTTCGCACAGGGCAACGCTGACCGAATCATAGTTGGGCTTGCCGTTGCCGCCGCGCAGGACCACGTGACCGTAGGCGTTGCCTTTGGTGGTGACGATGGACACGCCACCTTCCTGGTTGATCCCCAGGAAACGGTGCGGGCTGGAGACCGATTGCAGCGCGTTGATCGCCACGGTCAGGCCGCCGTCGGTGCCGTTCTTGAAGCCCACGGCCGACGACAGGCCGGACGCCATTTCGCGGTGGGTCTGGGATTCGGTGGTGCGCGCGCCGATGGCCGACCAACTGATCAGGTCCTGCAAGTACTGCGGGGAGATCGGGTCCAGGGCTTCGGTGGCGGTAGGCAGGCCCATTTCAGCCAGGTCCAGCAGCAGCTGACGGCCGATGTGCAAGCCGTCCTGGATCTTGAACGAGTCGTCCAGGTACGGGTCGTTGATCAAGCCTTTCCAGCCGACGGTGGTGCGCGGTTTCTCGAAGTACACGCGCATCACCAGGTACAGGGTGTCGGACACTTCCGCCGCCAGCACCTTGAGGCGCTCGGCGTACTCGTGGGCCGCCTTGAGGTCGTGGATCGAGCAAGGCCCGATGACGACGAAGAGGCGATGGTCGGTGCCGTCGAGAATCTCACGGATGACTTCGCGGCCCTTGGTGACGGTCTGCAGGGCAGCGTCGCTCAGGGGGATTTCGCGCTTGAGCTGATCGGGCGTGATCAGGGTCTCGTTGGATTCGACGTTTAGGTCATTGATCGGTAAATCAGCCATCGTTTACTCGTCAGGGTCACGGGTGCCGGCCGCCAGCCATCCCCGTGCGGCGGAGCACAGCATGATTTGAATGCAGGGGGGAGGAACCTTAGCGCGTAACACGGGCCCGCGACAATGGGCAAAGCCCGCTTTAATCCAGCGCTGGCGCCACAAAGGCCTCGTGGGAGAACTCGACGGCATGGCGCGACACCCACTCGCGCGCCAGGGCTTCGAATTGTTCGGGCGTTGGTTCGGCATCTTCGTGCTGGCGGCAGTAGCGCTCTATCCGGCATGCTTGCTCACCCATACGCGCACCAAACAGGGCATGCTCATCGGTAAACGAGATGCCGATGCGGTAGCCGTCCGCGACCTTGCGGCACCATGCCACGTAGCCCGGATAACGCGCGCTGGGCCCCAGGGAGGGAATGTGCAGGTCAACGGCCGTACCCTGGCGCCAGGCGCGCGGCCAATGGCAGGCGATACCGCCCAGGGCGATCGTGAGCAGGCGTTGACGGGGAATGGCGGGGGAGGGACGTTGTGTTAACTCGACAGCGACATCATCAGGGTGAGGTAAAAAACGACCCATGTACACGGACTCCGAGCACCGTCCTGTTGACGGCGGCAGCAGCAGTATAGTGAAGGAACTGGAATTGACCGACCTGGATATTGACCAGCAATTGCTGGGATTGCCAGGCCTTTCTCTGCTGGTCTTCACCAGCGCAGGCTGTTCCAGTTGCCGTTGGGCACGCCAGCAGTTGCCCGGTTGGTCATTGCCGGTGGACCGCGTGTGCTGGGTCGATGCCGGCCACAACGGCGGCGCGGTTGAACGCTACCAGATCTTTCATTTGCCGGCGTTGTTCGTGGTGTGCGAGGGTCAGTTCCTCGGGCAATTGCAGACGCGCCTTGCAGCATCCGACCTTGCCGACAGCATTAATCAAGCCCTTACCCGCATTCCAGAGGATCTGCCATGACCGCTCCATCGCCACGCATTGGCATCATCGGCACCGGCGCTATCGGTGGTTTTTACGGCGTGATGCTGGCCCGTGCCGGCTTTGACGTGCACTTCCTGCTGCGCAGCGAGTACGCGACGGTCAGCAAGCAGGGTTTGCGTATCAATAGCAGCGTGCACGGCCCTTTGCATCTGCAGCCGGTGCAGGCCTACGCCAGCGCCGCCGATATGCCACCGTGTGACTGGCTGCTGGTAGGCACCAAGTCCACGGGCAATGTGGACCTGGCCCCGACCATCGCCCAGGTCGCGGCGCCGGATGCCAAGGTGGTGCTGCTGCAAAACGGCCTGGACGTCGAAGACAGTCTGCGCGAACACCTGCCAGCCTCGCTGCATCTGCTGGGTGGCTTGTGCTACATCGGCGTGCACCGTTCCGAGCCTGGCGTGGTTGAGCATCAGGCCCTGGGTCGGGTCAACCTGGGTTATCACAGCGGCACGGCGGCCAATGATGAAGCGCAGCAGAAGGCGATTGTCGAAGCTGGCGCGGCGTTGTTCCACCAGGCGGGCATCGAGTCCCAGGCCATGGCCAATGTGCATCAGGCGCGCTGGCACAAGCTGGTGTGGAACGTGCCGTACAACGGCCTTTCGGTGTTGTTGGGCACGGGTACGACGGCGATGATGGCCGATGAGTCCAGCCGCGAACTGATCCAGGCGCTGATGGCCGAGGTCGTGGCGGGTGCACACGCCTGTGGGCATGAGATCCCTGCCAGCTACGCCGAACAAATGTTCGCCATGACCGAAACCATGGACGACTACCTGCCCAGCATGTACCACGACCATGTCCATAAGCGCCCGCTGGAACTGGCTGCGATCTACGCACGGCCGTTGGCCGCCGCCAAGGCCGCCGGTTGCGAGCTGCCACGGATGCAGGCGCTGTATCAGGCGTTGAGTTTTATTGATCGGCATAACCGCTGATTCGGAGGGCATACGATGGCGAAGGGATTAGGCGACAAACTGGTGCTGGCGATTTCTTCGCGGGCGCTGTTCGACCTGAGCGACAGCCACAAGGTCTACCTGGCCCAGGGTGTTGAGGCGTACCGCCAATATCAGATCGAGCACGAAGAAGAAGTCCTCGCGACCGGCGATGCGTTTGCACTGGTCAAGAAACTCTTGAGCCTTAACGCCAGCCTAGGTCGTGCCCGGGTCGAAGTGGTGCTGGTCTCGCGCAACAGTGCCGACACCGGCTTGCGGGTGTTCAATTCGATCCAGCACTACGGCCTGGATATTTCCCGCGCCGCTTTCGTTGGCGGGCGTAGTCCCTATCCTTATTTGGCAGCCTTCGGTTGCCATCTGTTTCTTTCGACCCATGCTGAAGATGTGCGCAGTGCCCTCGATGCCGGCTTTGCAGCGGCGACGATTTTGTCCGGCGGCCCCAACCGGGCGTGCAGCGACGAACTGCGCATCGCGTTTGACGGTGATGCGGTACTGTTTTCCGATGAGTCGGAGCGTGTGTACCAGGCCGGTGGGCTGGAGGCGTTCCAGGCCAGCGAGCGGGAGTCGGCGCGCCAGCCCTTGCACGGCGGTCCCTTCAAGGGCTTTTTGGCGGCACTCAATTTGTTGCAGCGCGAGTTCCCGCAGGAGGCGTGCCCGATCCGCACCGCGTTGGTCACCGCCCGTTCGGCGCCATCCCACGAGCGGGTGATACGCACCCTGCGCGAGTGGGATATCCGGCTGGACGAGTCGTTGTTTCTTGGCGGCCTGGAAAAATCCGCATTCCTGGAGGCGTTTGCCGCCGATGTGTTTTTCGATGACCAGGCCGGTCATTGCGAGAAAGCCAGGGAGGTGGTGGCCACCGGGCATGTGCCCCATGGCATCAGCAATGAGGTAAGGGGGCAGACCGAGAGCTAAGCCAATCGAAGTCGTTGATGCGCTGCTAAGCTCATTCAATCTCCGCCATCCTGGCCATCCAGGGGGGTTCTATGATTCGTTCGATGTTGTACGCCACGGACCTGGGTCTGTATGCGCCTTATGTGATGCAACATGCACTGGCGCTGGCGCGAACGTTCAAGGCGGACCTGTATGTGATTCATGTGGTCGAGCCCATCGGGTTGTTCGCCGAATCGGTGTTGCAAAGCTACCTTGATGAGAAGGCCCTGAGTGAATGGCAGAGCCAGGGGCTGACCACGGTCATGGCGACCATCGAGCAACGGGTACTGGACAGTTTTCGCGAGGAGTTGGGGGACGGCGAGCAAGACCTGAAGCTGATCCGCTCGGTACGGGTGATCCAGGGAGACCCCTGCGAGGTGATACTCGACCAGTTGCGTAAACTCTCCGTCGATCTGCTGATCGTCGGCAGTCATAGCCATGCAACGGCGGCGGCCACACCGCTTGGACGCACCGCTGCACGGGTGCTGCAACTGTCTACGGTGCCGGTTTACCTGGTGCCCTCGCTACAGCGTCGACGCAGTGACGACGCGTGAGGGTAGAAAACGATAAAAAGTTCTAGATTTATCTGTCTAACCTTTAATATAGTTATATACCGTCGCTGATACCCGTGGCGTCTATCTGCTTTGAGGGATACATATGAAGCTTCAACAACTGCGCTACATCTGGGAAGTGGCGCACCACGACCTCAACGTTTCCGCTACGGCTCAAAGCCTTTATACCTCGCAACCCGGTATCAGCAAGCAGATCCGCCTGCTCGAAGACGAGCTGGGCGTTGAGGTGTTCGCCCGCAGCGGCAAGCACCTCACCCGTGTGACCCCGGCCGGTGAGCGCATCATCACCACCGCTGGCGAGATCCTGCGTAAAGTCGAAAGCATCAAGCAGATTGCCCAGGAATTCTCCAACGAGAAAAAGGGCACGCTGTCCATCGCCACTACCCACACCCAGGCACGCTACGCGTTGCCGCCGGTGATCCGCGACTTCATCAAGCAATACCCGGACGTGGCCCTGCACATGCATCAGGGTTCGCCGATGCAGATCGCCGAGATGGCCGCTGATGGCACCGTCGATTTCGCGATTGCCACCGAAGCCCTGGAGCTGTTCGGTGACCTGGTGATGATGCCGTGCTACCGCTGGAACCGTTGCGTGGTGGTGCCGCAAGGTCACCCGCTGGCCAAGCTGCCGAAACTGACCCTGGAAGCCCTGGCCGAATACCCGATCGTGACGTACGTGTTCGGTTTCACCGGCCGTTCCAAGCTCGACGAAGCGTTCAGCCATCGCGGTCTTACGCCGAAAGTGGTGTTCACCGCCGCCGACGCCGACGTGATCAAGACTTACGTGCGCCTGGGCCTGGGCGTGGGTATCGTCGCCAAGATGGCGGTGGACACCAATCTCGATAAAGACCTGGTGGTGCTCGATGCCAGCGAGTTGTTCGAATCCAGCGTGACCAAGATCGGCTTCCGTCGCGGCACCTTCCTGCGTGGCTTCATGTGCGACTTCATCGAGAAGTTCGCCCCGCACCTGACCCGCGAAGTCATGGCGAAGGCGATCCAGTGCCACAACAAGCAGGAACTGGAAGAGCTGTTCGAAGGCGTTGAACTGCCTGTCCACTAACACCGCAAAGACGAGGGGGGGCTTCTGTGGCGAGGGAGCTTGCTCCCGCTGGGCTGCGAAGCGGCCCCAAGATCTTGGGAGCGCTGCGCACTCCAGCGGGAGCAAGCTCCCTCGCCACGGTCACTCCCTTACTTGGCCTCGGTAACCGTAAAGTGTTGCCGGGCGCCCGCCACCAGAATCTCCACCTCATCACCTTCGAACTTGCCCAGCAGGCTTTTGCCCAGGGGCGAGCGCGGGGTGATGACGGTCACCGGTTGCCCCACCACATCCACCTTCAAGCCTGCGCCGTCCGGCGCGAGGAACAGCCACTGCTGGCGGCCGTTCTCGTCTTCCAGGCCCAGTAGCGCGCCAATTTCTATGCCGCGCTGATCATCGTAGGCCCGCAGTGGCAGGTTCTGGCACAGCGTCAGCGCCTGCTTGATCTCTTCGACGCGCTTGGCTTGCCCGGCCGCGAGGTAGGACGCTTCCAGTCCCAGGGTGTCGTACTTGTTCTCGGCGATGTTTTCTTCGTGGGTCGCGGTTTCGTAGGCGGTTTGCGCAGCGCGTTGGGCGATGTCGAGATCGATGCTGAGCTTTTCCAGGATCAGTGAATGGACGGCGTGTTTATTCATGGTCATCAATCGCAGAATTGCAGGACATTGGCCCGGGTCTTTTCGTTGGGGGCGTTCTGGTCCTGTTGCAGCCAGAACTGGCATTTGGAGTTGGACAGGTTGCGCGCATTGTTGCGGGCCTGGTCCAGGGTTTGTTGCTGTTCCTGCTTGTGCAGGTTCTGTTGATACTGCTCGAACATGCGGTTCGGCGGTTCAGGCGCCACCTCTACCGGCTTGCCCAGTTGCTGCACCGCCTGTGCCACCGGTGCCAGGCTTTCTGGGAACAGGTAGCGCGACGCCAACCAGGCGGTCAGCGCAATGGCGACAAACCCCAGCCATACGCCAAACGCGATGGCGGCACTGAGCTTGAACAACGACAACGGACGATCAGACATGGCGGCCTCCTGGCAGGCATTTGCGGCATGGCGGCGATTGTCGCACAGCCACCGTGCAGAATAATCGCGATCAAGTCTTCTGCATCGGCGCATTTATACGGACAATCGAGCCTTTAAGCGTTGGAGCCCGGAATGAAAGCCCGCTGGGATATTTTTTGCAGCGTCGTCGATAACTACGGCGACATCGGCGTGACCTGGCGCCTGGCCCGGCAATTGGTGGCAGAGCATGGCTGCGATGTGCGTTTGTGGGTCGATGACCTGCGTGCGTTCGAGCGCATGTGCCCGGAGATCGATGTTCAGGTGGACCAGCAATGGCAGGCCGGCGTCGAAGTGCGCCACTGGCCGGCCGAATGGCAGGGCGCGGCAGCGGCGGATGTGGTGATTGCCGCGTTCGCCTGCCAACTGCCGCCTGACTATATGGACGCCATGGCCGCGCGCGAACGCCCGCCGTTGTGGATGAACCTGGATTACCTGAGCGCCGAGGATTGGGTGGTGGGCTGTCACCGGTTGCCCTCGGTGAAGTACAAGGGCGTGCAGAAGTACTTCTTCTTTCCCGGTTTCCGTCCGGGAACGGGGGGCCTGTTGCGTGAGGCTGGGTTGCTTGAGCAGCGTCGGGCGTTTCAGCAGGATACCGCCGCGCAGCAACAATTCCTGCAAACCCTGGGCGTATTTCCTGCAACGGGTGCGCGGCTGATCTCGCTGTTTGCCTACGAAAACGCCGGGCTCGCCGCGTGGCTGGACGTGTTATCGACGGACGGGCGTACCACCCATCTATTGGTGCCGGAAGGGCGCATCCTGGGTGATGTGCAGCGTTGGCTGGGTGTCGAGGAGCTGGCGGTGGGCGACGTGCATCAGCGCGATGCCCTGACGCTGCAGGTGCTGCCGTTTGTGCGCCAGGACCAATATGACCGCCTGCTGTGGTGCTGTGAGTTCAATGCGGTGCGCGGCGAAGACTCCTTCGTACGGGCGCAATGGGCCGGCCGGCCGCTGTTGTGGCACATCTACCGGCAGGACGAAGACATTCACCTCGACAAGCTCGACGCGTTTCTGGCGCTGTACACCGCCGCGTTGTCGCCAGCGGCGCGGGCGGCACTGGTCGCGCTGTGGCAAGCCTGGAACACGCAGGGCGATATGGCACAACCGTGGAAAATGCTCATTGAGCACGGGCCAGAGCTCAGCCAGCACGCCGAATCCTGGTGTCTGGAACAGGCCTTGCAGGCCGATCTTGCGACGGCGCTGGTACAGTTTTATGAAAGTTGGATATGATACGCCACCTTGAATTTTGTAAATCCCATCCAAATTTCGGATATATGCAATGAAAACTGGTAAAGAACTGAAACCCGGTACAGTGATCCGTCTCGAAAACGACCCTTGGCTGGTTCAGAAAGCTGAGTTCACCAAGTCTGGTCGTAACAGCGCAATCATGAAGACCAAGCTGAAGAACCTGCTGACCGGTTACAAGACCGAGATCGTTTACAGCGCCGACGACAAACTGGACGACGTAATCCTCGACCGCAAAGAAGCGACCCTGTCCTTCATCAGCGGCGACACCTACACGTTCATGGACACCACCGACTACACCATGTACGAGCTGAACGCTGAAGATATCGAAGCCGTTCTGCCGTTCATCGAAGAAGGCATGACCGACGTTTGCGAAGCTATCTTCTTCGAAGAGCGTCTGGTTTCCGTAGAGCTGCCGACCACCATCGTGCGTAAAGTTGCCTACACCGAAGGTTCCGCTCGCGGCGACACTTCGGGCAAGGTCATGAAGCCGGCCAAGCTGGCTAACGGTACCGAGCTGCAAGTTGCTGATTTCATCGAGATCGACGACCTGATCGAGATCGACACCCGCGAAGGCGGTTCGTACAAAGGTCGCGCCAAGAAGTAATTCTGGCCCCGCCGATACGAAAAAAACCCGACTTAGCGTCGGGTTTTTTTATGGGCGTCTGTTTATCAGACCGTGACGTGCAGGCGCACATCCACATTGCCGCGCGTGGCGTTGGAGTACGGGCACACCTGGTGGGCCGCGTCGACCAGGCTTTGCGCGTCCTCCTGATCCAGGCCGGGCAGGCTGATGTGCAGGTCGATGTCCAAGCCGAAACCACCGGGGATTTGACCGATGCCCACATGGGCCGTGATCGAAGCGTCATCCGGGATTTTGCGTTTGGTCTGGCTGGCGACGAATTTCAGCGCGCCGATAAAGCAAGCCGAGTAGCCGGCGGCGAACAGTTGCTCAGGGTTGGTGGCCTGGCCACCGGCGCCGCCCAGTTCCTTGGGAGTGGAGAGTTTGACGTCGAGGATGTTGTCGCTGGAAACCGCACGACCATCACGGCCGCCGGTGGCGGTGGCTACTGCGGTATAGAGAGTTTGCATGGTGTCGTCCTCTTGGGTGTGTAGCGCTAAATATTAGCGCGCTAAGTAGTTGGTAAGATGAATGTATAGCGCTAATGGTTTGCGCGCAAGATAAATTTACAAACTATTTTTGAGATCTGCGAAGTTCAATTGTGGGAGCGGGCTTGCTCGCGAATGCGGTGGGGCAGCAACAGATCCAGTGACTGACACTACGCTTTCGCGAGCAAGCCCGCTCCCACACAAGCCCGCTCCCACACTTCAGGTTTGGGTGGCTGGTCTATTGCGTCAGACGCTGGCCTGCAGATTGCTGCGCAACGCGATCAGGTCTTCCTGCAACTTGCGCAACTGCTCCAACTCCAGGCCGCTGGCGCCAAGGATGCACTGCGGAATGCCCATGGCTTTCTCCTGAAGGGCGCGCCCGGTGTCGGTCAGTTCCACCACCACCACCCGTTCATCTTCACGGCTGCGCGTGCGGCTCAGCAGCCCTTCAGCTTCCAGGCGCTTGAGCAGCGGGGTGAGTGAGCCCGGATCCGTCAGCAGGCGGCTGCTGATTTCGCCGACGGTCAAACCGTCTTCTTCCCACAGGACCATCATGGCCAGGTATTGCGGATAGGTCAGGCCAAGGGCTTGCAGCAGCGGCTTGTAGACCTTGGTCATCAGCAGCGACGTGGAGTGCAGGGCGAAGCACAGTTGGTTGTCCAGCATCAGGGATTCGCATGGGGCGGGATTTTTGCTCATGGGGTACCTCGCAAAAGCATCTATGGGCTGGAATCTAGCGGGCAAATGTTTAATGCGCCAGATAATTCTGGCCGCGCAGTCAGACCAAACCGCTCTGCAACGCCAGATCCCACGGCGGTACCGGGCTGAAACGGGTTTTCAGGTATTCCAGCAACAATCGGCTGCGAGCGTTGGGCTGTTGTTCCAGGCGCAGGGCGTAGATACCGGTGGTCTCCGGGCTTGGCAGGCCGTCTTCGCAAAACAGCGGCACCAGTTCGCCGCGCACCAGGTATTCGCTGGCCAGCCACGTCGGCAAATGGGCGATACCCAGTCCGGCCAAGGCGCCGGAGAGCAGGGCCTCGGCGTTGTTGGCGCTCATGCGGATGCGCTGCGGGCGATAGGTGGCGCGGCGCCCATCCAGTTCGAAACGCCAGGCGAACATCGGCGCCAGACCATCCCAGTCCAGCCCGTCATGCTCACAAAGATCGCGTGGATGGCGCGGCGTACCGCGGCTTTTCAAGTAGGCCGGGCTGGCGCAGGCGATGCGCACGATACTCGCCAGGGGCGTGGCAATCAGCCGGGTGTCGACGATATGCCCGGCGCGCAGCACCAGGTCAACCTTGCCCAAGTGCGCGCCCTGCATATCCACAAAGCTGTCGATCAGGTGCAGGTGCACGTCCAGCCCTGGATACACGTTGAGGAAGTCGGCGATCACCGGCGCCAAGTGCCGGCGGCCAAACGCGGCTGGCGCATCTACCCGAATCAAGCCCTCGGGCGCATGGCTCAGGGATACCGCTTCGGCCCGCGCCAATTGCAACTCACTGACAATCCGCCGCGCACGCTCGGCAAACGCCAGGCCCGCCGGGGTCGGCACCACGGCGTGGGTGCTGCGCTGGAACAGGCGGCTGCCCACGGAATTTTCCAGGCTGTCGATACGCCGCGCCACCGCCGAGGGCGTCAGGGGATGGCGGCGCGCGGCGGCGGAAAAGCTGCCGGTTTCCAGCACATCGAGGAACAGGCTCAATTGGTCGGTCAATGTATTCGGGTTCATGGCAGGCGCTTATGCGAGATCGGCACAGCCATTGTGCGTTGCTGTGCGTTTCCGTGCTAGAGCGGACTGCGTAGCATGCAGGCCTTGGGATTGTGGAGTGGCCAGTTGTGGTGGATTTAGCGTTGTACCTGGTATTGGGCGTGGCCTTGGGCACGGTGGGCGGTTTGTTCGGCATCGGCGGCGGGCTGATTGCCATCCCGGTGCTGGGGGTGTTTTTCGGCCTGGATCAACAAATAGCCCAAGGCACTGCCTTGGTGATGGTGGTGCCCAACGTGATGCTCGCGCTGTGGCGCTACCACCAGCGCAATCGTATTCAACTGCGCCATGCCCTGCCGCTGGGCATCATGGGGTTCTGCTTCGCGTGGCTGGGCTCGATCTGGGCGGTGGGCCTGGATGCGGGGGCGATGCGTATCGGGTTTATCGCCTTCCTGGTGGCGCTGTCGGCCTACAACCTGTTGCGCATGTTCACACGCAATGCGCCGCCAACGGCCGAGATGCGCTACTCCTGGCCATGGCTCGGGGTGCTGGGTGCGGCTTCCGGGTCCATGGGCGGGTTGTTTGGCGTCGGCGGCGCGGTGGTTGCGACGCCCGTGCTGACCAGCCTGTTCGGCACCACCCAAGTCGTCGCCCAAGGCCTGTCCCTGGCCCTGGCATTGCCCAGCACCGGTGTGACCCTGGTGACGTACGCCTGGCACCACGAAGTGGATTGGTTGATCGGCGTGCCCTTGGCGGTCGGTGGCCTGCTCAGTATCAGTTGGGGGGTGAAAGTCGCCCATGCCTTGCCGGAGCGGGTACTGCGCGGGCTGTTTTGCGGTTTCCTGATCGTGTGCGCGGTGATGCTGACCTTTAAAGTCTGAAACCTTCGATGATGTAATCGGCCAGGCATGCGGTAATGGGCGAGGCCATCAGCGGGTTGCGCAGCAAGTGCAGGTTCATCGACGGCAGTGACGGGAACCCCTGCTCACTGCCCAGCACACGCAGGTCTTCGGTCACCAGGCTTTCCATGCTGACCATCACCGCCAGGCCGGCGTTGACCACCGCCTGGATCGCCGCGACATTGGAGCTGTGATAGGCCAGGCGATAGTCCCGGCCAATGGCGTCCAGTGCCGAGCAGGCCCACTGGGTGTAGAGGCAGTCGGGGCCGGAAATCGCCAGCGGCAGGGCGGCATGTTCGTCCACGCAGAAACACGGCGCCGCCGCCCACACCATGCGTTCGGTGCGCAGCAACTCGCCGACTTCCTTGGTGGGTTCGCGACTGATAACCGTCAAGGCAAGGTCGCGGCGCTGCATCAGCACCGTTGACGACTCGCAGTGCAACTCGATCTGGATCAGCGGGTAGGCCTTGGAAAACTGCTTGAGAATCCCCGGCAGAAAACGCATCACGTAGTCGTCCGGCGTGCCGATGCGCACCAGCCCGATCATATGCGGCTCGCGCAGGGTATTGAACACCTCGCTGTGCAGTTTCAGGATGCGCCGCGCATAACCCAGCAGCACTTGGCCCTCGGGGGTCAGGCGCACCTGGCGGCCATCGCGTTCGAACAGCTTGCGCTGCAACACATCTTCTTCCAGGCGTTTCATCTGCATGCTCACCGCCGACTGGGTGCGGTTGACCTGTTCGCCGGCGCGGGTAAAACCGCCCTGGTCGGCGATGGCGACGAAGGTGCGCAGTACTTCGGTATCGATACTGGGGTAGCCTGACAATTCATCAATCTCTGAGATGTGTTGCATAAGAAACATTCGTTGGATTGATCATAAGCCGGGCCACACACTTGTGCCATCCCCAAGGGAGGGCGAAAAGATGAAAGGTCAAAAAGGTTTTGTATTGCTGGCGAAGCGCCCATTTAGCGGCGTGCTGAATGCACTGGCCCGCTGGCAGGAACGCCAGGTGTTGGCGAGTTTGAGCGATGACGCGCTCAAGGACATCGGGCTGCGCCGCGCGGATGTGGAGCGTGAGCGCCGCCTGCATACCTGGCAAGATCCGCTGCGAAAATGACCGTGGATGCAGTAGGGTGGTCGGCGCGCCCACACGGAGAGTCCCATGCCCGCCGACCTGTCTTTCTCACTTAAGCAAGCTCGCCGCATGGCGCTGGCAGCCCAGGGTTTTTCCGGGCGCCAGGCGCCTGCACAGATCAAGGCCGCACACCTCAATCGCGTGATCGAACGCCTGGGTGTGTTGCAGATCGATTCGGTCAACGCCGTGGTGCGCTCGCACTACCTGCCGCTGTTTTCCCGCTTGGGCAACTATTCTGCGCAGATCCTTGAACAGGCCGCCTGGAGCCAGGGGCGGCGGCGCTCGCTGTTTGAATACTGGGGGCATGAGGCCTCGCTGCTGCCGATGGCGCTGTACCCATTGATGCGCTGGCGCATGGAACGGGCACGGCAAGGCCAGGGGATTTACGCGCAGATGGCGCGCTTTGGGCGTGAACAACAGGCGATTATCCAGCGCGTCCTGAAGACGGTTGAGCAGCAAGGCGCCGTCGGGGCGGGCAGCTTGTCCACCCGTGAAGAGCGCGCCGGGCCGTGGTGGGACTGGAGTGAGGAAAAGCACGCGCTGGAATGGCTGTTTGCCGCCGGGCTGGTCACCGTGGCCGGTCGGCGCGGGTTTGAGCGCCTCTACGATCTGCCGGAACGGGTGATCCCTGGCGAGTTCCTGCACGCCAGCGTAGGCGAAGCCGAAGCGTTGCGTGGCTTGTTGCTGCACAGCGCCACCGCCTTGGGGGTGGCTACGGAAAAGGACCTGCGCGACTACTTCCGCCTGGACCCCGCCGACAGCCGCAATCGCCTCGCGGAGTTGGTGGAAGACGGGCAACTGCAGGCATGCCAGGTGCAAGGCTGGAAGCAGGCGGCGTACTGCCTGCCGGCGGCGAAAGTGCCGCGCAAAGTGCCAGCCAGCGCGTTGCTGTCACCGTTCGATTCGCTGGTCTGGGAGCGCAGTCGCACCGAGCGGCTGTTCGATTTCCGTTATCGGCTGGAGATCTACACGCCGCAGGAGAAGCGGGTGTATGGCTACTACGTGCTGCCGTTTTTGCACAATGAACGGATTGCGGCGCGGGTTGATTTGCGGGCGGAGCGCGCCAATGGTTGCCTGGCAGTGCATGCGGTGCATGAGGAGGAGCCGGGGTTGGACGAGGAGGGGATGCTGGCGTTGGCGTTGAATTTGCGGCAGATGGCGGATTGGCTGGGGTTGGAGCGGGTGCAGTTGAATTGCCAGCGGGCGAGTGCTGGCCGGTTAAGAGCAGCCATGCTTGATATGGATGTTGGCTTTTAGGCCGCCTTCGCGAGCAAGCCCGCTCCCACATTTGACCGGGTTTCAGCTTTGGAATGCAGTCAAGTGTGGGAGCGGGCTTGCTCGCGAAGGCGTCAGCGCAGGCAACTAAACTCTCAGCGCTTGACCTGCTTCAAGGTCTCGGCAATCAAAAACGCCAACTCCAGCGACTGGTCCGCATTCATCCGCGGATCACAGTGGGTGTGATAACGGTCTGACAAGCCATCCTCGGTAATCGGTCGCGCGCCGCCGATGCACTCGGTGACATTCTGCCCGGTCATCTCGATATGAATCCCGCCGGCATAGCTGCCTTCAGCCTGGTGGACCTGGAAGAACTCCTTCACTTCGCCCAGGATCTGCGCAAAGTCGCGGGTCTTGTAGCCGCTGCTGGCCTTGATGGTGTTGCCGTGCATCGGGTCGGAACTCCACAGTACCTGCTTGCCCTCGCGCTGTACGGCGCGGATGAGGTTTGGCAGGTGGTCGCCGACCTTGCCGGCACCCATGCGCGCGATCAGGTTGAGGCGGCCGGGGTCGTTGTCCGGGTTGAGGATGTCGATCAGGCGGATCAGGTCGTCGGGGTTCATGCTCGGGCCGACCTTGACGCCGATCGGGTTGTTCACGCCGCGCAGGAATTCGACGTGGGCACCGTCCAGCTGGCGGGTACGGTCGCCGATCCACAGCATGTGCGCCGAGCAATCGTAGTAGTCGTTGGTCAGGCTGTCGCGGCGTACGAAGGCTTGTTCGTAGTTGAGCAGGAGCGCTTCGTGGGCGGTGAAGAAGCTGGTTTCGCGCAGTTGCGGCGAGCTGTCCATGCCACAGGCGCGCATAAAGGCCAGGGTTTCATCGATGCGGTCGGCCAGTTGGCTGTACTTCTCGGCCAGGGCGGAGTTGGCGATAAAGTCCAGGTTCCACTTGTGCACCTGGTGCAGGTCGGCAAAACCGCCCTGGGCGAAGGCTCGCAACAAATTGAGGGTGGCGGTGGACTGGTGATACGACTGCAACAGACGATCCGGGTCCGGCACGCGGCTTTTTTCATCGAAACCGATGCCGTTGACGATGTCGCCACGGTAGGCGGGCAGGGTGATGCCGTCGATGGTTTCATCGTTGGCCGAACGCGGCTTGGCGAACTGGCCGGCCATGCGCCCGACTTTCACCACCGGGCAGCCGGCGGCGAAGGTCATCACGATCGCCATTTGCAGCAGTACCTTGAAGGTGTCGCGGATTTTTGCGGCGGAGAACTCCACAAAGCTCTCGGCGCAGTCGCCGCCTTGTAACAGGAACGCGCGACCCTGGGTCACTTCGGCAAACTGACGGCGCAACTCGCGGGCTTCCCCGGCAAACACCAGCGGTGGGTAGCTGGCCAGGCTCTGCTCCACTTGCAACAGGTGTGCAGCGTCCGGGTACTGGGGTTGTTGCTGGATCGGCAGGGCGCGCCAGCTGTCGGGGCTCCAGGGTTGGCTCATCATGAACTCGATTGGCTGATTGACGGTCGGGCGCCAATGTTATCAGCAATTAGTGCGTGACCTGTTGCCGCCGGTTGGCCGACAATCGCGCCCTTGCCGTGCGGTAAACCCTTTAGGAGTAGTGATGACCGAGGAGCGTGTCGAGCGCCTGTTGGCCGAAGTCCATGATGACTTCGGCATGATCCGCGTGCTCGAAGTGGCCGATTACCGTTTTCTCGAGTTTGGCGATGCCATCGAGCAAAGCTGCGTGTTCACCGCCGACCCGAGCTGGCTGGAGTACGACTACACCCGCGCGATGCTGATCGGTGCGTTGTGCCATGAGCAGCCGGAGAGCGCGCTGTTCCTTGGGCTCGGCGCCGGCACGCTGACCCAGGCGTGCCTGAAATTCCTGCCACTGGAAGATGTCGAAGCCATCGAGCTGCGCCCTGACGTGCCGCGCCTGGCCATTGAGTACCTGGGGCTGGACGACGATCCGCGCCTGTACATCCGCATCGGCGACGCCCTGCAATTGCTGGAAACCGCTGAGCCGGCCGACCTGATCTTCGTCGATCTGTATACGGATGTCGGCCCTGGCGTCGGGCACCTGGCCTGGACCTTCCTGGAAAACTGCCAGAAGAAACTCAACCCCGGCGGCTGGCTGGTGATCAACCAGTGGGCCACCGACGACGGCAAACCGTTGGGTGCGGCGTTGCTGCGCGGGTTGTACCACCGGCATTACTGGGAACTGCCGGTGAAGGAGGGCAATGTGATTTTGCTGGTGCCTTCGGAGTTGGATCAGGAGCTGGATATGCAAGCGTTGACGGCGCGTGCCGAGGCCCTGGCACCACGATTAGGGTATTCGTTGCAGCCTTTGATCAAGGCTCTCCGGCCGGCTACTTGATTGCCTGAACTGGCCCCTTCGCGGGCAAGCCCGCTCCCACAGGGGAATGCATTTCAACAGGGGAATGCAGTCCAAATGTGGGAGCGGGCTTGCCCGCGAAGAGGCCCTCACAGTCAACTCAAATCCCCTTGAACACCCCTGGCCGCTTCTCCACCATCGCCAGCACACCTTCCTTGGCATCCTCGCTATTCAGCAGTTTATCCACCATCGGCTGCAATGCAGCTGCCGCCACGGTTTCGCCTTCCATCCGTGCCAAGCGCGCCGACATCAACGTCGCCTGCACCCCCAATGGCGCCTGTCGCGCAATACGGTTGGCCAGCGCGATGGCGCGGGGCAGCAAGTCCTCACTGGCCATCACCTCCTGCACCAGCCCCAGGCGCAGCGCCTCATGGGCATCGAACTCATCGCCGGTGAGCAGCCAGCGCATCGCATTGCCCCAGCCGGCGATCTGATGAAAGCGCAACGTCGCGCCGCCAAATGGAAAGATCCCACGCTGCACTTCCATCTGCGCAAAGCGCGTGTTGCTCGCGCACAGGTTGATATCCGCCGCCAACATCAACTCGATCCCGATGGTCAGGCAATAACCCTGGGCCGCCACGATCACCGGTTTACCGACCCTGGGGCCGGCGAACACGCCCCACGGATCGCAGCCGCCCAACGGTGGTTGCCAGCCCCCGGCCATCACGCTGCTGACATTCGCCAGGTCGAGCCCGGCGGTGAAGTGCTCGCCGTGGGCAAATACCACGGCCACTCGGGCTTCATCATTTCGATCAAATTCGCCATACGCCAGGCTCAGCTCATTGAGCAGATCCAGGTCGAAAGCATTGCGCTTGGCCACCCGGTCCAGGCCCAGCAGCAAGACATGGCCCTGTAATTCACGGCTGACGCGACTGCTGCTGGCTTGATTCATCGGGTGTGCCCTCGGGCGCGGGAGAGGTTTCAGACCGAAGGGCCTGAAGGGTTGGGTGAACCGTTTAAGCGTTATGACCAGCAGGGCCGGGCCTTTGAAAAATAGACCCTGTGGGACTTATCTGCAAAGACTGTGACGCAGCGCGGTTTATCGGCGCTTTGCGATAAAAAAAGCTCCCTTTTTCAGCTATTTCCGGTATAGTGCGCGCCGGCCTTTAACCGGGCCGCGTTTAGGTAGCGCAATTCCCCGAAGTCAGCTTCGGCTGCACGTCCGCACAGCGGACTCTTCCTTGACGAATCTTTTTTCTTTCATTCGTTTTCGCAAATCCCCGCCGACAAAGCAGCCAGGGCGACTCTTGAGTCTCAACACGGCATGCGCAGCTTTGGAGCATGGGTCTTTGCGGATGCACTTAGAGGCAGACCCATGACCCAGGAAACCGGCGGCTTCGCCGCTTTTAATCTTAACCCGAACATTCTTGCTGCCGTCATCGCGACTGGCTACGAAGAACCTTCGGCGATTCAGCAGCAATCGATCCCGATCATCATGGCCGGCAAAGACATGATTGGCCAGGCGCAAACCGGTACCGGTAAAACCGCCGCGTTCGCCCTGCCTATCCTGCACTGCATCGATCCTGCCAAGCGCGAGCCGCAAGCCCTGATCCTGGCGCCAACCCGTGAGTTGGCGCTGCAAGTAGCAACCGCTTTCGAAACCTACGCCAAGCAAATGCCAGGTGTAACCGTTGTGGCCGTTTACGGCGGCGCGCCTATGGGCCCACAACTGAAAGCAATCCGTAATGGCGCACAGATCGTTGTCGCCACGCCGGGCCGTCTGTGCGACCACCTGCGTCGTGACGAAAAAGTCCTGTCGACCGTGAACCACCTGGTTCTCGACGAAGCTGACGAAATGTTGAAGCTGGGCTTCATGGATGACCTGGAAGTCATCTTCAAGGCACTGCCACCAACCCGTCAGACCGTACTGTTCTCGGCTACCCTGCCACAGTCGATCCGTGCCATTGCCGAGCGTCACCTGCGTGACCCAGAGCACGTCAAGATCCAGACCAAGACCCAGACCGTTACCGCGATCGAACAGGCTCACCTGTTGGTTCACGCTGACCAGAAGACCTCGGCTGTATTGAGCCTGCTGGAAGTCGAAGACTTCGACGCCCTGATCATGTTCGTGCGCACCAAGCAAGCGACCCTGGACCTGGCCAGTGCCCTGGAAGCCAAAGGCTACAAAGCCGCTGCGCTGAACGGTGACATCGCCCAGAACCAACGTGAGCGCGTGATCGACTCCCTCAAGGATGGCCGTCTGGACATCGTTGTAGCGACCGACGTTGCCGCTCGTGGCCTTGACGTTCCACGTATCACCCACGTGTTCAACGTTGACATGCCTTACGATCCAGAGTCCTACGTTCACCGTATCGGCCGTACCGGCCGTGCGGGTCGCGAAGGTCGTGCACTGCTGCTGGTGACTCCACGTGAGCGCCGCATGCTGCAAGTGATCGAGCGTGTAACCGGTCAGAAAGTTGCCGAAGTGCGCCTGCCGGATGCACAAGCTGTTCTGGATGCGCGCATCAAGAAACTGACCAACAGCCTGGCGCCACTGGTGGCTGACGCTGAATCGACCCACGGCGACCTGCTGGACCGCCTGACCGCCGATATCGGTTGCACCCCGCGTGCCCTGGCTGCAGCCCTGCTGCGCAAAGCAACCAACGGTCAAGCCCTGACCCTGGCTGCGATCGAGAAAGAGCGCCCACTGGTTCCGAACAACGCGCCACGCGGTGATCGTCCAGAGCGTACTGGCGACCGTCCAGACCGTGGTGATCGTGAGCGTCGTGCTCCGGTTCCATTGGCTGAAGGCCGTGCTCGTTGCCGTACCGCGCTGGGCGCGCGTGATGGTATTGCTGCCAAGAACCTGCTGGGCGCTATCCTCAACGAGGGTGGCCTGGCACGTGAAGCCATCGGTCGCATCCAGGTCCGTGACAGCTTCTCCCTGGTGGAGCTGCCGGAAGACGGTCTGGAAAAACTGCTGGCCAAGCTGAAAGACACTCGCGTTGCCGGTAAGCAGCTGAAGCTGCGTCGCTACCGCGAAGATTGATCCGCCCCTGGGCTGATTGATCGCACATAAAAAATCCCCGACTGGTTCGGGGATTTTTTTTGCCTGATTTTTAAGGAAGATCACTCGGTCAACTGTGGGAGCGGGCTTGCTCGCGAATGCGGTGTGTCAGTCACAAAATTTTTTACTGAACCAACGCATTCGCGAGCAAGCCCGCTCCCACATTTAAACCTGTGTTAGCCGAATCGATAGATGTCCATCCCCAAGGCACCCATGGTAAAGCCTTGGTGCGCGATGCTGAAATCCCCACCAGCGCCGCGCGCGAAGTACAGCGGCAACAGATGCTCGTCACTCGGATGGCTACGCACGGCATGCGGTGCCTGGCGCCGATAATCATGCAGCGCGCTTTCGTCATCGGCTGCCAGCTTGTCCACCACCCAATCGCGGAAATCCCGTGCCCACGGCTCGATGCTCTCCGGCCCGGCGTGCCAGTCCAGCTCGCCGAGGTTGTGGGTGATGCTGCCCGAACCGATCAGCAGCACGCCGTGCTCACGCAGGCTGGCAAGCGCATGCCCGACCCGCGTCTGCAGGGCAGGGCCCATGCGGCTGGGCAGGGAAACCTGCACCACCGGAATATTCGCCGCCGGGTACATCAGTGATAACGGCACCCAGGTGCCATGGTCGAAGGGACGACGTTCATCGATGCGCGCAGTCAGGCCGTCGGCGTGCAGCAACTCGACAATCTCGCCGGCCAACTGCGGGTCGCCGGGCGCCGGGTATTGCACCGCAAACAATTCACGCGGGAAGCCACCGAAGTCGTGCCAGGTTTGCGGTGCGGCGCTGCCGCTGACCAGCAGTTCATGGCTTTCCCAGTGCGCCGAGACCACCACGATCGCCTGCGGGCGCGGCAGTTGCGCGGCCAAGCGCTGCAATGCCGGGCCGCTGGCGCCGGGTTGCAGGGCGAGCATGGGCGAACCATGGGAGATAAACAGGCTAGGGAGCATAAGAAGGGTCCTGAGCGTTAAGATGGGCCCATCTTCAATCAGATCATTGATCTAAATCTAATATAAGTTTTAGCACTATTTGATCGAATTTTCGGGGTGATCCATGGAGCCTAAGTTTTGGCGGGAGCGCTGGGCGCGCAATCAGATCGGCTTTCACTTGCCCGAGGTCAACCCTTACCTGCAACGGCACTGGCCACCCTTGGCCGAAGGCGCCAAGGTGCTGGTGCCGTTGTGTGGCAAGAGCCTGGACCTGATGTGGCTGGCCAGCCAAGGCCTGCGAGTAGTGGGGGTGGAGCTGTCCGAGCAGGCGGTCGAGGCGTTTTTCAATGAGCAGGATCTGACGCCGCGAATCACCGAGCGGGGTGTGTTCAAGGTGTATCAGGCGGATTTGATCGAGATCTGGTGCGGCGATTTCTTCGCATTGGATGCCGAGGTGCTGGCCGATTGTGCAGCGCTCTATGATCGCGCGGCGCTGATCGCCTTGCCGCCGCTGATGCGGGCGCAGTACACCGATCACCTGAATACGTGGTTGCCATCAGGCTGCCAGGGTTTGTTGATTACCCTGGACTACGAGCAAGTGCAGAAGGCGGGTCCTCCGTTCGCGGTGACGGATGAAGAGGTTCAGTTGCTGATAGGCGAGCGCTGGGCGCTGCAGGTGCTGCAAGAGCAGGACATCCTGGGCGAGAGCTGGAAGTTTGTGCAGGATGGCGTTACGCGGCTTGAAGAGCGCGTGTATCAGTTGGTCAAGCGCTGAATCTGCTGGCGTCATCGCGGCATAGGTATCTACACAACTTTGTGCATTGCTGCTGGACCTGTGGCGAGGGAGCTTGCTCCCGTGACGGACTGGCGGTCGGGCGATTTTTACCGGGTGTAAACCGGCTCTACTGTGGGAGCTGGCTTGCCTGCGATCGCTTTTTTTCGCAGGCGTCCGAGTTTTGGTGGGTGTATGCGGTCCAAATGAGGGAGCGGGCTTGCTCGCGAAGGCTATGTGTCGGGCGCTGGAGCTTTTTGGTCGGAGTACATATCCATTGCTGCGGTAACGGCCACTTAGGGTTCCGCTCTTACAGCGGCTCACTTTTGGAAAGGCCCAAAAGTAAGCAAAAGGCCTTCGCCGGTATGACTCACCCACATGGGTTACAAATCAGTTCACGCACATAGGTAACAGTTTTTAACTGGCAGGGTCGATTTCGCGAGGATCTGACCATGCCCT